>CAUJDW010000162.1 GCA_963169455.1 Bacteroidota bacterium | reverse complement strand
GAGGTCGCACAAGGGCAAGATTCCGGCAATGAAGCATTTAAGGTTCGACCTCTCCGAGGCCGTCTCACGCTTTAAATTATTCATCTACAAACGGTTGACCTCTCCGAGGTCATTTCCATAATTCGGGATGACTCATGTTTGTCAACTGGAGGCTTTATTAATAAATAAGTAACTGTTTAGGTTGGAACGCGAGCCTGTGGCCGGGGCAATTGCGTTTAACTTTTTTTGCATCAAACACAGGTATGCGCATCCTGCTGGGAAGCCGGGTTAAGTCGTCAGACGGCTCAAAGCCGTCAGACGACTAGCCAGGATGCGCCCGCCGTTCATGATCCGGCTTTAAGTGCGATCGCCCTGGGCCTGTGGCCCACGACGCAGATAATGCCGCTAAGGAGTCCTAAATAGTTACGATATTTCATGGTTAATAATAATTACATTCCCCGAATAGCCGAAGCCGAAATCTTAAAACTGATTTCTTATTTTCCTGCGGTAGCGGTGGTGGGGCCCCGGCAAGCCGGCAAGACCTCTCTGGTGAAAGCCATCCGATCCCAGTTGGACAAGCCGTCCGTTTATTTAGATTTGGAAAACCCGGGCGACCTCGCCAAATTGAATAATCCTTCCCTGTTTCTGGATACACTCTCTGGTCAAACGGTTATCCTCGACGAAGTACAAAAAGCACCGGAACTCTTCCCTGAGTTGAGAGGAATCATTGACCGTGACCGAAAACCTGGGCGTTTTATCCTACTTGGGAGCGCTTCTCCGGATTTAATAGGAGACACCTCGGAATCACTGGCAGGCAGGATCGCCTACCATGAGTTGAAGCCGTTCTATTGGGATGAGATCCATACTCTGACGGGCCACCGCACACATTGGTTCAGGGGAGGGTTTCCCCCATCTCTGCTCGCACCAAATGACGAATTAGCCGGGTTGTGGCGGCGAAACTTCATTAAAACCTATCTGGAAAGAGACCTGCCGCTGCTAGGCTTGAATGCTGACCCTATACTCACTGGAAGGCTTTGGCAAATGGTTGCACACCTCAGTGGCAACCTGCTCAATCTGGAAGCCCTCTCCGGGTCCCTCGGTATTCACGGCACAACGGTCAGGAAATATCTGGATTTCTTTGAATCCGCCTACCTGGTTCGAAGGCTTCAGCCTTTTTTCGCTAACCTGAAAAAGCGGTTGGTCAAAACACCCAAGATTTATATTCGTGATACAGGAATACTTCATCAGCTACTCGGTATCCCTTCTCTTTTCGAACTGGCAGGGCATCCTATGTTGGGGGCTTCCTGGGAAACTTATGTTATTGAGCAAATAGCTGCGATCTTGCCAGACTGGGCAGAGCTGTATTTCTATCGAACCCATCAGGGAACAGAAGCCGACCTGGTTATCACAAGGGGGGGTAAGCCCGAAATCCTGGTGGAAATTAAATACTCCTCCACCCCCATACTGTCCAGAGGTTCTCATATTGCCCGGGAAGACCTGAAAACGCAAAAACATTTCGTCATTTGCCCGATTGAATCGGGATTCCCGCTCTCTGAAGATGTTAATGCAATTGGAATAAATGAGCTTTCCAATTTATTCGGATTCTGATTGCTTTTATCCATCCAGACAAGCTTTTCCTCAAATCATCCCCTCCGGCGCCTCCACGCCCTTCGGCTCCCTGAAGAAGATCACGAAGAGGATACTGATGCCCAGCGCCAGAAATGCCGGCGCCAGCCAGATGCTCGTCCAGAGGTGGCTGCCGTCGCTGAGGGTGTACTGTTCGACCACCCAGCCGGCCGTCCAGGAGCCGATCAGCATGCCGACGCCGTAGGTGATCAGGGTGATGAAGCCCTGGGCGCTGGCCTGAATGGCGCGGGGCGCAGCATTGTCCACGTATATCTGCCCCGTCACGAAGAAGAAGTCGTAACAGACGCCGTGCAGGATGATGCCCAGGTAGAACATGGCCGCCAGCTCTTCGTTGTTGCCGTAGGCGAACATGAAATAGCGGAGCGCCCAGGCCAGCATGCCGATCAGGATCATCTTTTTGACGCCCAGGCGGACAAAGAAAAAGGGCATGAGCAGCATGAATATGATCTCCGAGGCCTGGCCCAGGGTCATTTTGGCGGCGGTGTTCTCCATGCCCATCTCATTCAGGAAGGGGTTGGTGAAGCTGAAGTAAAAAGCCAGGGGTATGGAGATCAGCAGGGAGCTGAGGATGAAGATGGCGAAGCTGCGGTTTTTCATCAGTTGCAGCGCATCCAGCCCAATGATGTCCGAAAAAGAAACGGCTTTGCCTTTGTCTTTGGGCGGGGTGTGGGGCAGGAAAAAAGCGTAAATGCCCAAAAGGAGAGAGGCGCCGGCTGCAATCCGGAAGGGGGTATTGGTGTCCTCCACCTCCAGGAAACCGATGATCAGCCCGGCCACGATCCAGCCTATGGTGCCCAGCACCCGGATGCGGGGGAATTCCCTGCCGGGATGATCCATCTGGTAAAAACTGATGGCGTTGGCCAGGCCCAGAGTAGGCATGTATAATACGGCATAAGCCAGCAGAACCCAGAAGAATGCGCCCGGCTCCAGAATGCCGGAAACGATCCAGAGCAGCCCTCCGCCGATAATGTGCAACACGGCCATCACTTTTTCGGAGGAGAAAAAGCGGTCGGCGATCACGCCGATGAAGAAGGGGGAGAGGATGGCCCCCCAGTTCACTGTGCTGAAGGCCGCCCCGATGTTCAGTCCGTCAAAACCTATCCTGAACAGATAGGTGCCCATCACCACGTACCAGGCCCCCCAGATGAAGAACTGGAGGAACATCATGATGGAAAGTTGGATTCTCGTTCCGCTTGTCATGTTATTTCGTTTTGTTTTTTGCCGGCTACAGGCCAGTCACGGCCAGTCACGGGGTGGCTTGCCGGGTTGTACTCGGATCAGCCACCCCGGGACTTTCCCTGGCCAGTCACGGGGTGGCTTGCCGGGTTATACTCTGATCAGCCACCCTGTGACTTTCCCTGGCCAGTCACGGGGTGGCTTGCCGGGTTGTACTCGGATCAGCTACCCTGTGACTTTCCCCGGCCAGTCCCGGGGTGGCTTGCCGGGTTATACTCTGATCAGCCACCCCGGGACTTTCCCCGGGCAGTCACGGGGTGGCTTGCCAGGTTGTACTCTGATCAGCCACCCCGGGACTTTCCCCGGGCAGTCACGGGGTGGCTTGCCGGGTTGTACTCGGATCAGCCACCCCGGGACTTTCCCTGGCCAGTCACGGGGTGGCTTGCCGGGTTGTACTCGGATCAGCCACCCCGTGACAGCTATAGATACACTGTTTTCCCCGTCTTCACCGACTCGTCGGCCGCCAGGACGATGCGGAGGCTGTTGATAGCGTCGGCCAGGTGGGCGCTCAGATCCACATCATGTTGGATAGCGTTGAGGAAAAATGCCTGTTCCAGATCGCAGAGCCCCTGGTGATCGGGCTCGTCCTCGGTATTCACCCATTCATCCGCACGGGCGAAGCGGCCGTCCGCCATTGTTTCGCTGAAGTGAACCCGCAGGGCGTTGGTGGCCGTATGGCTGTCCACATTATCCGATGCCTCCGGGCCTGGCTTGTCCGCGATGCTGACGCAGCCTTTCGGCCCGATGACATCTTTCACGAAATAAGCCGTTTCGCTCATCATCGGCCCCCAGCCCGCTTCGTACCAGCCCACCGAGCCGTCGCCGAAGCGCACCTGGAGCTGGCCGTAGTTGTACATGCCGGGTATCAGTTCATCCGACAGGCGCGCGCCGATGGCGCTGACAGATACGGGCCGGGCGCCCGTCATCAGGCACATGACATCCACGTAGTGCACGCCGCAGTCCACGATGGGCGACATGGAGTCCATCAGCTTTTTGTGCGTTTCCCAGGCCGCGCCGTGGCTCTGCTGGTTGAGGTTCATGCGCATCACCAGAGGCTTGCCCAGCCCTTTGGCGATCTCGATGAACTTCGCCCAGGCGGGGTGCACGCGCAGGATGTAACCCACCACCAGCTTTTTGCCCGTTTGCCGCACCATTTCCTGAATCTCCAGGCATTCTTCGACCGTAGTGGCCAGGGGTTTCTCTACAAAAACGTGCGCACCGGCGGCCAGTGCTTTTTTGACGTATTCGGCATGCGTATCCGGGTAGGTGTTGATGGATACGGCATCGGGGCGGGTGGCGGCCAGGGCTTCGTCGAAGCTGCCGAATTCCGGGTAGCCGCCCAGTTCGCGGGAGAGCGCCTGCCGGCTCTCCGGCCCGCGGCTGACAAGGCCCACGATCTCGAATTCCGGCATTTTATGGTAAGCTCTGGCGTGGGAGGCGCCCATGTTGCCACATCCGGCGACGAGGATTTTGATGGGGGTATGCATTGGAGCAGGTTTGGCTGACAACAAATTTAGGAAAAAGGGTTCCTCGACCGGGAATCAAATACTGATATATTCGTAATCGATTGTTGGCCCGCCTCATAGACCAGCGAAATATTACGGGAAAGTACACAACGGCGAAATTTGGGAAAGCTTTTTGAAGGCGGGCAGAGATGCTTGTACTTTTGAAGGTTCTCGATCAAAGCATCCATCTTCCTATCGAGTTCTAATGCTTCATCAAGAGAACGCCTGGAGATTTCATCCAACAAGGCCAGATAATCCTCTTCAGCCGTTTTCGTAAATGTCACTTCGATCATTGAATCTTCCGGCGCTAAAGCTTGCCCAGCACTGAGCGTAATTTATCCTCAACCTCAGCGTAGGGAACCGTGCGGCCGGCCTCTACATCGGCCAGGCCACGCTCTATCTGTTCTTTTTCTTCCTCGGACAGCGCATCCCACCAGTCTTCTTCGCCGCGCAGCGAGGCAGAAAGAGCAGCTATTTGCGCCAGGATATCCGGATCGTTCGTTTCGACCACCATCCGGTGCAGATCATTCTTCAATTCGGCTACACTCATCACGGAATTAGTTTAATTCAATTAAAGCTAACGGTTTTAATTGAATTATCGTTCTTTTGTCCCCTCAACTTTTGGCTGCCTCACCCCTCCAGCCATCTGTCCAGATCCAAATCCCCCACCGTATTCACCACAAGGTCGGGGCTGAAGGCATAGTGCTTCAGGTTCTCCTTTTTGGAAACCCCGGAAAGGGTGAGCACCGTGCGGTAGCCCACCTGTATGGCGCCCAGGATGTCGGTATCCATCGTGTCGCCGATCATGGTCGTTTCGGCGGTCTCCAGGCCCAGCTTTTTGCGGGCCACCCGCATCATGACGGGGCTGGGCTTGCCCACCGAGAAAGCTTTGATGCCGGTGGCCTCCTCGATCATGGACACCACGGCTTTGATGCCGAGGTTGGTCCATCCCTTTTTCTTTGGCGAGGGGTCGAGGTTGGTCGCCACGAGCTTGGCGCCGTCGAGGATCATGTCCACGGCGTGGTTGACCATTTCGAGGGTGAAGTTGCGCCCTTCGCCCACGACGACGAAGTCGGGATCCTGGGTGACGAGGGTGTAGCCGTTCTCGTGCAGGCTGGTCAGCAGCCCGCCCTCGCCGAGCACATAAGCCGCGCCGTGCGGCTTCATTCTGGCCAGGAACCAGCCGGTGGCCATAGCGCTGGTGAATACGTCTTTTTCTTCCGCCTCGATACCCAGGCCGGCCAGTTTGTTGACCACATCGCGCGGGGTGCGCTGGCTGTTGTTGGTCAGAAACAGGAAGGGTACGCCTCGTTTTTTTAATTCGGTAATAAAGGTGTCGGCGCCGGAAATGAGCTCGTTTCCGCTGTAGATGACGCCGTCCATGTCGATGAGAAATCCTTTGGGCATTTTGCGGTTGATTTTGGTGTGGTTTTAGCAGACGTGTGGTTAACCGCAGAGACGCAGAGGGCGCGGAGGTTTTTCACGGGAAAGTCACACATCAGCACGTCACAAGCCATCCTTTGCGCCGTTCTTTGCGTCTCTGCGCCTTTGCGGTTAAATATTCAGTTTGGGCTTGCAAGATAATATAAAACTACTTCCAAATCCCCTTCAGCGGATAGCCCGCTCCTTTCAGCAGCTTCACCCTGCCCTGTTCAGCATAGAGCTTTATCTGGTTAAAATCCTCCGTTGGGAAGAAGATATCCGTCATAACTGTCGCGCCCCCGTCGGCGAATAATTCGGCGGAGGCGACATCGAAGAAGAGGTGCATACGGACCGCCTTATCCGATGAAAGCCGGGGTGCGGTGTGGACGGCTGCGGCGAATTTATCTGAAAAAGAATGATTTCCGGATTTTGTCCGGCCGCTGTAAAACTGCCTGGTGGCGGCATTGTATCCGATGCGGTACAGTTCCCCTTTCGAATTGGATAGTTCGACCCCGAAGTCGGCCGGTTCGCCATCCGGCAATTCAAACTCCAGTTCCAGTTCCAGCAGAGCCGGGGAAGCAGGAAGTTGAGGCGCCAAATCCAACAGGCCGGTAATTTCTGCGCTTTCTATTGCATGAGCTCCCGAACGGAGGGCCTCCAGTTCGCGTACGGGTTGGGAAAAAAGGCGGTAGCCCTGCTCCGTTTTTTTCAGGGACAGGGCTCTCGGCAGGGTCATAGCGCTGCGCCAGGCGGTGGTGGGCACGACCTGAGCGTAATCCCAGTTGCTCATCCAACCCAGGAAGAGGCGGCGGCCGTCTTCTTCGGGGATATCGGACCAGGTGACCCCGGCGTAGTCGTCGCGGCCGTAGTCGATCCAAACTCCTTTTTCATCTGTTACCGAAGGGGCAAAGGAAGGATCCAATGTGAAGTTCTTTCCATCGAAATCCCCGACAAAATACTGGGTGCCGGAGCCGCCGTTGGGAGAGCCGGGGTTGATGCTCAGGAGCAGCACCCATTTGGTTTCCCCACTTTCTTCCACCTGCATCGGAAACAGGTCGGGGCATTCCCATACGCCGCCGTGCGAACCCCACTCCCGGCCGAAGTCGCTGAGGTAGGTCCAGTTTTTCAGGTCGGGCGAGCTCCAGAATTTGACGTGGTTCTGAACGGCGAATACCAGTATCCACTGCTGCAGGTTTTCATCCCATCTCACTTTCGGGTCGCGAAAATCCCTGATCTTTTCCGTGTTCGGCACTACCGGGTTGCCCGCGTACTTCGTCCAGCTGCGGCCCCGGTCGTTGCTGTAGGCGATACTCTGGTATTGATAATCGTTGCGGCCGGCTTTTTCCCCCTCCGCATCGTGGTGGGTAAACATAGCAATAAGGGGCGGTTGGCCATTTTCGCCCAGGCCGCTCGTGTTGTTCCAGTCCACCACGGCGCTGCCGGAGAAGATATACCCAAGGGAATCCGGATAGAGGGCGATGGGCAGGTGTTCCCAGTGCACCATATCGCGGCTCACGGCATGCCCCCAGTGCATGGGGCCCCAGACGTTGGAATCCGGATAGTGCTGATAAAACAGGTGGTACTCCCCATCATAGTACACCATGCCATTGGGGTCGTTCATCCACATTTTCTCGGGGGAGAAGTGGAACTGGGGGCGGTGGGGCTCCTGGTAATAGGCGTTTTCGCTTGTTTCTTCCGGTTCGGCCGGTTGGGTACAAGAATGGGCCAGGCATCCCAGAAGAGCTATTGCAAGGGTGGCAGTCGTTTTGTTCATGTGGTGGATAATTGTTTTTCAGCTATTTAAACAGACTTTGAATCAATAAACGCCCGAACTTCCTCCGGCTTAATCTCCGGGGTGCCGCCGGCCCTGGTGGCGACCATTGCGCCGACTGCTCCGGCAAAAAGCAGGCATTCCTGTATTCCCTTACCCATCAGGTACTTGCTCAGGAAAGCGGCCAGGAAAGAATCCCCGCTGCCGATGGTGTCCCTGACCGTTACCGGGAAGCCCGGGTGTTCATAAAAACCGGTTTCGTCCAGGCAGGCGGCTCCGTCTTTTCCTCTGGTCAGGATGAGCAGGCGGAGCCCGAACTTGTTTTTGAGGAATTCCAGTTGCGCCTTTTCATCCCCGCCTGCGCCTGACCAGCCGGCGATCAAGGCCAGTTCTTCGTCATTCATTTTGACAATATCCGCCTTGTCCAGCAGCGATTCGATCAGCTGCTGGGAGTAGAAAGGCTTGCGCAGGTTGACGTCGAAAACCCGGGCCTTTGCTGCTTCCAGATATTCGAACAGCGTTCTTTTGTTTTGCTCCGTGCGGCAGGCCAGGCTGCCGAAGGCCAGCGCATCGGCTTCCCTGGCCATATCTTTCACCTTGTCGTCCGGATGAATATTATCCCAGGCTACGGGGCTGACGATTTCGTAGGAGGGCGAGCCGCCGGCGTCCAGCACCACGTTCACGACACCGGTGGGAAGGCTGGCATCCGTCTGGATAAAATCAGTGGATACGCCTTTGTTTTCGAGAAAACGCTTGAGCTCCTTACCCAGATCGTCATCCCCGATGCTGCTGATCATTTTTGACTGCATTCCAAACTGGTTGGCGTGGAAGGCTACATTCATGGGCGCCCCGCCGGCAACTTTTCCGCCGGGCAGCAAATCCCAGAGGACTTCCCCGAAGCAGACGATGGTAGGTTTTGGCATTGGTGTCTGTTTTTATGTATTTCGGAATTGAATATCCCCGAAACTACTGATTAGCCGCTAAAAAGTAAGCGCTCCATTTGGGATTTTGATAAAAGCCTCCCTCATTTGAACCGGCACATAGCCGTGGCAAAACTGGAACGTTCTTATTTTTTAATAAACTTGCCAACCGCCTGCCGGGGCCGTTCGCCACTTGTAAATTCAAGGTAAGTAATCCCAAAAATGTTCCAAGTGGCATACCCTGACATTTTTCTCCAGAGGATAATCTCCCGAAGCAGGGGATATAATAATCGCAGGTGGGTTGCCTAAGTCTGCAAGGGCAAAACGATTTCCCCGGTTTAAAGAAGGCCGGCTTGATATCTTCATTTCAATTGCCAGGATAGGACGGGCTCCTTTGACAAGGACAAGGTCTAACTCGGAACCGTCTTTGGTCCTGTAAAAATAGGGCAAAACGTTAGAAGGCAAGTTGGCGATGATCTGCTGCAAAACATATCCCTCCCAGGATGCTCCGGCTAATAGACTACCTAATAACTGATTCATTTCAGAGATGCCTGCAAGGTAGTTCAATACCCCGCTGTCCCGAAAATAAATTTTGGGCGTTTTCACCAATCGCTTGCTGACATTGGCAAACCAGGGGGAAAGAAACCTTATAAAGTAGGCATTTTCCAAATAGGATAGATACCGCTTTACCGTAGGCATAGTCAGGCCAAGAGAATTGGCCAACGCACTTTGGTTGAGCAGGTTCCCATGGGCGCCTGTCAGCATTAACAATAGATTTCTTAGCGTCTGAGACGGTGCATTCAGGCCAAATTGTGGTAAATCTCTTTCTATGAATGTGGTGACAAAATCTTCCAGCCATTGAAAGGATAGATATTCATCAGTAGCAAACAATGAGGGCGGGAAACCTCCCCTTAACCAGTGTTTTTTGAAATCGATATCAGGTAGTTCGCGGTAATGGAAAGGGGTGAGTTCCAGATAGGAGATGCGCCCGGCAAGAGTCTCCGAACTTTGCTTCAGCAATTCGGGAGACGCGGAACCCAGGATAAGAAAACGGGCCGGCTCCCTCCGCATATCAACCAGTGACCTCAATAAGGGGAACAATTCCGGTATGCGCTGCACTTCGTCAATCACCACGAGATTCCCCTCATTTTCCTTGAGGAATAACTCGGCGTTACGCAATCGGTTTAGGTCGGATGGCAGCTCAAGGTCAAGGTATACCGCCTCTTTGGGGATTTCTTTAACAATAGATTTTGCCAGTGTGGTTTTTCCAGCCTGTCTGGGGCCTGTTATCCCAACAACCGGAAAAGCTTGTAGCCGCTTAAGGAGTGTGTTTTCAATATAACGAGGGTATAGCTTCATTTTTGACGACAAATTTAAAAATTGTTTTTAAATTTGTCGTCAAAATAACCACAAAACTCCTGATTAATGAAGCCGGTGTTTCACTCCGCCTCTCCCGATACCCGGTAGTAAAGTTACGGCCTTTTCACTAAGGATATGCCGGAAATCAGACTATCTGAATGTTCTCGCTAAACGCTACTCCAGGTTGACAATAATCAAGCCCTCCCGATGACAAAAATCATTTCGCGAAAGCAGTAAAAACCCCTTGTTATACGCAATCCAAAAGGCCATTGATTTGACATAAAAAGCTTAGAGCATGTTTGGAGGCCGGATTTGAAAGCGAAAAGTGGCCTTTTTTAGCTCAAAGCTTGCCCGGCTGCATAGACGGGGCTGGCCTCCAAACATGCTCTAAGCCTTTCCCCATACCCTTCTAACCTTCCACGCAGCGCCAGAGGCCTGATTTTTTGCGCCCCACTTCCGCGCCTCCTCCCGGTGAAATCCATTAATTCATTTGCCATGAATACCACCTACCAACATCTGTTCAGCCCTTTCAAAATCAATGGCTTGTCCCTGCCCAACCGCCTGGTGAAAGCCGCCCAGTGGACGGTGTTCGCCAGCCCCGAAGGGGAAGTCACCGATCGCCTCATCGGTTTCTACGACAAGCTGGCCGCCGGCGGAGTAGGCCTGGTTACCGTAGAGGAAAGCGTCTGCGATTATCCCCTGGGCGCCAGCAATAAGGGGCACCTGCGCCTCGATGAAGACCGCTTCATTCCCGGCCTGAAAAAACTGGCGGACGCCATCCACAAACACGGCGTTCCCGCCATCGTACAGATCACCCATGCCGGCCCTGCCCACGCGCCTTTCGACGGCTCGCAGCCGGTGGCGCCATCGCGGCTCGACCCGCCGGTGGAACCCGTTTTCGCGGTAGCAAAAGAACTGTCCGTTTCGGAAATCAAAGCCCTCATCGAAAAATTCGCCCAGGCGGCCCTGCGGGTGAAAAAGGCGGGCTTCGACGGCGCCGAGATCCACATGGCCCACTATGCCCTCATCAATGCTTTCCTCTCCCGCATCCAGAACAAACGCACGGATGAATACGGCGGCGGCAGCCTGGAAAACCGCGCCCGCTTCTCGGTTGAAACCCTGCAAAGGGCCCGCGAACGCTGCGGCCCCGGCTTTGTGCTGGGGGTGCGGATGAACGGCCGGGAATGGGGGCATGAGCTGGGCGCCACACGGGAAGAGGCTGCGGCCTTCGCCCGCATGTTCAGGGAGGCCGGCGCCCAGTACCTGCAGGTTTCCGCCTACGGATACGGCCCCTTTGCCCTTTGCGCCCTGCCCGACCTGATCGGCTACCCGGAAGTGACGCCCGAAGTCAAAAACTTCTATGAGTCCATTCCCAATGGCGTGCTGATCGAAGATGCGGCGTACATCCGGAACCAGGTAGGCATACCTGTTTCGGGAGTCGGCTATATAGAACCCGGAGCTGCCGAAGACGCCCTTGGCCAGGGCCGGGTCGACATGATATGCCTGGGCCGGCCCCTGCTGGTGGACCCCCAGCTTCCCAACAAGCTGAAGGGCGAGCAGCCCGAAACCGTCCGGCCCTGCCTGCGCTGCAACACCTGCCTGAGCAACATCCTGCTGGGCCTGCCGGTGCAGTGCCGCATGAACGCCTTCCTCGGCCATGAAACGGAAATGAAGATCGAACCGGCCGTGCGCCCCAAAAACGTGCTGGTCATCGGCGCCGGCCCGGCAGGGCTGGAAGCCGCCAGGGTCATGGCCCTGCGCGGGCACCACGTCGAGGTGTATGACCGCTCGCACGACCTGGGCGGCATGATGCCCATGGCCGCTTTTATCAAAGGCGTGGGGCTGGCCGACAACCTGATGAAGGCCATCCAGTATTACCGCCAGGAACTGAACCGGCTGAACGTGCCCGTCCATCTGGGCAAACAGGCCGATGTGGAACTGGTGAAGATGCATGAGCCCGACGTGGTGGTGCTGGCCACCGGAGGCAAGGCGGATTTGCCCTGCATGGAGGGCGTCGAGCAACACTTCGTCACGAGTACGGAAAGCCTGAAGCGCCACGCGGGCAGATACCTGCACCTCCTCGGCTCCCGCGCCATGGCCCAGCTCAGCAAGGTGTACCTCCCCATCGGCAAATCGGTGATCGTGCTGGGCGGAAACTACCCGGCCCTGGAAGCAGCGGAATTCCTGGTCAAAAGAGGCCGGGCCGTCACCATCGTCTGCCCGGATGAACAGGTGGGCAACGGCATGCCCGTAGCCTGGCTGGCCCGGTTGCTGCCCTGGCTCGCAGCCCACAAGGTGGAGATTTTCACGGGCGCCAAAGCCATCGAAATAACCGGCACAGGCGTCGAATTCGACAGCCGGGATGGGGAACGGATACGGCTGGAAGCCAAAAACGTCATGGAGGTTTGCCGCTACGAAGCCAATGATGCCCTCCTGAAGGAACTTCAGGCCGTAGCGCCCGAAGTGTACCGGATCGGCGACGCCAACGGCGACGGGCTGCCCTCCATACAGAAGGCCATAGCGGAAGGCGCCAGGCTGGCGGTGGCGGTTTAGAGAACTCCTTTGACAATGATCAGGGGAGAAAATGATGCTTGTCATTTCGTTTGCCGGAAGATTTAAATAAACTTCCGGCAGTTTTTTTACCGTACAACCCCATCCTCATGCTGCGATACATTTTCCTGTTTCTCCTGATCATCCACGGCCTCATCCACCTGCTTGGTTTTCTGAAAGCCTTCCACATCGGCGAAGTGAGCCAGCTCAACCTGCCCATTTCAAGGCCCCTGGGTTTGTTGTGGCTTGCCGCTACCGCCCTTTTTCTGGCCGCGGCGGGGCTTTTTTTCGGCGGCAAGGGCTACTGGCCCATTCCGGCTTTCGCAGCCGTCGCCCTTTCGCAGGTGCTGATCTTTACGGCCTGGCAGGATGCCAGGTTCGGCACAATTGCCAACCTCATCATCCTGCTGGCGGGTATTGCCGCTTATGGTAGTTGGCGGTTCGAGGGCAGTTTCCGGAATGATGTGCGGGAAGCGCTGGCCCGCACCAATGCAGCCGGGGCGCCCGGCCTTTTGACGGAAAGCGGCCTGCGGCCCCTGCCTGCTCCGGTGCAGCGGTATATCCGTTACACGGGGGCGGTGGGCCGGCCAAAAGTGAAAAATGTCCGGATCGTTTTTGAGGGGCAGATGCGGGAAAAAGGCAAGGACTGGTTTGCTTTTACTTCCGAACAGTACAATTTCTTTGACGAGGAACCCACCCGGCTGTTCTTTATGAAAGCCCGCATTAAAGGCCTGCCCACGGTGGGTTATCACCGTTACAGGGGCGCCAGCGCGGGTATGCTGATCAAATTGTTCTCTCTTTTTCCGGTAGTGGACAGGCAGGAGGCAGAAATGTTCCGAACCGAAACGGTCACGCTGTTTAACGACCTGTGCCTCTTCGCGCCGGCTGCCCTTACCGACGAAAGGATACAATGGGAGGCCATGGACGATACATCCGCCAAAGCCACCTTTACCAATAAAGGCGTCAGCATATCCGCCGTTCTGTACTTCAACGAAAAGGGGGAACTCGTCGATTTCGTCTCCGATGACCGCTCCGCCCTGACGCCTGCCGGGATGGAAAAGCTGAGGTTCTCCACCCCGGCCGGGGAGTATCAGGCCTACGGCAGCCACCGGCTCACTTCCTACGGGGAGGGCGTGTGGCATTATCCGGACGGGAAGTTCGCATACGGAAAATTTTATGTGAAAGAGGTGGAGTATAATGTGACAAGCCTTTAACCCATTTTGGAGCGCCGTTAGTGAAAAAATTATCCGTATTTTTTCCTCCACATCAATACAACTCCAGCATGCGCCTGATTTTTTCTATTGCGGCTCTTCTGCTGTGCACACAAGGCCTTCCGCAGGCCGATGCGCCCTGCAACCTCAAAATCGGCGTCAACCTGGCCGGCCCAACCGATTATAACGCCGAATGGCCTTTTGTGGACATCATGCGCTACTGCCGCGCCTGGGAAACCACCAACGCCACCTGGGTCGGCGGCGGCCAGAACCTATGGAATACGGAACTCATCGATTACTTTGAATTTGACGATCAAGGCTATCCCCTGGAAGTTCCCCTTGACATCAATCACCCCAATGCGGACACCGAACAGGTCATCCGAACGGTATGGGCCAACACCAGCGCTCTGCCGGCGGGCACTTACGTTTTGCTTTACGAGGGCGAGGGCGAAATCGCCTTCCGGTTCGACGCCGGGATCATCAGCCAGTCTCCCGGCCGGATGGAGGTGGCCGTTACCCCCAACGACAACATTATGGCGCTGCAGATCATGCGCTCCAACCCCGACAACCCGATTCGTAACATTCGCTTCCTGATGCCGGGTACAGAGGTTACCTATCAGGATAACCCCTGGAACGCGGGCTTTCTGGAAAAGGTAGCGCCCTTCAAGGCCCTGCGTTTTATGGACTGGGGACTGACCAACAATTCCATCCTGAACAACTGGGCGCAAAGGCCTTTGACTGATGATTATACCTACACCCTTAGCGGGGTGCCTTATGAATACTGGATCGACTTGTGCAACCGCATTCAGGCCGACGCCTGGGTGTGTGTCCCTCATCTGGCCACTGACGATTACGTTGAGCAAATGGCCGCCCTTTTCCGGGATGAACTGGCCCCGGGGCTAAAGGTATATGTGGAATACTCCAACGAGTTGTGGAACTGGATTTTTGAACAGGCTCATTACGGTAACGAGGCATTGGACCAGTTTATGCCCTGGCCGGAACGCCTGGGCCCCCGCATTGCCGATGTGATGCAGATCTGGACGGATGTATTCGGAGCGGATACCAGCCGCCTGGTACGGGTGATGGGCGCCCAGCACGGCTGGCTCGACATTGGCACGCGAATCTATGCCCAGATTGAATCATCAGGCCGTGGCCATCTGATCGACGCCATCTCCCCGGCGGGGTATATGGGGTATGATGCCGAATCAGTAGCCCTGCTCGGCGCAGCGGCTACCGGGCAGGATATCGTTAGCAGCGCCCGCGCTTTTTCATTCGATGAAGGCGAATACCCCATGCAGGGATGGCGGGGCCATGCCGCGCTGGCGGCAGCCAGGGGGAAAAAGTTGTTGTTTTACGAAGGCGGCCAGCATTTCACGCCCGAACCCTGGGGAACGGTACAGCCCTACAACCTCGCCCTGCTGGAAGCCCAGGCTATCCCTGAAATACGCGGCCTTTACCAGGAACTGCTGGACACCCTCTCCCGCATATCCAATGAGGAGATGTTGTTTATGCATTTCTCGTTTATCGCCCCTCTGGGCGATTCGCCCGAGGATGCGCGCTGGGGCAGCTTCGGGCTGCTCACCCACCAGTTTGACATCCAGGCGCCTCATACGGTGGACAATGCCCCCAAGTACCGGGCGCTGCTGGATCACATCGATGCCTGCGGCATCAACTCCGTGCATGGCCCACCGCCGGCAAGTGGCCTGAAAATTTGGCCCAACCCCGGCAGCGGCTTGTTTCACCTCTCGTACGAAGACCCTGCCCGCTCAAAGGCCGTTCAGGTTCAAAGCCTTACCGGCCAGATTCTTTTCCAGGGCTCCGGCCCGGCAGATGGCCTGCTTGACCTGTCGTGGCTTCTTCCGGGGGTATATTTCATCAGGGTTTTCGACGGAAAACGCTGGCAGGTGGAGAAAGCCATCATTCAAAAAAGTTAAGCTGCCGGCCGGATGCAATAAATCCAGCCCGGTTTGCAACTTTCCCAAAAAATCCTTGTCTTTGCAACAAGATTAACACCCGACTGACAATATGAGATTCACGCTTACCCTTTCCTTCGCCCTGCTGGTGCTGGGCGCACAGGCCCAGTCCGCCAGCGTCCGCGGCCAACTCCAGGATGCAGACAAATCAGCCATAGTTTTCGCCAATGTTGCGCTGTACCATTCAGCCGACAGCAGCCTGGCCAAAGTGGAAGCCAGCGACGAGGCCGGCATTTTCGTGTTCAAAGGCATGCCGCCCGGCGAATACTACCTCGTCGCCACCCACGTCGGCTCTGACGACCTCAAGCGCCCGGGCATCAGGCTGGAGAACGGCCGGCAGCTCGACCTGGGCGTGCTCAGTTTCCAGGCGGCCGTCCTGGAACTGACGGAAGCCACTGTTACCGCCTCCAGGGTCATGGTGGAGATCAAGCCCGACCGCACAGTGTTCAACGTCGAGGGCACCGTCAACAGCGTGGGGGCCGACGGGCTGTCGCTGCTGCGCAAGGCCCCCGGCGTTACGGTCGACAACAACGACAATATCAACGTGCTGGGCCGTTCCGGCGTGCTGCTTTACATCGACGGCAAGCGCCTGCCGCTGGCCGGGCAGGACCTGAGCAACTACCTGCAGAACCTGCCTGCCGAACAGATCGACCGCATCGACATCATCACCAACCCCGGGGCGCGCTACGAGGCCGAGGGCAATGCCGGCATCATCGACATCCGGCTGAAAAAGGACAACCGCCTGGGCGCCAACGGCACGGTAAACACCACCTTCAGCCAGGGGCAGTATCACCGCTCCAACCTCAACGCGAGCGGCAATTACCGCAACGGCTTCATGAACGCCTTCGCCAGCGGCGGCATCGGCGACGGCGGCGGCTTTATGAAAATGAACTTCCTCAGTTACCAGAACGGGCTGGTGCTCGACGAGATCAACAACCACCGCAATAGCTGGGAATTCTACGACTACCGCCTGGGCTCGGATTTTTCCCTCGGGGAGAAACACACCCTGGGCTTCATCGCGGGCGGCCGATACGGGGGCCGAAACCACCGTTCGTTCAACCGCATCTCCATCGCGAACCAAAGTACGCCGGCGCTGATCGACAGCGTGCTGGCAGCCTATAATTCGGGCGATTACCAACGGAGTGAAAACACTTTCAACCTCAACTACCGCTTCGACAATAAAAAAGGGCGCAGCCTGAATATAGACCTCGACTACGGCGCCTACCGCAACGACAGCGAACGCTACCAGCCCAACCGCTATTACGACGCGAAGGAAGAAGTGTTGCTGACGGAGGTCATCAACAGCTTCGACACCCCCACCGACATCGATATCTACACTTTCAAACTGGATTACGAGGAAGAGCTATGGGGCGGCAAGCTGGGCGCGGGCTCCAAACTGAGCCGGGTGATATCGGACAATACCTTTTTGTTTTTTGACGTGAACAACGGCAGCGCCGTACAAAACAACAGGCGGTCGAACCGCTTCGAATACGAAGAAAACGTGTACGCCGGCTATCTGAACTACGCCCGCCCTCTTGGAGAGAAGCTGAACATCTCCGCCGGGCTGCGCGCCGAACAGACCGACGCCACCGGCATGCTGCTGGCATTCCTGCCGGAACTGCAGGAACCGCCCGTCGAGTTCAATTACCTGAGCTGGTTCCCCAATGCGGGCCTGAGCTGGCAGCTGAGCCAGCAACACACCCTGGCGCTCAACTACGGCCGCCGCATCAACCGGCCGGACTACAACGTGCTGAACCCATTCAACAACCAGATCAGCCAGTTGTCGTATGAAAAGGGCAACCCATTTCTGAGCCCCGAGATCGTCAACAACCTGGAGCTGGGTTATACCCTGGCTTCGCGCTATCACTTCAAACTGGCCTACAGCCGCACCACCGGCCAGATCACCCGCCTGATCGGCCCCGATGAGGAAGACCCCAGGGCCGGCTTCATCACCTGGGCCAACCTGGCCGAACAAACCGTTTTCAGCTTCAACTTCAGCGCTCCCGTACAGATACTGAAAATCTGGAACGCCTACTTCAACTTCAGCGCTTCCCACCTCGACAACCAGGCCGATTACGGCAATGGGGCCGTCGTGGATGTGCAGGCCTTCACCTACAACATCTACCAGCAACACACCTTCAACCTGCCGGCTGGATTTCAGGCGGAAGTGTCGGGCTACTATTCCGGGCCCGGCATCTGGGGCGGCGTGTTCAAATACGGCCCCAACTGGAGCCTCGACATGGGCCTGCAGCGCAAATTCCTGGGCGACAAGCTGAACGTCCGCTTCAGCGTCAACGATATCTTCTACGAAACGGGCTGGTCGGGCTCCTCCGAATTCAACGGGCTGGTGTCCTCCGGCAACGGCGCCTGGGACAGCCGCCGCGCCAGCCTCAGCCTCAGCTACCGCTTCGGCAACGAAAACGTGAAAACCCGCCGCCGGAATACCGGACTGGAAGAGGAAGCGGGACGGATAGGCGGCGGGGAGTAGGCCGGGGGGCTGGTTGCAGGGTTACAGGGTTACAGGTTAGGCTGGAGCTCACCTCGTCTCCTCCTCACCAGGCCAGCTCGTCTCCCCGCCTGGTTAAAGCATGTACTCAGGCTATGCTCTGAAATGGCAATCCCCGGCAGAGGGGAAATCCCATGCTGCACTCCCGGGCCTGCCGATTTAACAGGAGCCGCCAAAACGGCATTCAGGAGTTGTTAGATTTTCACCTCAATAGACGCCACTATTCCGGCATTCCAGTATTCCCCTGTATCATGCCAAAGCAATAGGTTGCCACTAACCAACAGGCGCTTCCCACTCAATAAACCTGCCATCCAATAAAGGAGCCGCGGCAAAATTCCCGGCTGCCTTTAATATTGTATCGTCAAACGGAATCACCCGGCTGTTTTCATCCGAGCCGCTTTGATGAGAAAACACCTGATTACCTAATTTAAAAATCACCGACTAATGAAACGAATTGCAGTGCTTTTGTATGGGGTAGTAGCCTACCTCATCTTCTTCGCCACATTCCTGTACCTGATCGGCTTCACCGGCAACCTGCTCGTACCCAAGAGCCTCGACGGGCCGCTGGAGGGTTCCCGGGCCACGGCCGCCCTCGTCAACCTCCTGCTCATTGCCCTCTTTGGCGTGCAGCACAGCGTCATGGCCCGCCCGGCCTTTAAGCGCTGGTGGACGAAGTTCGTCCCCAAACCCATTGAGCGGAGCACCTTCGTGCTGTTCACCAGCGCATGCCTGATATGCCTCTTTGCATTCTGGCAGCCCCTGGGGGGGACGGTGTGGGAAGTCAAGAGCGCTTTCCTGAAGGGGGCCTTGTACGCCACCTTCGGTTTGGGCTGGACGATCGTACTGGTCAGCACTTTCCTGATCAACCATTTCGACCTGTTCGGCCTGCGGCAGGTGTGGCTCTATTTCCAGGGCCGGCCCTACACCCACATGCCCTTCCGCACGCCGATGTTCTACAAGCACGTGCGCCATCCGCTGTATCTGGGCTTCCTGCTGGCCTTCTGGTCGGCGCCGGTTATGACGGCGACACACCTGCTTTTTGCCGGCGGCCTGACGGCCTACATCCTTACCGCCATCCGCCTGGAGGAGAAGGACCTGATCCATCAGTTTGGCGAACAATACCGCCGCTACCGGCAGATCGTGCCGATGCTTTTTCCCGCCCTGTTCAGGAAAAAGGAAAAGCAATTGTCTTACCTGACCATTATGCAGGGCATACGGGATGAAGGCGGCGCGGAGAGCAAGTAGCAGCGCAGGGGCGGGATGTGCTGCCCCCTCTTCAAAGCTGTTTCAATCGGGGTTTCGTGGGCCGCCGGCCCACCCCCACCTGCCTGAATGGGCATTCAAAATCAAACGATTATGATCAAGAACGCAATAAAAAAGCATGGCAAGGTGGCCCTCATCGCTTATCTTTGCTGGTGTATGCTGAAGGGCCTTGCTTTCCTTGCATTGGGTGGATACCTGCTTCAATAGCAGAAAAACGCGGCCGGATTCCGGGTTTTCCCTGGAATTTGGCCGCCCTTGCCGCCAGAGGGAAGCGTACCTGTACAGGAAAATCGCGCAGCGCATGTTTGGCCGGAAAAAAAACTGGTTTCTGTTTTTCCTATTCGGCAGCGCAGGCTGGCCCGCCGCCTGCCTGGCCCAGGCCCTTTTTCAGTCTCCACAGGTGCTTAACGAAACCAACGGGCTGCCCTCCTCCGGCATCAGCGAAGTGGCCAAGGACCACCAGGGGTTTATCTGGATCGGCACAAACAAGGGCCTGTGCCGCTTCGACGGTTCGGTGATACAGGTTTTCCTGCCCCACGAAGGCGATACCACCTCGATTTCCAACGAGATCATCATGGATGTTCTGCCGGACAGCGCCATGGGGAAAATATGGGTAGCCACCACCACGCACCTGTCGGCCTACGACCCCGAACGGGGATCATTCAAAAACTACATCCCCCAGCCCGGCCGGGCCAACGGCCCTCCGGACAATCATCCTTACTGCCTTTTCAAAGATAAGGACGGCCAGTTGTGGATAGGTTACCGCGAAAGCGGGTTGTACCGCTACCGGCCGGAAACCGACGATTTTATCCACGCTTTCTGCCCCCCCGCCATACTCAGCAAAGACGACCCCGCCTGCCAGTCCATCTATGACATCCAGGCCGACCCGCGCAACGACAGCATCCTCTGGCTGGGGTCGAAAGGCGCCTACCGCTTCAACCGGATAACCGGCGAAAGCCGGCAGTTCGTGTATAAACACCCCGATCATAGAACCCAGGAATTTGCAAACAGCGTCCGCTGCATTTACCCCCATACCGACGGCAAAACATACTACGGCGTCTGGTACGAAGGCGTGTTTGTGATCGACCCCGAAAGCGGCGCCGTTTCTCACTTCGAGCCCGGCTGCGTGCCCGAAGGCTATACTTTCAGAAGGGACATCGTCAACAACTTCCACCCTAAGTCCGACTACGAATTCTGGATCAGCTCCCAGAAGGGGCTGCAATTGTACGATTCCCGGCGCAAGTGCGTCACCAAAATCTGGAAAAACAGCCCCAGGGAGGGCAAGTGGTACAGCGTCGATTACATTGACGAGGCCCAGCGGATATGGAGCGCTTCAAGGGGCCTGGGGGTGTTTGTGTATAACCCGCTGGTGCAACAGTTCCAAACCTCTTATTACGAAAAGGAATCCGCCAATCTGCTTTGCATTACCCGAAAGATACTGGAAGACACCCTGGGCAAAAAACTCTACGCCCTGCCGCAGGGTGGCAGAGGGCTTTACATACTCGACCAGCCCAGCGGTAAGTGGTCGGTTATTCCGCCGCCGGAGGGGTTCTTCACCCGGGAAGACACTGTTTTTCAGGGCTGGGACATGACATTTCTGGACGACGGCAGCCTGTTCCTCGTGGAAGACCGTGGCTTTTTTATGTACCGGCCGGGAGCGGCGCGCCTCCAGCGTTTTCACCTGCAAACGCCCAAACCGAACGCCCGCCTGCGCAAGGTGCAGAAAGACCATCTGGGTTTTATTTGGGCCAGCGGTTACGGATGGCCCATCCAGCGGATCGACCTGCGGCGGCAGGCCATTTACACATTCGACGAAGAACTGAAACGAGCCTGGGCGGGGCGCATGGGCGCCGACCATATCGAAGAGGACAAAAACGGGAATATCTGGATGCGGGAGAACAACGGGCTGCTGGTATATATGCGGGCTAAAAACGAATTCCTCTACGTCCCCTACCAGTCTGGCAGCACGAGGGCTTATCGGGGCATGGGCCATCTGGAGGCCAGCCCGACGGGCGAAATCTGGGTGGCCACCAACCACAACAGCCTCGGGCAGGCCCACGCCGACAGCGCAGCCCTCGGGATAATCCGCCACTACACCCGCGCCGACGGCCTGATCGGGAAAGAAGTGTGGATGGTGAAACTGCTGGGCAGCCAGCTCCTGGTATTTACCGACGAGGCCATTCAGCGCTTTAATACCCTCACCCGGAAATTCGAGGAACACTTCGACCTGGACTACGGGCTGGGCAGCTATGACGACGCCTGCACCCAACTGGCGTCGGGCGCCCTGGCCGTCGGCAAACGAAAATCCCTGGCCTTCTTTTACCCGGAAAAACTCCTCATCAACCAGGAACTTCCCAAAGCCTACATCACTGTCTTCAGGGTCTTCGACAAAGCCTGGCCCCTGAAAAGCGATTTTTACCGGCCCGACAGCGTGTTCCTGAGCCACCGGCAAAACTTTTTTTCCTTTGAATTTTCCTCCATCGCCTACAACATGCCCTCCGACATCCAGTATTTCTACAAACTGGAAGGTTTCGACGATGAGTGGCAGGATGGCGCCGGGCGGAAGTTCGCCGCCTACACCAACGTTCCGGGGGGTGATTACGTTTTTAAAATCAGGGCCATCAACAGTGAGGGCCTGTCATACGGGCAACCCTTCAGTATGTTCATCCACATTTCGACGGTGTGGTGGAAAACCTGGTGGTTCTGGTCGCTGGCTGGCTTCGCCCTGCTGAGCCTGGCCTGGCTGGCCTACCGCTACAAGATCGGGCAGGTGAGAAAGGAGGAACGCCTCAAGTCGGAATACGAGCGAAAACTGGCGGATGTGGAGCTGAGCGCACTCCGGGCGCAGATGAACCCGCATTTCATCTTCAACAGCCTCAATTCCATTGAGTACTACATCATCCATAACGAACAGGAAAAAGCAACCGATTACCTGAACCGTTTTTCCCGGCTCATCCGGCTGATCCTGCAGAACTCCAAAAGCACCACCGTGCCCCTGAAAGACGAGCTCGAAGCACTGCGGCTCTACATCGAAATGGAAAGCATGCGCTTCGACAATCTCTTCGACTACGAAGTGAAAATAGAAACGGGCCTGGATATGGAAAGCGTCCTGCTGCCGCCCATGCTGATGCAGCCCTATGTCGAAAACGCCATCTGGCATGGGCTGATGCAGAAAAAAGGAGAAAAGGGAAAACTGGACCTCTCCATCAGGCGCGATAACGGCCATCTGCTTTGCATCATCGAAGACAACGGCATCGGGCGGGAAGCTGCCAGCCAGATCAGGTCGAAGTCGGGCGCCCTGCGGAAATCTTTCGGAATGAAGATCACCAGCGACCGCCTTTCCCTGCTGAACAAAATTTCAAAGGCCAATGCTTCGGTGCATATCTACGACCTGAAAACCAAAAGCGGAGAAGCGGCGGGCACGAGGGTCGAACTGCTCATTCCGCTCTAAAAACCTCACGCCATGATAAAAGCCGTTTTAGTTGATGACGAAAAACACTCCCTGGCCACCCTGGCCTGGAAGCTCGAAAAATTTTGCCCCGAAGTAGAGGTGGCGGCCCAGTTCACCGACTCCCATGAGGCGCTGGAGTACCTGCGGGAAAACCCGCCGGGCTTGGTTTTCCTGGATATCGAAATGCCCCGGCTGAACGGTTTTGAAATCCTGGAGGAATTCGGCGGGCAGCCCCCCTTCGAGGTCATTTTCACTACGGCCTATGACGAGTTCGGCATCCGGGCTGTCAAAGCCAATGCGCTGGACTATCTGCTCAAACCGGTCCAGAACCAGGAACTGAAAGAGGCCATCGAAAAGTACAAACGCAAAGCCGGAAAGCCTATGCAGGTGCTTTTCAGCAACCAGAAAGACAGCCCCCCCATGCCCGACAGGATCGCCCTGGCCACCAAGGAGAGCATCGAGTTCGTCGCTCCGGAAGATATCATTCTTTGCTCTTCGGACAGCAACTACACGATGATCCACCTGACGAACGGCCGCAAAAAGCTGATCTCCAAAACGCTCAAGGACGTGGAGGAATGGCTGGCGCCTTTCAATTTCTTCCGGGCGCACCACTCACACCTCGTCAACCTGCAACACATCAGGGAATACGTGCGGGCTGACGGCGGCTACCTGTTGCTGTCCAACAAAATGACCCTCCCGGTAGCCAGAAACCGGAAGGACGAACTCCTGAAGATGATCAAGGCCGACCATTAAAGGCGGGCGATCGCCTGCTCCAGCAAATCTCTGGCCGCCAGTTTGTCGGGGCCGGAAAGCTTCTGGAAATCGATCAGGAGCTGAAAGCCTTCCAGTTCCCTTTTCAGGAGCGGCTGCTCCTCTTCCATCTCGCCCGGCAGCCCCAGCACTTCGTAGGCCTGCACGGGGTAGGTGATGCCTTTCAGCTTGAGCTCCCCGTTTTTGCGGCAGGAGATTTCATCCTTGACCAGCCCGTAGGTGTGGCGCGAGATGAGTATCTGGCCCACTTCCGCAGCGTTTTCCAGGCGGCTGGCGAGGTTGACCTCGCCGCCCACTATGGTGTAGTCGAGCCTTTCTTCCGAGCCGAAATTGCCGACTGTGCAGTAGCCGGAATTGATGCCCATGCGCACCTGAAAGGGCCGCCCGATACCGAGCACTTCCCATTCCTTTTGCAGGCAGGCCATCCGGTGCTTCATGGCCAGCGCCATTTTGACACAGGCGACGGCGTCCTCCTTTTCCCCGCGGCTTTCCGGGTCGCCGAAAAAGATCATGATGGCGTCGCCGATGTATTTGTCAATGGTGCCGCCGTATTCCAGGGCGATTTTGGACATCTCGTCGAGGTATTTGTTCAGCAGCAGGGTCAGCACTTCGGGCTCCACCCGGTCGGCCATGCCGGAAAAATCATGGATGTCGGAGAAAAAGACGGTCAGTTTTTTGCGGTACGACTCGATTTTGACGTCCCGCTTGCCCTGGAAGATGGAGTCATAGACCTGCCGTGACAGGTATTTGGCGAGTTTGTTGGACAGGGCTTCCAGTTGTTCGTTTTTTTCGCGCACCTCCTTGTTGGCGGCCCTGAGTTTGCGGGCCTGTTTTTTCAGCCGTTCCTGGCTTCTGAGCAATTCCGCCTCCGCCTCCTTGCGGCTGGAGATATCGCGGATGATGCCTACGAAGCAGGAGCGCCCCTCCGACCGCCAGGTGGAGAGGGAGAGTTCGATGGGGAAAATCCCGCCGTCGCGGTGCAGCCCCAGCAGTTCTGCCGTGCTCCCGATGACGCGGCGCGGGCCGCCTCTGGCCGCCCGGCGGATGCCCTCCTCGTGTTGCTCCCTGAACTGCTCGGGGATAATGATGGAAATGGGGCGCCCAATGGCCTCCTCTTCCGGATAACCGAAGAGCTTTTCTGCGGCAGGGTTCCACGACAGGATGCAGCCCTGCTCGTCGGAGGAGATAATGGCGTCGTTGGTGCAGTGGGTGATGGCCTGCAGATGCTCGAGGTGATGGAGCGTGTCGGCTTCGGGTAGGGTAAGGTGTGGTGACATGGGCCGAAATTGAGTGGATTAATAGGTTTTGCTTGGATGGTTCAAAATTGCAGCTTTCGGTTTAAAGCTTGAACCTGCCTTTATTCAGGAGTACCTCTGGTTGAGTGAGCGGCGCCGCTTAATTAGGGAGGCCCGCGTTCCAAATAGTTACTCCCAAACTCAAAAAAACCTCCAACGGCTAGGCCGGACAGCCCGATGAATCATCTGCGTTTGGCCCGGAAGGGTTTTCCCCTTAGTTTTGCATCAAAGAAATCACCCGGCATTTTTAAAACACCTGAAACCTGGGCAATCAAATGAAACCATTTATTAACAAGCGGCTTATGTGTGTTGTCGCCCATCCCGATGATGAATCATTGGGTATGGGCGGCACATTGGCCCGATACGCCGCCGAAGGCGTGGAAACGCACCTGCTCATGGCCACCAAAGGCGAAAGGGGGCGGTTCGGGACAGCCAAAGAATCACCCGGCATGGCCGTCGTCGGCCAGGCGCGGGCCCGCGAGCTGCTGGATGCGGCAGCAATCCTGCGGCTAACGGAGGTAAACTTCCTGGGCTACATCGACGGGATGCTGGACCAGGCCCGGCCTGCGGAGATCATCGCCAGGATCAGCCGGAGCATCAGGAGGGTAAGGCCACAGGTGGTCATCACTTTCGGCCCCGAAGGCGGCTATGGGCACCCCGACCACATCGCCATCTCCCAGTTCACCACCGCAGCCGTCGTCAAAGCGGCCGACCCCTTTTTCGAAACCCTTGGGCTTTTGCCGCACAGCGTCTCCAAACTTTATTACATGGCCTGGCCCTCCGCCAAATGGGAGGTGTTTCAGGCGGCCTTCAAAGAACTGGCCTCGAATGTGGACGGCATAAGGCGCGTGGCAGCGCCCTACCCCGACTGGGCCATCACCACCCGCATCGATACCTCCCGGCACTGGCGAACCGCCTGGGAGGCCATCCGGCGCCACAAAACCCAGATGGCCATATACGGCAAACTCGAACAGCTGACGGAAGCCCAGCACCTCACTCTGTGGGGGCAGCAGGAGTACTACCGGGCCTTCAGCCTGGTAAACGGCGGGCGGCAGGTGGAAAGCTGCCTCTTCGAAGGCATTGATGAAAACGCACAATCCCATGAATATGGCCATACCGACCACAACCCCATCCGCCAGGTTTGGGAAAATTGAACCCGGCGCTGAAACCTTCCGGGAGCTGGGATATTTCCTGGCCGACAGGATCGCCCGGCACTTTCAGGAGATTCCCCATTTGCCGGTAAAAAAACCGGCCGGCAGCGAAGAGATCAGGCAGATGCTCGAAGAGATCACCGCTTCCGGCCCCGGCGGCCAGGATGCCGGCGAACTGCTGGAGCGCACCGCCTCTTTGCTGTTCGAGTACTCCCTGTTCAACGGGCACCCGAAGTTCTGGGGGTATATCACCTCTTCTCCGGCGCCCCTGGGGGTGCTCGGCGACTTCCTGGCCTCAGCCGTCAACGCCAATGTCAGCGCCTGGGCGCTTTCGCCCGTCGCTACGGAAATCGAAAAACAGGCGGTGGAATGGATCGCCCGCTTCATGGGCTACCCCGCCGGCGGCGGGCTGATGGTGAGCGGCGGCAACATGGCCAACCAGATCGGCTTTCTGGCCGCGATGCGCGAAAAAGCCGGCCCCCAGCTCCAGGAAAAAGGCCTGCAAAACCTCGGAAAAGCACTCTGCCTGTATTGTTCCCGGGAAACACACACCTGGATACAAAAGGCCGCCGCCCTGTACGGCCTGGGCCTGAGCAGCATCCGCTGGGTGGAAACCGACGCGGAAGGCAGGATGAGGCCCGGCAAACTGAAGGAAAGCATAGAGGAAGACATACAGGCCGGCCGGCAGCCTTTTCTGGTTGTCGGCACAGCCGGCACGGTCAGCACCGGGGCAGTTGACCCCATGGCGGACATAGCGGAAATATGCAATCAATTCAACCTGTGGTTTCATGTCGACGGCGCCTACGGCGGTTTCGCCGTAGGTTTGCCGGAATTTCAGGAGCTGTTCGAAGGGCTGAACGCCGCAGACTCCATCGCCGTCGACCCCCACAAATGGCTGTACGCTCCCCTGGAAGCGGGCTGTACGCTGGTGAAGGACCCCCGGCATCTGACGCAGGCATTTTCCTTTCACCCGCCCTATTACAACTTCGAACAGCAGGAACTGAACTACGTGGACTACGGCCCGCAGAACTCCCGCGGCTTCCGGGCGCTCAAGGTGTGGCTTTCGGCCCATCACCTGGGAGAGGAAGGGCAGCGTGAACTGATCAGGGAAGATATCCGCCTGGCCCAGTACGCTTTTGAACTGTTCAGCGGGCAGGAGGATTTTGAAACCTTCACCCGACACCTGAGCATCGCCACCTTCCGCTATGTGCCGCCGGCATGGAGGCCCCGGCTGGGTGAGGAGGCCGTTCAGGCCAGGCTTAACCAATTGAACGAGGCCATCCTGAACCGCATAGAGGCGGGCGGGGACTACTTTATTTCCAAAGCCATCATCGGCGGGAAGTTCGCCCTGCGCATGTGCATCGTGAATTTCCGGACGACTACCGGGGATATTGACGGCTTTCCCGCATATATTCGGGAGTTGGGGGAAGAGTTGGCCGTATCCCTAAGCGGCAGGCCATCCTGAACCTGATGAAGCAACAGCGGTTTGCCAACTACTGGTGGGAAACAGGTTCCAGATTGCGATGAAGCGCCGTATCACTTTCCATCCAAAGCACCATAAACCTTTTTCATCACCTTAACCTTCGCCTCATCCTCCGCCACTGCATCTCCGGTGAACATCATCACACCGGAGGAAGCTTCGGAAAGCCCGGCTTTCAAAACCAGCCCGAATTCCTCGGGCAGCACCCGGTAGGCCTGCACGATGGGCCATATTTTTAGCTGATCCCCCGGATGCACTTCCAGCTTTTCGCCGAACCACCGGATGTTTTCTTCCACCCAGCCGGCGGGGCGCCCCATCCTTTCGTGGTACACCATCGGCGAGAATACATCAACTACCTCTTTCAGAAGCTCATAATCGAGCCCCAGAATGCGGCGGCGGGCGCCCTCGAAATCGGCATCGGCCCAGGGGCAGTGGTACAGGCCCAGCAAGGCATCCGGGCGCTCCTGTTTCAGGAGCGTTTTCAAATCCTTGGCCCAGTCGGCGATCACGGCGCAGCGCCAGTCCCGCCAGAGGGAATCATGCTTGCTGAGTACCCATTCGGCTTTTTCTGAAGTAGCGCCTGTGGGTATTTCAATGCCCGAGGCGGACTGGAAAGCCGCCAGGCAGTGCTCGCAGAAGCAGGTTTCGGGCAGTATGGGTTCCGGTTCTTCGAACTGCGCATGCCAGTGCACATAGTCCAGCCAGATGCCGTCCACTGCGTACTTTCGCAGCATTTCCCGAAGCTGCTCCTGCCGGTGCGACCGGAAGCCCGGCTCGGTAGGGCATACGCCCATGAACCAGCCCGCCGCTTCCACTTTCGCTCCTTTTTCATTGATGGCCCAGGCTTCCGGGTGTCCCTCCACGTAGCCCTTACCGTTCAGGGTGGGAAATTCGACGTATACATTCAGCCCTTCGGCCCGCGCCCTGTCGATCATCGGCTGGCTGATGGAACTGCCGCGGACGAAAATGGCGTTGACGCCCAGTTCGTCGAGGCGGTAGCCTTTGTCCCAGAAGGGGGTGGGGCTGCCATATATGCCGTGGATGATGGTGGGAGTCTCAGTTGTCTGGCCGAAGGCGAATGATGCCAGGAGTAGAGCGGGATAAATCAACAGCTTGTTCAAGGTTGCAGGTTTAAGGTTTAAAGTTGGGATGACAATTACAGCGGTGTTACCCCCTCAAGTGGGCTCACCCCGGCCAACAATATAGCAATATAGCCATAAAACCATATAAAACCCTATTCCCCGCGCCCCCTCCGCCCGTTGCGCTCCATGCCGCCCCAGGGGCGGACTTCGGCAGCTGTGAAGCGGCCCGGGCCGTCCATTTTGCCGATCAGTTTCACCTTTTCCCCTCTTTCCAGCAAAACCACGGGGGGAATGAAGGCCCCTTCGTGCCCGACCGTCCACTCCTTCCCTTCAAAATCTTTCAACTGGAAGGCCCCCGCGCTCGTTTGCTCGATCTGTCCGGAGAGATAACCTTGTTCCGGCATCGACCAGAGTTTGACTTTTTTCTCCTGAATGCTTTCGTACAGGCCGACATTGACCGCGAAGGCCTGTTCCAGGCGCTGAGCGCCGCCGCCGATGAAGAAAAGGGCGCCCAGCAGGATGCTCAGGGCTGCGCTGTAGCCCACCAGGCGGGCCAGGGTGAGTTTGTATCCTTTGGGGGCATACTGAATACTGTATATGGCAATGATGAGAAAGACGATAAGCAGGATGATCCAGAAAAACGGCAGCAGGCCCAGGAACAGCTCCAGGCGGGAGTGCGACAGGTGGCTGATGACCTGGAAGTCCGTTTGCTGAATGGCGAAAAGGACCACTGAAAAAGCCAGGGCGCCCAGCAGGGCGGCAGCCGCAAAGGCGCTCCAGAGCAACAGGTTCCTGAGGGTGAACCGCCAGCGGGGAACAGGCTGTATCTGTTGCTCCCGGATCGTTTGTATCAGTTTGTCCGAAGGTTTCATAATTGCCGATGTTTTAAAAATTAGGCCGGGGGGAAAGCTTCCGCAGGGCCTTTTTGGCGCGGTTGATGCGGGCGGCCACCGTGCCTTCGGGGATTTTCAGGACGTCGGATATCTCTTCGTAGCTCATCTCTTCCAGAAACTTCAGCACCATTACTTCCTTGTAGGGCAGCGGCAGCTGATCGAGTAACTCGCGGGCGTGTTGATCCTTTTCTTCCAGGGCCTCCGGGCTGTCCTCATCCTGATCGCTGTCGGAGATATGAACCAGCAGGCCTTCGTCGAATGCTGCTCTCTGATCCTTGCCAAATGATTTTTTCCTGCGCAGGCAGGAGATCGCCTGGTTGTGCACGATGCGGTACAGCCAGCTCGACAATTTGAGGCTTTGGTCGAAGGCATGCAGGTTTTTCCAGATATTGATGAAGGCTTCCTGCAGCACATCCTGCGCTTCTTCCTCTGTGACACCCAGGCGCTTCACATAACGCAGCAGGCTGGCTTCATACCGTTCGTAGAGGCACGAAAAGAAATCCACCTCTTCCAGCGACTTGCGGATGATCTCCAGGTCGCTCAATTGCCGGCATAAATCTTTGGTGAAGTGCATGGTTCTTCTGCATCGGACGGGGTAAAGTAATTATAAAACCGCACTAGTTGCCTCTGCCGTTGCCTCCGCCGTTGCCATTGCCTCCGTTATTGCCTCCATTTCCATTGCCGTTGCCTCCGCCGTTATTGTTGCCATTTCCATTGCCTCCATTATTGCCATTACCGTTACCATTACCATTGCCTCCATTATTGCCATTACCATGGGGGCCCGTACCATCACAGTTGCCATTGCCGCCCTGGCCATTACCCTGCCCGCCGTTGCCATGGGGGCCGCTGCCGTCACAGATGCCTGTGCCATTGCCCTGTCCGTTCCCATTGCCCTGCCCGCCGCCGGGGCAGGTTCCGCAGATGGCGTTGCCTTTTTCCTGTGCGGTGCTGATGATGTATTCGAAATCTTCCGGGCTGAGATACTGCGGTTCGTAGGATTCGCCCAGCCTGTCGAGCTGGCGGAAAAAGGCCCGCAGGTGATTGCGGGAGCCCCTGGCCAGTTCCCGGAACGCAGCCTGGATATCTTCATTGTCGATGGCGGGGTCATCCAGGTACGCTTCCAGGCCAGAGATATCAGCGTCCTCTATGGTGGCGCCTACAGCGAGGGCGTCCTTGAGGCTTTGAGCGCCCTGGGCCGTCAGGGTATTGTACATTTCCTGCAAAGTAGCATTCTGGAATACGCCTTTGCCATTTTCGCCCACCGGGTCATCCAGTTCATATTTATTGATCAGGCAGAGCATGGCGTCCATGTGCCGTTGTTCGGAACGCCCGATATTGGCAAAGGCCGGCGACTGCCACTGCTCATACAAAGCGGAATGGGCGTCCCGGGCGAGTTTCTCCTCTTCCCGCATGAACAAAAGGGCGGCTTCTTCTGCATCTGACAATTCCTGAATGCCGAAATTGGCCGTCAGGCAACTGCATATATCTACCGGGCCGGCTGCAAGGCTGCGTTCCGAAATCACTGCCGCGCCGGGGCCATCATCCATAGCCTGGCTTTCCGCTTTTTCGCATTGTGCAAAAAGAAGAGCGAAAACGGCCAGTAAAGTGATGCTGCCGAACCATCTTATCATTTGACTTTTCATGACTATAACTTTTAGTGAAGAATGATTGTCTGTTCACCCTTACTACGCGGCCCTTTGATTTTTCTTTCACTTCCCCGGATTTTTTTACTAAAAAAAGACGAAGCAGCAACGGGTTGATTATCAGAGTGTTGAGGGTATCGTGCTTTTCAGGTTCCAGCCAGGGTGATTTCCCAGAAGTTCTAATTGTGTACTGGCTTTCTCGCCAGGCTTGAAAGGAAGTCACGGGGTGGCTCGCTTTGATCTTGTCATAGTTCAGCCACCCCGTGACATTTCCAGGACGGCGTATGAGGTTTAAATGAGCATTTTTTTCAGGGTGAAAGAAAATTTCCGGCCCTGCGTAGTAAGGGGTGACAACAGATTCAAAACTATTAAAAAACCAGGATCATGAAATCGGCAATCAATATGAAATGGAACGGCTTCTTACTGGTTCTGGGGTTTGCGCTCTTTTTCTCGGCAGGCGCTGCAAATGCCCAGAATGGCCAGCAATCCGGCAAAGGCCCACGCTTTGCCCAATGCGATCAGAATGGTGGCGGGGTAATCTCCCAAAGCGAATGCCGAAACGGCAACTTCGCCCGGTTTGACGGCAATGGCGACGGCCAGCTCTCGAAAAATGAGTGCCGCAAGATAAAAAAGAACCAAAAGGCTTACAACGGTAAGAAAGGCGCCACCCGGAAAGCAGAAGGGCAGGGGCAGGGACAAGGTTTTAAAAACGGGCAAGGTTCGCAGAAAGGATACGCACCCGGTAAAGGACAAGGCAGCGGCCAGATGCTGCGCACCCAGAGCCGTATCCTCAGCCCGTCCGGTGCACGTGCAGGGCGTGGTGGGCGGAACTAGCGCAGCGGAGAACGAAGCTCCTTCGCAAGCCTATAGTTTTCAGGCTTCATCTTCCGGGACACCCCGGCCTGTTTCCCGTCGTTTAATCGAGTTTCCGTTTTATCTCGATGATTTCGTAGCCTTCGATCACGTCACCGACTTTGATGTCGTTGAAGTTTTTGATGGACAGGCCGCATTCCAGGCCGGCCTTCACTTCGCGCACATCCTCTTTGAAGCGTTTGAGCGAGGCGATTTCCGCCATTTGCCCTTCGCGGGTGGGGAAGATGACGATGCCGTCGCGGATCAGGCGGATATTGGTGTTGCGGGCAATCCTGCCTTCCTGCATGTAGCAGCCGGCAACGGTGCCCACTTTGCTGATCTTGTACACTTCGCGGACTTCCATTTGTCCGACGATCTTCTCCTCTTTGGTCGGTTCGAGCATGCCTTCGATAGCGGCCCGGATTTCTTCGATCGCTTCGTAGATGATCGAATACATTTTGATCTGCACCCCTTCGCGCTCCGCCAGTTTGCGGGCGGCGAGGGAGGGGCGCACCTGGAAGCCGATGATGATGGCGTCGGAAGCTGAGGCGAGCAGGACGTCGGATTCGATGATCTGGCCGACAGCCTTATGGATGACGTTTACCTGTACGGATTCGATCGATTGTTTGATCAGGGAGTCGGACAGGGCCTCCACGGAGCCGTCCACGTCGCCCTTGACGATGAGGTTGAGTTCCTGGAAGTTGCCCAGCGCGAGGCGGCGCCCGATTTCGTCGAGGCTGATGCGCTTGGTGGCGCGGTTGGCCTGTTCGCGCAGTATCTGGGCGCGTTTGGAGGCGATCTGGCGGGCGTCCTGCTCGTTTTCTTCTACTTTGAAGCGTTCGCCGGCCTGGGGAGCGCCGCTCAGGCCGAGCACCAGCACCGGCGTGGACGGCCCGGCCTCCTTGACGCGTTTGCCGCGTTCGTTGAACATGGCCTTGACCTTGCCAGAATGTTCACCGGCCACTACGGGGTCGCCGATTTTCAGGGTGCCGGTTTGCACCAGCATTTTGGCCACATAACCACGGCCCTTGTCGAGGGAGGCTTCGATGACGGTGCCCAGGGCGTTGCGTTTCGGGTTGGCCTTCAGTTCGAGGATTTCGGCTTCGAGCAGGATTTTTTCCAGCAGTTCGTCGATGCCCACCCCCGTTTTTGCGGAGATATCCTGCGACTGGTATTTGCCGCCCCATTCTTCGACGAGGAAGTTCATGGAGGCCAGTTCCTGTTTGATCCGTTCGGGCGCCGCGCCCGGTTTGTCGATTTTGTTGATGGCGAATACGATGGGCACGCCGGCGGCCTGCGCGTGGCTGATGGCCTCTTTGGTTTGCGGCATGATGTTGTCGTCGGCAGCGACGATGATCACGGCGATGTCCGTCACCTTGGCGCCGCGGGCGCGCATAGCGGTGAAGGCCTCGTGGCCGGGGGTGTCGAGGAAGGTGATCTTTTTGTAATCCTTAGCCTTGTCCATCACCACTTCGTAGGCGCCGATGTGCTGGGTGATGCCCCCGGCCTCACCGGATACGACGTTGGCTTTGCGGATATAGTCCAGCAGAGACGTTTTACCGTGGTCGACGTGGCCCATGACGGTGACGATGGGCGCGCGGGCTTCGAGGTCTTCCGGGGCGTCGATGATTTCTTCCTCTTCTTCGGCTTCTTCGCCGACGCTGATGAATTCCACTTCGTGGCCGAATTCTTCGACCAGCAGTTCGATGATTTCGGCATCGAGGCGCTGGTTGATGGAGACGATGACGCCCAGGTTGAGGCAGGTGGTGATGACGTCGGCAACCGGAACGCTCATCAGGTTGGCCAGTTCCTGCACCGAGATGAATTCCGTCACCTGTATTTTGTCGGAATGCATTTCCTGCTCGCGCAGTTCCTGGCGTTCGCGCAGGCGTTCGCGGTTGTCGCGGCGCATTTTCTGGCGTTTCTTTTTACCGCCGCCCGACAGGCGGGCCATGGTGGCCCTGATCTTTTCTTCGATCTCTCTTTGGGAAACCTCTTTTTCTGCATCTTCCCCGCCTGCGCTGCGGTTTCTGCCAACTGCTGCGCCTGCCCTGCCTGCTCCATCGGATGTGGCGGCGACCTTTTTGCGCTTGCGCTTGCGCTTTTTGCGCAAGCCCTCTTCATCGGTTTCCGGCTTTGCCGGGGGCGCCTCGCCGGCTACTTTCGGCTTTTTCGGCTTTTCTTCGGCAGCCGGTTTGGCTTCTTTTTTGTCCTTTTCCTTTTTCTTCTTGCGCTTTGGGCGCTCCAGCTTATCGGTATCGATTTTGCCGAGGATTTTCAGGCCCCGGAGTTCGGGGGCTTCGGCGCGGACCAGGGTATCCTCCTTAGGTTGTTCTTCTTTAGGTTTCTCTGCGGCGGGCGCCGGTATTTTTTCTTCGGCGGGCGCTTCTTCTTTTACCGGAGCCGTTTCTTTGGCAGGCGGCATCTCGGGCTTCGCTTCCCCGGCGGGTTGCGCAGGTTTTTCCGCTTTGGGTTCCGGCTTGGCTGCGGGTGCTTCCGCTTTGGGCTCCGGCTTGGGAGCAGGCGCTTCCACTTCGGCAGGTTGCCCGTCTTTTTTCGGCTTCAGGCGGCTTTCCAGGTCGATCTTACCCAGTACTTTGAGCCGGTGCTGAGGCCGGTGGCTTTCTTCTTCGACGGCTTCCTTGCCATTGCCGTGCGGTTCCGCTTCCTTGCTTTCCGGCCGCGGAGCGGGCTTCTCCACCTTGTGCCGGGCGAGTTCCTCGGAGCGGGAGGAAGAAAAGATATCCTGCTTTTCCTTTTTTGCCGGAGTTGCAACAGTGGCGGGGCGGCTGCCGATGATCAATTGGTCGGCCTGTTCTTTGATAGCAATGGACTTCTGGAACTCCTTGAGCAGCTCCGCGTACATTTCATCGGTGACTTTCGCGGTCGGCTTGTTCTCAATCTCGAAACCACTCTTGAGGAGGTGCTCAACAATAGTGGTTGTCCCCACATTTAACTCTTTTGCTATCTTAACTAAACGTTTCTCCATTATGAAGTTTTAGTACTTAAGCAACGCTTGCAGACAGGCAAAAGCTTCTTTTAGCGAAATAGTCCTTACATATTCTATTATCTTTTGTGGATGAATAAAATAAAAAGGCGATTGCAGAGAGCTTTTGCCCACCGAGATTCAAATTTTTCAGAAAAGTTCCGTCTTATGCTGGCCCCAGCGTCCGGAACAACACTGCAAAGATAAGCTATCTTGCTGTCTATTCAGCAACTATGCTTTGCAAAATAAGAAAAACGGGCTTTTTGGCCCTTTTTCACACCCAAACGAACAACGGGCAGCCGAAAAGAGTTCCCCGGACAGCCGGGCCCGCTTCCCCTCAGTCTTCAAACTCAGCTGCGAGGATATTGAGCAGTTCGTCTACGGTCTCTTCTTCCAGGTCGGTGCGGCGCAGCAGTTCGGGCTTGCTGAGGTTGAGCACGCTGCGGGCGGTATCGCAACCGATGGATTTCAGTTGGTCGATGACCCATTCATCGATCTCGTCCTTGAATTCATCGAGGTCGACGTCGTCGATTTCGATCTCATCCTGTGCGTTGCGGTAGACGTCGATCTCGAAGCCGGTCAGTTTGCTGGCCAGCTTGATATTGGTGCCGCCTTTGCCGATGGCCAGGGAAACCTGCTCGGGCTCCAGATAGACATTGGCGCGGGGTTGCTCGGGGTCTTCCATCAGCAGTTCGATGGAGGTGACCTTGGCCGGCGTCAGGGCGCGCTGGATGAACAGGCTGGGGTTGTTCGTATAGTTGACGATGTCGATGTTCTCGTTGCGCAGTTCGCGGACGATGCCGTGGATGCGCGAGCCTTTCATGCCCACGCAGGCGCCTACCGGGTCGATGCGGTCGTCGTAGGATTCCACGGCCACCTTGGCGCGGTCGCCGGGGATGCGGACGATCTTTTTGACGGTGATCAGCCCGTCTTCGATTTCCGGGACTTCCTGTTCCAGGAGTTTTTCCAGGAAGAGGCTGTCGGTGCGGGACATGATGACCGCCGGGGTGTTGTTGCGCATTTCCACCTTTTTGATGACGCCGCGCACCATATCGCCCTTGCGGAAGAAATCGCCCTTGATCATCTCGTTGCGGGGCAGCACCAGTTCGTTGCCCGTGGCATCGTCCAGGATGAGCAGTTCGCGCTTGAGTATCTGGTGCACCTCGCCCACGATGAGGTCGCCCACCCTTTCGTTGTAGCGGCGGTAGATCTCGTCCTTTTCCAGCTCCATGATCCTGGAGATGAGCGTCTGGCGGGCGGCCATGATGGCGCGGCGGCCGAAGTCTTCCAGGTGGAGCTGCTCGTAGCACTCCTCGCCGATCTCGTAGTCTTCATCGATGGCCAGGGCTTCGGAGATGGAAATCTGGCTGCGGTCATCGGTGACTTCCCCGTCGGGCACAATCTCGCGCACGCGCCACAGTTCGAGGTCGCCCTTGGTCGTGTTGACGATCACATCGAAGTTTTCATCTGACCCGAACTTCTTGCGGATGAGGGTGCGGAACACATCCTCCAGCACCCGCACCATGGTCGGGCGGTCTATATTTTTCCCGGCTTTAAATTCCGAGAAGGTATCCACCAGGTTTACCATTGCTTAACTGATTTTTAGAATGAAATTTTGACTACTGCTTTTTTTATGTCCTCAAATGGAATGTCCGACCTCACCACCTGAGTGGTTTTTTTCTTGCCCTCCTTGACGCGGATTTTTTCCTCCAGGGTTATGCTTTGCGGCCCCACAGCTACCAGTGCCCCCTTCTGGCTGCCGCCCGATTTGAGGCTGACCTCCAGCACGCGGCCGATGTTGCGGGGGTATTGGCGGAGTAGCTGCAGCGGGCGGCTCACGCCCGGCGACGAAACTTCCAGTACGTAGGAATCGCCCAGCCAGCCTTCTTCGTCGAGGTGTTTTTCAAGATGCCGGCTTATGCTTTGGCATTTTTCGAAGGTGACTCCGGTGTCGCTGTCGATAAATACGTCGAGCTTGCGGTTGGCGTGTAACTTTACTTCAAGGAGGAAACAATCCGTAAAACCTTCTTCCTGAAACTTCTCATCCAGTAGGGATCCGATCTTAGCTTCTATCACCTGCTTAGTACAATTAAAAAGAGGGAACCGCGGGTTCCCTCTTTCGAGATTTTTTCATGTTGCTGCAAATATAGGCCTTTTTCCGGGATTGTGCAAGTGCGGGCGCCGAAAGCTGGCTTTTTGCCGGGATTTTGTACTTTCAATATCTTTTGGAAGGTCGATCGTTGAATGCTGAACCAGCCTTGATTATCTTTGTTCCTCTTAAAACAAAGAAAAAGCCGATGGAACTGACAGTTGATGACTTGCTGCACCGGGCCCTGAACCTGGAATTTCTCTCCGCCGAAGAAGGCGTCTTCCTTTTCGAGCAGGCTTCAACGGCCGAGCTGATGTATGTGGGCAACAGCCTGCGCCAGCACCACGCGCCCGGCCGGGTAGTGACCTGGATCATCGACCGCAACTCCAATACGACCAACGTCTGTATCGCCAACTGCAAGTTCTGCAACTTCTACCGGCGGCCGGGCCACGAAGAATCCTACATTACCACCATAGAGGAGTACAAACAGAAGATCGACGAGCTCTTCGCCTTCGGCGGCGAGCAGTTGCTGCTGCAGGGCGGCCACCACCCCAAGCTGGGGCTCGATTTCTACGTCAACCTCTTCCGGCAGCTCAAGGCGCTGTACCCCAGCCTCAAGCTGCACGCCCTCGGGCCCCCCGAGATCGCCCACATCACCAAGCTGGAAAAATCCACCCATATCGAGGTGCTGCGCGCCCTGAAAGATGCCGGGCTGGATTCCCTGCCGGGGGCCGGCGCCGAGATACTCAGCGACCGGGTGCGGCGACTGATCTCCAAGGGCAAGTGTGGCGGCCAGGAGTGGCTCGACGTCATGCGCGCCGCCCACCAGACCGGGCTGACGACTTCCGCCACCATGATGTTCGGGCATATCGAAACCAACCTCGAGCGCATGGAGCACCTTGTGGCTATGCGGCAGGTGCAGTCCGAAAAACCCGAAGGCGCCAAAGGCTTCATCGCCTTCATACCCTGGCCGTTCCAGGATGAGGACACCATCCTGAAGCGCCTCAAACGCGCCCGCAATACCGTCACCGGCGACGAGTACGTGCGCATGATTGCCATGAGCCGCATCATGCTGCCCAATATTCCCAATATACAGGCCTCCTGGCTGACGGTGGGCAAACAGGTGGCCCAACTCTGCCTGCACGCCGGAGCCAATGACTTCGGCTCCATCATGATCGAGGAAAATGTCGTCTCCGCCGCCGGCGCCCGCTTCCGCTTCACCGCTCAGGGCATTCAGGACGCCATCCGCGAAGCCGGCTTCACACCCCAGCTTCGGAACCAGCAGTACGAATACCGCGAATTGCCGGAGAACATCCTGCAGCAGCAGCTGGACCGGGAGAAAATGATAGTGGATTAGAAAAACAGGCTAGTCATGGGCGCAGACCCCATCTTTATTGGTAATTACCGGAAGCAGCCCACGACGCTTTTCAACGTCCTGGATCAATTCAACCAAAAGCTGTCCTTTCGGAATGTTCGCCATTTCATCGAACACGGTGAAAAAAATGAAAGAGCGCTTCGCTTTTTTCTGGAAGGCCTCATTATCGATGAGAACGGCGTTCAGCACCGAATAGGGGGCAATCCTGCTTTCCTTGATGAAATACCTGCTTGGCAGGCCAATAGCCACGTGTTGCATTTAGGTGATTACGACCTTACCGAAAAAGGGAAACCCGTGTGGCACAAGGAGCCTGTCGTCATGAACGCCGACTTCGAAAAGTTCAGCCTGCCAGGGGGCTTGAAAGTCTCCTTTCGGGAGAGCTATTTCATGATCAGCGGCCTGGGCGCCAGATATTGGAATGAAGATGAAAAGGCTTTTGCATTCTGCATGGCAAAAATGACCGCCATCGCCTTTGGCGGCAACCTCTGTTTTTTCACCTACGACTCATTAGGGGCAATCCCTTATGAATTGGTTTTTGACGAAGCGCCTGAGGGCTACCAACCGGGTATGGCGCTGGAAGAGATACTGAATTTGCCTGCCAACCGGGCTATTCAGCCAGTAAGGTTTTAGATACACCAAGCCCCAATTTTCCTACTTTTGTTCAAAACACTTCCACTATGCTATTCGGCCATATCCAGGAAGCGCTCCAATACATCCAGACGCGCACCGATTTCCAGCCCCGCTACGGCATCATCCTCGGCACCGGCCTCAGCGGCCTGGCGGCAGAAATCGAAGCAGTAGCAGCTATCGATTACAGGGACGTTCCCCACTTTCCCGTTTCCACCGTGCAAAGCCACAAGGGCAATCTCGTCTTCGGCATGCTGGCCGGGCAGCCGGTGGTGGCTATGGCCGGGCGCTTTCACTACTATGAAGGCTATACCGCAAAAGAAATTACCTTCCCTGTCCGTGTATTGAAGTTTCTGGGCATCGAGCGCCTTTTCATCTCCAATGCCGCCGGCAGCACCAATCCGGACATCGAGGCCGGCGACATCGTCTTCATCCGCGACCATATCAACACCCAGCCCGACAACCCGCTGCGCGGCCCCAACGACGAGCGCCTCGGCCCCCGCTTCCCGGATATGCTGCACGCCTACGACCGGGCGCTGAACGCCAGAGGCCTGGAGATCGCCCGCCGGCACGGCATCCGTGCCCATGAGGGCGTTTACCTGGCCCTGCAGGGCCCCAACCTGGAAACCCCGGCCGAGTACCGCTACTTCCACATCATCGGCGCCGACCTCGTGGGCATGTCCACCGTTCCGGAAGTGCTCGTAGCCCGGCACATGGGCCTGCCGGTGCTGGCCCTGTCGGTGGCCACCAACAAGTGTTACCCCATCGAAGAGATACGGGAAACAACGGTGGAGGAGGTAATCGCCGTGGCCCAAAGCGCGGAGCCGAAGATGCGGCAGATCGTGACGGGGCTGCTGGAGGAGCTGGGCTAGATGCTGCAACGGCAAGCCGCGTAAATGAGCCGGCATGTGCTGTTGCATGCTATGCCGTCAGCAACCACAACTGCGTCACAAAAAAGCAAATGGCCAATCCAAGCACGATGGGCAGGAAGGTGGACACCAGCGTCCACTTCAGGCTATTCGTCTCCTTATAGATGGTATAGATGGTCGTCGAGCAGGGGTTGTGCAGCAGGCTGAACAGCATCAGGTTGACGCCGGTCAGCAGCGTCCAGCCGCCGGCGCGCAGAACCTCCTCGGTCGCGCCGATGGAATCCAGTTCGAACATCACGCCTGCGCCTGCGCCTACCCCAGAAAGCCCGGCGCTCACGACGGTCAGCATCAGCACCGTGGGAATGACGATCTCGTTGGCGGGGATGGCGATGATGTAGGCCAGGAAAATCACCCCGTTCAGCCCGAACAGCAGGGCTATGGGGTCTGCCCAACGGATGAAATATTCGGCCAGGCTCTGCCCGCCGATGTGGACGTTGGCTACCAGCCAGATCACTACCCCGGCGGGAATGGCGAACACGATGGCCCGCCACAACACGAAAATGGTGCGGTCGATGAGGGAGGTGTACAAAGTCTGCCAGATGCGCGGCGGCCGGTAAGGCGGCAGCTCCAGGCTGAAGGCGGAGGCTTCTCCTTTCAGCACCGAGCGGCTCAGCGCCCAGGAGACGGCCAGGCTGAAGCCGATGCCCAGCACGGCGATGCCCACAACCGCCCCGGCCGACACCAGGCCCGCCCAATGGGCCGGCGCTGCGCCGCCGATAAAGATGGTGGCGATCAGTATCTGCGTAGGCCAGCGGCCGTTGCACAGCGAAAAGTTGTTGGTGATGATGGCGATCAGCCGCTCGCGGGGGCTGTCGATCACCCGGGCGGCAATGACGCCGGCGGCGTTGCAGCCGAAGCCCATGCTCATGGTCAGCGCCTGCTTGCCGTGCGCCCCGGCCTTGCGGTACAGGCTGTCCATGTTGAAAGCGACGCGGGGCAGATAGCCCAGGTCTTCCAGCAGGGTGAAGAGCGGAAAGAAAATCGCCATCGGCGGCAGCATCACCGCCACCACCCAGGCCATTGCCAGGTAGGCGCCGTCGATCAAAACCCCATCCAGCCACCAGGGCAGCCCGGCGGCGGCGGCAAAACTCTTCAGCGCCGGGTGGACGGTGTCGAGCAGCAGAGCGGCCAGCAAACCGGAAGGCACGTTGGCCCCGGCTATCGTCAGCCAGAACACCAGCGCCAGCATTAAAAGCATGATGGGGAAGCCCAGCCAGCGGCTCGTCACCAACTGGTCGATCTTCCTTTCCAGGTTGTAGGCGGCCTTGTTTCCTTTCGAAGAAACCGTTTTCCGGGCAATGCGGGAGGCATCCTCGTAGATGGATTCGACCACCGCGTCGTGGAGGTTTACTCCTAAATCCCACCGCAGGTTGTTGGCGAGGGAGAGAATGTTTTCGCTGTTTTTATCGTGCTGTTGTTCCATGGTTTTCTCTAAGCCACTTTTACATTTTACATTAGGAATGCTGCGGTTTTACATTTTTACCGGGTTGGCGCCGCCAGCAGCCCTGCTCCCAGCTTGCCCAGCTCGCCCGACTGCACCGCATCGATGATGCGCTGATCCCCTTCCAGCAGCCGCAGGGCCACCCAGTTGAGGTTGGGCAGGCCGGGAAACTGTTCGGAAAGCCTTTTCGACAACTGTTCGATGGCGTGGTTCAGCCTGGCGGAGCGGTTGCGCACCCGGTGGGGCCTGCAGATGTACTTCCCGGAAGCCACCTCTTCGATTTTGGCGATGAGCTGCTCCATGCCGATCTTCTGCCGCGCCTCGGCAGGAACTACCGGGATGCCCAGTTCCCGCGACAGGGCCCGTTCGTCGACCTCGATCTCGTGCCGCCGGGCCTCGTCTATCAGGTTGAGGCAAAGCACCGCCCGGTCCGTGATTTCCAGTATCTGCAGCGCCAGGTTGAGGTTGCGCTCCAGGCGGGTGGCGTCCACCACGATGACCGTGACATCGGGCCGGCCGAAGAGGATGAAATCGCGGGCCACCTCTTCGTCCGTACTCGTGGAGAGCAGCGAGTAAGTACCGGGCAGGTCGACGACCTTGTAGCGCTTGTCGTTGAAGGAAAAGCCGCCTTCGGCGCGCACCACGGTTTTTCCCGGCCAGTTGCCGGTGTGTTGCCTCAGGCCGGTCAGGTTGTTGAAAACGGTGCTCTTGCCGGTATTCGGGTTGCCGGCCAGGGCTACGACATAGTCCACCCGGTCCATGGCGATGCCGAGCCGGATAAGGTTCTCGGTATGGTGCACCGGGCAGTTTTCGCAAGGGTGTGTATCTCTCATGGCTTTGCGTCTGAACGTTCAATAAAAATGTTGTCGGCCTGGCTCTTCCGGATGGCGATGGTGGTTCCGAGCACGCGATAGGCGACGGGGTCGCCGGACGCGCTCCGGAAGGAGGCCGTTATTTGGGCGCCGGGCACGATGCCGAGGTCCATCAGGCGGCGGCGCTGCTGGCCCCGGCAATTGGCGGAGAGGCCTTTGATGGTTGCGCTTTCTCCGGCCTTCAGCGAGGACAGCAGCTCCGCTTTTTGCTGTATCGGCTCGCGGGCCGAAAGCTTCTCTACGGTGATGTTTGCTGCGAAGAAGGGCGCCAGTACGCATTCTTCCCCGTTGGCGGCGAATTGTATCCGCTCCTCGGTGATGTCCATGACGTACACCTGCATGCCGGGGTACAGGCCCAGGGCCACGATCTGGGCATAGATTGCCCTGGGTTCGTCTTCGATGTGGATGATGCGGGCGATGTCGCCTTCCTTCAGGGCGCTCAGGGGTTGGCCGGTGTAGGCAGGCAGCTCGCCCCGGGCGGAAGGAATGGGGTCGCCGTGGGGGTCGAACACGGGGTTGCCCATCTGGGCGGCCAGTTGGTCGGCGGCCTCCAGCGACAAATGGTGTTCCTTGAGATCGGCTTCGCCGTGCCATTCCATCTGCCCGATGCTGGTTTCATCCGCCAGGTAGCGCTCCCAGATGCGGTGCACGCGGATGATGCGCAAGGCATAAGATCGCCCGGCGTCAGTAAGCCGGAAGCTGTCTTCCTGCAACTGGATCAGCCCCATGGAACGGAGCCGGCTCAGGAGGCGGGTTGCACTGTCGGCAGAGATGTGCAGGCTTCCTGCTATGCTGTTCAGCCGGCAACTTATGTTCTTGTATTCGCAATCGAAAAAGAACTTCAGGGCGTCTTCAAGCAGCACGCGCTGCGTGTTTAAACGCCCCCTGGCGATCCGGGCCAGCAACCCTTTTTGGGGCCAAAAAGCCGCTGCCAGCGCCAAAAGGCCCGAAATTCCGATCAATAAGGTTATTCCTGGATGTGCTGTCATCAGCATAACTTATAGTTTTTCTACGAAAACGCGGTCTGCAAACTGCTTTGACACCATCGTCAATACCCCCTCCACCAGAATGGACAGAGAGCCGTCGAACTCGTGTATTTCCTCGACCTGTATCCTGCTGTTCAGCGCCAGCCCGATGCGGGACACATAGCGCAGCAGGGCCTCCGAACTGTCATCCACGGCCACCAGCCGGCAGGCATCACCGGCCTGCAGCGAGGATAATGTGGCCTTCGGCGGGGTGTCGTATTCCCCGTCGGCCCCCGGGATGACCGCCCCGTGCGGGTCGCGCCGGGGAAAGCCCAGGAACCTGTCCAGTTCGGCGATCAGCTTGGGCGACTGAATATGCTCCAGTTGTTCGGCAACCCCATGCACTTCGTCCCAGCTGAAGTTCATGTGCTGGTGTAAAAAAGTTTCCCACAGCCGGTGCTTGCGTATGAGGCGAACGGCAACGGCCTTGCCCTGGCCCGTCAGCTCCAGCTTGCCGTACTTTTCATAAGCGACCAGCGCCTTGCCTTTCAGCTTTTTCAGCATGTTGTTGGCCGAAGCCGGGGAAATGCCCAGGTATTCCGCCAGTTGGTTGGTCCCGGCTTTGTCAGCCTCGCTTTCCTCGGTGAGGTGGAAGAGGGCTTTCAGGTAGTCTTCTTCAGTTTTTGTGAGTTCCATCAAAACACAAATGTTAGAATAAGCTAACTTTTTAATTTAACAACACAAACATAAATATTAATACTGGTATTTGCAAATTGTTAATCCTGGCTGTTTTATTTTCTTGATGGAATTATTTCGGAAAAGGCGAGCAGGTGGGCCGAGAAGGGAAGCAGGTAAGAATTTTATACTTACCCTTGAAAATCCTAAAGTAATTGCACAAACGTCTACAAAAAAATAAATGGGTAAAATGTATATCCACAATGCTATTATTGTATATTACGCCAAGTATTTAAAATTTTATCCTGCTCTGTAGGAGCAATTTCATATTTCGAACTTAAAGGGACGTAGTTATCAAGTGCTTTCTAAGCTCTTAATTTCTTACACCTAAGGCCCACTTGATGAAAAACCTCACCTTCGTTTCCTGGAACCTGGAACAACTGGGCCAGGAAAAAATCAAAGATAGCGGAGGCGCTATTTTTGACCTCATCGCCGATACGGTACTGGTGAAAGACCCTCACATCTTTGGTTGCATGGGGATTCCTTCTGCTCTTGCCAACCACATTTTAGCCGGCATTAAACGTGCGCTGAACGCAAAGTCTTCCACAAAATGGGTTGGGGAGATCATCGATCCTGTAAAGAAGGAGGCCTACATGGTTTTTACCCGGGTGAATCCCGATTTCACCCCGGCCTTCACTGGATTATGCCAATTCGGCCTGGTGTCAGTGGGGCCAGCCTCAATTCCCTTGTCAACCTGAGCAACCGGTTTGGAAACGGGCAGGACCTCGGCTCCTTCCTTCCTCCGGGGATGGACCTGGGCAATCAAATTGCTTTCCGGTCTCTGGTGATTGAAGTAGATTTAACCCGATTCCATCTTGAAAGTATCGGCATCACTTTGGGAACGCCCAGGCCCTGGGCGCTCAATTCAGATTTCCAGGTAAATGAAGTCGAATTGGAATTGATGCTGTCCAATCCTGCCGATACGGAGGATCGGGAGGTTCGTACGGCTGTGCAGGGCTTGTTGCAGCTGGGGGGTACAACCCAACTTCGGCTCCACCTCAGCGACAAATATCCGGAGCAATACCGATCCCTGTTTTCCGATAGCCCATCCATCGGCTATTACCCCAAATTTCTGGATGCGCGGGAAGTGCCTGCGGGCCAGAAAGGCTTCCGGACGCTCTTCACTGCATTTCATCATTTCAGGCCAGAAGATGCACAACAGGTTTTGCAGGATGCGGTGGATAAGCAATGTCCTATTGCCATTTTTGAATTCACGGAGAGAACGCGCGAGCGGCTCAAAGGGATGTGGAAATCTCCGCGGTTGGCCTATCAGATAACCCCCAAGCTCAGGCCCAAAAGCAGAGGCAGGATTTTCTGGACCTATGTCCTCCCCGTTATCCCGATGATTTATCTCTGGGACGGATGGGTGTCACATTGGCGGACATATACTGTTGAAGAGTTAGAAGGAATGGCCCTGGCTACAGGAGCTGAAAACTATCGATGGGACATCGGACAAATTGAGGTTAAGGGAACCTCAAACAAAATCACCTATTTGATTGGCATTCCCGGCCCCTAAGCCTCTTTGGCATTGAGCGCACCATGAAAGAAAAAGAAGTAATGGAATTCAGTCCTGCGACTTCCCTCCCTTTTAGCAAAAAATTACCTGCAGGACTTTGGCCTTATCCAAGCCTTTTTCTACTTCTCCCATTCATCCCCCTATAAACCCTTCCACCAGCCGCGTCTGAAATTCCGCCACAATCGGCTGGTTTTCCGGCCCGTTGAGCAGCACCAGCCCATAGCCAAAGGTGGAAAGTTTGCAGTCGCGCACCAGTTGCCCCCGGTATTGAGTATAAACGGGGTAGAAATGGCGCCTCGGGTCATGGCCGGCGGTTCGGCAGGCGTTGACGGCCCGGCGCACGGCGCCCACGATCTCGCGAGGCGACAACCCTTTGTCCAGCAGGCTGCTGGCCAGATAGGGCATCTGCGCGCTGTGGAAGCCATCCAGGAAATTTTCAATGGATTCGAAGGATTCGTATTCGGGTTCGTAGAGGATGATGTCATTCATGGTGCTATATTGTTATATGGCTATATTGTTATATTGTTATATTGTTATATGGCTATATTGTTGTTTGTTATATGGTTATATTGGTAAGTGGTTGGACACATTTAGCAGAACAATATAACAATCCAACAATATGGCCCTAGGCCCAGGAACAATGCTAATGACGCCGTATTCCCGTGCTCCCCTCCCGGACTTTCCGGAGAGCCCTCATGGCAATATGGCTGGGTGTCTATTAGGGTAACGCGCTGCCAGCCATCCAAGCATTTAGCCATTCAGCGCCCCCTGCTTATACAAAGCTCCCCCGCTTTTGCCGGGCCAGTTCCCGGAGGCGTTCGAACAGGCGTTTTTCCTCTTCGCTCAGGTATTTGGGCATTTGGATATTCAGTTTCACCAGCAGGTCGCCGTACTGGCCGGGTTTTTCGTAGCGGGGCATGCCCTTGCCTTTCAGGCGGAGCGTCTGGCCCGGCTCGGCGCCCTGGGGGATGGTAATTTTGACATTGCCCGACAAGGTGGGCGCTTCGATGCTGCCGCCCAGCACTGCGGTGTATAAATCAATGGCGGCCTCATAAATCAGGTTATCCCCTTCCCGCTGAAAGCGGGCGTCGGGAAAGATGCGCAGGATGAGGTAGAGGTCGCCCGCCGGGCCGCCGTTGAGGCCGGAGGAACCCTTGCCTTTGATGCGGAGCTTCTGCCCGTCGAAGGCGCCCGGCTTGATGTGGATGCGCAGTTTCTCGCCCTGCAGCTCGAAAGTCCGGCTGCCGCCCTGATAGGCGTCTATCAGCCCGATGTGCAGCTCGGCCTGCAGGTCGCGGCCCTGGTGCGCCATGCGGCGGTGGCCGCCGCCGCGGAAGCGGCTGAAGGGATCCTCCGCTTCGCCGCCGAAGAACATATTGAAGAAATCGGAAAATCCGCCCCGCCCGCTGCGGCCGAAAAATTCGGACGGATCGCCTTCGAAGCGGAAGGTGCGTGCGCCATGGGGGCCGCCCTGCCCGGCAAATTGGGGCCAGTCGAAACCGCCCTGCTGATAGGCCTGCCAGTTGGCGCCAAGGGCGTCGTATTTCCTGCGTTTATCCGCGTCGCTCAGCACTTCGTAGGCCTCCGTTATTTCCTTGAATTTTTCCTCAGCGGCCTTGTTGCCGGGGTTCTTGTCCGGATGGTACTGGTTGGCCAGCTTCCGGTAAGCCTTCTTGATGTCCTTTTCAGAGGCTTTTTTATCCAGCCCGAGTATCTCGTAATAGTCTTTGTATTGCATGGCAGTCCGCAATTCGGTTAACGGCAATGCGCCGCGTCATAAAAATAACGCGCACTCCCCGCTTTGTGTTGATTGCTAAATCCGCTTCTTCATGGCCATCATGTACCCCAGGTGCAGCCCTTCGTGCACGTTGACGAACTGCAGCGCCTGCCCGAAATCCTTCAGTTCGATGCCGTAGCTCGCCTGGTATGGCGTGAAGGTTTGGAACAGCCCCCGCTCGTAATCCATGGCGAGCTGCTGGGCGGTGGGCATCAGCCTGCTTTTGATGAAAGCGGCCATTTCCGCATCGCAGGGCTCCTCCGGGCGGGTTCCCTTGCGGAATGCCTCGATGAAGGTGTCGGGCAGCAGCATCTCCTGCCCGCACAGGCCGTAGAGCAGCAACTGCTGGGTGGCCAGCACGTGGCCGGCATTCCAGAGCAGGTTGTTGCCGAAGCCCTCCGGGATGTGGTTCAACTGCCGCAGGCTCAGGCCTTCGAGCAGTGTGGACATGTTCTCTCGGGTGGTTTGCAGGAGTTGGAACTGGTAGGTCATGCCTCGTTTTTGTGCAATATAAAAAAATGGCGCCGGATTTTGGCTTGCAACAGCTCAACGCAATGCTTACTTTTAGGCAAAAACAAGCCATGCGTTTCCGTTCCACCTTCTGGCTGTTGGCCCTGCTCCTGTTGTCGGGAGCCTGCACCAGCACGCAAAAAACAGTAGTCGCTCCCGCAGCGGGCAACATCGAGTTCACCATCCTCCAGATCAACGACGTGTATGAAATTTCGCCCCTGGAAGGGGGCAAGGCCGGGGGGCTGGCCCGCGTGGCCACCTTGAAGAAGGAATTGCTGAGCGAAAACCCCAACACCATCGCCGTCATTGCCGGCGACTTCCTGAGCCCCTCCCTTATCGGCACCCTCAAACAGGAAAGCGGCGAGCGCATCGCCGGGCTGCAGATGGTGGAAGTCCTCAACGCCATGGGCCTGGACTACGCCACCTTCGGCAACCACGAGTTCGACCTCAGCGACGCAGATTTGCTGCAGAAGCGCATCAACCAGAGCACCTTTGAGTTCACCGTGTGCAACGCCCAACGCGCCGACGGCGGCCAGCTCCGCCCCTTCAGGCAAATGGTGAAGGGCCAGGACAGGCCCATCCCGGAATACATCATCCGCGAGTTCCGCAACCCGCAGGGCGGCGTGCTCCGGGTGGGCATTATCGGCGTGGTTTTGCCCTTCAACCAGAAGGAATACGTGCACTACAAACCAGTGGTGGAAACCTTCCGGGAAACCTATGAGAAAGTAAAACCCCAGGCCGACATCGTCATCGCCCTGACCCACCTGGCAGTGGCCGACGACCAGGCGCTGGCCGCAGAAGTGCCCGGCGTGCTGCTCTTCCTCGGCGGCCACGACCACACCAATATGAACCACTACGTGGAAAACACCATCATCACCAAGGCCGACGCCAACGCCAAAACGGCCTACATCCACCGGGTGGCCTACAATCCTGCTTCCGGCTTCTCCCGCGTACGCACCAGCCTGATGAAGATCGACGACAGCATACCCGACGACCCCGCCACCCAGGCCGTGGTGGACAAATGGCAGGGCGATGTGGACAAGATCATGCGCGGCATGGGTTATATACCCGACGAACAGGTGTTCTTCGCCAAGGAACCCCTCGAATGCAAGGAGGTGGACGTCCGCAGCCACCCCACCAACTACGGCCGCATCACCGTCGACGCCTTCGAAGCCGCCTGGCCCGGCGCCGACATCTACCTCATCAACAGCGGCTCCATGCGCATGGACGACGACATCACGGGCGCCGTCACCCAGTACGACGTGCTGCGCACTTTCCCCTTCGGCGGCCCCATCAGCCGCATGGAACTGCCCGGCAACGTCCTGGAAAAGGCCCTGGAAATTGGCCTGATCACCAACCGCACGGAAGGAGGGTATTTCCAGATCAAAAACGTGGAGAACATCAACGGCAAGTGGCATGTCAACGGACAGGCGGTCAGTGTGGGAAAACAGTACAGCCTCGTCCTGCCCGAGTTCGTAGCCAGCGGCAAGGAAGCCAACCTGGGCTTTCTGAAGGATTTCAAATACGAAAAACGCGATCAGCTCAGCGTGAAGGGGCAAACCGTCCGGAATGACATCCGCGACCTGGTGATTGCGTATATGAAAAGCCTGAACTAAACTTCCAAGGCGCCTTTCGTCGGCCCGGTAACAGAGGCAGCCCTGCGCACGGGCATACTGCGCACTGACTACTGAACTACCGCTTCACCGCCCTGATCAGCCCTTCCTGGGCAACGGAGGCCACGAGCCGTCCTTCCTGGTCGAAGATGCTGCCGCGGGTAAAGCCGCGGCCCCCGGAAGCGCTGGGGCTGTCGATGGCGTAGAGCAGCCATTCGTCGGCCCGGAAGCTGCGGTGGAACCACATGGCATGGTCGAGGCTGGCCAACTGGACGCTGCCGAAGGCGGCCTGGCCGCCGTGGGGCAGCAGGGCCGTAGTCAGCAGGTTATAGTCGGAAGCATAGGCCAGCACGGCCTGATGGGCGCCGGGCTCGTCGGGCATGGCCCCCTTGGAGCGCATCCAGACATGGCGCAGCGGCTGTTGCCTGCCGGACAACATGCTTGGAGAGATGCGCTCGACGGGCCGGAACTCGATAGGGTGGTCGATCTCCAGGAAGCGCCGGAGGCTCTCCGGCAATTTGTCGCCGAAGTCCTCCACGAGCTGGTCCCAGTTCAACAGCCCCTCGGGAGGCGCCACATTGGGCATGCTGATCTGATGCTCGAAGCTCTCTTCCAATTTCTGAAAAGAAGCCGACATATTGAAAATGGCCTGCCCCCGCTGAATGGCCTTTACGCGGCGGGTGTTAAAACTGCCGCCGTCGCGGATGCGGTCCACTTCGAAGATGATGGGCAGTTCGATGTCGCCGGCCAGGATGAAATAGGCGTGCAGGGAATGCGCCTGGCGGCCTTCCGGCACGGTGCGGATAGCTGCCTGCAGGGCCTGGGCAAGCACCTGCCCCCCGAAAACGCGGCGGCTGCCCACACTGCGGCTTTGCCCGCGGAAAAAGTTCTCTTCGATGGCCTCCAGTTCCAGCAGGCCGAGCAGTTCCTTGATGCTTTTCATAAGGATAAAGAAATGCATTTTTCCAACAGCCTCTTACCGTGGATTCAAAAAAATCAATATTTTCGGTCATCCGTACCAAAGCGCACCTTCAGGGCCATGTCGAAACAGAAGAAGAATTCAAGGCAGCAGCAGGCAATGCCACCGGCCCCGGCCAGGGCGGCGGAAGGGCTGAAGGGCTTTCCCGCCTGGTCCAGCAATACCCGTTTGATGAAGTGGGCGCTTTTCGCTTTCAGCTTCCTGCTGTACGCCAATACCCTTTTACACGACTACACCCTCGACGACGCCATCGTCATTTACGACAATATGTTCGTGCAGGACGGCCTGAAGGGGATTCCCGGCATCCTGTCGAAGGACACTTTTTACGGTTTCTTCAAGGAAGAAGGCAAAGCAAACCTGGTGGCCGGCGGCCGCTATCGCCCCCTGACGCTGGTGCTGTTTGCCCTGGAGCACCAGCTATTCGGCAAATCCCCTTTTGTAGGGCACCTCGTCAACGGCTTGCTGTACGGCCTGACGGTGATGGTGTTTTACCTCCTGCTGCTCCAGTTGTTCCGCCCGGCGCAGGGGCAGGCGCGGGCTTACTTCATCGCCTTTGCCGCCAGCCTGCTGTTTGCCGCCCACCCCATCCATACGGAAGTGGCGGCCAACATCAAGGGGGCCGATGAGATGGTGGCGCTGCTGGGCAGCCTGGCCGCCCTCTTTTTTTCCCTGAGGGCATACCGGGAGAATAAACCCCTGCTGAATGTGCTGGCGGGCATCGCCTTTTTCCTGGGGCTGATGTCCAAGGAAAATGCCATTACTTTCCTGGCGGTGGCGCCCCTGGCCTACTACTTCTTCACCAAAGCCAGTGCAGGGCAGATCGTCCGGCAGAGCCTCCCGCTGGCGGTGGCGGCGGCCCTTTTCCTCATCATCCGCTACTCGGTGATGGGCTGGGGCATCGGCGAGCCGGTCCGGGAAATGATGAACAACCCCTTCATCAAGCTGGTGGGCAACCAGTATGTGGACTTCACACCGGGCGAGCGCCTGGCTACCGTGCTCTTTACGCTGGGCAAATACGTACAATTGCTGTTCCTGCCTCTGGTGCTCACACACGACTACTACCCCCGGCAGGTCGGGGTTATGGACTTCGGCGACGGGGGGGTGCTGCTGAGCTTGCTGGTTTATCTGGCCATGCTGGGTTACGCCGTGTTCCGCCTGCCGAAGAAGGATCCCCTGAGTTTTGCCATCCTCTACTACCTGGCCACCTTGTCCATCGTTTCCAACCTTCTGTTTCCCATTGGAACGCACATGGCCGAACGCCTGATGTTCATGCCCTCGGCGGGCTTCTGCCTGGCGCTCGCCATCCTGGGGTGCCGCTGGGCCGCCCGGCAGGCAGGGGAGGGACAGCCGCTGGCTTTCCGCCACTTCACTGTAGTGCTGGCGGTGCTTGCAGCCGTTACCCTTGCCTTTTCCGCCCGCACCATCGTGCGCAATATGGCCTGGAAGGACAACTACACCCTCTTCACTACCGACATCGCCAACTCGCCCAACAGCGCCAAACTCAGAAATGCGGTGGGAGGTGAACTCATCACCCAGTCGGTCAAACCGGAAAACGAGGCCCGGCGCCCGGCCATGCTGCGGGAGGCCATCGGACACCTCGAACAGGCGCTGGCCATCCACCCCAATTACAAGAATGCCTACCTGCTGCTGGGTAACGCTCACAACTACCTGCAGGAATACGAAAAATCGATCGACGCCTACAACAAGGCTCTTGCCATCGACCCCAATTATGCCGACGCCCGGCGCAACCTGGGCATCACCTACCGCGATGCGGGGCGATATTACGGCGAATCAAAAAACGACCTGAGCCTGGCGCTTACATACCTCACAAAAGCATACGAACTGCTGCCGAAGGATTACGACGTGTTACGCCTGCTGGGCGTAGCACATGGCATCAACCAAAACCCGGCGCTTGCAGTGGAGTTTTTCACCCTGGCCAGCCAGCAGGCGCCGGATAATGCGGAGGCATGGTGGAACCTCCATCTGGCCCACTCCCAGCTCGGCAATACCGGCCTGGCCGAAGAGTACCGCCGCAAAGCCGCCCAACTGGACCCCAAATACCCCCAATAACCCACGACTTCAGTCGTGGGTCTACACAGCCCTGGGCCTACACAGCCCTGGGCCTATACAGCCCTGGGCCAAAACAGTCGTGGGCCTATACAGCCCTGGGCCTACGCAGCCGCGGGCCTACACGGTCCTGGGCCTACACAGTCGTGGGCCTACACGGCCCTGGGCCTACGCAGTCGCGGGCCTACGCAGTAGTGGGCCTATACAGCCGCAGCCTCTACACCCCTGGGCCACAACCGATGGAGCCAAAAACTGAACATTCAATACCAAAGTACATGAAAGAGAGACGGCCTTTTTTTCCGGTTCTGACCGCAGGCATAGCCCTTGTTTTTTCTTCCTTTGCCGCTGCCGGGCAGGGCAGCCCGCCCTCCGGGCAGCAGTGGGTGGATTCGGTGTACAACGCCATGACGGAGGCGCAGCGCCTGGGGCAGTTATTCATGATCCGGGCCCACTCCGACCTGGGGCAGGAGCACGTCGACAAGGTGATGTCGCAGATCGAAAAATACCATGTGGGCGGGCTGTGCTTTTTCCAGGGCACGCCGGAAAAGCAGGTTGAATTGGCCAACCAGTACCAGATGCTGGCCCAGCCGGCGCCCCTTCTGGTCGGCATCGATGGAGAATGGGGCCTGGGCATGCGCATGAAAAACAGCACCATCAGCTTTCCCCGCCAACTGATGCTGGGCGCCATACAGGACAACCGCCTGCTGTACGACATGGGCAGGGAAATTGCCCGGCAGATGCGCCTGGTGGGCGTGCACATCAACTTCGCGCCCGTAGCCGATGTCAACAACAACCCCGCCAACCCCGTCATTAATACTCGTTCCTTCGGGGAAGGGCGGTATAATGTGGCCGTGAAGAGCTATATGTACGCCAAGGGCATGGAAGACAACGGCATACTCGCCTGCGCCAAACATTTTCCCGGCCATGGCGACACCGATGTGGACTCCCACCTCGACCTGCCCGTCATCACCCACAGCCGGGAGCGGCTCGACAGCATCGAACTCTTCCCCTTCCGGCTCCTGTCGCAGTACGGCATCGGCAGCATGATGGTCGCCCACCTGAACGTGCCCGCGCTCGACGATCGCGAAAACCGCCCCACGACCCTGTCCGACAAGGCCATCACGAAATTGCTGAAGGAGGAAATCGGTTTTGAAGGGCTCATCTTCACCGATGCCCTGGAGATGAAAGGCGTCACCAAACACTTCCGCAGCGGCCAGGTGGAGGCCGAAGCTCTGCTCGCCGGCAACGACATACTACTGCTGCCGGAGGACCTGGAAGCCTCAGTGTCCGAGATCAGAAAATACATCAGCGAGGGCCGGATCAGTTGGGAACGGATCGAACACAGCGTGAAGAAGATACTGTGGGCCAAATACCGGCTGGGGCTCACCCATTATGTACCCCTCCCTCCGCCCGACAGCCTGCGCCAGGCGCTCAACGCGCCGCAGGCCGTCGCGCTCAAGCGCGAACTCATAGCCAACGCCCTCACTTTGGTGCGCAACCGCGAAGGGCTCATTCCCTTCCGGAAGCTCGACACCCTGCAACTGGCTTCCCTGAGCATCGGAGCCTCCAGGCAAACGCCCTTCCAGGAGCGCCTGCTGGCCTACCAGCAAATGCCGGTTCTGCAGGTTGGGCGCGACATATCTTCCGCCAGGAGCCAGGAGCTGATCCAAAAGCTGAAAAATAAGGATGCCGTGATCGTCAGCCTGCACGACATGGGGAGCAAGGCGAGCGACAACTGGGGCATTACCCCCGGAACCCTCAGTTTCCTGCGCGCCCTTCAGCGCGAAACGCGGGTTGTACTCGTCGTATTCGGCAACCCTTACAGCCTCCGCAATTTTGACGATATGGAGTGGGTGCTGGAAGCCTATGACGAAGACCCCGTCACCCAGGACCTCGCCGCCCAGGCCCTCTTCGGAGCCATTGCCCTGAAGGGGCGGCTGCCGGTGACGGCCTCGCCGCGCAGCAGCTTCGAGACGGGGGTATTCACCCGCCAGGTTTCCCGCTTCGGCTTTGCGCCGCCGGCTTTCGGTGGGCTCGACAGCAGCACACTGGCCCGCATCGATGAGATCGCCGCCGGCGCCATCGCGGCCAGGGCGACGCCCGGCTGTGTAGTGCTCGTCGCAAAGGATGGCCACGTCATTTATGAGAAAGCCTTCGGCTACCACACCTACCGCCAGCTTCAGCCCGTGCGCACCGATGACCTCTACGACCTCGCCTCCCTCACCAAGATCACCGGGGCTGCCCTGGCGGTGATGAAGCTCTATGAGCAGGGCCTGCTCAGCCTCGATACGCCTATCGTTCGCTATTTGCCCGAGCTGGAGGGCTCCAATAAGGCAACGCTGGTGCTGCGCGACATCCTGGCCCACCGCGCAGGCCTGGAAGGCTGGATACCTTTTTACAAACAGACCATGACGACGCGCCGCAGAAAAGTGCGGCAAAGGCCGGAATATTACCGCCAAAGCCCGGAACCCGGCTATTCAGTGCCGGTGGCCAACCACCTCTTCCTAAGGGATGACTTTCAGAAAAATATCTGGCGGCAGATATACGATTCGAGATTGAGCAGCAGGCGGAATTACGAATACAGCGACCTGGGATTTTACCTCATCGCCCGCATGGTGCAACACCTCAGCGGGCAGCCTCTGGACGAGTACCTGGCCACCCACTTCTACCGGCCCCTGGGCCTGAAAACGATCACCTACAACCCCTGGAAATATTTCCCTCTTACCCGCATCCCGCCTACCGAACGGGATAACTACTTCCGCCTTCAAACGGTGCACGGCTATGTCCACGATATGGGCGCCGCCATGCTGGGCGGCGTCAGCGGCCACGCGGGGCTCTTCGCCACGGCCTACGACGTGGGCGTGATCATGCAGATGCTGCTCAACGAAGGGCAATACGGCGGGCAGCAGTTTCTTCAGCCCGCCACCATCCGGGAATTTACCGCCCGCCACCCGGGGGAAACGCGCCGGGGGCTCGGTTTCGACATGCCTCAACTCGACCCGGATAAATGGATAAACCTGCCGCCCGAAGCCTCAGAAAACACCTTCGGCCATACCGGCTTCACCGGCACCTGCGCCTGGGCAGACCCCGACAAACAACTGGTATTCGTTTTCCTCGCCAACCGCACCTACCCCTCCATGAACAACTACAGGCTGAATAAAATGAAAACGCGCCGCCGCATCCTGAGCACCATCTATGACGCCCTGGATAATTTCCCCGGATTCGGCGAGGAAGCAGCGCCCGATGGATTGGTGATGCGTTAAAGCGCCCGGCCTGTGCTTGCCTTTTTTTACAAAACTCAACGGCTGCGCTGGTACAGCCCGATCAGTTCCGCTTTGGCCAGGATGTGGCCTTCCATGGCTCTTTCCAGGGTTTTTTTGTCAGTGCTGGCGGCCAGTTTCAGCTCCGTGTCGAGGGCGTAGAGTTTGAAGAAATAGCGATGCGTGCCCCGGGGCGGGCAGGGGCCGCCATAGGCGCGTTGCCCCCAGCTGTTCTTCCCCTCCGTTCCGGGCACGGAATTTTCAGCGATGGTGGTAGTTTTGGGCATGATATTCCACACTTCCCAGTGATCCCAGGTCCCCATCGGAGCGTCGGGGTCGTCGACCACGAGGGCCAGGCTACGGGCTTTGTCGGGCACGTGCTCGATCCGGAGCGGGGGATTGACGTTGAGCCCGTCGCAGGTGTACTTTTTCGGGATAGCCCCGTTGTTGACAAAAACATCACTTGATAGTTTCATGGCGTCCTGTTTTGGGGTGAGCATAAGCATGGCTGCAAACAACAAGAGGTTGGAGAACCGCATTTTTTATTATCAATATACGGATGCAGCCGGGGCAAATGCAATGACGCCCGTCAGCGCCCGGCATGGAATTACAGCCCGTAAAAAGCTGCTGCGTTTCCACCCCATATCCCCGCCTTTTCCCAGCCCGAGAGTGGTTCTGCATATCGTTCCAGGATGCCCTTCACCTGCCCGTAATCGGCGGCCAGCAGGCATACCGGCCAGTCGGAGCCGAACATCAGCCGCTCGGTTCCGAAGGCTTCAAAAACGATATCCAGATAGGGGAAAAAGCTTTCCACCGTCCAGTGGCGCCAGTCGGCTTCGGTAACCAGGCCTGATATCTTGCAGAAAACCCGGGGGTTGGCGGCAATGGCCTTCATGTATTCCGCCCAGGTTCCCATCTGTCCCGTCCGGATGTCGGGTTTTGCAATATGGTCGATCACGAAATGGTGGCCCGGGAAACGCTCTACTACCCTCAGCGCGGCTTCGAGCTGGCTGGGGTAAATGAGGATGTCATAGGTGAAACCGTACGGATGCAGCAAAGCCAGGCCCCGCTGGAAATCCGGCCGGAGCATAAAGTCCGGGGCGGGCTCATCCTGAACGATGTGCCGGAAGCCCTTCAGCTTTGTGAAGCCCCTGAAATACTGCAGCCGTTCTTCGACATCGGCGGCCCGCAGGTCCACCCAGCCCACCACCCCTTTGATGAAATCATGCTGTTCCGCCAGGCCGAGCAGGAATGCCGTTTCCGCTTCCGACTGATCGGCCTGCACGGCCACGCAGCCGCCGATGCCATACTGCCGGTAAACCGATTTCAGCTGCACAGGCAGAAAGTCCTGCTTCAGCACGGCCATTTCATCGCTGATCCAGGCGTGCTGTCGGGGGTTGTATTTCCAGAAATGCTGATGCGCGTCGATGATCATGAGTTGGGGTTTTAAAAAAAATGGAAACTATTCCAGGATTCCCTGGCTGCATTATTTGGAACGCGGGCCTGTGGCCCGCGACGCCGGTAATACCTCTCCAAAGGCGCTTTGATTATCATCTCGAGGGCAGCAGGCCCGCATTCCCCGGAATTTTCCCAAAATTTAAAAAAAGACGGCCGTATTGAGCAGGATTCGGCCGCTTTTCCTGATTTTTATGGCAGGCAGGGCTCCCCCTGCCGCCTTTAAGCCTTTAGACCCAGATCGATGGACCTCAACCTGGACAACAAAGTTTTCATCGTCAGCGGCGGCTCCAAGGGGATAGGAGCGGCCATTACCCGAGCTATTGCTGCGGAGGGCGGCGTCCCCGTTATGGCCACCCGTTCCGGAGAAGAAACCGTGGCGCTTGCCCGGGAGCTGCAGTCAGCCGGCCGGGAGTCCTTTTACGTCATCGGCGACCTGCAGGATTCAGCGCAGTGCCGCCGGGTTGTGGAGGAAACGGCCCGACGCTACGGCCGGATCGACGGCATCGTCAACAACGCAGGCATGAACGACGGCGCCGGCCTGGAAGCCGGCCCCGAGGCTTTTCGCCGCTCCATCCGGCTCAACCTTTTCCACTACTATGACCTGGCGCACTACGCGCTGCCCCATCTGAAGGCGGCGAAGGGCTCCATCGTGAACATCAGTTCCAAGGTGGCCCTCACCGGGCAGGGCAACACATCCGGTTATGCTGCTTCGAAGGGCGCCCAACTGGCGCTGACCCGCGAGTGGGCAGCGGCTTTGCTGGAATACGGCATCCGCGTGAACGCCATCCTGCCTGCGGAAGTAATGACGCCGCTCTACCGGAAGTGGCTGGACACCAGCTTCGAGGACCCCGCCCGCAAAGAACAGGAGATCGTTTCCAAAATACCCCTCGGCCGCCGGATGACCACCGCCGAAGAGATCGCCGCCATGGCCGTTTTCCTGCTCTCGGGCCGGTCCGCCCACACCACCGGCCAGTTTCTGGTCGTGGATGGCGGTTATGTGCATCTGGACCGGGCGCTGACGTGAGGGCGGAGCAAAGGCGCTGCGCTGCTCCCGGCCGGCCAGGCGCCGCGCCCTGAGCCTCTGCCTTTCAGTATGCTTATATGGCCATATTGTCATATCGCTGGCTGAAAACATGGCTTGGAGAGAACGGCCCACCCGGAAGGCAAATGGCAATAAGTAGCTGGAGATATTTAGCAGAACAATATAACAATCCAACAATATAACAATCCAACAATATAACAATCCAACAATATAACAATCCAACAATATACCCCTAGCCCCAGGAACAATGCTATTGACGCCGCATTTCCGAAGCAGTATAAGTAACAATAAATGTGTCCAACAACTTACAGCAATACATCAATATGACACCCAGACACACACCCCTGCTTCCCTTCGCCCTCATCACCAGCCTCTTCCTCATGTGGGGCCTGGCGAACAACATGACCGACACCCTGCTGGCTGCCTTCAAGCGGATCATGAGCATGACGGACTACCAGACGGCCTTCGTGCAGTATGCCTTTTACGGGGCTTACTTCTGCCTGGCCATCCCGGCGGCCATCCTGATCAAAAAGTTTACGTACAAGGCCGGCGTACTGATCGGGCTGGGCTTGTTCATCGCGGGGGCGCTGCTGTTTTACCCGGCCAGCCAGACCATGGTTTACAGCCATTTCCTGACGGCCCTGTTCATCCTGGCCGGAGGCTTGTCCATACTGGAAACGACGGCCAATCCGTACATCATCGCCATGGGGCCGGAGGAAACGGGCACGCGGCGCCTGAACTTCGCCCAGTCCTTTAACCCGATCGGCTCCATCATCGGGGTGCTGCTCAGCAAGTTTTTCATTCTGTCGAACCTCAACCAGGCCGACGCGGCGCAGCGCGCAGCCATGAGCCCGGAACAGCTGCAGGCCATTCAGGCGGAAGAACTCGGCGCCGTGATGGGCCCTTATGTGGGCGTCGCCTTTTTTCTGCTCGCCCTGTGGCTGGCCATCGCCTTCACCAAAATGCCGAAGGCATCGGATGAAGACGACAACATCGACTTCATTTCGGCATTCAGGCGGCTTATCCGGCGGCCTCATTACGTATGGGCCGTGGTGGCGCAGTTTTTTTATGTCGGGGCGCAGATCGGCGTATGGTCGTTCACCATCCGCTATGTCATGCAGGAACTGAAGCTCAACGAGGATCAGGCTGCTTCCTACTACCTTGCTGCCCTGATCCTGTTCCTGGCTTCCCGTTTCGCCTGCACCTTCCTCATGCGGTTTATCGAACCCAGGCGCCTGCTGCTGGCCATGGCGCTGCTGGCCATGGCCTTCACGGCAGGGGTGATCTTCGGCAGGGGGCAAACGGCAGTCTATGCGCTGGTCGCCATTTCCGCATGTATGTCGCTGATGTTCCCTACCATTTACGGCTTGGGGCTCCGCGGGCTGGGGCAGGACACCAAGATCGGCGGCTCGGGGCTCATCATGGCTATCCTGGGCGGCGCCGTACTGACCGGCCTGCAGGGCAAGGTGTCGGACCTCACCGGCAGCATCCACTACGCTTTTTTCGTTCCCCTGTTCTGTTTCGCAGTGGTGGCGTTCTATGGCTTCGCCGCCCGCCGCCTGCGGGTGCAGGCTGCGTGAGGGTAGGTGGGATAAATGCTTGGGCGCCCCGGAAAGCCCTCGCTGCCAGGGGATGGAGTGGTGGAGTAATGGGGTAATGCATCCCGATTCATGCGCCGGCACGTATAGCGCCATTCCACCATTCCCATCCTGGATTTTCCGGGGCAGCCTCATGGCTGTATGGTTAGCATACGCTTTAGCCGGCAAAATCACAGCAACCAATAAATAAATAACAGATGCGCTATTGCCTCGCCCTCGGCCTCAAAGACGAACCGGCCCTCATTGAAGCCTACAAAGCGCACCACGCGCCCGGGAATGTATGGCCGGAGATCATCAAAAGCATCACCGATGCCGGCATCACCGACATGGAGATATACCTGACGGGCAACCGCCTGTTCATGATCATCGAAGCAGATGAATCCTTTTCCTTCGAACGAAAGGCCCGGATGGACGCGGACAACCCCAAAGTCCAGGAATGGGAAAGCCTGATGGCCGTTTTCCAGCAGGCGCTGCCCTGGGCAAAGGAAGGAGAGAAGTGGGTGCGCATGGAGCGCATTTTTAAGTTGGAACCCTGAACGGCCGGGCGCCGCCATTCGTTTATCAGGTAAAAAAAGGCTAATGAAACCAGATATTGAAAGCCGGGATGACGTGGAAACCCTGGTGGACACTTTTTACGAAAAGGTAAAAAGGAACCTGACGCTTGGCTATATTTTTACGGACGTGGCAAAGGTTGACTGGCCGCACCACCTGCCCAGGATGTATTCCTTCTGGAGCAGCATTCTGCTGGGGGAGCAATCCTATCAGGGGAACCCGATGATAAAACACATCGAGCTGAGCCGGATTACGCCCCTTACAGAGGCTGAATTTTCAGAATGGCTCCGGCTTTTCCATGAAACCCTCGACGAATTGTTTGAAGGGGAAAATGCCGCCGAAGCCCGCACCCGGGCAGAGAATATCGCCAGGCTGATGTTGTTTAAGATACAGTCCGCCCGGTAAAGAGCCCGTTTTCCCTTCCAGGGCAGCCTCAACTCACCTGAGCAGGGCTACCGAACCGGCAACCTCCCGTTCCTTCCCGTCATCGAAAAGGATGATGGCCTGATAGGCGTAATTGCCCGGCGCGGCGGCCCGCCCGCCCACCGTTCCGTCCCAGGCCTGCTGCAGCCCGCCCTGGCCGGCCGATTCGAAGACGAGGCCTCCCCAGCGGTCGAAGACCCGCAGCCGGAGCACCTCCTGCAGCCCCTCGCCGCCAAATAGCCCGAAGGTGTCGTTGCGCCCGTCGCCGTTCGGAGAGAAGGCGTTGGGGATGTAAAGCTTGTACGTGTCCAGGATCAGATGCACCAGGCTGTCGCAGCCCTGACGGGAGGGCAGCACGGCCGTATAGCTGCCGGGCCTGGAATAGCGGTTGGGGCCCACCCTGAAATGCTCGCCCTCAAATATCCGGGCAGATACGGTATCCCTTATTTCCTCCAACACCTCCAGGCTTAGCCGGACGATACTGTCGCAGTTTTCGGCCGTCCTGAGGGTGTCGTAATACACCCCGCTTTCCCTCAGCATCCTGGAGCCGAAAGCATAGGGCTCCCCATAGCACACGCTGGCGCTTGCCTCCGATTTGATCACAGGTATCCTGTACTGATAGATTTTGGTGACGCGGCAACTGCCGGGCCCCAGAAGCCGCACCTGGTAGTTGCCCGGCTGCCCCGCCACCTCCAGTTCGGGGGCCGTCTCTCCAGGCAGGGCTATGCCGTCTTTATACCACTGGTACTGAAGCGTATCTCTGTAGGGAATGCGCAGGGAAAAAGTTTCGGAACAGGGGTTATCGACTGCACTTACCTGGAATTCGAACTCCTTCTGTTCGGCCAGCACCAGGTTGTCGAAGAAGTAGTAGTAGCTAACATCGGCAGGGTTCTCGGTACAATTCGGGCCGATGGCGATGGCGTAAATATCGACGGGCGGGGTGAAGCTGATCTCCTCTTTTTTCCATTGGTTGACGCCCTGAATAGGCACGGAGCCCAGCTGCATCCAGCCGGGGCCGTTGGTGGGGCAGCCGAAATCGGCCCGCCCCTCGCCAAAAGGCAGTGCGGCGCAGTCGGTGGCGCCGAAAAAGGACAGGATGGTGGGCGGAGAATTTTCCCGGTGGGTGAAGCCGATGAAAAATTCGAAGCGGTAGTACACGCCGGCCCGCAGCGGAGCCGTCAGGCAGGCGCCGGCGTATTCCTTCCAGTTGGGCTGCGGTTGTTCCTGGCCGAAGCCGCCGCCCGCGCGCCCGTCGCGAAAACCCATGCAGCCTTCCCCGTCGGGCAGGGGCAGGGGCACAGGCAGGTCTTCCCAGCCCATCCAGCCACAGCTGTGCAGGTAATCGGTAGTAGGCGTGGAGGCCTGTATCCAGCCGGCTGCGCAATCCATTTGCGAGCGGTTGGACGGACAGCATTCCTGGCCTTCAAAGGAGGGGTTGGGAATGAGGGAAACGGGCTCAACCAGAGGGCAGCCGCAATCCGGGTCATTCAGGTCGATCAGGCCGTCGGCATCGTCATCCAGGCCATTGTCGCATATCTCCACGATGCCGGAAGGATGCCCGGCGGCCGGCGCAGGCTCCCCGAAAAACCATGCGGGAAGCATGGACAGGTAAAGTAAAATGCACATGGGGGATGGGTGTTAAATTTTTCGGCTGCCTATAAAAATACGGGAGTTACAACAAATTTTCGAAACTATTTAGGGCTCCTTTGTTGCAATCTGGAACGCGGGCCTGCGCCCCGGGCCGCAGGCAAAGCCCATCCAAAGGCTCCCTGATTATCATTTCGCGGGCCACAGGCCCGCATTCCAAACTGAATAGTTACAAATTTTCCCTTTAATTTTCCGGCTTGTCGCAGGATAGCTTTTTTAAAACGGGAAGCATGATCGATAAAACCCTGGAAATCCTCGTCCGCCGATTCGGCTTTGAACCGGACAAGATCAAAATAGAAGCCGTGCGCATCGGCGCTTTCCTGACCGGTGTAAAATTGTCCGGCCAGGCCTACGGCATCGCCAGCACGCATGCCAATAAGGCGTCCGCCTGGCAGTATGGCCGGCGCGAATTCGGGCCGTTCACGCCCGCAAATATTGTGGGCCAAACGGTCAGGGAGTTGTTTTTCGGCGACAACCACAGCCAGTTTCGCGACAGCCTGAAAGTGGCCGTCCTGAATGCGCTTTCCTCCAGCGTGATGACTTCGGAACATTACCACCTCTTTGAAAACAAAGACCCTTTTGATTTCCTGGACATTTCCGGGCAGCGGAAAGTAACGGTGGTAGGGGCTTTCCGGTCCTACATCCGGAGGTTAAAGGAATCCGGCGCCCCTTTTCAGGTGCTGGAACTGAACCCCGATGCCCTGTCGCCCGAAGACCGCCATTATTTCGTGCCCGCCGCTGAGGCCGGCCGGGTACTGGCGGAATCTGACATTGTGATCATCACCGGCTCCACCATGGCCAACCGCAGCCTCGACGGCCTGCTTGAGCTGATACCGGAAAACAGTACTGTTGTACTCACCGGCCCTACCAGCAGTTTTATCCCCGACTTGTTATTCGAGAAGAAGGCGGATATCGTTGGCGCCACCCGCGTTACCGATGGAGAAAAGATGATGCAGGTGGTCGCTGAAGGCGGGGCGGGGTATCATTTGTTCCGGTATTGTGCGCAGAAGGTGGTGGTGTTGCGCGTCACGAGCTGACTGAACCCTGGCAAAATCAAGGCGAGTCAGCCCGTGACTGGCCGCGGCCCTTTCTGCACCTATGCATCAACGCATTTGTCGGCGGCATGGAGGTTTCCATCTACCCCATCGTCTGGGGACTGGGGCAGTTGCTCACCGGCAAGCTGGCCGATCACCTGGACAAAAATAAAATGCTGTTCTGGGGTATGCTGATGCGGGGGCTGGCGCTACTGTTATTTATCCCTGCAACAACCAACTGGCAATTGATCAGCCTTTCCGCCCTGCTCGGCCTGGGCACAGCCATCGTTTACCCTACCTTCCTGGCGGCCATTGCCGACTATACCCACCCGCAGCAACGGGCTGAGAGCATCGGCGTGTTCCGCCTGTGGCGCGGCCTGGGCTACGCCATCGGCGCCCTGCTCACCGGCATTATCGCGGATGCCCTGGGATTGAATTGGCCGGTGGCGGCGATCGGGGGGCTGACGGTGATTCCGGCGGGGGTGATTTTGATTAGAATGAAATGAAAAAGAAAATGCCTTTTTTATTTCCAAATCAAAATAACCCATTCCCGATATTGCAACTTTCCAAAAATCAGATTAACATTGCATTAATCGTACGTTTTTTCCAATCAAACACTGACGCCATGAAAAGACTGATACCCCCCCCCCCGTTACGCATAGCAATTTCCTCTATTCAATTATCTTAGCCTTGTCCCTGATACCGGCAAGCCGCCTGGGTGGATACGCACAAGAAAGTTACTCGGCTCAGTGGGCGCCAGCTGGCCTGACTCACTCGCAATACCATGAATTAGCTTCCGAGTTTTCCTTTTTCGAAGCTTTCCAAATGGATATGCCTGAATTGAATGCTTATGTAAAAAGCCAGGAAGGCCTTTTTGAAATCCAATTGGCCATTCGGGATAGCGCCTGGTTTTTTCAACTGCAAGAGCATGATATCCGAGCCAGCGATTTCAGGGTGGAAGTTGAAACATCCGGAGGCAGGCAGGTTTATCAGAAAGGGCCCTGCAATACCTACAAAGGTTTGGTAAATTACGATACGCTTCAGAAAGCCCGTCTTTACATTTCAGATAATTATCTGGGGGGAACCTTTGAGCGTGAAGGGGAACTGTATTTCATTACGCCGGCCCGGTTTTTGCTTGAACCGGAAGAGGGGCAAAATCTTTCCCTGGCTTATGTGTTATATAAAGAAAAACTAACGTCTGATACCTTGTGGTGCCTTTCGGATGCACCATTAATGGAAGATACTTTAGGTAGTGACCCCTTAGAATTCAGGGATCATTATGATTGTTCTGTATTTAATGAAAATTGGAACAATAATTCAAGGTTTTTAGAGCTTGCCATTGAAACAGACAATGAATTCTTGGATTTCTTTAAAGATGCAAATGGAGAAGTTGAAATAGAAGATGCCAATGCCGCGGTCATTGAAAAAATAATGAAAATTGATGGCTTATATAACCATTTTAACCTGAATATTATCTTAACTTTTATTCATCTTTGGGAAAGCTCTGATATTTATTCCAATACAAATGACCTGGAAGTGATGTGGAATCAGGTGCAAGGGTTTTGGAATAATGATTTCCCCCATATTCAAAGGGACCATGTCCACTTTTTTTCTGGGAAGGATTCAAACCCAGGTATGGGAATTGACGGCGGTACAATTTTCAGTGGAAGACGATCAGTTTGCGGAACTCATTATGATACTCAAGAGGATGATGATAATGGGAATTATTGGGCATTCTCCTATACTGTTTCTGCTAGAGAGCGTCCTTCCATTTATCGAACAGCTGCTCATGAAATTGGACACGCATTTGGGCTTGGCCATATTTGTGAATGTACATTAATGTATAGCCCTGGACAATCAAATTGCCCTATATTTTGTCCAAGTGAAGAGGAGCGATTGTTAAATTTTTCTGCCACTTCAAAAAGAAATTTTTGTTCTTATATCAATGGTTATAACGATCTTTATGGATGGGACAATGATGCCTGTTTGCAATTTATTCCTCCCCTTGATTATGAGTTTAATTTGGTATTGGAAGCCGAAGAAGTGCTTATTGGAGAATTTTCAAATGTTTGTGAAGGAGCGGAAATCTATGCTTTCTTTTACAATGCTTTCGATAATTATCAGAACCTCACCTGGCAATATAGCGCCAATTTGATTCAATTGGCGGCGCCCGCGCCAAACGAACGCACTTTTCAGGCGCTTAGCGCGGGGCCTGCTTATGTGCGTATCACTTTTGATTATCAAGGGCAAACACTTACCTACACGCGCTCTTTTCAGGTTGGCCCCCCAACCGAGCCGGTGGGCCCTCCGGGCATAGTGCAGGTTCCGGGTTCCTCCCCGCCCCAGTATGATATAATCTTTTATGGCGTGCCCTATGCGGATTACTACCGCTACCAGATAACACTTGTGGGCCCGCTTGGCAATCCCATTTCTCAGGAGATCGGCGCTACGGATGATTTATTCCCCCTAATTACCATCCCTGATGATGTTTGCGCCCAGGCCACGATCAGGCCTGGCAATGACTGCGGGCTTTCTACCCAAGCTTACTATTTTGAGGCATGTCCGCCATCGGGAGCCAACCTGGCACACCATCCGTCGGCTGAAATAATCGAGGCAACCGGTAAGATAAGGCCCCAAATAGATGAGCTACTTCTTTTTCCCAACCCTGCGAATGACGTGATCAGAATATTCCATTCCGCACCAATACGAAAGATTGAGGTAATTAATGCGGCCAGTGAAAGGATATATGTTGCCACTCCTGCTCAAGCCGAAACGCATTCCATATCGGTTGGTGATTGGCCATCTGGCGCTTATTTTATCCGAGTGACAACCGAATATTCTGTTCTTTCCAGAGGTTTCATCGTTGAATGATCGTTTATGACGTGGCCGAAATTTTTTAAGCACTTCTAATCATGAAAAGGAGTATTAAACTCTTTATATTTTTTGGTTTCTCCATTACCTCCACATTTTGCCAAAGAGACTCATTGTGGAGTATATATTTAAGTGGCGGTAAAAATGATTTTATCCGTAATATCCTTGAACTTCCTGATGGCAGTATACTGCTGCAAGGTTATACCGAAAGCCAGGATGGAGACTTTTATGGAAATACCTTGGAGTCAAATCTTTGGCTGGCAAAAATTAGTCAGAGTGGAGAGCGACAATGGTTAAAGTTTATTGGGTCCAATCGGAATGAAAGTATTGGAGAGTGGTTTGTAATGCCCAATGGCAATATTGTAGGCGCTGGTTTTTTAGAATTGCCAGGAAAAGGCAATGATTTCTGGATGTTCGAGATGACGGAAGGCGGAGAAATAGTATGGGAAACCACATATGGCGGTACGGGTGTTGATATTGCTGATGACATTATCCAAATCGAATCGGGTGGTTTTCTCGTGGCTGGCGGGAGTTCATCCTGGGATGGGCCAAAGAGCCAACAGTTTGGTGGAAATGATATTTGGGTGTTGAATTTAGACAAGCATGGAGCATTAGTTTGGGAACAATCGTATGGTGGGAGTGGGAATGATTACGTGAATCAAATTTTTCCATTACATGAGGGATATTTATTAATTGGCAGCACGAAGTCAGAAGATGGGAATATCAGTATCCCAAGAGGAGCCTCTGATATTTGGGTAGTTCAAATTGACAAGACAGGCCAACTTGTCAGGGAAAAATCTTTCGGTGGTTCAGATGATGATTTTCCGATAAAATTTCAACAAAGATCCGATGGCAACTTTTGGTTGCTTGCCAGCACCAGGTCAACTGACCAGCAAATTTTAGACCCGAAGGGAAAGAGTGATATTTGGCTATTATTATTGGATTCCCTTTTTAATCTAACATTTGGAAAGACTTATGGTGGTTCAGGCTTAGATGCCCCAAGAGGCCTGCAAGGATTAGAAACGGGAGATTTTGTGGTTTTAGCCTATAGTAATTCTTTTGAACTCAATCCCATCACACATTTAGGCCCTTTTAAAGCCTGGTTATTCGAAGTCGATAAATACGGGCAAAAGGCTTGGGAGCGCATATTCGGAGTATGGCATACAGAGTTTTCTCGTGAACTCATTCGCACCATGGATGACGGTTTGTTGATGGGGACTGAAATAGTAACTGGCCTTCTTAAAGAGGATTCGGATATTTGGTTGCTCAAACTCGGCCCGCCATACCCCAAACTGACTTCTGAAGATGCCTGCCCTTCCTTCTCCCTTTTCCCCAACCCCTTAGCAGGCGCCGGCCTGTCCATGCGTTTTCCGGAGCCGCTTACTTTTGACGGCCAAATCAGGCTCTATGATATGCTTGGCCGGGAAATTTTTGGGGCGCCGGCCTATTTCGGCGGCCTGGAATACAGCATTGCCCTGCCCGAAAATCTTCCTCCCGGCCAGTATGTGGTAGAACTGCAAAGCAACGGCCTGTCCTGCCGGGAAAAGCTGGTGGTGGCGCGCTAACGCCTGGGAAGCGCGGGTATAGTTGCAACCTTTGTTTGGCAAATGCTGTGAATTGAGAAAAAGTATTCCCTGCCAGTATCCCTGCCGGCCTGCGGCACAGCAGGGGGGCGCCGCCCAAAGGGCGTAGTATCCGCTCATTCCGCACCGCGGAAATGAGCGGAGCATCCATAGCCTCTCAAAGCGCCAACTGCTCCTCTACTCAAACCACTCGTACATCTCCTTCAACGCGAGTTTGCTTTTAGCCTCCGCATCCAGATCCCTCACTACCTGCCCTTCGGCCATCTGGACGAGCCGGTTGCCATAGCGGTGTGCGTCCCGCAGGTTATGGGTAATGAACAGCGTGGCCAGGCCGTAGCCCTGTATAATCTTTTGGGCGGCCTGCATGACGATCTCCGCCGAGCGGGGGTCCAGTGCGGCGGTGGGCTCGTCGAGCAGCAGGATGTCGGTATGGTCCATGACGCTCATAAGCAGGGTGAGGGCCTGGCGCTGGCCGCCGGATAGGGCGCCCATGGGCTGGTTCAGTTTGTCCTCCAGCCCCATGCCCAGCCCGGCGATCTTTTCGCGCACGGCGGCCCTGAAAGCCGCGTCGATGCCGATGCGCAGCGTTTTTCGGCGGGTGCGCAGCGCCGCCAGCCGGAAGTTGTCCAGAATACTCAGCTCGGGAGCAGTGCCGCCCAAAGGGTTCTGGAATACACGCGCCACCCATCGGCTGCGCTGGTGCTCGGGCGCCCGCGTCACATCGCGGCCGCTGAAATGCACAACTCCTTCACTGGGATACTCCGTCCCGGCAATGATGTTCAGCAGCGTCGTCTTGCCCGAACCGTTGGCGCCGACCAGCACCACGAATTCCCCTTCCCGAACCTGAAGGCTTACATCCCGCAGGGCCGCTACCTCGTTGGCCTGCCCCCGGTTGAATATCTTGGTGATGTGGGATAGCTGGATCATGTGTGTTGTTGGGCCAGTCACGGGGTGGCTCGCCTTGATTTTACCGCAGTTCAGTCACCCCGCGACTTTTCTGCGGCCTCGTTTGTTTTTGACATTAAACATCGCAGTGCATTTATTCGAAAACTAACCCAGGCTTCGTACCCGGCTTCGGCTGCGGTTGGGAAAGCCTGGTACATGGTACACCGTTCCGGCGATTTCCTGGCTCCTTCCCACTTCCCATCCCGGCCTCCTTTCAGTCGGCACAGGCCTCCCTTCGGCCGCCTTCCGATTTCCGCCCGCCCACTCGTTGCACTCGTGTTCGGGTAAACCTTCCAACTTCCGCCCGCCCACTCGTTGCACTCGTGTTCGGGTAAACCTTCCAACTTCCGCCCGCCCACTCGTTGCACTCGTGTTCGGGTAAACCTTCCGATTTCCGCCCGCCCACTCGTTGCACTCGTGTTCGGGTAAACCTTCCGATTTCCGCCCGCCCACTCGTTGCACTCGTGTTCGGGTAAACCTTCCCACTTCCGATTTCCGATTTCCGATTTCCGACTTCCGACTTCCGATTTCCGATTTCCGATTTCCGATTTCCGACTTCCGCCTTCCCTACTCCCTCCTGGCCGTCAACCTGGGGATGCCCACGATCGTCAGTACAAAAACGGCCGTGATCAGTTTCAGCAGGTTGGGGTTGACGCCGAGGGATAATGCGGCGGCCAGCATCATCTGGAAGAGGATGCTGCCGCCCATGATGAACAGGAGCTGGAACCATATTTTTTTAACACCCAGCCAGTTGATGAGCGCGTCGCCGATGAGCACCGAGCCCAGGCCCACCAGTACGATGCCGATGCCCATGTTAATATCGGCAAAGTTCTGGTACTGGGCCGCCAGGAAACCGCTCAGGGCGGTGAGGGCGTTGGCGATGGCCAGCCCTGTGATCTTCATGGCCCTGGGGTTGATGCCCAGGGCGCGGGCCATCGACTCGCTGTTGCCGGTAGCACGCATGGCGATGCCGAAATCGGTGCGCAGCATATATGCCAGCAGGCCGCTGATGAGCAACAGGAACAGCCCCGCCACCCAGAGTTCGTTATGCAGGGGGTTGGGGAATATAGCCAGGGCGTCGAAAACCGTTTTCACTTCCAGCAGGGGAATATTGGACCGCCCGAGCACCGACAGGTTGACGGAATAAAGGCCCGTCATGACCAGGATGCCGGCCAGCAGGGCGTCCACTTTCAGCCTGGTATGCACCAGCCCGGTCATTATGCCGGCCAGGGCTCCGGCAATCATGGTGATGGGGATAACTGCGCCAACCGGCCAATGCCGGGTGAGCAGCACAGCTGTAACGGCTGCCCCAAGGGTATAACTGCCGTCCGTGGTGATGTCGGGGATGCGGAATATCTTCATGGTGATGAAGATGCCCAGGGCCATCGAAGACAGGCACAGGCCGAGCAGCAGGGCGGAGAGGTAAAATTCCATGTTTTACTGTATCGGCTCATAGCCGGCCGGCATGGAAATGCCAAAGCGGGCGGCGGCTTCCGGGTTATAGGATTTTCTGCGCAGCTTCACCATCTCCCATTGCAGGCCCTCCGCCGGCCCGTTCTTCAGGAAACGGGCGGCCTGTTCCCCGGCCTGATAGCCCCACTGGTAAATGTCGGCCCCATAGGCCGCCACCGCGCCGCGGGCCACGAGCCCTGCTTCGCTGGTGAACACCGGCACGCCGGCTTCATTGCAGGCCTTGATGATGGTTTCAAAAGAACTGAATACCGTATTGTCGGGATTGGCGAAAAAGGCGTCGATGCCTTCATTGAGCAGCGCACCTGCCACCAGCTTCACATCAGCTGTCGAGTTGACGGGGCGCGAAACCAGCTCTACACCCATAGCGCCGGCCAGCTCCTGCAGGCGCCCGAATGCGTCCACCGACTGGGGCTCCGACTGGTTGAAGAGCAGCCCTACGCGCAGCACCTCCCCTTTGGGCTCGGCCAGCCCGGGAATAAGGGCAAAAGAGGTGTCGATATACGCCAGGTTTTCGGCCACGCCAAAAAGATTGGCCGGGGCATTGTCCTGTGCATCGGTTACCTTCATCAGTTCCGGCGTGGGCGACACCATCATGAAAACGGGTATGTCTCTGGTGTTCTGCAGCGCTGTGATGGTCGACAGGGAAGGGCTGGAGGCAATAAGGGTTACCTTCTGGGATATGAAATACCGCACGATCTGGGTGAGGGTGGGAATATCCCCCTGCGCGTTGCGGTAGATGACATTCAGGCTTTTATCCGCCTCAGAAAAGCCATTGTCTTTTAGCGCGGCCAGGAAACCGTCTTTGGCCTGTTCGATGGTGCTGTCTTCAAAGGCATCGACAAAGCCGATGGTGGGGGCGCCTTCATTGGCCGGCTCGCAGGCCGCAGCCAGGGCCGCCAACACCAGGATTCCCATGGCGTGTTTCATCCTGTGCATGCTTCGGATTCGTTTTGTTGTGAACAGGGGTTTACATAGGTTGAAACGGATGGGGGGGAAAGAAGTTTTGGCCGCCGCCATCTACATGAACCCACCATTATTGTTTGCTGTTTGCTTACATTTGACCCCAATATGAAGAAGCCTTACCTCATCATCGATTTTGACAGCACCTTCACCCGCGTGGAGGCGCTCGACCTGCTGGCCGAGATCGTGCTGGCTCATTCGCCGCGCAAGGCGGAAGTGCTCCGGAAAATACAGGAGATCACCAACCGGGGTATGGAGGGAGAGCTGGACTTCCGCACTTCCCTCACCCTGCGGCTGGAGTTGCTGCACGCCCACAAAGACCACATCCAGCACCTGGCCGACAGGCTCAGGGAGCAGGTGTCGCCCTCCTTCCGCCGCAACCAGGCCCACCTGACGGCCCTGAAGGAAAATGTCTTCGTGGTTTCCAACGGCTTCAAAGATTTTATCGTGCCCGTGGTGGAAGACTACGGGCTGCTGGCGGAGAACGTCTTCGCCAACGAGTTCATTTACGATGAAAAAGGCTACGTCAGCGGCTTCGACACCGACAGCCCGCTCTCCCGCAGCGGCGGCAAATCGGCCGTGATCCGCGAACTTAAACTGCAGGGCGATGTGTATGTGATAGGCGACGGCGCCAACGACCTCGAGATCCGCAAGGCGGGCTACGCCAACAAGTTTTACCTGTTCACGGAAAATGTGGAGCGGGAAAAGGTGAAGGAAGAGGCTGACCACATCGCGCCCAGTGTGGACGAGATACTCTACAACCTCAAGATGAGCCGTTCGCTTTCCTATCCGAAAAACCGCATCCGCGTGCTGCTGCTGGAGGAAGTCCATCCGGGCGCAGTGGATCTTTTCGAGCGCGAAGGCTATCAGGTGGAGCACTTCACCGGGCCGCTCAGCGAAGACGAGCTTTGTGAGAAGATCCGCCAGGTCAACGTGCTGGGCGTCGGCGCCCGGACGCCCGTTACGCGGCGGGTCATCGCCAATGCCCGCCGGCTGATCAACATCGGCGCTTTCTGCATCGGCACGGGAAATATCGACCTGGAAGCCTGCACCAAACACGGGGTAGCGGTATTCAATGCGCCTTTCAGCAATACCCGGTCGGTGGTGGAACTGGCCCTGGCGGAGATCATCCTGCTGGTGCGGCAGGCCCCCGGCAAGGCGATGGCCATGCAGCAGGGGCGCTGGGAACGCCCGGGCCTGAGCGGGCGCGAAGTGCGCGGCAAAAAGCTGGGCATCGTGGGCTATGGCAATATCGGAACCCAATTGTCCGTCCTGGCCGAAGCCCTTGGGCTGGAGGTCTATTTTTACGACATCACCGACAAACTCCCGCTGGGCAACGCCCGCAAATGCGACAGCCTGGAAGAACTGCTGGCCATCGCCGACATCGTCAGCCTGCATATCGACAAGCGGCCGGAGAACGACGGGCTTTTCGGGGCGGCGCAGTTCGCCCGCATGAAGGACGGCGCCGTTTTCCTCAACCTCTCCAACGGGAAAGCGGTGCAAATGAGCGCCCTGCGGCAGGCGATCTTGTCGGGCAAGATCGGCGGCTCCGGCATCGATGTGTTCCCCGACGAACCCGAGGGCCCACAGGCCGCCTTCCGGCACGAACTCGCCGGGCTGCCCAATACTTTCCTGACCCCGCACATCGGCGGGCGCACGGCCGAAGCTCAGGAACATATCGCCCAGTTCGTGCCGGGAAAAATTCTCCAGTACATCAACACGGGCACTACCACGGGCAGCGTCAACTTCCCCCAGGTGCAACTGCCCATGGTGCAGAACGCCCACCGCCTCCTCCACATCCACCACAATGTGCCGAATGTGCTTGCGCAGATCGACCGGGTGCTCGGCCAGCACGACATCAACATCCTGGGCCAATACCTCAAAACCAACGAACACATCGGCTACGTGATCACCGATGTGGACAGGGAATACAGCGAAGAATTGCTGGAGCAACTGAAGCAGATCGAACCGACCATCTGGTTCAGGGTATTGTACTAGTGCCGACAGCACTAGGGGGCCGCGGCTCTACATATTCCGCCGGTACTGCCCGCCCACCTCGTACAGCGCATGGGTGGCCTGGCCGAGGGTGCAGTATTTTGCCGTTTCCATCAACTCCTCAAAGATGTTGCCGTTCCGGACCGCCGCCTCCTGAAGGCGCTTCAGCATTTGCCTGCCCTTTTCGGCATTTGCTTCGTGCAGGTTGCGCACGGTTTGGATCTGGGCTTCCTTTTCCTCCTTCGTGGCGCGGATCACCTCGTTCGGAATGACGGTGGGCGAGCCGTCCCTGCTGAGGAAGGTGTTGACCCCTATGATGGGCAGTTCGCCGGTGTGTTTGAGCGTTTCGTAATAGATGCTCTCGTCCTGTATCTTCCCGCGCTGGTACATGGTTTCCATAGCCCCCAGCACGCCGCCGCGCTCGGTGATGCGGTCGAACTCCATCAGCACGGCTTCTTCCACCAGATCCGTCAGCGCTTCGATGATGAAGGAGCCCTGAAGGGGGTTCTCATTTTTGGCCAGCCCCAGTTCGTGGTTGATGATCATCTGAATGGCCACCGCCCGGCGCACGCTTTCTTCGGTCGGGGTGGTGATGGCCTCGTCATAGGCGTTGGTGTGCAGGCTGTTACAGTTGTCGTAAATGGCGTACAGCGCCTGCAGGGTGGTGCGGATGTCGTTGAAGCTGATCTCCTGGGCGTGCAGCGAGCGGCCCGAAGTCTGGATGTGGTACTTCAGCATTTGGGAGCGCTCGTTGGCGCCGTAGCGGTGTTTCATGGCCTTGGCCCAGATGCGGCGCGCCACCCGCCCGATGACCGCGTATTCGGGGTCGACGCCGTTGGAGAAAAAGAAGGACAGGTTGGGTGCGAAGTCGTCGATGTGCATGCCCCGGCTCAGGTAATATTCCACAAAGGTGAAGCCATTGGCCAGCGTGAAGGCCAACTGGCTGATGGGGTTGGCGCCCGCCTCGGCGATGTGGTAGCCGGAAATGGATACCGAATAAAAGTTCTTCACCTTGTTCTGTATGAAGTACTCCTGTACGTCGCCCATCAGCTTGAGGCTGAACTCGGTGGAGAAGATGCAGGTATTCTGCGCCTGGTCCTCCTTGAGGATATCCGCCTGCACGGTGCCGCGCACGGCCGACAGCGCTCTGGCTTTCAGTTTGTTGTAAACAGCCGGCTCCAGCACCTGGTCGCCGGTGATGCCCAGCAGCAGCAGCCCCAGGCCGTCGTTGCCGTGGGGTAAGCCCCCTTCGCCGTTATATCGGGGGCGGGGCAGGCCTCTGTCGTCGTACACCTCCTTCAGCCTGGCCTCCACGAGCTGCTCCAGCCCGTGTTCGCGGATGTACTTTTCGCACTGCTGGTCGATGGCGGCGTTCATGAAAAATGCGCAGATGATGGCGGCCGGCCCGTTGATGGTCATGGACACCGAGGTTTTCGGGTCGCAGAGGTCGAAGCCGGAATAGAGCTTTTTGGCGTCATCCAGGCAACAGACGCTCACCCCTGAGTTGCCCACCTTGCCATAGATGTCGGGCCGGTAATCGGGGTCCTCTCCGTAAAGCGTCACCGAGTCGAAGGCCGTCGAAAGGCGGGCGGCGGGCATGCCCGCCGACAGGTAGTGGAAGCGCTTGTTGGTGCGCTCCGGGCCGCCCTCGCCGGCGAACATTCGGGTGGGGTCTTCGCCCTGGCGCTTGAAGGGGAACACGCCCGCCGTATAGGGAAAATCTCCGGGCACGTTCTCCTGCAGCAACCAGTGAAGTATCTCGCCCCAGTCTCTGAACTTCGGCAGCGCCACCCTGGGGATGCGGGAATGGGACAGCGACTTGGTGAAAGTGGGCACCCGAATTTCCTTACCCCGCACCGAATAAACGAACTCGTCGGCCGCATAGGCCGCCTTAGCCGCTTCCCAGCCGTCGAGCAGCCGTTTGCAGCCGCCGTCCAGGTCCATTTCCAGGTTGGCGTAGGTTTTTCGGAGCGCTTCCAGGGCCGCCGTTTTTTCCGGCCCTTCGGGCTGCTGGCCGATAGCCTCCATGGACTGCTTGAGCCCGAAGAGCTTTCTGGCTATGTCCACCTGCTTCTCCGCCCAGGCGTCGTACTGGCGGTTGTTGTCGGCAATTTCCGAGAGGTAGCGCACCCGCTTCGGAGGGATGATGTATATCTTCTCACTCATCTCCTCCGCATGTTCGAAGCTGGAATGAAGTTTGGCGCCGGTGCGCTCGGCGATGAAGTCCATCAGCACCCGGTAGAGGGTGTTCATGCCGGGGTCGTTGAACTGGGAGGCGATGGTGCCGAAAACCGGCATTTCATCGGGGCTTCTGTCCCATTGCTGGTGGTTGCGCTGGTATTGTTTTTTGACGTCGCGCAGGGCGTCCTGTGCGCCGCGTTTGTCGAACTTGTTGATGGCGATGACGTCGGCGAAATCCAGCATGTCGATCTTTTCGAGCTGGGTGGCGGCCCCGTATTCCGGGGTCATCACATAGAGCGAGACGTCGGAGTGGTCGATGATCTCGGTGTCCGATTGGCCGATGCCTGAGGTTTCCAGGATGATGAGGTCAAATTGCGCGGCTTTGAGTATGTCCACCGCCGCCTGCACGTGTTTGGAGAGGGCGAGGTTGGACTGCCGGGTGGCCAGCGAGCGCATGAAAACGCGGCCCTCGGCCAGGCTGGAGGTAATGGCGTTCATCCGGATGCGGTCGCCCAGCAGGGCCCCGCCGGTTTTGCGCTTGGAGGGGTCGACGGAGATGATGGCCACCGTTTTGTCTTTAAAATCGAGCAGGAAACGGCGCACCAGTTCATCGACGAGGCTGGATTTGCCGGCGCCGCCCGTGCCCGTGACGCCCAGAACGGGGATTACCTTGCCCGCCACTTCCTGCTTCAGTTTTTCCAGCCATTCGCGATGCGCTTCGGGGAAGTTTTCTGCTGCAGAGATCATGCGGGCGATGGCCAGGTGGCCCTTGTCGCGGAAGTGTTTCAATTCGCCGTTGAGGCCGGCGCCCACCGGGAAGTCGCACTGCTGCAGCACATCGTTGATCATGCCCTGCAGCCCCATCTGGCGGCCGTCGTCGGGCGAATAGATGCGGGTGATGCCGTAGGCATGGAGTTCCTCGATCTCGGAAGGCAGGATGGTGCCGCCGCCGCCGCCGAAAATCCTGATGTGCCCGGCGCCTTTCTCGCGCAGCAGGTCATACATGTATTTGAAAAACTCGTTGTGCCCGCCCTGGTAGGAGGTGATGGCGATGCCCTGGGCGTCTTCCATGATGGCCGTTTCGACGATCTCCCGCACGGAGCGGTTGTGCCCCAGATGGATGATCTCCGCCCCTGAGCTCTGCATGATGCGGCGCATGATGTTGATGGCTGCGTCGTGCCCGTCGAAGAGGGAAGCGGCCGTGACGATCCGAACTTTATTTTTTGGCTGGTATGGCGCTATCGTCTGCATGGGTGGTTTTATTGGTTAAAAGGCACGCAAATTTACGAAAATTTGGCGGCTAATGTTTAAAGGCCCGAAGGGAATGAATTGTTCCGAAAATGGCCTTTTCTTTCCCGTGCCTGTGGCCCCCGAAGCAGGCAAAGCCCATCAAAAGGCCCCTGATTATCATTTCGCGTGCTGCAGCCCGCGTCCCGGCGCAGCATCCAATCCGGAATTTGAAAAACCGCTTGCCGCCGTTTCTAACAAATTCTGGGCAGTTGCTCACCCACCGGCATGTTGACAACCCGTTTGCCGCCGATATTGCTGGACAGGACGACCTGCCGGGGGTGTGCGTCCACTACCTCTCCGATGATGGAAGCCCTGCTGCCATGCTCCAGCGTGCGCAGTTTTTCGGTGAAGGCTTCGGCCTGGCCCGCATCCACGATGGCAATGAAGATGCCTTCGTTGGCCACGTAAAGCGGATCGAGCCCGAGGATTTCGCAGGCCCCCTCCACCTGTTCGTCGAGGGGTATGCGGGCCTGGTGGATGTCGACGCCCAGGCGGGTGTCGCGCGCCAGTTCGTTGAGCACCGTTGCGACGCCGCCGCGGGTGGGGTCTCGCATTAGATGAATGGCCGGCCCGAATTCGTCGAGCAGCGCCCGGACAGTGTGGTTGAGGTTGCAGGTGTCGCTTTCGATATCCGTTTCAAATTGCAGCCCTTCCCTGACGGATAGGATGGCGACGCCGTGGGTGGCCACGTTGCCGCTGATCACTACCTTGTCTCCCGGTTTTATCCGGCTCATGCGGATGTCTGCCTTGGGATGGATGGGCCCCAGTCCGGTGGTATTGATGAAAACCTTATCGCCTTTGCCTTTTTCCACCACTTTGGTGTCGCCGGTTACGACCTGCACGCCGGCGCGTTCACAGGCCCCTTTGATGGAGACCAGTATTTGCCAGAAATCCTGCATGCTCAGGCCTTCTTCCAGCACGAAGCCCAGCGAAAGGTGCTGCGGGATGGCCCCGCACATGGCCAGGTCGTTGACCGTGCCGTTGACGGCCAGTTCGCCGATGTCGCCGCCGGGAAAAAAGATGGGAGAAATGACAAAGCTGTCGGTGGAGAAGCCTATCGGCCCGTCGTACGACAGAACTGCCCCGTCGTGATGGGTATCCAGTTTGTCGTTGCTCAGCAGGCTGAAAACGCCGCTTTCCAGCAGTTTATTCGTCAATAGCCCCCCGCTGCCATGCCCCAGGGTTATGATCTCGAAATCGAGTTCCGGCATGGGGCAGTCCAGTTGCATTTTGATCTTTTTCGTGCTCATTGGTTAGTCCGTTACAGCTAACAAGTTACGGGTTGCAAGTTACAGGTTGCAGGTTACAGGTTACAGGTTGCAAGTTACAGGTTGCAGGTTACAGGTTGCAGGTTACAGGTTGCAGGTTACAGGTTGCATGAAAGGGGATTTGGGATAAACTTGAAACCTTAAACCTGGAACTTTGAACTTTCTTAGGCCATCTCCGTGGCAGCCTGGGAAAAATGGTAGTAGGCCGCACACGCGCCTTCCGAGGACACCATGGGCGCTCCCAGGGGGGTCGAAGGCGTGCAGCCTTTGCCGAACTGGGGGCACTGATGGGGCTTTTTGATGCCTTTGAGCACCAGCCCGGCGATGCATTCCTCGCTTTCTTTGGCCTCTTCTATGTTTACGTCGAATTTGATATTGGCGTCGTAGGCGTGGAATTCCGGCCGCAGGTGGTAACCGCTGCGGGGAATGGTTCCGATGCCGCGCCATTCTCTGTCTCCTGTTTCGAAGGCCTGGTAAATGATCTTTTTGGCCTCCGGGTTCCCTTCGGGGCGGACCACTCGGCTGTACTGATTCTCGAGCCTGGCCTCGCCCTTTTCCAGTTGCCGCACCGTCATCAGAATGCCCTGCAGCAGGTCGGCGGGCTCGAAGCCCGTTACGACGATCGGAATGTGGTAGCGCTCCACGAGGGGATAATATTCCTCCGTACCCATGATCGTGCAGACGTGGCCGGCGGCGAGGAAGCCCTGTATGTGGCTATCCTCGTCATCCATCACCGCTTCTATGGCCGGCGGAACCAGCACATGGGAGGGCAATATGGAGTAGTTATCCACCCCCAGTTGCCTGGCCTGTATCACGGACAAGGCATTGGCCGGGGCCGTCGTTTCGAAGCCGACGGCGAAAAAAACGACTTCCTTATCCGGGTGTTCTTTCGCCAGCTTAACGGCTTCCAGCGGAGAGTAGAGGATGCGCACATCAGCGCCTTCGGCTTTGGCCTGCAACAGGCTCTTTTTTGAACCGGGCACCCGCAGCATATCCCCGAATGAACAGAGGATGACGCCCCGCTCCTGCGCCAGGAAAACGGCCTTGTCGATCAGGTTGAGGGGAGTGACGCAAACCGGGCAGCCGGGGCCGTGCACCATCTGCACCTCAGGAGGCAGCATGTTCAGAATGCCGTTTTTGACCAGGCTGTGGGTTTGCCCACCGCAGACTTCCATGATCGTCCAGGGCCGGGATACGGTTTTTCGTATCTCGGCCAGGTATTGGGCGACAAGTTCCGGTTGTCGGTATTCGGTAAGGAATTTCATGATTTTCTATTTATGGCAATCAAACCTGTGAGGTTTTTAAAACCTCACAGGTTTGACTCAAGGTTTTAAAAACCTCACAGGTTTGGGATAAAACTATGGCACAACTGCCCGAAGGCGATGTTTTCATCATTGGGCGACAACTCGCGATGGAAGTACAGTTCGAAATCCTTTCCCAGCAGTTCAACCACCATGTCTGTCAGCAAAGCATTTTGCCAGACGCCGCCGCTGAAGGCGATCCGCCGGGCGCCCGCCGCTTCCGCCACCGGCCTGATGGCGCTGGCCAGCGACCAGTGGAAGCAGGCGGCGAGGTACCCCTTGTCCTGCCCGGCTTGCAGGCCGGCCAACAGGCCGGCCATGAGCCGGCGGGTGTCGAGGGTGGGCGCTCCCTTTTCCCATATTGGGTAAGCTTCCGGCATCGCCAGCCCGTTGCGGCGGCAGTAGCCGGCGGCCAGTTGCTCGAGCAGCATGGCCGCCTCGCCCTCGAAGGTGCACTTATCGCGCCCGGTGAGCAGGCTGGCGGCGGCATCGAACAGCCGCCCGACACTTGAAGATTGCAGGCTGTCGCCATCGTCCAGCATTTTCTGGTAGATATCCCATTCCGTTTTGCTGAACTTCGGCAGCAGGGCCTGTTCCGCTTCCGGCAGCCCCGCCGTAGCCATCAGAGCCGACAACCGCGGTTCCCTCGCGATCTTGTCTCCTAAAGCATAACTAAAATACTCGAAATGTGCGAGCCTTTCAAATGATCGGCCTGCGAAGCGGAAAAATTCTCCGCCCCACACCTGCCCGTCATGCCCCAGGCCAAGCCCGTCCCAGATTACACCAAGGATAGGTGCTTCGGTTTGGAGCAGGCCATGCTCGCCCAGCACGGCGGCGAAATGGGCTTCGTGGTGTTGTATCAGCTGCAGGGGAATGCCCCAATGGCTGGCCAGTTCTTCTCCGAACTGGGTGCTGAAGTAGCCGGGGTGCTGGTCAGCCAGTATAGCCCGCGGCTGGGTATCAAACAGCTCCAGCAGGTGGTAAACCATCTTGCGGAAGCGCTCCTGCGACTCGAAGGCATCGAGGCTCCCCAGGTATTGGCTGAGGTAGTAGTTTTCAGCGTGCATCAGGGTGAATGCGCTCTTCATCTCCGCCCCCATGGCCAGAAGCGTGGTCCCCGCCGGCGCCGGAGTTGGCGGTAAAAAAGTAGGGGAATACCCTCTCGACCGCCGCAGGATGATGCGCTGCCTGTGGAAAGTGCTGATGCGCAACACGCTGTCGTCCTGCGGCCCGGCGATGTCCCGGTCGTGGGTAAGGATGTAATCGGCAATGGGCGCCAGATAGTCCAGCGCATCGGCTTCTTCGTAACAGATGGGCGAGCCGCTGAGGTTGCCGCTGGTGGCGATGATGGGCTTGCCAAAGCTTTGCAGCAGCAGTTCGAACAGGGGCGCGTAGGGAAGCATGGCGCCTATCTGCTCCAGGCCCGGCGCGATGCCCTGCACGTCGATCCCGCTGGCCGGCTTTTCCTTCACGGGTAACAAAACGATGGGCGCGGCCGGCGACTGCAGGGCGCTGATGGCCTCTTCCGACAAGCCGGCATCCCCGGCGATGCTGTCCAGGCTGGGATACATCAGGGCAAAGGGTTTGTCGGGCCGGTGCTTACGGCTACGGAGGAACAATATAGCGTCGGGGTTCGTCGCATCGCAGGTCAGCAGGAAGCCGCCGATGCCCTTGATGGCGATGATTCGCCCCTCCGACCACAGGCGGGGTACTTTATGCAGAATGGCCTCCTGGCTGTTGGGCAGCCGCCCTTTCTCCTGATGGAACAGGCTGAGGTGGATGGCGCAGTCCGGGCAGGAGTTGGTCTGCGAATAATAGCGCCGGTCGAGCGGATCGCCGTATTCCCCCTGGCAGGCGGGGCACATCCGGAAGGGCGCCATCGTGGTGCGCTCCCGGTCATAAGGCAGTTTGGTGATGATGGAAAAACGGGGGCCGCAGTTGGTGCAGGTAATGAATGGGTAGTTGAAACGGTGGTTATCGGGGTTGTGGAGCTCCCGCCGGCAATCTTCGCACATGGCGAAATCGGGGGTCAGCAGGAGCTTTGCTTCCCCGTTTTCCGGGCTTTCCGCTATGCGGAAACCATTAAATTCCCGGGCCGGGGCTTCCACTATCTCATGGCGGAGGATGATGGCCATGGCCGGCGCCTGGCGGATAAGTGCATCGCGAAATTGCCCGGCCTTTTCCGGGCTGGCGTTGAATTCCACATGCACGCCGTCCACCGTATTGCTCACCCACCCCTTTAATCCATGTTCCAGAGCCAGCCGGTAAACGAAGGGCCGGAAGCCCACGCCCTGTACCTGGCCTTCGATGTGGATGTGGTAGGTCGGCATTGGTGGTGGCTGGTTTGTGCTTAGAGGTTACAAGTTTAAGGTTACAAGTTTAAGGTTACAAGTTTAAGGTTACAAGTTTAAGGTTACAGGTTTAAGGTTGCAGGTTTAAGGTTGCAGGTTTAAGGTTGCAGGTTTAAGGTTACGGGGTGGCTCTGGGAATCCGGATGTTGCCAAAAATAATAAAACGAGCAGGAGTATTTGCGTTTTCGCGATTTTTCAAAGGCGGGCTGCATCGGTTTAATGAAAATAGGCAGCATACTTCCCCGGAATAGCCTTTATCGCCCTGATCTCGATATCCTTGAAAAAGACTTCCGCCGCTTCACTTTGCAGTTGAATTTTCCCTTTCGTCAGCGGAATGCTTTGCCCATCCTGTACATACCTGGAATTTCGGAGCACCATGACGACATGGCCATTGACAATGTGGATGCTTTTGTCTCCAAAGCAGATCAATTCCAGGGTAGTCCATTCCCCCTTCGGGCTTTCATAGTTGGCGCTGCGGAGGCAGAACCCGCCCGCGGCTTCCCCTGCTCCAAGCGGAAGGAAAGGCTGGCCGGCATCCGCCACGGGGTTCATGATGGATTCCGGGATGAAGGCCCGGATGTCTATGGCCGAGTTGGCTATGCTCCAGTAGTCCCCCATGTGCCCTTCCATGACCTGAAATTCCTGGGAAAGCATCCAGGACCGCCAGTAATCTATGCCGGGTTCGCCGATGGAGTGGTACAGAATGCCGGAGTCTTTCAGCTTGTCTTTTCGGGGATCCCATTTTAAGAGGCCCCATTTTACCTTCAGTCTCAGATGGTAATTCTCAAAGGCTTCCTTTGTAAACAGGCAGCCGTAAACCTCTCCACTGACACGGATGACAGGTTGATTGTTTTCTGTAATGATGGTAAAAACATCCTGGCCCTCCTGGTTGAACCCAACAGGAGGGATCAGGTTTCCTTGTTCGTCCCTCGGGGCTTCTCCATTGTATCCAGGCTGGTGTTTGTAGCTTAAATAATTTTCCCATTGGGAAAGATCCTGGCCTGCGAGGGGGCGCCAGGAGGCTCTGCTGCAGGAGGAAAATGCGATGAAGGGGAGTAGCAATAAAGCAATTCGCATGATTGTTGGTTTTTTGCCTAACATTCCGGCACTTTGATCGAGATATTCACTGCCAGCCCGCCCTGCGAGGTTTCCTTGTATTTCGTATTCATGTCCTGGGCCGTTTCCCACATCGTTTTGATCACCTCGTCGAGGTGCACCTTGGCTTTCTCCGGGTCGCTGTCCAGCGCGATGTTGGCGGCGGTGATGGCCTTGACGGCGCCCATGCTGTTGCGTTCGATGCAGGGCACCTGCACCAGTCCCTTTATGGGGTCGCAGGTGAGCCCCAGGTGGTGCTCCATGGCGATCTCGGCGGCCATGAGGGCCTGCCCGACGCTGCCGCCCAACCCTTCGGTGAGCGCCGCCGCCGCCATGGCCGAGGACACCCCGATTTCCGCCTGGCAGCCGCCCATGGCAGCCGAAATAGTGGCGCCCTTCTTGAAGATGCTGCCTACCTCGCCGGCCACCATCAGGAATTTGACGATGTCGTCGTCCGTCACTTCCTTTTCGGTGAAACAGATGTAATACATCAGCACTGTCGGGATGACCCCCGCCGCCCCGTTGGTCGGCGCCGTGACGATGCGCCCGAAGCTGGCGTTTTCCTCATTGACCGCCATGGCAAAGCAGCCGATCCATTTAAGGACCTTGGCGAACTCGTAGTCGCAGCGCGACAGGCAGGCCACCCACTCGTCGGCATCGGTGTAGGAGCAGGGTTTCAGTAGCTTGTCGTGGATATCGGCGGCGCGACGGGTGACGTTCAGCCCGCCGGGCAGGGTTCCGCGGGTGTGGCAGCCGCGGTACATGCACTCTTTCATCACGTTCCAGATGCGCAGCAACCCCGCTTTTACTTCCGAAGGCTTGCGCCAGGTGCGCTCGTTTTCGAGTACGACTTCCCAGATGCAGGCGTTTTCCTCCACACAGTAGCGCGCCAGCTCGCGGGCGGTGGTGATGGGGTGGGGGAGTTGCACAAAATTGCCCTGCCCATCTTCACCTTCTTTTACCACGAAGCCGCCGCCCACGGAGTAATAGGCGCCTTCATACATCAGATCGCCCTGGCTATTGAAGGCCCGGAAGATGAGCCCGTTGGCGTGGCCGGGCAGGCGTTCACTGAAGTGGAAAATGACGTCCTTTTCCGGCTTGAAGCCGATGGGATGGCTTTGCGCCAGGTTCAGCTTTTGTTCGGCCCCGATTTGCCGGGGGATGCGCTGCACGTCCTCCACGGGCATGGTCTCGGGGTCCTGTCCGCTCAGGCCGAGCAGCACGGCGATGTCGGTGCCGTGGCCTACGCCGGTGAGCGCCAGTGAGCCGTAGAGGTGAGCCTGCAGGCTGTGTACATTGGAGAGCAGCCCCTGAGCCTGCAGCTCTTTACAAAAGCGCTCGGCAGCGCGCCAGGGGCCCAGGGTGTGTGAGCTGGACGGGCCTATGCCCACCTTGAGCATATCGAATACGCTGATGGATTCCATTGGTTAAGGCATTGTCGAAGTGGGAAACATGAGTCATCCCGAATTATGGAAATGACCTCGGAGAGGTCAACCGTTTGTAGATGAATAATTTAAAGCGTGAGACGACCTCGGAGAGGTCGAACCTTAAATGCTTCATTGCCGGAATCTTGCCCTTGTGCGACCTC
>CAUJDW010000161.1 GCA_963169455.1 Bacteroidota bacterium | reverse complement strand
AACCAACCACTGGCAAGTGTTTGATGCAAGCGGTAACCTCATCAAAGAACGCCACACTGGGATCACTGCCGAAAAACTGTGGAATCTCGATTTATCCTGAATGTCAAAGAACTACTCGATTATCTAAAACTTATTTGCGTAGCCAATTTAATACTCTAACACGCACGACACCATATAGCCATATAACCATATAACCATATAGCCATATAGCCATATAGCCATATAACCATATAGCCATATAACCATATAGCCATATAGCCAGCCATCCGCTACGCACGTGGGCGCCTAATCAGCCTGCCGTTCTCCAGCAGGAACACGCGCTCAGCCCGGGCTGCCAGCCGGAGGTCGTGGGTAGCCAGGATCAGGGTGAGGCCGTTTGTTTTGTTCAGCTCAAAAAGCAGTTCGGCCAGCAGGGCTGCGTTTTTGTGGTCGAGGGCGCCGGTGGGTTCATCGGCAAGCAGCAGGCTGGGCTGGTTGACGAGGGCGCGCACCACGGCAGCCCGTTGGCATTCGCCGCCGGAAAGCTCGGCGGGTTTCTGGTAGCGTTGCTCCCATATTCCGACTCTTTTCAGCAGTTCTGCTCCCCGCTTGCTGCTTTCGGCTTTCAATCGGGCATCCCTGAGGGGGATGGTGGGGATCAGGATGTTTTCCATCAGTGTGCATTGCGGAAACAGGTGGTGCTGCTGGAAGACGAAACCGATCTGCCGGTTGCGGAAGGCGGCGAGTTGGGGCCCGGAAAAGCCGGTGGTGTCTTCTCCTTTGAATAACACCCGCCCCTCGTCGGGCTGTCCCATGGCGCCGATGATGTTAAGCAGGGTGGTTTTCCCGGAGCCGGAAGGGCCCACGACGGCGATGCTTTCACCAGCTTCCACCTGCAGGGATATTCCGGACAGCACCACCCGGCGCCGGGCGCCGGCAGGGGGATAACTTTTGCTGATATTTTCGAGGGTCAGGAACATGGCTTCTGGTTTGCTTTGCGGATTACCTCCTCGTATATACCCACCATTTTCGCGGCTTGGGCCTTCAGGAGAAAATGCTGGTTTATTCCTTTGCCGCCGGCATCGCTCAGGTGGTGCAGCCGTTCGGGGTCGAACAATACCTCTTTCAGCGCGGCGGCCAAACCTTCTGGCCGGTTGGGCTCGTAGGTGATGCCGCCCCCGGAGAGGGAGACGATCTCCGGGAAGGCGCCGAGCCTGGGTTGAACAATGGGAGTGCCCGAGGCCAGGGATTCCAGCAGATAGAAGCCGAATGCTTCCCCTTTGCGAACAGGCACCGACAGAACGGCAACCTTTCTGAAAAACCGCTTTCTGCCTTCTCCTTCAAAATCCTCGTGGAAATCCACCTGCCCTGACAGGCCTGCTGCGCGCAGTTTTCTTTTCTGCGCTTTCACGAACGGCATATCATCCCGGGTATAGCCGCCGCTGAGCACCAGCCGGGTTTCGGAAGCCTTTGCATCTTTTTTCAATTCAATAAAAGCATCCACCAGGATATCCAGCCCGTTTTCGTGAGACATGCGGGAGAGGAAGCCGATGTTTTTGGGTTTTTCCGAAGCGGGCAGGCAGTCGTAATCAGAGGGCGCCACGCCCAGGTGGAGGTGATGGAGTTTTTCAGCAGGCAGGTTCATTGCTGTTGCCATCTGCTGCCTGTAATGATCGCTGACGGCGATGAAGGCGTCGATATGAGCGGCTTTGCGGCTCATCAGGCGCCATACTTCCTTTTGGGCATTCGGGTGCATGGCGTCCACCCAGGCGTCTTCATCCTGCAGGGAACAAACGATCGGGACATTCAATTTTTCCCTGATCCGATGCGCCAGGCCCAGCAGCAGGGCATTGGACAGGTGAATGATGTCGGGTTTACAATGCCCGGCAATCCAGTTGGCCAGGTGGTTCAGTTCTTCTTCCTGGCCGCCATCCTCTCCCAGCAACATGGAAACGGTCATTTCCTCCAGCCCTGCGGCACGGGTAGAGCCTGCCATCCGGGAGGCGGCTTTCAGCGCCGGCCTGGAATTCAGCCAGCGGTCCAGCCAGGAGGGCGCATGGCGGAAAACCGGCCAGAGGTGCTTCAGGTAAAGGCTGATGGCCCCGTAAAATACCGGGATATCCTCCAGGTCGTGCTCATCGGAAAAGAGGGGAAGGTACATCGGCACTTTGATGACCTCGTGCTGCATAGCGCGAAGGGCATCGACGTATTTGCTGTCGCGCAGGCAATTGCCGCAGTAAAAACTGCCGCCCGAGCCGGGTATGATGTGAATGATCTGCATAGTTTCCGGAGGCTCAGTTGCGTTTTCCAAAACAATAAACCATGCCGTTATTGGCTCCGATAAAGAACCGGCCATCCACACAGGCCGGCGTTGCATCGATGGGCGAACCGATCTCGTATGTCCACAGGGCTGCTCCATCTTTCAGGCGCAGCAACTGCACATCCCCCCGCATATTCACCGCCAGGGCCTTATCCCCGGCGATCACCGACGAGGCGTCCACCCGGCTGCCGGACCGGTAGCGCCACAATAACCTGCCCGTGTTCTTATTCAGGCAATAGATGTTTTTATCCCGGCTGCCGATAACCAGCCTGTCGCCGGATAAGGCAGGAGAAGCCAGGAAAGGCAATTGGTATTCGGGGTCCCCGAATTGCCAGGCCACGGCTCCTTTTTCCATATCGATACAGGAAAGCTGGCCGTCGTAATCCCCCACATAGGCTTTGTCACCCTCAATGGCGGCCGAACCGGCGATGTAGGTTGCTACGTCCACCTTTTTTTTCAGTTTCCCGCTCCCGATGTCCACAATATGCAGAAAGCCATCGCAGCCTCCGAAGACGGCCATGTCTCCGGTAATGGCCGCGGCGCCGTTGACGTAGTTATCCGACTCATATTTCCATACCAGCTTCCCTGTTTTCGCATCTACGCAATGCAGCGCATAGTCATAACTCCCGAAAATGATGCGCGATTTGCCCCCTTTTTTCCACCAATTGGGCGACCCCATGATCTGGTTGCCGGCCTGATAGCGCCACAATTCCCGGCCGCTATGCAGGCTGAGGGCGAACAGGGCGCCGTCCAGGTTCCCGACGAATACGGTTTCCTCAAAGATGAGCGCCGGCGCTTCGATGGCGTTTTCAGTCTGCAGGCTCCACAATTGCTTTCCTTGCATGTTGAGCGCATAGATACAGCCGTCAACGGAGCCCACTACCAGAACGCCGTTGCACACTACGGGCGAAGCCTTGATGTCATCTGCCGTTTTGAATGTCCAGAGCAGTTCGGGCTGCGTTGGCAGTTCAGCAGAGCTGACGCCATGCAGTTGCCGGCTGCCACGGAAGATGGGCCAGCAATCCCCGTTTTGGGATAGGAGGCTAACGGTATAGATCAGTGTCAAAAATGAAATAATGGCCCTCTTCTTCATTTTTTGATCGATTTGGCATTGAAAGCCAGCGCCCCGGTCGGGCAAGCCCTGACGACTTCCCCGGCGATCTCGTCCAGCCCTTTTTGCAGCAGTTCGTTAAAAGGCACGCCGACCTCGATATCGAACCCCCTTCCGATGAACGTCATGCCGAAGGCTTCCTGGTGTTGTGCGGTTAAGCGGACGCAGATGCCGCATTTGATGCACTTGGCAGGCTCGAAGAGCACCGGCCCGTTTTCGATGACTTTTTTAACTGCCCGCCTGTTATCCTCTCCGCCGAACCGTTTCTGGTCGGCGCGGTAAGCGTCGGCGTAAATGCGGAGTTTGCAGGATTCAATTCCCCGGCAATCGCAATGGATACAGCGGGCGGCTTCCTCGGTAACTTCCTCCGGTTCCAGCCCTTTCGCCAGCCCGTAAATGGGTTCGGCCCGGTGATGGTCAGTCGATTCTTTCAGAAATTCCTGCACTTCTTCCGGCAGGATGCGGCCGAAACGGGAGTTGAAAATACCGGGTTCGCCCTTCACTTTTTCCCCTTTCAAATATTGAATGGCAGAATAGGAAGCCTCTTTGCCATGCCCCAGGGATTTGATGGCCATCTTCATCGGTTTAAGCACCGAACCGATGGCAAATACGCCGGGCAGGTTGGTTTCATAAGTGCTCCTGTTAGCCAGTATGCCCTGCTGGTAGGTTTCGATACCCCAGTCCCGCATTTGTTCTTCCATGGGGCCGGCGGCAACCACCACGGCATCGAAGCGCTCCCTCAGGTGGAGAAAGGCAGCTTTATCGATTGCCTTTCCCAGCTCGAACCGGACACCGGTACTTTTGATGAAAGCGATTTCCCTGTCGAGCACGGCTTTGGGCAAAATGGCCTCGTCAATAGCGCGCAATTGCCCGCCGGCGAGCGGGGCCTTTTCAAAAATAGTGCAGTCCAGGCCCCGGAGCCGGGCGTGATAAGCCACTGCCAGGCCTGCCGGGCCGGCGCCGATAACGGCCAGTTTTTTGCCTTGCAGAGCCGGGTCCGGGTCAAAGGGTGGTGCGTACTGCCCAAAGTCCGCCGCATAGCGCTTCAACAGGCAAATGGAAACGGGTTCGTCGATATCTTTCCTTCTGCAAATCTTTTCGCAGGGCGCCGAGCAGATGCGGCCCAGCACGCCGGGCAGGGCGATATCTGTCATCACCACGGCCAGGGCTTCGTCTGTTTTCCCCTCCTGCAGTTTGCGGATCATGAGGGGGATGTTCATGTGTGCCGGGCAGGCTTTGGTGCAGGGCGCTTCGCAGTCGCCGACATGGTCGCTAAGCAGGAGGTCCAGAGCGGCCTGCCGCATTTCGAAGATCTCTTCATCGTCGGTAATGACCTCCATGTCCGGCTGCGCTTTCACCGAACAGGAAGGCATCAGCGCCCCTGTCCTGGCGTCTTTCACCAGGCACAGCATGCAGGAGGTGTGGTGTTCCAGGCCCTCGTAATAGCATAAATGGGGAATGTCATAGCCCATGCCCAGCAGGGCTTGCATCAGGTTGGCGCCTTCGGCCAATTCAACTTCCTTATGGTTCACTTTCAATCGGATCATGGCGCTTTCATTGAACATCAACGGCGTCGTAAGGGCAAACTTCCCGGCAATTGTCACATCTTATACAAAGTTCCATATCGATCTCGTGCTTTTCGTGGGGCCGAAAGGCGATCGCATCGGTTGGGCACTTTTGCGCGCAAATGGTGCATCCGATGCAGCGCTCATTGACGGAATAAGTGATCATCTCCTTGCATTTGCGGGCGGGGCACTTTCCGTGGATATGCGCTTCGTATTCCTCGCGGAAGTGCCGCAGGGTCGAAGTGACGGGATTGGGCGCTGTTTTGCCCAGCCCGCAAAGGCTGCCTTTCGCCGTCCAGCCGGCAAGCATTTCCAGTTCTTCCAGGTCTTTCATTTTTCCCTTTCCGGAACATATCCGGTCCAGTATCTCTTTCATCCGTTTTGTGCCGATACGGCAGAAGGTGCATTTTCCGCAGGACTCGCTCTGGGTGAAGGACAGGAAATAGCGGGCCATATCCACCATGCAATCGGTGTCATCGAGTACGACGAGCCCACCTGACCCCATCATGGCCCCGGCCTCTTTGAGCGACTCGTAATCGATGGGGATATCCGCCATGCTGGCCGGCAGGCAGCCCCCGGAAGGCCCGCCGATCTGGACGGCTTTAAACTGCCGGCCGTTGGGGATGCCGCCGCCGATCTCCTCCACGATCTGCCGGATCGTTGTGCCCATGGGAACCTCAATGAGGCCGCCCTGGGCTACTTTCCCCGTTAGGGAAAACACTTTGGAGCCCCTACTGCTTTCCGTCCCGATGGCGCTGAACTTGTCGGCGCCCTTCCGGATGATGAAAGGCGCCAGCGCATAAGTCTCGGTATTGTTCACCAGAGTCGGCTGCCCCCACAAGCCCTCCTCTACCGGGTAAGGCGGCCTGATGCGGGGAAAGCCCCGGTCACCTTCGATGGAATTGATCAGCGCCGTTTCTTCGCCGCAGACGAAGGCGCCGGCCCCCTCGTACACCTGTAGCCTGCAGCTGAAACCCGTACCCCATATCTGTTCCCCGGCCAATCTTCTGGAAGCGCAGATGGCCAGTGCTTTCCGGATTCGGCTGGCTGCTTCGGGATATTCGGCGCGGATGTAGAAGTAACCCTCCTCCGCCCCGGTGGCGTAGGCGCCGATGAGCATGCCTTCGATGACCCGGTAGGGGTAGGACTCGAGCAGCATTCGGTCCATGAAAGCGCCGGGGTCGCCTTCGTCACCGTTGCAGATGATGTATTTGGGCTTTCTGTCCTGAGCGGCCAGCATTTGCCATTTGATGCCGGTTGGGAAGCCGGCGCCGCCCCGCCCCCGCAGCCCGCTTTGCTGTATCTGCTCCACCACGGCAGCAGGCGTCATGGTTTCCAGGCATTTTTTCAGCGCTTCAAAACCACCCCGGCCGATGTACTCATCGATATCCAGCGGATCGATACTGCCGCGGAATTCGGTAGCGATCGGCGCCTGCCGCCCCAGAAAAGAGGTAAGGATTTTGTCTTTCGGGTCCAGCGTGGTGCGTTCGATGCCGTTGCCGGCGCTTTCGCCCTGGATATTTGCGATTGCTTTAAATACGTTCACTTTAAGGCGGCCGAGGAGCCGGTTGGGCCGGAAATGTTTTTCCAGGATGGGCCGTACATCCTCCGGCCTGACTTTGGCATATAAGAATGGTTCTTTTCCCACTGGAGCGACCTCTACCACCGGCGCCTGCTCGCACATGCCCACACAACTGACCTGTTTAAAACGAACGCTCAGGCCCTCTTCCGCCACCACTTTCTCGACAGCGGCCTTCACGGCGGCAGTTCCGCTGGCCACACAACAGGAGTCCAGCGTGATGCGAACCTCTCCTTCCGGCCTTTCCACCGCCTTGCCCACCCATCCGTTCTTTTTCTGCCGGTTCAGTTGTTCGAAATCGGCGATCACTTTTTCTGCCTTAGTGGAATTGAGGTGTGGGTAGGTCACTTTATCGACCTGCACCACCGGCGCCAGGGCGCAACAACCCAGGCAATGCACTTTTTCCAGGGTATAACCGCCTGCCGAATCCGTGTGTTGGCCCGATTCCAGGCCCAGCTTCCGCCCGAGGGCATCGTACACCAGGCCTGAGCCCTTGACGTGGCAGGCCGTTCCATCACACACTTTGATGAGGTGCTTTCCAACCTCGTACAGCCGGAACTGCGAATAAAAACTCGCCACACTGATAATCTGCTGAGGGGTGATCTGCGTGTGCTCGCATACCCGCCGCAGCGCTTCTTCGGGAAGGTAGTTGTATTTGTTTTGAATGGCCTGTAGAATAGGTATGACAAAACGTTTATCTGTGCCTTCCTGCGCTATGATCTGGCCAATGTCGCTATAATCTGTTTTCATTTTCTAGCTTCCTATACAGTACAGATGTTTTTCCCCCCGGATGTAGATCCGCCCGTTTGCAAATGCGGGGGTGGCCACAGCCTTTTCACCCAGGCTCGGTTCTCCTGTCAGTTGCTTTTCCTTATCATGCCGGAAGATGTGCATTACCCCCGACATGTCGAGGGCGTACAGTTTCCCGTCGGCAATGAGCGGAGAGGCGTAGAAACCGGCATCGCATTCATGTTCCCAGTACTTTTCACCACTTTTTGCATCATAGCAGGCCAAAACGCCGTAACTGGTGGCGACATATAAAAGGCCGTTGGCTGCAACGGGGCTGGCCACTTCGGGCAGGTATTCGTTTTGTTCCCAAACGACAGTTGCAGGATTTCCCGGCCTGATGGCCGCCAGGCGGGCATATTCATTGGCCGCAAAAACCAGGCCGTCGCTGAAGGCAGGAGAAGGCCCGACCTCGCCCATCATACAGTCGGCGCGCCACAGTTCTTTCCCGCTGTCGGCGTCATAAGCCGCCACCAGCGGGTCGGCCGATAATACCAACTGGTATTTCCCTCCAATGGAGGCCAGGATGGGCGAAGCCCAGGATATCTTTACCTTGCGTTGGGTTTCCCAGAGGGTGGCTCCTGTGCCACAGTCCAGGGCCATCACTTTGCAGCCTTTGTTGGTGTCGTACTGGATGAATAATTTTTCCTGCCAGGACAGGAGGGAAGAAGAATGGCCGTAGTGGTTGTCGGGGACTCCCAGGTTCTTCGCCCAGACGATCCTGCCGGACAGGTCAAGCGCAGCTACGTCGCCGGTGGCGAAAATGGCATAAACCCTAATGCCATCGGTAGTAAGGGTGGGGGCGGACAGGCCGGTGTCATCGCTCACCTTTGGCGGGCTGGCGGGGGAGCCGCTCATATTGCCGATGGCCTGCTGCCACAGGAGGGCGCCGGAATGCCGGTTGTACGCATACACGGCCCGGCTGTTCCGGCCGGCAGCCGCCAGGAAAAGTTGGTTACCCCAAACGATGGGCGAGTTATTGCCTTTTTGGGGCAGCGGTATCTTCCAGAGGATGTTGCGCCCCTCCGCCCCATCCCAGTCGGTGGGGATATTCTTCTGAAAGGAGACACCGTTGCCCAGAGGCCCCCGGAAGGAGCCGTGCTGCTGAAGGATGGCTTCAATAGTGGGATAACTGGCAGAAGGAGCCGATTCTGCCGCCGGTTGGTTCGGTGCAGCAGTGGTATCCTGGCCGAAGCCGGCGCTGCTGTCCTGCTCTATAACCGTTCCGCTTTCCATATCCGGAGCACCGGCATCAACCACTTCGATCTGCTCCACTTGTGCTACAGTTGTTTTCGTTGCGCTGGCCTGGAAGCTTTGGAGGTAATCACTGGAAAAATAAGTTGCTCCCAGGGCGGCGAGCACCAATATAGCTCCAGCGATCAGGATGCCGCGTTGTGACAGCCGGCTGGCCCGGGCTTCCTCCGGTTCATCCTGTTCCGGCATTTCGATGCTTGCCTTGAGGGTGTTCAGCACGTTCAGGGAGAAACCAAAAATAATGGCGCTGATCAGCAGCAGAACGGCCCCGGTGTTTATCTGCCACTGATTGTTGAAAAAAGCTTTCCGGGCAAGCAGGTCCAGGTTCCGGATATCCTCTTTCAGAGCCTCGTTATTGGGCTCGGCTTCCAGGCGTTCCAGCAAAGCCGCCCTGGCGGTGCTTTCCAGGGGATCTGCCCGCTCGAGCTGAAGGTAGTTGAGCAAAAGCAAAAAAGCAATGAGGGCGCCGGCGGCGCCGGCGCCGGCGGCCAGGTTGGTGAAGCGTTTTATTTTATTTTTTTTTTTCATATTAAGTATTCGTCAAACCCGGGAGGTTTCCCACACCTCCCGGGTTTTCCCAAACCTCCCGGGTTTTTCCAACCTCCCGGGTTTTTTCCAACCTCCCGGGTTTTTCCAACCTCCTTTCCCACCGGGCAGTAATCCATACACCGGCCGCAGCTAAAGCAATCGGCCTTGTTCGGTTCGTAATCCGTGTGCTCCCGGAAGGCCAGCTGGTTCAGGAGCATCAGGCCTGCCACCAGGCCCATGAAAGCGCCCAGTATCAGGGAGCCGTAGTAGAACTCCTGCCGGACAACAAGGGCGCCAGCAATCAGGGTTTCCATAGTTTTGCCGGAAGCCAGGAAGGCCTGTACGTCAATGTTGTCGGGGTCGTTCCTGACTTCGGGTTGGGATATCAGCAATTCCGCCAGCCGCACATCGGGATGGGCTTTGGACAGGAATACATGGGCCCTGCCGCCGAGGAAACAGCCCCCCGCTACAAACACAGGCAGCAACAGCCCATATACGAGGAAGCGCTTCGCATTGCTTTCCTTAACATCGGCCGCTTGCCTGTTTGTCGGCTTTTCGATGGCATCAAAGGGGCAGGATTTGGCGCACAGTTTACAATCGATGCATTCTGCCGGTGTGATGCTCAGGCTCCTTTTCGAAAAGCGGGACATCCAGCTCAGCAGTACGCCGTAGGGGCAGAGGAAGCGGCAGTAAGGCCGGGCGACGAAAAGCCCCAGCACCAAAAATCCAATGCCCAGTATGACCATGACGAAGCGCGCATCCAGCCGGAAAAAGCCTACAAAGGGGTCGTAGCGGCAGATGATGAATTCAGTACCCGTCGCTGCGAACAAAACCGCCAGCCCCAGGTACAGGTGCGGGATAAGGCCCAGGGGTTTTCGCACCCAGGGGGCCAGCGCCACCGGCTTGGCCACCAGCAGATCCTGGATGGCCCCGAGCGGGCAGGCCGCCGCACAGAAAGTCCGCCCGTGAAACAGGGTGAAAACCAGCGGGATCAGGAAAAAAGCCAGGGCGGTAAGCGAGATGGCGTATTCCGGTCGGAAGAGGGACAGGGCCACATTCTGAACCGAACCGACGGCGCAGATGCAGCCTTCGCGGTAGAAGCCGAAATAAGCCAGCGAAAAAACAGAAAGCCACAGAATGCCCCGCCGCGACCGCTTGCGGTAGATCAGCCAGGAGGCCAGCAGCAATACCAGGAACAACACCCCGACATCCAGATATTCCAGGAACAGGGCCCGGGGCGCCGGCGTTTCGGGGGAAGGCTGCACATAACCGGTTTCAAACTCGGGTTTGGGAAACCGCTGCTGCGCAAAGCTTATTCCTTCCAGTACCGAAAGGAAAAAAGCCGACCCTGTTTTTTTCCATTTTGACATAAGCTAATTCTCCATAAATCCGCCCTTGATCAGATAAGGATCACTTGCCGGCGCCCGTTTTATCGCATCAGATGGGCAGAGCCTCGCTATGGCGCATTCGTTGCAGTTTACACACAGGTCCTGTTTGATCTGCAGGTGCAAAGACCCGTTTCCAAAGGCGGAACAGCCCTTGACGCATTTAGCGCAGCCGATGCACAGCCCCTCGTCGATGACATATTCAAAATAGGGATCCTCGATGTATTTCCGCTGAATGGCCGATGTCGGGCACAACATGTTCTCCGCTCCCGTATTCAGTGCGTTTGCGCCGGGAATGAAGTAGCCGCCACACAGGTCGCAATACCCACACAGGTCGAAGGCATGCACGCATTTTACTGCAGAAGGCGACAGTACACATTCGTCGGCGCAGCGCCCACACTGGGTGCAGGCGAAGGGGTCGATCTGCCACACCCAGTCGTCGGTAGCCGCTTTGCTGATGGCCAGCCCGCCAACGCCTCCAACCGCCAGCGCCAGCGTGAGGCGGATGCTGCTCTCGAGGAAGTCCCGGCGGTTACAGGAGCTGTTATTTGCCATAGGGTTGTTTTTTCTGGTTGCCGGGGCGCCCACGACTGGAGTCTTGGGGTAGGCGGCAACTGCTGAATTTGCTGCACTGCCTGCAGAAGGCATTTTCGCTGCACGATGCCGGCGGTTTTTCCCCTCCTTCCAACACGAGGTAGCCGCCCAGCAGGGCTAAAAGCCCGCCTGATACCCATCGGCCTGTACGTTCAAAAAACTGCCTCCGGTTCATAGCGTTTTGTTTTTTTCAAAAACCCGCACCATTTTCCGGTCCAGGTCGAGGGCATAGATCATTCCTTCCGGTGACACCGCGATATCCGGCGCTTTTCCGTTCTCTTCAAATTTTTCCGGCGGGGCCACCACGCAATCCAGCTCTCCCGAAGGGCGGTGCACCTTGATCCGAACCAGCCGCTTTTCGCTGGTTACAAAGGACCCATCGGGCATGAAGGCCAGTTGGGCCGGGTTGCAGCAGCCGCTGAAGCCTTCTATGCCGGGCGAGCTGTTTTCCCAGAAAGCCCGCAGTTCCCCTTCGCTCGTGTATTGTTCAAAACGGTGTTTACCGGGGTTGACTACCCATAGCTCGCCATCCTGATTCACCGCTATGTCGAAGGTGGCGCTGGGGACGATGAAGCCGTGGGAGGAACCCTCTCCGGTTTCCCCTTCAATAAAGCCCAGCAGTTGGCCGTCCGGCAGGGAAAACCTTGCGATGCGGCGCTGGCCGGCATCGGCGGCGAACAGGATGCCGTCTTTCATGGCCAGGGATGTGATAACCGAGTTTTCCCCCAGAGACTCCCAGGCGCCCAGCTGTTTGCCCGATCCATCCAGCACTTCGATATGGGAGTGGTAGGCCAGGTATATGCGGCCATTGTCAGCGGGATAAACGCACTGCGGCGAAGCCGGCAGGCTCGCTTTGAGTATTTGCCGGCCATCCGGCCTGATCACCTGCAGGAAACTGTCGGCGCCGATGTATAACTGTCCGTTGAAGTAGGCAATGGCCTTCGGTTGACTGCACTTCAACCTTATGTTGCGGGCCTCCCGGTAGTGGGCCAGCTCGGGGTTCACCGATTTGTATTTCCCGATATCCAGGGCATAGGGGTTGCCCTCTCCCCTTTTGGTATTGCCATCGATATAATCGGCGACCATGATGGCGGCGATCGAGGCTGCCAGAATAAAGAGGAGAATGTATAAGGCCTTTCCTTTCATTGTTGTCATTATTTCGCGAGCCCGGAGGCCAGCGTTACTATGCTCGCAAATCGATGCACATCATCTGCCGGGAGTCTCTCAGGATGAGGTAGCCGTCGGCCAGGGCAAAAGGGGCCCAGGCGTCGAACCCCTCGAAGAGCTGCACCTGGCTGACCGGCTCGTAACGGGTTTTGCTGGGTTTTACAATAGTCAGTACAGCATGGTCATCCAGGATAAAGAACTTATTGTCCGCCAGCATATACGGCCCCAGCCCAAAGCGGTTGGCTTTGCCGCTCGACCAGACGATCTTTTGAATATTGTCCGGATGGACACACACGAATTCATTCCGCAGTGCGCCGGCATCCTTGGGCAGAATGCCGTACAGGTAGCCATCGTAATAGATGGGCGTTTGCTGCTCGCTGGCAAGGCCGTCTTTGGTGGCGTATTCGGTGAGCACTGCCACCTGAAAGGCGCCTTCTTTCTCCTGAAGTTGCAACAGCATACTACCTGCGCCATAGCCTGCCGAAAGAAATATCCTGCCGTCAGGCATGCAAACCGGTGAAGGGGCAACTACCTGGTGGTTCCATTCGCCGGTTTGCCAGAGGATGCTCCCTTTCCGGGGCCCTTCGGCCGCTATTCCGGCTACGCCGCCGACGGCGCTGTACACGTACATTTTCACGCCCCTGAATTCAAAAGGCATCACCGAGGCATGCGACATTTTCCATCCGCCTTCATTGGGCGTTTCCCACAGCACTTCGCCGCTTGAACAGTCCACCCCGATCAGGAGGGCTTTACCGCCGGTGGCCAGAATCGCTTCCTCACCTGCCAGCAATGGGCATTGGCCGGTGTACCAGAAAGGGATTTCCGAATCGTAATCCCGGGCGATATCCATCCCCCACAGCAAATCGCCGCTGGCCCGGTCCAGGCACATGGCATGGCCCATAGGGCCGACGGAGAGGATGTATTTTTCGCTGACAGCAGGAATGGTTCGGGACATGCCATGGTTGCGCTTCAGGTTGATGGTGTACCACCTTCGCCAGAGTTCTTTTCCCGTTTTCAATTCAAAGCAGCGCAGCATATCGGCGCGAATGGGCTCGTCATAATCCAGGACGTAAACGGCGCCCTGATAAATGGCCGCGCCGGCATGGCCTTCTCCCAGCTCCTTTGTCCAGGCAATTTTCGGGCCCGGGGAGCCGAACCCGCTTTGGAGTTTGATCCCGGATTTGCTGATGTTGTCAAAATCGGCGCCCCGGAAACGCGGCCAGCTCTCCGTTAATGGCGTGTAGTCCGTAGAAAACTGCTGGAAGTGTTCCCCGATTACAACCTCCTCCTGCAGCGTGCTGGAATCGGGGCGTTCATCCATTCCCGGAACGCTCCGTTCAAAATGGCGGGAAGGGTCATGGAAAAGCCACCAGGCCAGCACGGCAATGGCCCCGGCCAGGGGCCAGAGGAGGAGGAGGTTGTATTTAGTAGGCGTTTCCATAGGTATAGGTTTAAAACCCGCGAGGTTTCCAAACCCCGCGGGTTTTAAATTTTATACGCGATCAGCGTATCGCCATGGCGGACGAACAGGCGTTTGTTGTAGATTACCGGGTGGGCCCAATGCTGGCCGCTCCCTCCTGTCACCTTCGTTTTGCTGACTACCTGAAATCCGCTGGAGCCCGGTTTAACCAGCGCCAGTTCGCCCCGTTCGCTATACAGGTACAGCATGCCGTCGGCATAGATCACTACGCCGTTGCCGACCTCTTTGGCAGCATATTTCTGCTCGCCGCTTGCCCAGTCGATACACTGCCATTCCCGGTTGGTATCGCCTGAGCCGTAAATGTAACCTCCGACTGCCACGGCGCCGCCGATGCGGCTGTTCAGGGTCTTGTTGAACCATTTTTGGGTGACGGCGCTGCCATCTTCATTGAGCTGAAGTTTGGCGCCCCCCTTGCCATAACCGCTGAAACAGAAAATGGCCCCGTCCTGGTAAACGGGCGTATTGGCATGCACGGAGTACTGGTTGGTTTGCGGGTGCGACCAGAGCAATTTGCCGCTATCGGCGTCCAGCCCCAGGATGTTGTTGGCGGTCATCGTCACCAGCAGTTTTCTTTTCGGGAGTTTTACCAGCAGCGGCGTGCAATAGGCGGAGATATCCCCTTTGCCCGGTGATGACCAGATGAGGGCGCCCGTATGGCGGTTCAGCGCCACGACGTTGTGCTTTTTGCCGCCCGGCGTGCAGAAAACCTTGTCGCCATCCACCACGACACTTTCCGTTATGCCCCACTGCGTATTTCTGCCATCAAAATCACTGAACAGGTTTTTGCTCCATTTGATTTTCCCGTCATCGGCGCTCATGCAAACGAGCCGCCCGCGGCCGGAGAGGATATACAACAGGTTGCCGGCTACGGTGACGGTGGACCTTGCCCCCGGATAGCTTTCGCTGAACTCCGGGCCGTAGGCGGCTTTCCAGAGCAGTTTTCCACTTTCGGAAAGGGCGTAAATGTAACCCGTTTCATCTTCCATGCCGCTGACGTAAAGCCTGCCATTGGCTATGGCCGGAGAAGAAAAACCAACGCCCAGTTTTTCGTAAGACCAGGCAATTTCCGGGCCGGAAGCCGGCCATGATTTTAGCAGGCCTTTATCGGGGTAAATGCCGCTTCCCGCCGGCCCGCGCCAGTTGATGGCTGTGCTTTGCCCCAGGCTGCCCGACAGGGGCGCCAGGCTCAGAATGATTGCAAGGATCAGGGGATATTTCATGGCGGAGTAATTGAGTTCGGGTAAAATTTGAAGAGATAAGGTAATTTTTTTTGCGAAGGCAGGTTAGTGACATTTATCAATGGAGGAGGTGATAATGAGCAATGGGTAAGGGTTTGAAATTCAAGGGCTCAAGTTGTGCTGTAAACCGATGCCTTCCAACGGTGTGCCTGGATTTCCCGCCCCATTTCCAAAGGGCATGCCGATGGCCGCGGCGCAACCCTTTTCGGGCGGCTCCGGATTTTTTTTAAATCAGCACAATTTTTTCGCCTCAAAACACAAATTCGGATGAAAATTTATATATTTGATTCCGTTAAAAAAGCGGATTGAAATTTTACAAACTCTTAAAGCAGCAGTATAATTTCCGGCAATAAAACACTCCCTCCGACAAGCACTTTCTCACACTAAGAAAACCGGCAGGCTTCCGCTGTTTGCCGGGTTCAGGCAAACGGCATACTATAAAAAAAGACAAGCCCGGCTATTGAAAAAAGCAGCTGCCTGCAGATGCGCAGCAGCCAGACAGGCATTTGGTTTCTTTGCAATACTCAAGATTATTCATCAATGAAAAAACTCTCGCATGAAAGCATTTTGGACACTTCTGCTGAGCTGTTTATGCCTGCCGTTTTTCCCGCTGCAGGCGCAGCAATCCGTCAAGCCGATTGACATGGTGCAGGCTTACCAGGGCCGCCAGGTTTCCTTTGAGCAGGTTGCGCCCTTCTCGGTGGCCGCTCAGATGCGAAGCCGCGTTACCGAACTGGATGAAAACGCCGTGGATTACGAGGTGCTGAAGGTTGATTTTGAAAGCCTTCGCCGGCTTTCCGGCAATGCTCCGGAGGCGATTTCCCTAAGCATCCCCGCCCAAAACCGGAGCGCCAGCATGGAACTGGACCTCGTCAGGGTGGACATCTTCACCCCGGATTTTGAAGTGACGCTGGCTTCCACCAATACTGCAGCCGATGTCCCCCTCGGCGCCCATTACCGCGGCATTATCCGGGGCGACCAGCGGTCGGTAGTGGCCATCAGTATTTTTGAACAGGAAGTCATGGGCCTGATCGCCTCCGACGAAGGCAACCTCGTGCTGGGGCGCCTGCAGGGCGACGGCTGGCGTGGCGAGCACATCATCTACAATGACCGGAACGTATTACACGAAGAGGCATTCGAGTGCGCCACTCCCGACGATGGGATCGGCTACAAGCGCAAAGACCTGGAATTCGACCCTCAAACCCGCGATGTGGGCGATTGCATCCGCCTGTACATCGAGGTGGATAAGGACATCCATGACAACAAGGGCGGCGTAAGCGGCGCCACCAATTACGTCACCGGCCTGATGAACCAGGTGGTCACGCTCTACGCCAATGAGAGCATCAACGCCGTGGTTTCGCAGATATATGTCTGGAATGTCACCAGCCCCTATTCCAGCACTTCCAGCAGCGGCATGCTGAGCGATTTCCAGGCTGCAACCGGCAGCTTTAACGGCGACCTGGCGCAGTTGCTGTCCTATCAGGCCAGTGGCGGCATTGCCGCCGGTTTTGCCGGTATATGCAATTCCAACCCGGACAACAGCAAAAGCTTTTCCAGCATAGACGCTTCTTATGCTACGGTGCCTACCTATTCCTGGTCGGTCATGGTGGTGACCCACGAATTCGGGCACCTCTGGGGCTCCCGCCATACGCACGCCTGCGTATGGAACGGCAACAATACGGCAATCGACGGCTGCGCCGGAAGCGTGGAGGGCTCCTGCCCGCTGCCCGGTTATCCCTCGGGAGGCGGGACGATCATGTCCTACTGCCACCTGCAAAGCGTAGGCATCAATTTCAACAACGGTTTCGGCCCGCAGCCGGGCAACGTCATCCGCAACAGCGTTGCGAATGCCTCCTGCACCTCTGCCTGTGGCCCACCGTCCTGTACCGATGGCATCCAGAACGGCAATGAAACCGGCGTTGACTGCGGCGGCCCCGACTGCCCGGCCTGCCCCACCTGCAACGATGGCATCCAGAACGGCGGCGAAACCGGCATTGACTGCGGCGGCCCCAGCTGCCCGGCCTGCCCCTGCACCGGCCAGAACGTGACCCTGACCCTCGTCCTGGACAACTACCCGGAGGAAACCAGCTGGACGATCACGGCCGGCGGCGTGACCTATGCTTCCGGCGGCACATACGGTTCACAGCCCGACGGGTCGACCGTGGTGGTGTCCACCTGCCTCAACGACGGTTGCTATGAGTTCAACATTTTCGACTCTTATGGCGATGGCATCTGCTGCTCGTATGGCTCAGGCTCCTACACCCTCCGCGATGCCTCGAACAACGTCCTGGCTTCCGGCGGCAATTTCGGATCCTCCGAAACAACCCCCTTCTGCCTGTCCAGCGGCGGCGGCGACACCACCCCGCCCACGGCGCCCACCAACCTGACGGCTTCCAACACGACTACAACCACGACGGACCTTTCCTGGAACGCATCTTCGGATAATGTGGGTGTTGACGGTTACTACGTCTATGTCAACGGCAACAACATCGGCTCCGTGGCCGGAACGGCGGCCACCATTACCGGCCTGACGCCCAGCACGACTTACTCCATGTACGTAACGGCCTTTGATGCGGCCAGCAACGAGTCCTCCCCGAGCAATACGGTTCAGGTGACTACACTGTCGGATGGCGGCGGCGGATGTACCCCTGGCGTACAGTCCTCCAACTCTTTCGAAACCGGATGGGAAGGCTGGTCGGATGGCGGCAGCGACTGCCGGCGTTACAGCGGCTCCCGCTCCTGGGACGGCAGCTACTCCATTGAGATCAGAGACAACTCGGGCGCGGCTTCTTCCACGACTTCCGGAGCCTATGACCTGAGCGAGTTCAGCTCGGTGGAAGTGGAATTTTACTTCTACGCCAACAGTATGGAAAATGGCGAGGACTTCTGGGTGCGGTACAGCTCGAACGGTGGTTCCACCTGGAGCACAGTAGCGGCCTATGCCAGAGGCTCCAGTTTCAACAACAACACCTTCTATGTGGCCACGGTAACGCTCAACGCAGGAACCTACGACTTGTCGTCCAACGCCCGCTTCCGCTTCCAGTGCGACGCCAGCGCCGACAATGACCAGGTTTACATCGACCTGGTGACCATCAGCGGCAACTGTTCCGGGCTGCCGGAAATCGGCGGGCCTGTACAGACGATCCGGGAGCTGAAAACACCGCCGCTCCCCTTCCTCAGCCTCGATGCGGCTTCCACAAGGAATACCAATGATGTGAAGCTTTATCCCAACCCTGCGAAGGACGAGCTCAACCTGGATATTCCGGAGTCGATGAATGTCCGCGGTATTCGGATATTGTCGGTTAATGGGGCCGAAGTGAAGCAGGCCCGCACGCTGAATGACTTTGAAACGATCGATATTTCCACGCTCCTCCCGGGCATATACTTCCTTTCCATACAGACGGATGAGGAGGTGATCAACAAGAAATTCATCAAGCAATAAGGGGAGTTGAGGTATAAAAAAAGCCTCCCGGGCCTGGTTCCGGGGGGCTTTTTTATGCCTCTGGGCCGGTAGAAATGCTTCTTAAGCCTACTTCCGCTCGCGTTATGCGGCGAATAAAACACTTATTCGCCGCATGAAATGCGACGAATAGCGCTTATATTTGCCGCAAAACTTACGGTAAATGAGTCGGTATATCCATCAGCATAAAGACTGGCCCAACTTTACCTGGGAGGATGAGGAACTGTTGTCCAGCCTTGGCACGGCCAGGCATATGCAGGGGAGGCTGATGGGTAAGATGGAATCGCTCGGTTTTGTACTAAGGCAGGAAGCCTTGTTGGAAACGCTTACACAGGATGTACTCAAGTCCACCGAAATAGAAGGTGAATTTTTGGATCCCGGCCAAGTGCGTTCTTCCATTGCAAGGCGGTTAGGTATGGACATTTCAGGGCTCATCCCATCCGACAGGAATGTGGATGGAGTGGTAGAAATGACGCTTGACGCTACCCAGCAATTTGAAAAACCGTTGACCTTCGAAAGATTATTCGGTTGGCATGCCGCCTTGTTTCCAACTGGAAGAAGTGGAATGTACAGAATCACTGTCGGCGACTGGAGGAAGGATGAAACGGGCCCAATGCAGGTGGTTTCGGGCGCTATGGGGAGAGAACGCGTCCATTTTCAGGCGCCTGAGGCCACGCTCCTGGAAAAGGAGATGAAAGTTTTTGTGGACTGGTTCAACCGGGAGGAAAAACTTGATTCGGTTATTAAAGCCGGAATAGCACATTTATGGTTTGTCACGATTCACCCCTTTGACGATGGCAACGGGCGCATAGCCAGAGCCATCACCGACTTACAACTATCCCGGGCCGACAAAAGCCCCCAACGGTTTTACAGTATGTCGGCCCGTATACGCCTGGAGCGAAAAGCCTATTACGAGGTACTGGAAAGAACCCAAAAAGGGGCCTTGGATATCACGGAATGGCTGTTGTGGTTCATAAAGTGTCTGATTGCCGCATTAAAAGAAACAGATAGTACCCTGGCCAGGATATTATCTAAAGCGAGGTTTTGGGATAAACATGCAGCAACTCCCCTAAATGAAAGGCAACGGTTGATGCTAAATAAACTATTGGACGGATTTAAGGGGAAGCTAACTTCCTCCAAGTGGGCAAAAATTGCCAAATGTTCCTCGGATACAGCGCTTCGCGATATTCAGGATTTAATGCAGAAAGGCATACTCCTGAAAGAACCAGCCGGAGGCAGGAGCACCAGTTACATATTGATAATGAACTAATAAGTCGTATACCTGCCACGACAATCTGTAGTTCAGGGGCCCACCTACTCTGAAATCTCATCTTGTCCACCCTTAGAAGCTGTATTTTTTCCGATCTTTCCGGCCTTAAATCAAAAGCGAAACTGCCCTGACCATGGAAAAGAACACCCACAAGGAAGAAGCCCTGCATTACCACGCCAAAGGCCGGCCCGGCAAAATTGAGGTCATTCCCACCAAAGAAACGGCTAACCAGCGCGACCTGTCCCTGGCCTACTCGCCAGGGGTGGCCGAGCCCTGCCGCGCTATCGAGAAAGATGTCAGCGATGTATACAAATACACCGCCAAAGGCAACCTGGTGGCGGTTATAAGCAACGGCACCGCCGTGCTGGGCCTGGGAGATATCGGCCCCGAGGCCGGCAAGCCGGTGATGGAAGGCAAAGGCCTGCTGTTCAAGATCTACGCCGATATCGATTGCTTCGACCTGGAACTCGACACCAAAAACGTGGACGAGTTCGTCCGTACGGTTAAAATCCTGGAGCCCACCTTTGGCGGCGTCAACCTGGAAGATATCTCCGCCCCGGAGTGCTTTGAAATCGAGGAGCGCCTGAAAAAAGAGCTGAATATTCCCGTGATGCACGACGACCAGCACGGCACGGCCATCATCAGCGGCGCGGCCCTGCTGAATGCCCTGGAACTGGTCAGCAAAGACATTGCTCATGTAAAGATCGTAGTCAACGGCGCCGGCGCCTCGGCCATTTCCTGCACCCGGATCTACGTTTCTCTTGGCGCAAGGAAGGAAAACATCTTCATGTACGACAGCAAAGGCCTTATCCATCCGGAACGGGACAACCTCGATGGAAAAAAGCCGGAATTCGTCAACGGGTCCGTACCTGCCGATACCTCCCTGGCGGACATCCTGGCCGGCGCCGACGTTTTCATCGGGCTGTCGAAAGGAAATGTCCTGAGCCAGGATATGGTGAAGAGAATGGCCGAAAATTGCATCATCTTCGCCATGGCCAACCCCGACCCTGAAATCGGCTACAACGAAGCCAAAGCAGCCCGCCCGGACTGCATCATGGCCACCGGCCGCTCCGACTTCCCCAACCAGGTCAACAATGTGCTGGGTTTTCCCTTCATCTTCCGCGGCGCCCTCGACGTGCGGGCTTCGGAGATCAACGAGGCCATGAAGCTGGCGGCGGTGCACGCCCTGGCGGAACTGGCGAAAAAACCCGTGCCCGATATCGTCAACATGGCCTACAATAACATCAACCTGAAATTCGGGCGCGATTACATCATCCCCAAACCGGTCGACCCCAGGCTGATCACCACCGTCGCCCCGGCGGTGGCCAGGGCCGCCATGGAAACAGGCGTTGCCCAACAGCCAATTACCAACTGGGATGCCTACGAAGCGGAATTGGCCAAGCGGGTGGGCAACGACAATACCATTTCCCGGATCATCGAAACCAAGGCCAAACAGGAACCCAAACGGGTCGTATTCATCGATGCGGAGAACCCCTCCGTGCTGAAGGCCGCCCAGGTCGTTCTGGAAGAAAAAATCGCCTATCCCATCCTGCTGGGCAACCGCGATAAGATCGAGGCCCTGCTGGAGGAATACGACATCAGCATGCCGGGCGTCCGCATCATCAACCCCCAGTTGCCGCAAGGCGAAGAGGATGCGCGGATTCAAAAGCTGTATAGCGAAAGGTTTTACGAAAAGCGCAAGCGGAAAGGGGTGACGCCCCAGGAAGCTGCGGATCTGATGCGCAGCCGCAGCTACTACGGCGCCATGATGGTGGAGATCGGTGACGCCGATGCCATGATCGGCGGGCTGGCCAAGAAATACCCCCACACCGTGAGGCCGGCCTTACAGGTTATCGGGCCGCGGGAAGGAGTGAAAAAAGTGGCCGGCATGCACATCCTGGTCACCAAGGAAGGCCCCCTTTTCCTGGCAGATACGACGGTCAACCACTTCCTGACGGCTCAGGATATCGCCGACATCACCGAACTGGTCGCCGAGCAGGTGGAAGCCCTGAATATCCAGCCCAAAATTGCCCTGATCACCTATTCCAACTTCGGTTCGGTGCCCCGTGGCGAGTCGGCCATGCTCATGCGCGAGTCGACGGCCATCCTGCACAAAAGGCATCCGGAATGGATCGTCGACGGGGAAATGCAGGCCCACCTGGCGCTCAACCCGGAGCTGCTGAGGCAGTTCCACCCCTTCTCGCGCCTGGCCGGCCACCGCGCCAACGTGCTGATCTTCCCCAACCTGTCGGCGGCGAATATCGCCTACAACCTGCTGAACTGCGCCTCCGACATGGGGCTCATCGGGCCTATTCTGCTCGGAATGAACAAACCGGTGCACATCCTCCAGCTGGGGGCCAGCGTCCGCCAGATCGTCGATATGGTGGGCGTGGCGGTAGTGGATGCGCAAAGGAAAGCGGGAACTGATAACAAGCCTTGAATTTGTGTATAAAAAACCGTATTTTTGTGTATAAAGAAAACGGGAAAATGCGGACAAATATTGAAATAGACGTAAACCTGATGGAGCAAGCCCTCCGGTTGAGCCACCTCAAGACCAAAAAGGAAGTGGTACATCAAGCCTTGGAGCAGTATGTAAAGCGGCTCAAACGCCTGAAACTACTGGCCATGCAAGGCAAAGTAAAATGGGAAGGCAACCTGGATGAAATGAGGCTTATCTGATGGGAAGTGGAGTATTGGTGGACACATCTGTGTGGGTGGAATTCTTCAATGGCGTGGAAAGCCCCCAAGCCGAATATCTGAGGGAGGCTATTCGGGACGACCAGCCATTATACGTATGTCCAATCATCATTCAGGAAGTGCTGCAAGGTATTCGAACCGATAAGGATTATGAAGATGTAAAAGATAGCCTTTTGGCCTTTCCTATTCCGGACTGGAATCCCATTGAAGCCGCAATTGCGGCAGCACAATTATATCAGGGCCTCAGAAAAAAAGGAATCACAATCCGCAAATCCAACGATTGTCTCATTGCTGCATTTGCCAGGCAGTTTGACCTGGCTATTCTCCATTCCGATCGCGATTTCTCCATCATGGCTGAGCATCGGATCATTCGGGTGATTGATTTTTCCACCACTTGATTGCCCTATTGCGCTATCGGTTTACCCTCCTCCAGGGTTTTGATCATCCCTTCCAAGGCATTTCTATTCAAATCATCGGGCGCCTGGCTTACCGCTATTCGGGCGTGCTTCAGGGCGTTGGGAATATCGCCGAGGGCGGAATAGCCCCGCATAAGGCCGACGTTAGTGGGCCAGGCGCCGTTGTTTTTGTCGTAGTTCTTTTTGAAGACGGCAAACGCTTCCTGAACCTTTTTCTGGCCAATCAGTTGCCGCCCGTAGCCATGCATTTCCAGTATGGAGGCATTGGCCAGGGCCGTTTCCATGATGGCATCCGCCTCTTTGGGCTGGCCTTTTTTGCGCAGCAGCCCTGCTTTGGTAGAAAGGGCGGCAAAAGTGGTAACGCCTCCCAGGCGGGGGTCCGTTGCTGTGTTGATCCAGGCCAGCGCTTCATCCGGATTCACATCGTTGGCCAGGCACCACTGGGCGGCGGCCTGCAGGCTGGGCGGGTCGAAGCCCAACGCGCCGCTCATCTGGCTCTGGATGGAGGCCAGGGTGGTTTGAACCAGGTCCACTTCCACTTTGAAGGGAATGCGCCAGTGCTCCCATTCCAAGGCAACAACAACAGAGCGGCCAGTCTGTCCTGAAAAAGTATATTCCAGCCGCTCCCGGCTTTGCGGAATATCCTTTTGCTGCCGCACGTTGACCCGCAGGACATCCCATTCCGGTTTGTAAAAATAGCTGCCCCAGCCCGCCGCATTTCTGGAAAAGATGAGGGTGCAGGAATCGGGATAGAGCGCAATGAAGAAGCCGTATTTGCCGGCCGCCAGCTTCTGGCCTTCAATGGTGACATCGGTCGAGAAGGAGATCGTCGTGCTTTCATTGGCTCCGGCCCGCCAGGGCGATTCGCCATCGGAGCCGAAGCCCAGCACTGTGAAACCATAGGGAGCTACATCAGTGCCCCAGATCCGGCCTTCCCGGCCTTTGACGCCCGGTGCGTTCCAGCGGACCTCAATATCCGTAAGGCCAATGCGCCGCCCGGCCCAGCTTTTGTGGTTGACGCCGCTTTCAGGCAATTGCAGGGCCTGGCCGGAAGCGCAGGGCAGCGAAAGGATAAAGAAGCTGATCAGGAGCGCCAGGGCGCCCTGCAAAGGATGGGTGGTTTTAACAGTCATGGTGATTGGATTGCTGAAGAAATGGGTTGTAAATCAACAGAATAAAGGTAAGAAAAGCCGGAGACATGGCCATTTTCAAAGGGAGGCAGATATTGCTTTTTTGAACAATATCCATGCCTCTCCCCCCTGCTATTCCCCGAACTTATTCACAAACTCCCGTTTTATCCTTTTCTCATCCTCGATCACCTCAAAAAATTTGGCAAGATACCTTTCGGCGGAGGCGTGGCCTCTTTCATCCAGCAGGGGGAAGCGGGCGCAGCATTGCAGGAGGTCTTCTTTCAGGTAGCGGAAGTAAGCGGCGGTTTGCATGGCTTCCTCTTCCGTGACGTAGAACCCCAGGAAATACCGCTCGTTGACGTCTTTGATGGGCAGGGTAGGCGCCGGCACTGCGTAGTGCGTGCCGATAAAGCCGGCGTAGTCGAAGTCGTAGGGCACGGGCACGGCCTTTTCAAAACCGGGTGACTGCACGAATTCGAGGTTGTGTTTGTGGGCCACCGACCAGTCGACATTGGCGATCATGTATTGAAAAAAGCACATTTTCAGGTAGGCGTCGCGGTTGAGGACATTGACCCTGACGATGCCCTGCCCCAGCACCCTGCTGTTCAGGCGGGCGGCGAATTCCTCTTCGTCCTCGATCAGCAGGGCATAAAAGGAGAACTTTTCCTTGTCGCCCTCCCGGCCTTCAATGTTGACGACTTTCGTCTTGAGGTGAATAGGGTGCACAATCTCATAAAGGTGGTAGGCCAGGGCTTCCCGCGCCAGGCACTCCTGGTATTGTTTGGATTCCTGGCAGGAGAGGGCGAGTTTGAGGTCTTTAAAAGCGGGGTCAAACCCCAGTTCGCTCAGTTGTTTTTTGGGCAGTTTGATCTTGATGGGCGGATAAACACAGACTTCCTTCCGGACATTTCCCCGGGCCCGGAGTTTGACGTCCAGGCGGACGAATTCACCCGCCGCGTTCCGGAAACTCAATGTGCCGTCCTGGTACTCTTCTTCCCGTTTTTTCCGGATCAGGTGGCCCCAGTCCGTATCAATTATCAGAAGGGGCAGGGAATCCTGTTGCTGGAAAAAATCAAACAGGGATGGCGGCGGCCCCGCCGGCTTTTCCGCATTTTGTGAAAACAGGGCGGAAGCGGCCAGCAAGGCGAAAGGCAGATGCAGTAATTTTTTCATTATGCCTGGGTTTAGGGTGAAAATCTGTGATTATTTCAAAGGCGTTTTTTCGCCGGAAATGGCGCCCCGGTAGAACATCTTTTTTTCATGGAGCAGGATTTCGCCGGTTTTTCCGAATTTGATGCTCGAATCAATGCCGATGATTTTGTTGCGGAACTGGGTAACTATGCCGGAGAAAGAGGTATGCCCCACAACGATGTTTCGTTTTCTGAGATGCCTCAGAATGGATATGGCCTGGGGCTGGGTGAAGCCGTCTTCGAAATATCCCCGGTACCAGACCGGCCCCTCCTCCCCGTATAAAACGCGAAGCAGCGGGTCGGCCATGATGGAGTCCTCCGGATGGCCGATGATCCGTTCGCGGAAGGCATGGTTCAGGGCTTCCTGGGAGAGGCCCAGTTGCAAATACGCTGGGGAATAACCGGCATGGACAAAACCGATTTTATTGATGCAGATGGCCACGGGTTTGGTGCGAAGCCAGCGGCCGAGGTAGGTGTCGGGGCCGAAAATTTCATTGTATGGCAGGCGCAGGCCTGCGCTGGTGTAGCGGTATTTCTTGTGGATGTACCTCAGGTCGCCCTGCAGCACCATGATTTCATGGTTGCCCAGCAGGAAGTGGACCTTTCCGCCGGCCTGTTCCGCCTGCTGCTCCAGCTTGTGGATGAACCAGAGGATTTCCGTCACCTCTTCCCCCCGGTCAAAAACATCACCAACGATCACCAGGTGGCCGTGCCCGAACGCCCAGTCTTCGCCATCGTCGATGATATGGTGTACCTTCAGCAATTTGAGCAGAACCTCGTACTGCCCGTGGATGTCGCTGACAGCTGCTATTTTTGCAACCCCTCTGAATTCCGTTTGCCGGGCAGGTTTGAAAATGCCGCCGGGGATGAGATAGCCTGCGTCGAAGGAGGCGGAAACGGCAGGATCCATATTCGGGGGCGCCCCGGCTTCCAGGGTGTCGGTTTCAAATTGCCCGTTCCTAACCCAGCGGGCCACGGCCAGCCCGTTTTCATAAAAGATATAAGGCCCGTCGTTGTAGGTGAAGCTGGAATGGGTGGAGTCTTGCGCACTGGCTGCAGGCAGGGAAAGCATCCCGCCGATGCTGAGGGCCGCAAAAAGGGAAAATATTCTCATGGAGGATGTTTTATGGGAATTGTTTTTCCATAAACGAACACCAAAAGGACTCTTCCGGATCAATTGCTTTTCGTTTTTCCAAATTTACGGCCTATTTTGGAAAGTATAGAATGGGCGGCGACAAAGGGCTGAGGTAATTCGCCCTTGATGCCGGGCCACAATGTGATTCCTTTTTGGTATTTTGCCGCCATGCAGCACCCACGGCAGAAGCCGTGGGAATAATCCCGGGAATGAAAATGACAAGCCTTATCAGCAACATATCCCTCCAATGGGACCTTTGGATCGGCCCATACCGGGCTTTTTTTCCCACCAATAAGGAAGACCTGCGCGATTGCATACGCCTGATAAAGGAAGCCGGTACGCTCGACGGGCTGGAAGGTGCACATCCCGAAAGTTCGGCGGGCGCCCAGCTGGCGGCCTGCCAGGACACCCGCAGCGGGGCGATCATCGCCAGCCTCCGAATGGCCGATGCCGCGCAGGAGCAAAGTATTCCCGGGAAATCGGAACAATACCACCTCTATTTGTTCGACGCGCAGCGGTTGGAGAAACTGGCCGTTTTTTTTCAGTTCGCCATCCACCCCGCACATGAAAAATCACAGGCGGCGCCCCTGCTGCTGAGCCATTGCTTCATCGAGGTGCTGAAGGCGGGCGGGCAGGCGGTGCTCATGTCGTGCGACCCGGGCCATTATTCCATATACAAACGCCTGGGCATGCGCCCCATCGGGCCGCTGGGAAAAACCACCGAAGGGCTCTTCCGCATCCCCATGATCTTCCTGCCCGACCAGGAGTACCTCTCTTTGATCAACTCCCCAATCCTGCCGCTGCTGCGGGGTGTCAATTTTGAACCCTACCATGCTATTTGCCAGTGGTATTACCAACTGGTGCGGGAAAACAGCGAACTGCAGACAGCGGCTACCTATTATCCCGAAAATCAGGAAGATTTCGAAGGCCACCACGCCATCACAGAGGGCCTGAGCGAAAAGGGGCGGGAGGCCTTCCTGAAAAACGCCATGGTGATCCGCTGCCGGGAAGGCGAAGTGCTGATCACGGAGAACGATGGCGGGAAGACTTTCGGCTTCGTTCGCAAAGGCCTGGTCAAGGTCGTCATCGGCGCCAAGACAGTGGTGCTGCTTGGTGAAGGAGACATTTTCGGCGAGATCGCCTATATCCTCCAAAGCAAGCGCACCGCCGAAGTCGTTGCCGCCAGCCCCGACACGGAGGTGGTGCTCTTCAGCGAATCGGCCTTCGTCCGCCTGGAAAGCGAGGCAGACCGGGCCATAGTCTGGCGCAACCTGGCCCGGGTGCTCGCTCAACGGCTGGTGCTGACGAATAAGCTGCTTAGCTGATTATTTCACCAGCGTCACATCCCCCTCATACAGCTTCCTGGTGCCGTCAACAAAGTCGACGATCGTATAGTAGGCGAATACGGCCGGGTTCATGGGTTGCCCCCGGAATACGCCGTCCCATCCGAAAGTCGGGTCATTGGGCGGGAAATTGAAGCCCTCGTACACCATATCGCCCCAGCGGTCAAATATCCTCAACACATAGATGTTTTTGACCCCCGGCCCGGCAAAAATGGTGAATACATCATTGGCGCCATCCCCGTTGGGAGAGAAGGCGTCGGGTATATACACCCTGCCGTTGCGGTCCACGTAAATGGTAATGTGGTCGGCAGCGGAACAGCCGTTCTCATCGGTTACCTTCACCTGATAGGTCGTCGTGTAGAAGGGCATAACCGTAGGCGTAAGGCAATCGGTGCAGCTCAGCGAATCGTCCGGAGTCCAGCGGATCTCATCGATTTTATCCAGGGTAGTATTCACCTGGGCATTCAGGGTGATCTCATCGCCCAACTCGATTTCCTGGTCCTCGCCCAGTTCGACCATCACTTCCGGGAACTGCGGAACGACGACGGAAGTGTCCCAGCCGCAGCCGTTGGCGTCTTCCACGGAAAGGACATAAATGCCCGCCGGCAGGCCATCGAACCTGCTTGCTGCCGTGAACGGGCCTCCGTTGAGGGATATCCGGTAGGGCGGCGAGCCGCCGCTTATGCCTTCGATGCTGATCTCGCCCGTACTTTCCCCGAAACAGGTGGCAGCCGTGTTGACCAGCCCGCCGTCGGGGTATGCCTGATCCAGCACCCTGCTGGTATCCGCCGCTGTGCAGCCATTGGCCGGGTTTGTCACCTCCAGTACGAACAGGCCCGTCTGATTGACGGTAATGGCGGGCGTCTGGCTGCCGGAAAGGATGGCGCCTTCCAGCGCTGTCCATTGATAAATATATGCCGGGCCCGCCGGGCTCGCCGTGCCAACGACTGTCAGCAACTCCTCTGTGCAGCTCAGGTTGAGGGTGTCGGGGGCCTCTACCTGAGGATAAAGGATATTGGACAATACGGACAAGGTATCCGTCCGCGAACATCCATTGGCCGTGTCTATTACCGTAAAGGTGTATATGCCCGGCAATACCGCCGTTGTATAGAGGGAATCAACAGGGCCGGTAATGCCTCCCTGGGGGCCATCCCAGCTATAAATGAGGTTGGTTCCAACGGACGACCCTTCACCCGAGAGGGTTACGCTGTTGTTGTAGCAATCCAGCGCCTGCGGTGTTCCGGCCACAGCCGCCGGATATTCCGTCAGGTCGTTGATGAGAATGCTGTCCAGCGCTTCGCATCCAGTCGTGGTGTCGATTACGGTGAGGGTGTACCATCCGCCGGTGTCGATGAGGATGCTGAGGCCGTTGCCCAGGCTGACACCGGCCTCATTCGTCCATTCCAGCACAAAATTGTCGCCGACAGATGAGCCGTTGCCGTCCAGGTACATATAGCTGGTGTAACAATCCAGCGCGCCGACTTCCCGGATCAGAACGAAGGGTATCTGGGTGTTTTCATCCACGAAAACTTCCGCTGCCGCCGATTGGCAGCCATGCAGGGTGTCGGTAACAAACAGGGTGTAGATGCCCGGCTCATCCACTACGGGGTTTTGTTCGTTCATGTTCCCGGCATTGATGCCCGGCCCCGACCATTGATAGCTCACTCCCGGCTGGCTGCTGCTGCCCGTCAGGGTGACGGACTGCTGTTCGCAGGTGATGAGTTGTCCGGGGCCGGCATCTGCTATCGGGGTTGGGGCGCCAGGGCCGACGAAAACGGAATCCATAGCTGTGCATCCGTACACATTGGTGACCGTAAGGATGTACAGGCCTGTGTCCGTAACTACCGGATTGATGGCATTTTCGCTGCCCGGCATGATGCCCGGCCCGCTCCAGCTGTACAGGCCCGGGCTGGAACCGCTGGCGTCGAGAAACACCGTTGGCTCTTCGCAGATAAATGTGGTGTCGCTTCCGGCATCGGCAATGGGATCGGGCGCCTGAACGAGGGTAAAGGAAGCCGTGCCGGTGCATCCGTTGGCATTCGTTACGGTAACGGAGTAAGTACCGGGCTGATAGACATCGATAGAAGGCCCGTTTTGCTCCGTCGACCAAAGGTAGGATACAAAGGGTTGCCCAACGCTCAGGGTGACAGTATCACCCCTGCAGATAAACTCCGGCCCGGAAATAAGGGGCTCCGGCGCATTGAACACGCCCAGGTGAAGCACGAGGACGCTGTCGCAGCCGTTGGCCGAACCATTGGGGATGATATGGATGTAGGAGCCGGCGGTGCTCAGCTCCATGCCGTTCCACAGGAGGGTTTCTCCTTCACAGATGGCCACCGTCTGCTGGTGTACGGACGGCTGAATGACGGACAACACCAGCGTGATGATGCTGTCGCAGCCATTGGCCGCCCCGTCCGGCAGCGTGACGGTGTATGTTCCGGCCTGCGAGAAGGAATACTCTCCGGCCGTGTAGGATTCTCCCCGGCAGATTGAAGCGGTTATGGTTTCCGCCTGCGGGCTGTTCACATACAATTCCAGGACGGTGATGCTGTCGCAGCCATTGGCTGCTCCGCCTTCAATTGTCAGGTAGTAGGCGCCCGGATCAGTTAATAACTCGTTGTCGAACAGGTAAGCCTCCCCGGCGCAGATGGTGTCCGAATAGTAGTAATAAGCCAGGCCATTGACCGACAATTCCAGCGTAATGATACTGTCGCAGCCGTTGGCGGCGCCATTGGGGATCGTGTCGGTATAGCTGCCTGCTTCGGTGTATGCATTGCCGAGCAGTACGAAAGTTTCCCCTTCGCAAATGGTAGCGGCAATGGTTTCCGTTGCCGGGCTGTTCACTGCCAGGTTCAGCACCAGAATGCTGTCGCAGCCGTTGGCCGACCCGTTCGGGATGGTGTCGGTGTAGGCTCCGGGCAGGGAGTAGGGCAAGTTGTTCAGGAAGAAGGTTTCTCCCTCGCAGATGGTGGCCAAAATGGTGTTGACAACCGTGCCGGCGACGGTGAGGTTGAGCAGGGTGATGCTGTCGCAGCCTCCGGCTGAACCGCCGGGTATGGTGTCGTAGTACATACCGGCCACAGTATAAGGCCCGCCGGGGAAGGAATAAGCCTCCCCTTCGCAAATGGTGGCGTTGATCGTTTGATAAACCGCATCATCAACGGCCAGGCTGAGGACGATGATGCTGTCGCAGCCGTTGGCTGCCGCCCCGGACAGCGTGTCCCTGTATATGCCGGCTTCGGAATACGACGAGCCGTTTATCACGAATACGCCCCCGGTGCAGATGCTCGCAGAGACTTCATTCACGGCGGGCCCGAACACGCTGAGTTCCAGCCTGATGATGCTGTCGCAGCCGTTGGCCGCCCCGTCGGCAATGGTATCCCTGTATATTCCGGCAACTGTATAGGCCTGGTTGTTCATCACGAAGGATTCTCCGGTACAGATGCTGGCGGAAAATTCATTCACCACGCCCTGCAGGACGGCCAGTTCGAGTATGGCTATGCTGTCGCAGCCGATCGAGCTGCCTCCCGGGATGGTATCCGCATAGAGGCCGGCAAGGCCGATCAATTCCCCGCCGAAATCATAATACTCCCCTTCGCAAATAGTGGCTGATGCGAACCCGATGTTGGCATCCACCACCTCAAGGTAAAGAACCAGGATGCTGTCGCACCCATTGGCGGCTCCTGCAGCCAGGGTGTCCGTAAAGATGCCCGGGGAATCGTATGGCACGCCATTCAAAATGTAGGAATCCCCGGAGCAAATGACGGCTTCGATGGCCTCAACCACGGCTTCGTTTACCTGCAGGTTCAGCACCAGGATACTGTCACAACCGAATGCTCCGCCTCCCGGGATAGTGTCAGTATAAATTCCTGATTCGGTGAGCAAGGCTCCTCCGAAGGAGTAGCTTTCTCCCTGGCAAATGGAGGCCTCCGTTTCGTGGAGGGCATTCGGATGTACGATCAGGTTGAGGGTGTAAACGCTGTCGCAGTTCAGTGCAGCCACATCGGGAATGGTGTCGGAATACACACCCGGCACGGTATATAGGATACCCCGGAACAGATAGGACTCCCCTTCGCAGATGGCGGCTTCAAACACCTGCTCGACGACGCATTCATCCGAACAGGGTTCTGGCGGAGCCACAGAGAAGTTCACGATGCATCCGGAGTTGGATCTGTCCCTTAGCCTTATGTTCACAGGGCCGCCACTGATCGGGTACCAGCCGAAGGTGGCGGGTACGCCGTACTGCCCTGTAAGGCCGAATGTGCCGGTGGGGAATACCTGCTGCCAGCCCAGGGCCGAAGCATTTAAGGCGGTGACGAACACATCAAACGAAAATACGTCATCGGTGGGGTCAGCCGGCGTGCCGTTGTCACTGCAATATACGTCCAGCACATTCGCTTCTATCAGGCATTCCGGACAAGGCGGCGGCGGCTCTACCGACAGGCTTGCAGCGCAGGATGGGTCGCCGCTGTCTTCCGCTTCAATCGTGACATAAGGGCCGCTTGTCGGGAATGGCCCAAATGCCGACGGCCCGTAAGGCCGGGGGTCCGACTGTCCATCTGGGGAGGTGGGTGTCCAGAGGCCTGACGTATTGGTGCCGGTAACGTTTACTACGATGAGGAATTCGTCATCGCTCGGGTCGTAGGGCGTGCCGTTATCGAGGCATATCCGGCTTTGCAGCACCATCGAAAGGCTGCATTCATCCGAACAGTTCCCTGGCGACGGCACATTGAGTATCGAGAAACAGCTGGGGTCGTCCGCATCCAGGAATTGGATGAAGATGGTTGGGCCGTTTGCGGGATATGGGCCGAATACGGTTTCCTCGTTGTAGTTGCCGGAGGGCACAGTCGGATCATTAGACGTCCATCCGTTCCCGGAGGTGTTGCTTCCGATGACCGTAACCGTAAAGGTAAAGGTGTCGTCATTCGGGTTGGCCGGCGTGCCGTTGTCGTTGCACAGCGGGCTGGAAGACAGGCTGGCGATCATGGCGCAACTTTCGGAACAGGGCGGCGGCGGCATTACCGTCAGCGGCGTATTGCACGACGGCGTGCTTTGGTCGTTGTATATCAGGAATATCGGGCCGTTGATTATGGGATAGGGCCCGTATGTCGTGATGACGCCATAAGCCCCCGTGGAGTCAAGGTTGTCCTCCCAGCCGCTTTGCCCCACATTATCTCCCGACACGATCACGCTAAAAGTAAAGGTATCGTCATTGGGGTTGGCCGGCGTACCGTTATTATTACAGTTGACGGAAAGCAGTTGTACCGTCAGAACGCATGTTTCCGAGCATGGCGGCGGCGGCGCTACCGTTATGGTGGCGATACAGGCCGGGTCGTCGACATCCTGGAACGTAATGGTAACGGGCCCGTCGGCAATGTTGTACGGGCCGTATTGCGTTACGCCGTAGGCTCCGGAATTGCCGAGGCCATCCTGCCAGCCGCTTTGCCCGAGGTTGACTCCCGAAAGCAAAACCTCAAAGGTAAACTGGTCATCTTCGGGATTATTCGGCGTTCCGTTGTCCAGGCACTCAATCCCCTGCAATTCGGCCTCCAGGACGCAGGCGTCCGAGCAACTCGGCGGTGCGGCTACCGTCAGGCTGACGAAACAGTCCGGGTTATCAACATCCTGGAAAAAGACGGTTGCCTGGCCATTGGAGATGGGGTAGCCCCCGAAAAGCACCACTTCGTCATAGGCTCCTGTGCTGCCGAATCCATCTATCCATCCGTTCTGGCCCAGATTGTTGCCCGTTAGGATCACTTCAAAGAAAAACAAGTCGTCGGACGGGTCGGACGGTGTGCCGTTATCATCACAAATGACGGCGTGCAACTCGGCGATCAGAGTGCATACTTCCGAACAGGGCGGCGGGGGCGCTACGGTTACCGTGGCGGAGCACTCGGGATAGGACAGGTCAAAAACGGTGATCGTGATCTCTCCTCCCGAAATCGGGAAGGGTCCGATGCCTGTTTCCCTGCTTCCGAATAACTGGGAAGTAACAATGGTGTCATTCCCGACTACCGCACTCCAGTTGGCGCCGACATTAATGCCATCCACCAGAAGGTCGAAATAGAATACGTCGTCACTCGCATCTCCCGGTGTGCCATTGTCATCACAAACGATCATGCTTACATTGGGGATGACTGTGCAGGTGGGCGAACAAGGCTCAGGCGCCGTTACGCTTACCGGCACACTGCAGGATGCGCCGCCATCATCTATGATCTGGAAATTCAAATCTCCATCAAGGATGAGGAATGGCCCAAATTGTATGGGTTCATTATACCCACCGGAAAGATCGTATTCAGAAGAATGCCAGGCGCCGCTGACATTTTCACCTGTTACGATGATCTCAAAGAAGAAACGGTCGTCATCGGGGTTGACAGTGTTGTTGTCATCACATTCCACATTCGTTATTTCGAATGACAGGCTCACAACGGTAAGCTCGAGGATGGTAATACTGTCACATCCCTGAACTGAACCTCCTACGATCAATTCCTCGTAAGTGCCGCTTTCCGTGTACACCATCCCGCCAAGTATGTACTCCTCGCCCTCGCATATCTCAGCCACGATGTTGTTGGTCACTTCCGGGTACACCGTCAAATCCAGGATAAGGATGCTGTCGCAGCCCTGAGCGGAGCCGCCCTCGATGACCTGCTGGTAGGTTCCTGCGGAGGTGTAGGCGACGCCGTTGAGGACAAACTCTTCGCCCTCGCAGATTTCGGCCTGGATGTTGTTGGTAACGGCCTGGAACACGGCCAGGTCGATGATGATGATGCTGTCGCAGCCCTGAGCGGAGCCGCCCTCGATGACCTGCTGGTAGGTTCCTGCGGAGGTGTAGGCGACGCCGTTG
>CAUJDW010000160.1 GCA_963169455.1 Bacteroidota bacterium | reverse complement strand
AGATCGAAGAACTGTTGAACGCAGCCGGAATATACACCTTCAGCCAACTCGCCGAAGCTGCGGTGGAAAAGCTCCAGGCCATTCTCGATGAAGCCGGCCCGCATTTCCGCCTGGCAGACCCCGGCACCTGGGGGAAACAGGCCGAACTGGCGGCCGCCGGTAAATGGGAGGAATTGCAGGAACTGCAGGATCACCTCAAAGGCGGCATAGAACCCGATGCCTGACCGGCCCGGCAACCCGCCGCCTGAATTGTTCCTTTTTTAATTCTTATGGGGCCCTGCTGCCCGGTAAGCACCTACTTCCAAACAGGCCCGCCATGCTACGGCATGGCGGGCCTTTCCCGTCACCGGGCAAAGCTGGGTTTCTGCTTATCCTCCAAATGCCTATATTCGCGAAAAAAGGCATTAGGCATGATGAAAACTTCTGTTCTTTCAGCAGTGTTTGTGATAAGCCTCGCTGCCTGGGGATGCCGGCCGGCAGGCGGAAGCGGGGAAACAGCCGGAAGCGCCGCCCCGGCAGAGCCCATCTACAACCCCCCTGCGCCAGGGTTCAACGCAGCCGGTTCGGACGCAATAGCCCTCAGCATCGCCGACTCGGCCATGGAAGCCATGGGCGGCCGGCGGGCATGGGACAAAACCCACTTCATCAGGTGGAATTTCTTCGGGCGCCGCACCCTGCTCTGGGACAAATTCACCGGCATGGTGCGTATCGAAATCCCATCCGAAGACGCCGTTTATATCGTCAACATCAACGACGGCACGGGCATGGCCCGGGTAAAGGGAGCAGTGGCCGAACCGGATTCGCTGCCGGCCCTGATGCAGCAGGCAAAAAGCATCTGGATCAACGATTCCTACTGGCTGGTGATGCCGTTCAAACTCAAAGACAGCGGAGTCACCCTGAAATTCGCCGGCCGGGGCGTCACTGCTGCCGGAGAGCCCTGCAACATCCTGGAACTCACCTTCGAAGGCGTGGGGGATACGCCCGAGAACAAATACCAGGTGTACCTAAGCGCCGATTCCAAACTGGTTCGCCAATGGGCCTATTTCGCCCGTGCCACCGATGTGGGGCCCAATTTCATCACGCCCTGGGATGATTACAAAACCTATGGCGGCATCCTGCTCAGCAGCGGCCGCGGCGAGCGCAGCCTGACGGACATCGCCGTCCTGGACACCGTGCCGGAGGGCGCTTTCACCAGCCTGGAGCCGCTTGGCTGGTAAGCTGGAAAGGAGCGGCGCAAATGCACTAAAAAAACCTATCTTTGCCTCTTCATTTTCAGGAACAAATACAATCGCGATGCCTTCGATTTCCATGCGGGGCGGAAAAGTGCCCATGTCGCCATTCCGCAAACTGATTCCTTTGGCCGATAAAGCCAAAGCAGCGGGAAAGCACGTTTACCACCTCAATATCGGACAGCCGGATATAGAAACCCCGGCTTATGCCCTTCAGAAAGTGCGGGCGACGGATTTCAAAATTCTGGAATACAGCCCGGCGGAGGGCAACGCCTCCTACCGGAAAAAGCTGGCAGCCTACTACGGCAGCCTTGGCATTAGTGTACAGCCCGAAGAGATTATCGTCACCACGGGCGCTTCCGAAGCCATCCTTTTCATCCTGCTGGCCTGCCTCGACCCCGGTGACGAAGTCGTCATTCCGGAGCCTTTTTACGCCAATTACAACGGTTTTGCGCAAATCGCCGGCGTATCGGTCAAACCCATAACCTGCCATATCGAAACGGGCTTCGCTCTGCCCGATTCCGCTGCTTTCGAATCGGTGATCGGCCCGAAAACCCGGGCCATAATGATCACCAACCCCAGCAACCCCACCGGGGCCCTGTATTCCCGGCAGGCGCTGGAAGAACTGGCGGCCCTGGCCCGCAAATACGGGCTTTTCCTGATCGCCGACGAAGTTTACCGCGATTTCTGCTACGACGGCAGGCCGTTTTTCTCCGTGCTCCAGATCCCGGGTTTAGAGGAACACGCCATTCTGGTAGATTCCATTTCCAAACGGTACAGCGCCTGCGGCGCCCGCGTGGGCTCGGCCGTTACCCGCAACCGGGATGTGCTGGGTGCTGTTTTGCGCTACGCCAAGCTGCGCCTGAGCCCTCCGGCTTTCGGCCAGATACTGGCCGAGGCCACGCTGGAAGTTGGAGAGGAGTACCTCGCAGAGGTGCGGGAAGAATACCGCCGCCGCCGGGACCTGGCTTATGCCCGCCTGAGCCGGATGCCGGGCGTGGTGAGCTACCTGCCCGGCGGCGCTTTCTACTGCTTCGCCAGGTTTCCGGTTGACAGCGCCGAACACTTCTGCCGCTGGCTGCTGGAGGATTTCGACCATCAGGGCGCCACCGTCATGCTGTCACCCGGTGAAAGTTTTTACGCCACGCCCGGGCTTGGGGTGGATGAGGTGCGCCTGGCCTACGTCCTCTGTTGCGAAGACATCGAGGCCGCAATGGATTGCCTGGAGGTGGCCCTTCAGGAATATCCGTTCAAAAAACAGCCCGCTCAACCGTTGCCTGCAGGGCTGGCCTCCCGCTGAGCCCACTTGGCCGATCGGAGTACAATTATCATCCATTCCGTTTACGCCAAGCGCCGACAATATTGTACCTTTGCGGTGCTTTAGCGGGAAAGCCCGGTTTTTGCCGTAAAATTTCGACTCTATTGTTTGATTTTCAGCGCTTTATGGCTTTTGTGCTTTAAGCTGTTTTTTAAAAAAGGCCTTTTGATGGATAGGAATACGATAATCGGATTGGTGCTCATCTTTATCCTGCTCCTCGTCTGGCAGCAATTTATGGCGCCTTCTCCGGAAGAGATCAAGGAACAACAACGCCTGCAGGACTCTATTGCCCTGGTGCAGCAGCGCGAGGACAGCCTGCGGCTGATCGAGCAGCAAAACGCCCCCGCCGGGGAACAGGCGCCCGCACAGGAGCCGGACTCCCTGCGCCAGTTGAAAAACCAGTCGGAATTCGGCCCCTTCGCCCCGGCGGCAAGCGGCGAGGACAAGGAACTGGTGCTGGAAAACGAATTGTTTAAAATCACCTTTTCCACCAAAGGCGGCCGGATCAGGGAGGTGGAGCTGAAGAAATATTTCAAGCTCGTGGAAGGCGAAGGGCGAAAAGAGGAAAGGCGCGCCCTGAAATTGCTGGAAGACGAGAAGAACAAATTCGGTTACTTCATTCCCCTGGCTAACCTGCCCTCGGGCGGAATCAACACCGGCGACCTGTACTTCCAGGTGGCCGGGGCGGACGCCAGCAGCATAACGCTGCGCGCACCGGCGGAAAACGGCGGCTATTTTGAACAGCGCTATACCATAAAGGAGGGCACGTACAATATCGATTACCAGCTCTCCTTCAAAGGCCTCAATACGGTCATTCCACAGGACAAGGATGAAATTCAGCTTACCTGGGTGAACTACCTGGACAAGCTGGAGCGCAATGAACTTTACGAACGCCGTTACTCCACCGTTTACTTCAAACCGGCCGATGACGACCCGGACTACTGCTCCTGCACTTCCGATGACGTGGAGGAGATCACCGGGCAGCGCATCAAATGGGTTTCCAACGCCAACCAGTTCTTCAACAGCTCGCTGGTCGCACAGGAGGCCTTCAGCTCAGCCATACTGGAAACCAGAATGCTGCCGGAAGATGCCAACGACCTCAAGCTGCTGGTTTCCAAAATAAACCTGCCCTACAACCACAGCGAGGAGGAAACCTTCGCCATGTCCTATTACGTCGGCCCCAATGAATTCGACCGGCTTTATGACATGGGGCACGAACTGCAGGACATCATCCCCTTCGGGCGCAGCATTTTCGGCACCATCAACCGCTGGGTTATACGCCCGCTGTTCAACTTCCTGTCCGGCTTCATCGGCAGCAAAGGGATTGTGATCCTGTTCCTGACCCTTATCGTCAAAGTACTGCTCTACCCTTTGACCTACCGGATGTTGTACTCCCAGTCCAAGATGGGCGCCCTCAAGCCGCGCATGGAGCACCTCAAGGAGAAATTCAAGGATGACCCCCAGCAGCAGCAGGTGGAGTCGATGAAGATTTACCGGGAGTTCGGCGTCAACCCCCTCGGCGGTTGCCTGCCGATGCTGCTTCAAATGCCTATCTGGTTCGCCCTGTACCGCTTTTTCCCGGCCTCCATCGAGTTCCGGCAGGCCAGCTTCCTCTGGGCTACGGACCTGTCATCATTCGACGTGTTTTTCCGCCTGCCCTTCGAGCTGCCCTTCAACATGGGGGCCCATATCAGCATGTTCACCCTCCTGTGGGCGGTGACGACCCTGATCTACACCTACTACAATACCCGCCACATGGATATGTCGGCCAACCCCGCCATGAAGTACATGCAGTACATTATGCCGGTCATGTTCCTGGGCTTCTTCAACACCTTCGCCTCCGGGCTGACCTGTTACCTGCTGTACAGCAACATCCTGAACATCGGGCAGACCATCGTCACCAAAAATTTCATCATCGACAATGAAAAGATCGAGAAGGAACTGGAGGCATACCGGCAGAAGCCCAAGAAAAAAGGCGGCTTCCAGGAGCGCCTCGAACAGGCCCTGAAGGAACAGCAAAAGGTGCAGGCCGAACAGGCCAAGCGCAGGAAGAAATAAGCCTGGCGTTCTTTCAGCAATCCCAATACAGAAGCCATCTCTTTTCCGGAGATGGCTTCTGTGCTATAGCGATTATCTATTTGGCTTTCTCCCGCCTTCCGGTTAAATTTGGGAAAACGGATATCCCATGGATGTACCCAGGCAAAAAAACGCTTCCCTTCTTCATTTTTCCACTGTAACGGGAACCCTTATCCTCTTTTTTCTTCTCTTTTTTTCCTGCAACCGCCAATCCGCACCATCCGAAAAACCGCCGCTTGCTTCTCCGCCGGCCGATACGCTTTCTGCTGTTGACAGCTTATTCCTACCCTCCACCGAACCCCGCCTGCTGGCCAGCCTGAAGCGGACGCCCTGCTACGGGCGATGCCCGGTATATGAGATCCAATTCTTTTCCAATGGGGAAACCGTCTTTAACGGCGAGCGTAACCTCAAAAGATTGGGCATCTTCCTGGCCCGCGTGCCGGAAAGCACCCTGCGCCAAATACTGGAACAGGCTGAACAGGCAGATTTCTTTGAACTCAGGGACGAATACCCGGAAAGTGGCCCAGCCATCCCGGACCTGCCGGAAACCATCACTTTCGTCAACAACGGGAAAAAGCAGAAAACCGTCATCAACTACTACGACGCCCCGCTGCCCCTGCTCCGCTTCGAACGGTTCCTGGATGAAATAGCCAATGGGCTGGACTGGCAGCCGAAGGTGGAATAATTAGGCCGGCAGGTTGGAAGGCCGGCAGGTTGGAGGCCGTGGCGCGGGCTTTGGCCTGCCGTGGACAAGCCAGCCAAACCATTTATACTTCACTGCAACAGGTTTTGTGCATTTGCAAAATTTGCTCCTTGACCCGCGCGCTCAAAATGCGCCGCCTGATACATTACCCGCTCCACCAATGCCTTTTCCTCCGCCAGCTGGGCGTCCGTCCACCCGAAGTATTCCTGAAAATCTTTCAGTACCGGGTGGAGCACCTTTCCAATCCCCGGAAGGTTAAAGAACAGCCGCCCCGAGCGGCGGTCGAAGAAATCCATCGGTTTGGCGGCCAGCTCGTGGTGCACGGCGAACCAGGTTTCGGCGCGGGCCAGCGCTACTTCCGGTTCGTCCTGATAGGCGCCCATTCGCTGCAGGATATCATCGGTTTGGCGGCCGTAGTTGGACACCAGGTAGTCGGCGTAGAAGGGGGCAAAATTGAATGGAGCCAGTTGTTTGGATATCTCGGCACAGTATGCAACTACTTCTTTGGCATTCCGGAATGGCCCTCCGGATAAAGGTATGCGGCTGGTATGGCAATCCCGGAAAGTTTTCCCTTGGCCCTGTTCGAATTTTCGGCTCACCAGGTTGACGATGCGCTCCGCCATGCGCCGGTAGCCGGTGAGCTTGCCGCCGGCAATGGAGATCAGTCCCGATGGGGATTCGAATATCTCGTCCTTGCGCGACATCTCGGATGCATTCTTGCCTTCCTCGTAAATGAGCGGGCGCAGCCCGGCCCAGCTTGATTCCACATCCTCAAGCGCCAGCGCAACTTCCGGAAACATGTTGTTTACTGACTGCAGCAGATAGGCAACGTCTTCCTGGTGTACAGGAATATCATCCAGCGGGCCTTGGTAGGCGGTGTCGGTAGTGCCGATGTAAGTGGCCCGGTGGCGGGGAATGGCGAAAATCATCCGGCCGTCCGGCACGTCAAAATAAACCGAGTGGCGCAGGGGGAAGCGCGTATGGGGCACGACGATATGCACGCCTTTTGACAGAAAAATCCGTTTGCCGTCCAGCGATTGGTCTGCTTTTCGCAAGTTATCCACCCAGGGGCCGGCTGCACTGACGATATAGGCTCCTTTGATTTGAAAGCTCTCCTGCGCCAACCGATCTTTGCATTGTACTCCGACAGCTTTGCCATTTTCGTAGATGAGGCTTTTGGCTTCGGCATAGTTCAGGCAGATGGCGCCATGGGCAACGGCTGTTTTGATGTTCTCGATGGTGAGCCGGGCGTCGTCGGTGCGGTACTCGGCATACAGCCCGCCGCCCCGCAGGATATCCGCCCGGCTTTGAAGCAGGGGTTCCTCGGCCAGGGCCTGTTGTTTGCCGAGCATCCGGCGCCGGTCGTCGCCTTTCACGCCGGCCAGGAGGTCGTACACCCACAGGCCGAAGGAGGTGGATAAGGGCCCGAAAGCGCCGCCTTTGATCAGCGGCAGCAGCATCTTTTCAGCAATCGTCAGATGGGGCGCCAGGCGGTGCACGGTGGCCCGCTCCCTTCCCACTTCCCGCACCAGCCCGATTTCCAGTTGTTTCAGATACCTCAGCCCGCCGTGGATCAGCTTGGTGGATTTGCTGCTCGTCCCGGAGGCAAAGTCGCCCTGTTCCACCAGGGCCACCTTCATGCCGCGGGAAGCGGCATCCAGCGCAATGCCCGCGCCGGTGATGCCGCCGCCGATGACGATGAGGTTGTAGGTTTGCGATTGGAGCTGTTGAATGAGTTGCTGGCGGTTGAGCGCGGATAAAAGGCTCATGGAAGAATGGTTTGCTTTTTGAAAAAATCTGCTGTTTTTCGCAGCCGGAGGTATTCTAATAAACCAATTCAAAGGCCCATAAAATTGTTCACTAAAAGGCTAACCAGTGCATGCGGCGGTAAGATATGTAACTTAACTTTTAGGGTTCCTTTGCGGCAATCTGGAACGCGGGCCTGCGGCCCGCGCGACGCAGACAAAGCTCCTCAACTGGCTCCCTGATTATCTTTTCGCGGGCCACAGGCCCGCGTTCCAGCCTGAATAGGTACGTATGAAGGCTTAAAACATGAGTCATCCCGAATTATGGAAATGACCTCGGAGAGGTCAACCGTTTGTAGATGAATAATTTAAAGCGTGAGACGACCTCGGAGAGGTCGAACCTTAAATGCTTCATTGCCGGAATCTTGCCCTTGTGCGAC
>CAUJDW010000159.1 GCA_963169455.1 Bacteroidota bacterium | reverse complement strand
GGACTGTCGCTTTGATAAACCGACGGCGATGAAACCGATCCTTCTTCTGGATCCGTTGCAATTCTTTGATCTCTTCCGTGCTCAGTTGTAGTTTCACGCCAAAAGTTACGAATTTTCCCAAATCATTTCGCTACGAGTATAGTGAGTGGAGGGGTAGCCGTAGAAATTAAAGTTAGCTTAAATGGGCAGGAAATCGGAACGCTTTTGAATAAAACCAAAATACGATACAGGCTATACTCGCAGGGACCCATAAAATTACGATGCGCTGGATCGCTTGGAGGAAGTGGGATTGGCTCGCCCTATGTTGAGACCATTAATTTTCAGCATGGAAAGGAATATCATGTCGTTTTGTCTTTTCACTCTGTTCGGGGAGTTTCCGGAGAAATTTTGAGTGCCAACAAGGGTAGAAAGATGAAGAAGAAAAAATATGCTGATGAGACAGAGTTGGAAGAAGACAGGTCGAACCCGATACTAGAGGTATCTGATTCCCCTGTTGTCGATGGTAATACCGGGGGGTATGCTGACTTATATTTTTATCGCCCGAAACAAAGCATGATGAAAGGAGGTGTGGCGGTGGAACTCAAAATCAGCTTAAATGACAAAGAAATCGGGAGCCTTTTAAGGGAGACAAAGATGCGGTACAGGCTTTATTCGCAGGGCCCTATTAAGGTGAAATGTATGGGTGTACTTCAAAGCGGCGGCATCGGCTCACCATTTACAAAGACGATTGATTTTAAGCACGGGAAAGAGTACCATGTCGTATTGTCCTTTGGCTCAGCAAAAGGTGTTACAGGTGAAATGGTGAGCGGCAGCAAAGCTAAAAAAATGAAGAAAAAGAAGTTTGCGGATTTTACGGAGCTGGAGGAGAATCGGTTGGATCCGGTGGTTGGGGGTGGATAAATTCATTGATAATTATTTCCGGAATTGATTGGGTGAAAAAGCAAGATAAAAATCAAAAAAATTACAAAATGAAACTGATTGAATTTAAATATCAAATCCTGTTATTCTGCTTTTGTTTTTTTCTGGTTAGCTTTGATTCCTTTGCCCAGGATGTGATTGTATTCAGAAACGGTGATGAAGTACAGGCAAAGATAGTTGAAATTTCTTCCACCTCCCTTAAATATAAGAAATGGGATAATTTGGATGGGCCTTTGTATTCTAATGATAAAACTGAAGTATTCATGGTGAAATTCCAAAATGGAACAAAGGAGGTGTTTGATAATCCCCCAACTCAAACGAACAATAATCCATTAAATAATACTAGCGAAATAGTCGAAATTGCAAGATCTTTTATGAATAAACAAATTACTAATGAATCAAAAGGCACATGTAAGTTGGTTGATTTTAAAAAAGAAAATGGGATGTCACAAGAGTTTTTTGGAGTAAAAGTTTACACTTTAGAATACAGTTTGATCATTGAGGCTCAAAAAGGATTCTGGAAGGCATCCGGTGATAAATTTTTGTTGAGTGATTGGTATTGGGAGAGTTTTAGAACTCTTGAAAACAAGGGAGATAGTTATGCTGAAACATTTACAAATAATTATAAATTTTTCAACCCAGGAACTAAAATTGAAATCTTTGGGAAAATGGATTTTGAATATACGGATAATGGGTGGCGGATATCTGGTATTAGTGGCGCTACTTCTGGTTATGAAAACAAAAGATCAAGGATTTTATTAAATGAAAGTAATCAAAGCCTTCAGAAACATGAAAATAAGACACCTCCTGTAGGTAATGTTGTTGATACAATCGCTATACAGGAAGTATATACAGGAGATTTAGTTGATGGAAAAAAGAATGGTTTCGGAAAAATGGTTTATGAAAATGGCAATGTTTACGAAGGGGAATGGAAAGATGATAAAAAAAGTGGCAAGGGTAAAATGTTCTACAAAGACGGCTCTTCTTACGAAGGGGAATGGAAAGATGACAAGATGGAGGGTTTTGGAACAGTTATTTGGGCAAACGGCAGAAAATATGTTGGTTATCTTGTTGGGAATCAAAAAAATGGCAAAGGCATTACACATGATGAAGATGGCGCCAAAGAATACGAAGGTGATTATAAAAATGGTGAACCTGATGGATTTGGCATTCAAACTATTTCTGACTCCAAATTATATGTCAAATATGAAGGAGGGTTCAAGCAAGGGAAATATCATGGACAAGGCAATGAATATATTCTGGAGAAAAAGAATAACGTAACGCATAAATTCTCAGGAGATTTTATAAATGGGGAAAGGGCAAGAGGTACACTTGTTGTCTCATTTCAAAATGAAGGCCATTCAGCCACTTATGAGGGAGATTTTAAGGATTATCAAATATTCAATGGGACATGTACCATTCTTTATCCTGATGGATCTAAGAAGATTGCTCAATATAAAAATGGTTTGAGTGGCAAAGTTAGAAAGGAAAAACCATAAGTCTGACAAAGAAATTCGGGAAAAATGGCTCAATTGATGATGGGTTATACTAATGCCAACCTTGGAAATATCTTTGCTGGCATTTTTAGTGGACGGGCCTCGTCTGTGGGTTACTCTGTCTGGAAAAGACAAGTCAAGAAGCCCTAATACTCCAGTCAAAAAAGCTTCAGGATAAAAAATTGAATACTATGAAAAAGATATATTTCCTCCCCTCTTTTGTTCTGAGCCTGTTTATAATCATGGCTTTCTCTTCTTGTAATAAGAACGACAATGATGATTTTTCCCTGCCATCTATTACAATTGAAAGCCCCCGAGAGGACCAGATATTTTCAAGTGGTGATAAAATTCACATCAAAGGGAAATTGTATGCAGGTGAAGGAATTTCCGAATATGTAATAAAAGTAACAAAAGGCGGTACTTGGGATATTTGGCATGTTCATGAAGAATTAAACGGTGAAAAGTCTTATAATTTTGACCATACCGTCACGTGGGTAGCTTCTGAAGATATAGAATGGTGGGGGGCGGTAGAAATTTTCCTTTATGGTGAAGAGCAAGGTTACCTTATGACTAATTCGGTTTCTATTGAATTGAATCCTTAGGATTAACAACAACTCAATCACCTACCCAAGAATGTAGGCAACAGAGGGATATTGGGGGTGAATTTTTACAACTCATAGTTATCAATCATTCCCTGAATCCGGTTCACCATCCCCTCCGGCACTCCCTCAAATCGCCCAAGCTGATCAACCATCCCTTGCCCGACAAGGGACAAAAACCGCTCTTTGCTAAGCTGCTCAACCGGTTCGCCAGAGATCACAACATTCAGAAAAAGCCTGCTGGGTATTTTAAAATTCCCACCCCCCGCAACCCTTTTGTTAGATTTTCCGTATAATAGCCCACAGAATTTCAACAATGCACAGCCAGTAAAACCAACTCCCAACATGTCCTTCGCCACCGGCACCCGCATCACCGTCCGCCACGAGGACTTTTTGATTACCGATGTGCAGCGCAACGGGGACGGGACCTTTATCCTCGAAGCGGAGGGCATCAGCGAACTGGTCAAGGGGAAGCGGTATTGCTTCGATACGGGCATCGACTTCAATATTCAGGTGCTGGACCCCAGCAATACGCGCCTGGAGGCGGACGTAGAGGCCGGCTACCGGCGCACCAAGCTCTTCCTCGAAACCCAGGTGCGGAACGCCTACTCAACCTCCGATAAGATCACCCTGGCTCACAAGTGCGCCTTCGACCTGGCGCAGTACCAGCTCACACCGACGCTGAAAGCCCTGAAGCTGCCTCGCCCGCGCCTGCTCATCGCCGATGGCGTGGGGCTGGGTAAAACGGTGGAAGTGGGGATCTTCCTTACGGAAATGATCGAACGGGGCAAAGGGGGGCGCATCCTGGTGCTGGCGCTGAAGTCCATTCTGGCGCAGTTTCAGCAGGAGATATGGAACCGATTCGCCATTCCGCTGGTGCGGCTGGATTCGGTGGGCATCGAGAACATCAAAGCGGAACTGCCGGCTAACAAGAACCCCTTCGATTACTACGACAAGACGATCATCTCGATCGATACGCTGAAGAACAACGCCAAATTCCGACACTATATCGAAAAGACCCGCTGGGATATTATCGTCATCGACGAATGCCATACGGTGGCCAACACCTACAGTCAGCGCGGCGGACTGGCGCAGTTCCTGGCCACCCGCTGCGAATCGCTGGTGCTTACCTCGGCGACGCCCCACAACGGGCGCAAGGAGAGCTTCGCCAACCTCATCACTATGATCGAGCCGACGGCTATCCCGCAGCATGGCGATTATACCAAGGCGGACGTGGAGCCCTACTACGTGCGCCGCTTCAAGCACGACATCCAGGAGGAAGGCATCCGCGCCAACTTCCAGGAACGGCAGATCGTCCGGCTGGGGGCGCAGTTGTTGCCGGAAGAGGAGGCTTTCCTGGAATTCCAACAGGGCCTGAAAAACCAGGCCATCGCCCGGGGGCGCAACGGCGGCTACTGGCAGGACCTGCTGTTTACCGTCGGGCTGTTCAAAGCCTATATGTCTTCTCCGGAAGCTGCCCTGGCTACCGTGCGCAACCGCTGGCAGCGGGTGAAGAACAAGAAAGTGAAACTGGAGGAAGATACCATTCAGGACAACCTCGACATCCTGGAGGAAGCCCAGGCCCTGTTGGAAAACGTCCTGAACAATGCCGCCGACGCCAAATACCGCCGCTTCAGAGAGGAACTGGAAAAACTGGACTGGAAGGGCCGGCCGAAAGATGAACGCCTGGTCGTTTTCGCTGAGCGCATCGATACCCTGAAAAGCCTGCAACAAAAGCTACAGCGCGACTTCGGCCTGAATGACGATCAACTGGTCGTTTTCCACGGCAGCCTGACCGATGTGGAGCAGCAGGCCATTGTCGAGAACTTCGGCAAGGCCGATTCTGATATCCGCATCCTGCTGACCTCTGACGCAGGCTCGCAGGGCGTCAACCTGCACTACTTCTGCCACAGGATGTTCAATTACGATATCCCCTGGTCGCTCATCACGCTGGAGCAGCGCAATGGGCGCATCGACCGCTACGGGCAGCGCGAGACGCCTTATATCTATTACCTGGTGGCCGAATCCGCGCTGCCGGGGCTGAAGACGGACCTCTATATCATCGAAAAGCTGACGGAAAAAGAGGAGGAGGTTTACAAAACCCTGGGCGACGCCGGCGCGGTCATGCACCTCTACGACGCGCAGGAGGAGGAAAAGAAAGTGACGGAAGCCATTATCGATAGCCGGGAGGATTTCCTGGATGAAACGGAGGGCTTCGACTTCACGAGCCTTTTCGGGCAGGAAGAGGAGTCAACGGAAGCGGTGACGGAACAGGCGCCTATCCTGGAAGACGCCTCTTTCTTTCCCTCCGATTTTGAATTCTTTGCCGCCCTGGCCGATTACCTCCGCTCGCGCAACGCCCTGCGGCCCGGGCAGGTGGAGGTGGGCGTGGATGAGTTGCTGGAAGTGGTCAACGACGCCGAGCTCGACGCCATTATGTACCACCTGCCGAAGGAGGCCAAACCCCGAACCGGCGAGGCCTACCAGCTGACCACCAACCCGCAGCTGGTGCAGCAGGCCATTGCCGATGCCCGGAAGCGCAACGGCGAATGGGCGCGCTTCCATATCCTCTACGATGCCCACCCCATTGGGCGCTACCTGATGACCAAACTGGAGGCCGACATCGACAAAGGGGTGGCCCTGGCGGCCCGCACCCGCAATATCCCGGCAGGCCAGCGCTACTACGTCTTCCACGGGCAGGTGTCCAACGGCCTGGGGCAGCCGGTGCTGTCGGATTTCTTCGCCGTGGGCCTCGACAACGAGGGCGGCCTGGCGGCCAAACCCATGGCGCTGCAGGATTTTCTCCGGCAGTTTCGCCTCACCGACACCCTCTATACGGAAGAGATCAGCCCGGAACACCTGCAAAGCCTGCAGCAGACGCTGCCCGAGGCCATCAGCTACGCTCAGCAGTTGCATATGAGCCAGAAGCAGATGATCCTGCAGGTCGAAATGGAGGATAAACTGAAACAATACCAGCAGCATTTGGAAGGCTGGGCTGAACAATCGCGCGCCCAGCTGGAACTGGATATGCAGGATAAGGTGGACACCATCTTCCTGCGCCGACGCAAAAAGGAAAAGCTGGAGGAAATTGAAACGATACTGAACGAAAAGTCGCAGTTCTACCAGGACCTGGCGCAGCTGAACAACGAGGCCTACCTGAAGGTCCTGGGCGTGTTCTTCAACGTCTAGCCGATCTCCAGATCGGCTTGAAACCATAAACATATGCTCCGCTTCATCGAAAACATCGGCGACTACTTCGCCACCAACTACTTCGACGAAGACTTCGTCAAAAAAGTCTCCGCCCGGGCGGGGTATGGGGCGGAGGATCTGCAGGAATTCAACAAACGCATCGCCGGGCTGAAGGAGCGCTATTACCGCTACAAGCAAACCTTCCTGGAAGGCCGCCTGCGCGCCAAAGACCGCATCAGCATCACCCATCAGTTCCATACCGAGTTGCTCCATGCGCTCGGGTATCCGGGTGATAAGCCGGAGTACGGCCGGCCCTACCACCTCAGCGAAAAAGAGGTGCTGCCCGTGCGCCACATCCTCTACCGGGGCGAACGGCCCCACCTTTTCGTGATGGAAATGCAGGCCATGATCCGCCGCGAGGAAGCGGAGCCGGAGGGGCTGTTCGAACAACACTACGAGCAGGCCGACTGGGCGAATGTCTTTCAGCTCGAAGACGACGCCCTGCGCATCACTCCCGCCATCATCAACGAAGCCGTTTCCCAGCTCTTTCTGCTCGACCAGCACAAGCGGCCGCGCTACATCCTGATGCTAGCCGGCAGCGAGCTCTACCTGCTGGAATCCGAGAAGTGGTTCCGCGGCAGCTACCTGCGCTTCCGGCTGGAGGACCTGTTCGACGAAGCTTCCCTGGCGCGCAACCGCGACTATTACGCCCTCTTCTACTTCCTGCTGAGTAAGGAAACCCTGGCCCCTGAGGCCGACATCATCCTGATGGAGCAGCTCGACGAGGATTCCCACAAGAGCGCCTACGCGGTGACGCAGGACCTCAAGGAGGGCATCATTCAGGCAGTGGAGTCGCTGGCCAACGAGGCGGTATGGTTCCTGCAGCAGCGCGGCGCCGAGCCCCACCTGGAGGACAGCGATTTTGCCCGGCGCCTCAAGGACGACTGCCTGACGCTGGTGTACCGCCTGCTGTTCCTCTTCTACGCCGAAAGCCGGCCCGAGCTGGAGATTCTGCCCATCAACGACGCCGTGTATCAGCGGGGCTACAGCCTGGAGATGTTACGCGACCTGGAACAGGCGCCCCTGCATTCCGAGCACGCCCGAAACTCCTATTTCTTCCACGATTCGCTGAGCACCCTCTTCGGCCTGCTCGCCGGGGGCTACCGGCAGCACGACCCGCCGGGCCACAACAAGAGCTTCCGCCTTCGCCACCTCGACTCGCCCCTGTTCGACGACAAGCGGCTGGCTTACCTGGGCGAGGTCAAATTCCGCAATTACATCTGGCAGGAGATCATCCGGCAGCTCAGCCTGTCGAAAAAGCAACGGGGGCGCGCCCGCGGGCGCATCTCCTACGCCAACCTCGGCGTCAACCAGCTGGGCAGCGTCTACGAAGGCCTGCTGGCCTACCGCGGCTTCTTTGCCGATGAGGACTACATCGAGGTGCACGCCAAAGGCAAGCCCGGGGAGGGGACTTACCTGACGCCCCGCCGCCGCCTCGACGATTTCGACATCGACGAGGTGCTGCACGATGAGGATGGCCGGCTCGTCGTCCACCCCAAAGGCCGCTTCATCTACCGCCTCAGCGGGCGCGACCGGCAGAAGTCGGCCTCCTACTATACGCCCGAAGTGCTGACCCAAACCACGGTAAAGTATACCCTGAAACCGATACTGGAACGAGTGGAGAAGGGCGAAATGCAAGCCCGCGAGCTGCTGCGCCTCAAGGTGCTGGAGCCCGCCATGGGCGCCGCCGCCTTCCACAACGAGGCAATCAACCAACTGGCGGAGGCCTACCTCAACCACCGGCAGCGCGAAAAGGGCGAGCGAGTGAAGCCGGGCCAGTACCAGGAAGAACTGCAGAAGGTGAAGGCCTGGATCGCCACCAACAACGTCTACGGCGTCGACCTCAACCCCACCGCCATCGAGCTGGGCAAGCTGGCCCTCTGGCTCAACGTCATCCACCAGGATATGGAAACGCCCTTCTTCGGCTACCGCCTCGGCGTTGGCAATGCCGTGGTGGGCGCCTGGCTGAAGGTGTATAAGGCCAGGGATTTTCTGTTTGATGCAAAGAAGCCGAAGGAGAAAAGGGAGTGGTGGGAAAATGCTCCGAGAATGCTGGAGCGGGTACAGGGTACGGGGTATAAGGTACAAGGTACGGGGAGGAGGGCCGATGAGATATACCACTTCCTCTTACCGGACAAGAACATGGTTCCTTCGGCCAATATCAAGCTGCTGAAGGAGGAATACCCGCAGGAATTCGAGCGGGTGAAGGAGTGGCGCAAGGATTTCCTGGCGCCCATCCGCGCCCATGAGTACCAGCAACTGCAGGCCATTAGCCGCCGCATCGACGGGCTGCTGGAGGAGCACTACCGCTTCCAGGCCAAAGTGAACGCCTGCACCCAAAGCCGCGCCGAGATCTGGGGCGCCCTTGATCTGGCCGACCAATGCGAGCTGGACCTGCGCAGCTACGAAGAAAAAGAACGCCTGGCCGGCAACCGCAGCCGCACCAACGCCCCCTACTTCAAACTGAAAATGGTAATGGACTACTGGTGCGCTCTCTGGTACTGGGACCTCCGCCATGCCGCCAGCCTCCCCTCCCGCCAGGAATGGTACGATGACCTGGTCAACATTCTTGACATCGACCTGGATGGGGAGATGGGACTTGGTGACGGGGGGAGGGGGAGACTTGGAGAGGGGGAGACGGTGCAGGGGGATCTCTTCACCCCGTCACCCAGTCCCCAAGTCACCCCGTCACACCCCGGGCAATCCCAGGGCCTCACGGCTTACCGAAGCCAGCAGGAGCAATCCCAGGCCGCCGAAGCCATCCTCCAATACACCGACCGCCGCGACAGCCAGCTCTTCCCCACGCAGCGGCGCCGGCTGGTGGAGCAGTACGCCCGGCAGTACCGCTTTTTCCACTACCAGCTGGAGTTCATCGAAGTGTTCCGCGAAAGGGGCGGCTTCGATGTGATCGTGGGGAACCCGCCCTGGGTGAAGCTGGAGTTCGAGGAAAAAGGCATCGTAGCCGAGCGGCAGCCGGAGGTGCTGGTGCGCAAAACCTCCGCCCCGCAGGTGCGCAAAATGCTGGGGCAACTGATGGACGCTTCCGAACAACTAAAAGAACTCTACCTGGAGGAAGCCCTGGAACACGAAGGCGGCAGTACTTTCCTCAACGCCGCACAGAACTACCCGCTGCTGCTGGGGCAGCAAACCAACCTGTTCAAAAATATCCTGGAAAATACCTTCAGCCTGATGGCGCCGCAGGGCTTCACCGGCCTGGTGCACCCGGAGGGGATTTATGATGATCCGAAAGGGCAGACGCTTCGGGAAGAAGTATACAATAGGCTGAAGTACCACTTCCAATTCAAAAATGAACTAACGCTATTCGCTGAAGTGCACCATGAAACCATCTACGGTATTCATGTTTACTCAGGCCAGAATGCGGATGTCAGCTTCTACTCCATCAACAACCTCTTCCACCCGGCTACCATTGACAGTTCCTTCGTGCACGACGGCGCGGGACTGGCGGGCGGCTACAAAGTGATGGACCCGCAGGCCGGGAAAATGGTTTGGAACATTCACCCCCACCGCGACCGCATCATCCACATCACCCCCGAGGTGCTGCAGGTGCTGGCGCGCACTTTCGAGGACAGCGACGACTGGGCCGGCGCCAAGCTGGTGAGCATCCACAGCCGGCAGATCATCAGCGTGCTGGAAAAGCTAAGCCGGTTTCCGAGCAAAGTTGGAGATGTCCCCTGCGTAGTATCCGAAGGCTGGCATGAAACCAACGCTCAGGACAAGGGCATCATCCGCCGAGAAACCCGATATCCGGACCTGGAGCACTATGAGCTAATCTACAGCGGGCCGCATTTTTACGTGGCCAACCCTTTGTACAAAACGCCTCGGGAAGCGTGCACCCAAAACTCCCACTACGACGAAATCGACCTCACCCGCATCCCGGAGGATTTTGTACCGAGGACGAATTATGTGCCGGCAGAGGATGCAACCAATTTCGCAAACCGAATTGAAGGATTTGATAATGCAAAGCAGATATTTTTTTTCAAATTAGTTGTAAGAACAATGCTTTCTCAAGCCGGGGAAAGAACCCTGATTCCATCTATAATTCCACCCAAATCATCAAATATTGGAACAGCAACCTATTCAATTTTTTCAAATGAGGATGATTTAATTGAGTTCACTGGATTAGCTTCTTCAATTGCATATGATTTCTTCCTGAAAACCATTTGTATTCCCAAGATAGGCTACCGAACAATAAGGAGTTTCCCATTAAGGATAAGGAAAGAATTTTATGGACCCCTCGCCCTCCGCACCCTGCTCCTCAACTGTCTCACCCGCCCCTACGCCCCCTTGTGGGAGCGTCACTGGCGCGAGGCATTCCGGCAGGACGGCTGGGCGAAGGCCGACCCCCGCCTCAAAGACCTAAGTACTTTGGGCCCGGACTGGAGCTGGCACAGCCCTTTGCGCAATGCTTATGAGCGCCGCTGGGCGCTGGTGGAGATCGACGTGCTCACCGCCATGGCCCTGGGCCTGACGCTGGAGGAGCTGGTGCTGATCTACGAAGTGCAGTTCCCGGTCCTGCAGCAAAACGAAGAAGACACCTGGTACGACCGCCGGGGCAACATCGTCTTCACCTGCTCCCGCGGCCTGACGGGCGTGGGGCTGGATAGGAAGGAGTGGGAGCATATTCGCGGGATGAAGGCGGATGAGGTGGTGGATTGCAGTGGGTTTGAGAACCTGCGGTGTGAGCGGGCGGGGGAGGTTATATACACTATTACGAAGTCGGAGTTGTATCGGGGGGGGGAGGTGGTGTTTTATGCGCCGTTTGAGGGGTGTGATCGGGTGAGGGATTATGAGGGGGTGTGGGCGTGGTTTGAGAAGGAGTTGGGGTGAGGAAGGTGGGTAGCGTTGAAGGTTCCAGGTTCCCCCCTGCTTTTTGAAACGCAAAGTGGCGCAAAGGAGGCGCAAAGTGACGCAAAGGCTTGATTTTGTTGGCGTTACCGGCTGGAAACGGCCGGGTGAAATTCGCGCCTACTTCGCGTGCTTTGCGTTAAAAAAATCCGGGGATGGCACACTTTTTTGAAAACGCTTGTCTTTTAACCGCAAAGGGCTGTTACAGGCGAGTCAACCCATGACTGGGCTGCAATGAAAAAGGGTATCGGAGTTGAAATTCTGGCAACTTCCCTTTAACTTACCTTCAAACAGAAGATTATGGTAAAGAAGGCTATAAAGGAGGTACCATCAATGGTCAGGGAAGCGGTTAAAATAGTGGACAAAGAAGCGAGGGTAATCCTTTTCGGGTCAAGGGCCCGGGGCGATTCCCGTCCGGATTCGGATTGGGATTTTTTGATCCTGACCCGTAAGAAGGCGTCCCGGCAGCTGCAGGATAGCATCCGGGAATTGCTGTATGAGATAGAACTAAACATGGAACAGGCCATCACCTCTGTCATTGAAAACGAAGATACCTGGTTAAAGTATCGGGAGTCGGAATTTTTCAGGAATGTGGAACGGGAAGGCATAGAAATCATTTCCCCCAAGGCTGCCTGATGGATTATTATTCGAAAAAAGACCTTTCAAAGTACCGGCTCGCCCGGGCCAAAGAATCCATTGAAGAGGCAAAGCTTCTTGCGGAGAAAGGCCATTGGAACACTACCGCTAACCGGCTTTACTATGCGTGTTTTTATTCGGCATCTGCATATTTAGTGACTATGGGAATTGAGGCAAGCACTCATGCCGGCATAAAAACGGCCTTCAATAAAGCACTCATTAGCACCTCCCTGCTGCCGCCATCCCTCGGCGTGCTTTATAACAAATTATTCAACCTTCGGCAGGATGCAGATTACCGGGACTACAAGGACCTTGAAGAAGAAGACATTGCACCGATGATGCAGGAGGCCGAAAATCTGGTTATTCAGGTTGAAGCATTGATTGGTTTGTAGGAGCAGGCAGCAAAGCCCGAATTTTCTCAAACGGCTCCCCTTCCAGCAGCCAGGCTTTTATGCTCTTTCGAGTATTGGCTTAAGGGCGCCTGATAATTCCACAGCAGTGGCAAGTTCATTTCCTTAATTGTCATAAGAAAACACCTGCAATCGGAGTTTTTGTAATATTTCTATACAAAAATTCCGATAAAATGTACAAACGGCAGACAGTTGAGGCGCTTGAAGCTGGGAGATCGATTTTATTCTTGACGAAGCGGTAGCACGAGGTAAAAGAAACGCCGGCCCATAAAGGCTGCAATGCTCACCTACATTCCCTCATCATTCACCACCGGCGCCGGCCCGGCAGTCGGGTAAGCCGCCCTTGCCGGAGCAGGCAGCAAAGCCTGGATCTTTTCGAACGGTTCCCCATCCAACAGCCAGGCTTTGATGATGTTTTCAAGCATTGGCTTAACGGCGGCCGATAATTCCAGCGTAAGTATGAGCATGTCATACTGGCCGTCCCATTGCTGGCAGCGGGCGCGGAGTACGGGCTGATCGGAATTTGGTGGGCGTTGAATGACCTGGAGGATGCGGCCTTTGTATTTGGTGCTGAAAATATGATCGTCGTAAATTTTCCGGCCGTTGGCGTAGGTGGTTTTGAAGAAAGGCGCCGGCTCCACTCCGGTGATGGCTTTCACCACCCTTGTGTAGAAGGCAACGTTCAGGTTGTAAGCCCTTTTGTCTTCAAGAAAATCTTTATACAGGTACTTCATGCCAGAAAAATAATTAAAATGATGACCTTCTGAACGCTTTACCAAATAAATGAGTTCCGGCTCCGGGCTTCCATTTCGTAAGAAGGCAAAATACCAAAGGGGGCGTATATAGTGAGTTGAAAACGCATCAATAGATACGCAATATAGTGAATATTGGGGTGATTGTCAATTTTTTAATTATCCCTTGTTCTCTCCCCGCTTAGCCCGTAGAAGTTTGGAAAAAACTTTAACAATGTAGGTGTAACGAATTGGAGCAACTTCCGTAAACCATCATAAGTGTGCGCCGTAGCCGCTGGAAAAGCGATATGCTATGATGGAAACTAATACCTTCACCCACTTCTTCCAGCACCTGGGAGCCGAAGATTACGAACTGCCCCATCAGTTGCTGATCGCGCATTTTGCCGGAATGCCGGTATTCCTGGAGCGCCTCCTGGGAAAGCAGATCTCCTCCCCCCTGATCATTCGCGAGGAACATAAAGGCCTGCTGGATATATCCATCTACGATGAAACACGCGACAAGGAGCACGAGCGCTTTGGCATAGAGGTCAAGATGTGGAGCGACTTGACCCCTGGCCAGTTAAAGCGGCAGGTAGAACACATTGAATCCCTGCCCTATGCTGAAGCCCATTTGTTCTGCCTCCTGCTCGGTACCAGCGCCGACGAATGGATGGAGGCCAAAGTGAAGCGTTTATTCCAGAAGGACGTGCCGGTTACGTTTATAAGCTATCCGGAGCTGGCCAACGCTCTCCGGGCCCTTATTGCCTCCCTCCCGGAAGGCAATCCCGACCGGCCATTGGCAATGGACTACCTGTCCATCCTCGAAACCCAATACAGGAACCTGATGGATGCCGACCTCCGGGAATTGTCGGAGGCAAAACATCCCAAACACTGGTATTACGCCCGTTTCCGCCGCATCCGTGAGGCCATGCCGGACTGGGATTTCTGGGTCAAAACGGGCGGCCAGAACGGCCAAAGCGGCTTTACCCTGCAGCAATTTACAGATTGGGTGGACTACTCCTGCAACGGCATCAAAGCCGGGCTCTTCCTGGAGATCATCGACAATGAGCTCTGCATCCGCGCCCACACGGCGGATAAGGATGCCGGCCATCGGGACGCCCTGCGGCAGCACCTGCAGGCGCAACTGCCAGCGAAGCTGAAGGCGTTGCTAGGCAGTCAATACGCCCTGCTCTCCAGCAATGACCAATTGTCAGATTACATGAAGGTGGCGAGGATTAAGCTGCCCAAGGAGGGGCTGCCGGTGGAGGGGTATTGCGGGTTGTTGAGGGGGGTGAGGGAGGGGGTGGAAAATCTCTAAAGACTATTTTGGTTATTTTATAACAATAGATCGTTTTTTTGCGTTATATTTGCAAAAAACCGCCTATTATGCTCGTTCGGTTCTCGCTTAAGAATTACAAGCCCTTTAAAGAGGAAGTTAACCTCAGTCTGATCGCTTCCAATTATGACAAAACTACACGATGGGAGGAAAATGTTTTTGAAGTTCCTGAATTTGGGTTGAAGCTCCTGAAAAGCGCGGTGATTTATGGGGCTAACGCCAGTGGCAAAAGTAAGCTGGCAGAGGGCATGGGGTTTATGAGAAATTTCGTCATCCGTTCTTCCCGCAATACCCAGAAAGGGGACCGCATTGATGTTCACCCTTTCTTGCTGAGTACGGAAACGGAAAGCCAGCCCTCTGAGTTCGAGGTAATTTTTGTTCATAAGTCCGAGCTGTTCCGATATGGTTTTGAGGTTGCCCCCGACCGGGTAACAGCGGAGTGGCTTTTCCATCGGGGAAAGACCAAAGAGGTAGAGATATTTTACCGGGAAGGGCAAAAATTCGAATTGCACAAGACCAGGTTTAAAACAGGCAGGGCGTTGGTAGGTGAAAAGATGATCCGCCCCAATGCGCTGTTAATCTCGGTAGCTGCCCAGTTTAATGATAAATTAGCGGGAAAAGTGCTGGATTGGTTTTCGAAGTTTAATGTAATCTCAGGGCTCAGAGAGGAAGGATACCAGGGCTTTACTATGGGGAGGACCAGAAACGATCAGTCTAAAGAGGAAATTGTCAGCCTTTTGAAGAAAGCTGATTTAGGAATTGAAGACCTGACCCTCAAAATTCTTGATCCGGATAATATTCCTCCTGGTTTACCAAAAGAATTGCGGGATATCATTGAGCGAAAGTTGTCGGAGGAAGAGGGCGAAGTATTTACGGATGTTTTAACGACACATAAAAAATATGATGAGGGCAAGCGGGCAGCAGGCACAGTACAGTTCTCAATGGATGACGATGAGTCTTCAGGCACACGAAAGTTCTTTGCCTTGTCCGGCCCGGTACTGGATACGCTTCAGAATGGAAAAGTCCTGGTCGGCGACGAGCTTGAATCCAAATTGCACCCCAACCTCGTCTGCAAGCTGGTTGAATTGTTCAATTCCCGGGAAAATAATTCCTTTAACGGACAACTAATTTTCAACACCCATGACACCAACCTGTTGAGTTCCGGACTGTTCCGGCGCGATCAAATCTGGTTTACCGAAAAAGACAAATACGGAGCCGCCACGCTCTATTCTCTTGGGGACTTCAAAACGGATGCAGTCCGGAAGGAAGAAAATTTCGAGAAAAATTATATTCAGGGTAAGTATGGAGCAATTCCGTATCTAGGTGACTTCAGCCAACTTCTCCCCAGGAAACCAGCGCCGGCTTATGAAAATGAAGGATAAAAAGGCGGAACAGGTTAAAAAGAAGGAAGAACATCTCAAAAGACGAAAAGCCACAAAGGCAAGGCGTCGAGGAGAACCCATCCTTGAGCGCCCAGAACCTAGCAAGGCTGAAAAGCCAGCTATTCTCATCGTCTGCGAAGGCGAAAACACGGAGCCTTCTTACTTTCGGCAATTCCGCCTTTCCTCTGCAACCATAAAAGCCGTTGGCGAAGGGTACAATACCGTTTCTTTGGTCAACAGAGCTCAACAATTGGCGAAAGGAAAGGAGTATGATCAGGTTTGGTGTGTCTTCGATAAAGATGATTTCTCTGATAATGATTTCAATAATGCCATAGCGATGGCTGAAAGTATGGGATTTGGGGTTGCTTATTCCAACCAGGCTTTTGAATACTGGATTATCCTTCATTTCGAAGATCATCAGGGAGGCGGCATGCATCGGTCTGCTTATGAAAATAAGATCAATGATTACCTGAAACCGCTCGGCGTTCAATTTGACGGAAATAGTAAAACGATAACCGAGGAAATTTTTTCTATCCTGGAAGAGGCAGCCCCCGAGGCAAAAACCACCAGGATAAGGTTGGCTATTAACCGGGCTAAAAGAATATACGACAGTTTGACTCATCATAGCCCTGCAAAGGAAGAATCGTCTACTACCGTTTATTTGTTGGTTGAGGAGATATTGAAGTACATCTGACTTTAGTTTCGTCTCTTTGATCGAAGTCATCACCCAATCCTTCATTACAGTGCCTGCCAATCAGGAGGAATTAACTTTCCCCACAGAACAATTCCATTTATATGCAAAATGCTTTATATTTAGGAACAAAAGCGCCGGCAAAACCACATTCCCGGAGGGAAAGACTAACAAATTAACCCATGCTCTCCCTACAACAAGCCTACGAAGTACGCGCCTCCATTATCGAATACCTGAAGGCGACCTTTACCTTCAAGGAAAAAGCCGTAGGTGAAGCCTTCCTGAAATTCGTGGAAGACAAGCAGGAAGGCCTGTTCAAAGGGCCTTATATTTCATTGAAACTGCCCTTCGAAAAAGGCGCGCCCGGTTCTGCCATCCCCCTCGACATACAGCCTCCCTTTCCGCCCTTTGCCCATCAATTGCGGGCATTCCAGCGGTTGTCCACACAAAGCGGCCACGAGCCGGAGCCTACGATCCTGACAACCGGAACCGGTTCCGGGAAAACGGAATCCTTTCTCTACCCTATCCTCGATTACTGCTACCGGCAGGAAGGGCGGCCAGGAATCAAATGTATCATCCTCTACCCCATGAACGCCCTGGCTACCGACCAGGCGGGGCGATTGGCGAGAGCCATCTACGATGATCCCCGCCTCAAAGGGCGGCTGACGGCCGGCTTGTTCATCGGACTGGGCAGGGACAGCCGGAAGTATCCCAAGGATATGGTCAGGGGGCACATCATCGAAAACCGGGAGGCCATTATCGATAGCCCGCCGGATATCCTGCTGACCAACTTCAAAATGCTGGACTACGCCCTGATGCGCAGCAACTTCCACAAGCTTTGGCTGCACAACCTGAAAGACCCCGGGCTGCTCCGTTTCCTGGTGCTCGACGAACTGCACACCTACGACGGTGCTCAGGGTACTGATGTAGCCAACCTGATCCGGCGGCTCAAGCTACGGCTGAACATCCCGCCCGGGCAGCTCTGCCCGGTGGGCACTTCTGCTACCATGGGCGCCGGAGCAGAAGCGCCCAGGCTTCTGGCGGAATACGCCACCCAGGTGTTCGGGGAACATTTTACGGAAGGTTCGATCATTGCCGAAGAAAGAGAGACAACCGAATATTTTTTCGTAAAGCCCAAATCAGAACTCTTCAACCGTTTGCCTTCCAGATATATGTTACAGTTCAGCATGCTGCAGGCTGGGGAGGATTTCCAATCGTACCTGAAGCGGCAGCTTAGCCTCTGGCAGATCGACCCGCAGGCCGACAAGGCAAGCCTGGGCAGGGAGTTGAAGGATATCCGCCTGGTATGGGACATCGTTGATCTATGCAGCCGGCAGTTGCTGACGATTTCCGAGCTGATCCGGAAGCTGGACTACCTCAATGAGGAATTCCGCAAGATCCCGGAATGGGATGAAGAACACCAGTTTCACCCCAAGGAATCGGTAGTCCGTTCCCTGCTATCGCTGATCGCAGAAGCTAAAACGGTTACGCCGTTGCCAAACGGGCAGGTGGAGATGCCCTTTCTTTACCTGCAGGCCCAGCTCTGGGCCAGAGAACTCAGCGGCATTGTGCGGGTGCTCAGCCCGGAGCCGGTATTTACCTGGCGGGACAAGCGGGCGCCGGCGCTGGAACCGAAAGCTCTGCCGGCTTACTACTGCCGGGAATGCGGCGCTTCCGGCTGGCTGGGTGTCAAACACGACAACCGCAACAAGATTGAAGAGGACATCCTGGAAGTGTATAACAAATACTTTTCCAACCACAAGAATGTCTTTTTCATCAACACCGATACTCCGGAACACAAGCATGTAGAAGAATATACGCCAACGGAGGCCCTGCATACCTTTGCCAATCAATATTCCCTGCACCTGCACGATAAGGAAGGCCCCGGGCGTTTGCCCATCATCGCATACCGGTCGGTCAGGAACAACCGGAGCCAGCATTTCTGCCCGGAATGCAATACCCGCAATTCCATGAACATCATCGGCATGCGAGTATCTTCCATGGCCTCGGTGACGGCCAGCCAGGTGCTGGCCTCCGACCTCGACGAGCAAACGGAAAAGGAACGCAAGATTCTGGCCTTCACCAATGGCGTACAGGATGCTGCCCATCAGGCTGGCTATATGGAAGCGCGCAATTATCGCTTTACCTTCCGCACGGCCCTGCAGCAAACCATCCGGCAATTCTCCGAGCCGGTTTCCCTCAGCCGGCTTCAAGGCGCATTCATCGATTACTGGAAGGAGCATGCGGATGAGAGCGGGCAGAATAATCTGGAAGCTTACCTCTACAAATTCTTTCCTTCCGACCGTGCCGGCGAAGTGAAGGCCAGCGCCTACAAGCAGAAGGACGGCTCGTATTCCGATTTTTTTGTCCGGGAATTCGACGAGCGCATCCGCTGGGAAATTGCCTCCGAATTCGGCTTCAATGCGGTGATCGGCCGCACCCTGGAAAAGACAGGGGCTTCCGCGGTGAATTTCGATCAGGCGCAGCTTGAAAAAGCCTTTACCATGCTGGAACCCTGGCTGGCGGAAAACCTGATGGGGGCCTTCGAAAAGGGCCCCTTCCTGCATTTCCTGAACGGCTTCCTCCACCGCATCCGCATCAGAGGTGGCGTCAACCACGAATACCTGTCGAAGTTCCGCACCCGCAACCTCAAGTTATGGGACCTGAACTGGATGAACGACAAGCGCCACTTTCTAAACCGGCGGTTTGGGCCAAAATCCCGTTTTCCCCGGTTGGCCACCACTCAGGCCGAGCACCGGGGCCTTCTGGACAGCACATTCAGCAACCAGGATAACTGGTTTCACGCCTATCTGAAGAAATCCTTTCCGCTGGCCCCCTACCGAGACGCCATCAATGAGTTTTTCGCGCAGTTGGTAAAAGTGCTGGCGCAGCCGGAGGTTGGGTTGCTTGATGAAAAAACGGCGGCGGGTTTGCCCAATTACTGCCTTCGGGAAGACGCCATCTTGGTGAGCCATGAAACCGCCCGCTTTGAATGTGGCCATTGCGGGCATCAGTTGGTGGTGGCGGCACAGGGAAAAGAAGGCATAAGCGACGCCAGTTGCCTGCAATTCAATTGCCTGGGCAAATACCAGGAAGCTCCGGAGAAAAGCGCCGAAAATTACTACCAGCAGGTTTACAACCGCCGCCGGGCGCCGCGCGTTTACGCCACAGACCATACCGGCCTGCTGGAGCGCAGCGACCGAGAGCAAAAGGAGCGGGATTTTAAAGAACGGCCTCATTTCCATTCCCTGAATGCCCTGGTAGCCACCTCCACCCTGGAAATGGGTATTGATATCGGCGACCTCAACGTGACGATGAATACCAATGTGCCGCCCCTGCCCGCCAATTTTCTGCAGCGGGTAGGCCGGGCCGGGCGCAAAACCGGCTCTGCCCTGATTATCAATTTCGCCTCCAATAAGCCGCACGACCTCTTTTATTTCGAAGCCCCCACCGAAATGATGGAGGGCGAGGTCAGCACCCCCGGCTGCTACCTGGACGCCCGCGACATCCTCAAACGCCACTTTTTCGCCTTCTGCATCGATTCCTGGACGGCGGACAAGCCGGAGCAGAATAGCATTCCACTCATTGTCCGCAACATAAAGCCGGCCAGCGCCAACCTGGACGATTCCCAGTTTTTCCTCAACCGCCTGATCCATTTCATCAAGCTTAACGAGGCGGCACTGCTGGAGCGGTTTACTTCCATGTACGACGGGCTGGTAGAAAAGGATGTGCTGAAGAGCCTTCGAACAGACATGGCCAATGAACTTTTTTACAATACCCCCAGAAAGGTTTTCCGCCAGCTCCAGCAGGAGTACCATCAGCTACAAGACAAACGGAAGCAGATAAAAAAGCAGATCGAAGAGCGGGGGTTGGGTAAGGAAGATCCCGAACGGGCAGAACTGGAAAAGGAGATCCGGAACATCAACGGCGCCTTAAAGGCCATCGAAAAGCGGCAGGTACTGGAACACATGACCAATACCGGCTTGCTGCCCAATTACGCCTTCCCGGAAACGGGCGTTACTCTTTTCGCCCGGGTAATGGGCAGGCCGCCGCTGAACAGCGAGGCTCCGCCCAACCGGAAAGACATCGAGCTGGTGCGCCCCGCATCGCAGGCCATCAAGGAGCTCATTCCGGACAACTTGTTTTATACACAAGGCTACAAACTCAAGGTCTCCGGCCTCAATATTATCAACTGGAAAGAAGAGGTGGAGGAATACCGTTACTGCGGAAATTGCGACCACATTCAGGCGGAGGCCAAAGCAGAAAAAGGCCCCTGTCCCAAATGCGGCGATGAATCCTGGGCGTCCTCCGCCAACCGGCATCAGTTCGTCCGCCTGCAGGCCGTAAAATCCTTTAACGATGAGGCCGACGCCCGGCTGGATGACAGCAGCGAGGAACGGCAGAGCGAATTCGCCAACCGCAGCCTGCATTTTCACTTTCAGCCCGAAGCGGCGCTGGGCGCCTATGCTATACGAAAAGTGCCCTTCGGCATCGAGTTTGTCCGCCAGGCCGATATTATGGAGGTCAACGCCGGCCTGGAATCCGACTTCATGGACCGCAGCCGCATTACTCATATCAACGGGAAGGAAGCAGCCGTAGCCGGTTACATTACCTGCCGGCATTGCGGGCGTTCTTCCACTCAAACCCACAAAAGAGTGGAAGGGAAAAGCGGCTTGGCCCCCAAAGAAGCCCGGGACTATCATTTTGCCTACTGCCGGGAACGCAACCGGGCCTATCAGGGCAAAGCGGATGAAGTGTTCGAAGAACTCTTCCTGTACCGGAAAATGACGACGGAGGTTTTGAAAGTCCTGCTGCCCGTACAGGAGTTTGAATCGGAGAGCGCCGTGAGTATGTTCCGGGCAGGTATCGAGCTCGGGCTGCGCCGTTACTACCGCGGCAATCCCCAGCATATCAATGTTAGCCATTACGCCGAATTCAATTCCCAGACGCTGAAAAAAGACCGCTACCTCATCCTTTACGATATCATCCCCGGCGGCACCGGATACCTGGAAAAGCTTTTTCAGCCGGAGGAATTCGGGAAAGTCCTGAAGCTTGCCCACAAAGCGATCAGGGAATGCCAGTGCCAGCACCACGGGAAGGATGGCTGTTATCATTGCATCTTTACCTATACCAACCAATTTGAACAGGAAGAACTGAGCCGGCAAAAGGCGGAAAAATTGTTCGGCCGGATCGTCGATGCACTGGAAAACTGGGAATTCCTGCCCCATGGGCTGGGAAAAGTATCCAATACCGGGCAGATCGAAGAGTCGGAGCTGGAAGACCGCTTCGTAAGGGCTTTTCGGAACTTTGCGGGCCAGGAAAAACAGCAGGAACAGGGCTGGGCATTCGAGGAAATCAACCTGGAAGGCATCATCGCCTACCGCTTGAAAGTGGTGCACAACGGCAATGTTTTCCGATACATGGTCCAGCCTCAGTACCGCCTTGGCCCGGCGCGGGGCGTCCGTTTCTCGACTATTGCCGATTTTCTGATCCGCTGTGAAGGCGCCATCGTCGATGGCAGGGAATGGCCCCTGGACGAATTGCTTGCCATCCGGCCCATTGCCATTTACCTGGATGGCTATCAATACCACGCCAGCAACGAACACCCCCGGTTTAAACTGGATATCGAAAAGCGCTCGGCCATCCTGGAATCTGGAGAATACCTGTGCTGGACGCTCACCTGGGATGACATCGGACAATTCGAAGAACAACTTTCTGATGGGTTGGGAAAAAGTGTGAATCAACATACCGATACCAGGCAGGTGCTCCGTCGGCATCCGCTGTTTAAAAAGCTTGATGGAGAAGTACTTCGCGCCGTCAATAACTTCAGCCGCCTCTTGTGGCTGCTGAAAAACGGCTACCGCGCCGACAACCTTCTGGAAAACTTCCACGCTTATCTCTTCTGCCTGCAGGAAGCCGTCGGGAAGGTGAGCCTCAGCGAAGCCCATGTGGATGATTTTCTCAGGACGGGCATGCCGCTCGACGGCTATCCGCATTTTGCCGACCAACAGGGCAACAGCTTCCTGTTCCTGCCGATACCCACGGAATCGGAGCACTTTCATTTCCGCCTATTTCTTCGCATGAGAAACCTGGAACTCCAGGGAGGCGTGCTGATACGCCATCGGGGCGATGGTTTTCCCAAAGCCGATTGGGACACCTTCTGGAAAGTGTTCAACCTCATCCAACTGGCCGGGGTGCGGTACAAAGTCGAAGAAAGCGAGCAGGATATGGAACCCGCCCTCCTGGAGGCGCCGGCAGCCGAAGAAGATGTACAAAGCCCGGAAGAAATCATTCGTTACTATGATGAGGAATACCACCCCCTTGTACAGCAGTTGCTGGAAGCCGGCATCGATTTCAGCCGGGATGGCTCTTTTGTGCTGACAGACGAAAAGGAGGAAGTCCTGGCGGAAGCTATCCTGGGCTTTGAAACGGCTCGCATCGTGCTTGGCCCGCTTTCGGAAGAAGACGCCGCCGCTTTTAGGGAGCGGGGGTACAAAATAATGGAACCCGAAAATTTTGATGTAAACCTAATCCGGAACCCATGAAGCTGATCATTTACGAGAAGTGTTGGGACGCCATTTTCAGCCTGCCCAAAACCATACAAAAGAAAGTCCCGGAATTCCTGAAGAAATTCATGGCCGATTCGCGCTCAGCCGCCATCCATTTCGAGCCCATCTCCACCTTTCGGGACCCTAGGTTGCGGACAGCACGGATCGACCAAAAATACCGGGCCATCATCCGCGTGCCCGATTCCGGCGACGTTCACCACCTGTTATGGATAGACAACCACGATGAAGCCATGGCCTGGGCGGAGAACAAGCTCTTCGAATGGAACGATAACACGCAGTCCTACCAAATATTCACTGCCCCGGAGGCTATCCAGGAGAAGCCGCAGGCGGAAATTGCAGAACCAGCGCCAAAGCCCTCCGGTGTTCTCGCCCGTTTTGAAGATGGGGAGTTACTTAAAATAGGTGTTCCGGCAGTACTGCTTCCCTCCATCCGGAAGATCGACAATTTGTCTGGCCTGGAAGCCATGGAGGCCTACCTGCCGGTAGAAGCCTTTGAGAACCTGTTTTACCTTTTCGACGGCGTCGATATCCGGGATATCATCGCCGGGTTGGAGGAAGGCAAGGTAAACGCTGCCGGCCGGGAAGCTCAGGCCCGAAGCGCGAACAACCAACGCAGCTTCTTCGAACTGACGGATGACGCGCTGCTGGATGAGATCCTTCAGGGCAGCCTGCAGAAATGGAAAGTTTTCCTGCACCCTTCCCAGCGCAAGTTGGTAGAGGGTTCTTTCAAGGGGGCCGTGAAGATCACCGGTGGAGCGGGTACCGGAAAAACCGTCGCCGCCCTGCACCGGGCAAAGCGCCTGGCTGATTACGATTATGGCCGGAACGGGAAGCCGATCCTTTTCACCACCTTTACCAAGAGCCTGACCCGCAACCTCGCCAATGAGTTTCCGGGCATGAAGATCGACCCCACGGTAGTGCAGCTCACCAACATCGACGCCTTTAGCATGGAACAGGCCAAGAAGCTTGGCTTAGTTGAGGAACAGGTGAAACTGCTGGATTTCCCTGGCGCCAAAACCAGCCTGGAAATGTGGGAGGAAGTGCTGGAGTATGAGCTTTCCCCCTTCGATAGCGAATTCCTGAATGAGGAGTACAAAAGCGTTATCCTGTTTAACAACATCCAGAGTGAAGCGGAATATTTCAAAGTACCCCGCACCGGCAGGAGCAGGCGGATCTCCCGCAAGGACAAGATGGAGATATGGCGCCTGGTGGAAAAGTACCAGCAGTTAAAAGCGTCCCAACACTACCTGAATATCGAGGAGGCGCACAACAAGATTTTCAACTATTACCGGCGGTTGGACGACAAGCCTTACGGCCACGTCATCGCCGATGAGATCCAGGATTTCTCCAATATAGAACTGAGGGTGCTCCGCGCCCTCGTAGCGGAAGGCCCCAATGACCTCTTCCTGGTCGGAGACCCGCTACAAAAGATTTACAGCAAGCCCATTAATTTCTCGAAAGCCGGGATCAATGTCCGGGGCCGCCGAAGCCGCCGGCTGAAGATCAACTACCGCACTACCGAAGAGATCAAACGAATGGCGGTGGCGACTATCCGGAACATCTCATTCGATGATTTCGATGGCGCGGAGGAAAATAAAAACGGCTACGTTTCCCTCCGCCACGGCCTGATGCCTCGATATGAGGTGTTCCGCGAAAAAGGGCAGGAACTGGATTTCCTTATCCAAAAGATCTACGAATTTACCAATCCGGAAAGCCCGCAGGCCTTTTCGCTTAACGAGATCTGCATTGCCGCCCGCACCCGCAACGGCATCCGGGACTTGCTTTCCCGCCTGCACCAGGAGAAGATCCCCTACTACGATATCACCACCGATATGAGCAAGGGAAACAGCGCCGACGGCCTCCGCCTGTCCACTTTCCACAACCTGAAGGGCCTTGAATTCAAGGTGATCATCTTAATGGATGTGAACGCCCGCACCTGCCCCTTCTACCCGAGCGCCTACGTCAGCTGGAGCCCCGCCGCCCAGGAAGAATACGGCCGGCAGGAAAGAGCCCTGATCTATGTGGCGATGACCCGGGCGATCCATGTGCTGTTGATTTCGGGGGTTGGGGAAAGGAGTGGTTTGGTTGGGGGGTGAGGCTTGCAAGCAGTTTCAGCGAAAAATGGAAGATATGCTGAGCGGCGAAAAAGGCGAAATCTTTAGTGAGGAACTATGAGATACGGTTTGAAAGAACACACGATTGAAAAAATGAATAAGGTCTTTGCTCAGTTTCCTGAAGTGGAGCAAGTAATGCTCTATGGTTCGAGAGCAAAGGGAACTTATCGGCCTGGTTCTGACATTGACCTTACCTTGCTGGGGCCCACCCTAAACCTCAAAACCTTGTTCCGAATAGAAACCGAACTGGATGACCTGCTGCTGCCCTACCAAATAGATCTCTCCATTTTTGATCATATTGATAATCCCGATTTGATTGATCACATCAGGAGAGTGGGCAAGGTTTTTTACGAAAAGTAAGAGATGGGGGCCAGATAGATGCAAGTAAGGCATCCCCCGCTACCGCGCATGCGGCAAGCTCTCCGGAATATCCGGGATGCCGGTGAGGAATACCCTGTCCGAGGTGAAATTCACGAAACCGTCCATGATATAGTCGTGCCAGTACCTTTCTGTCGGGCCGTATTTGAAGAAGTCGTACAGCTTAGCTTCATCGACGTCCTGCCGTAGGAAAAAGGCCGCCCAGTATTCCGGTTTGGAGTTAAGGATGATATAAGGTGTAGTCAGGATCAGGGAGGGCCCTCCCGACTCAGACAGGCTGGGGACGATTCGGGCGAACATCAGGTCTCCGGCCTCACCTTTGTATCCGGCGAGGCAGGTGCTGTGGAAGATTGCATTTGTCAGTAATTCCTTTGAGGTGATGACTTTGCCTTTCGTTTCGAGCACCTCATAGATACCCATGCGCGAGGCGTTCAATGCGGCGGTAGCGTCAACAACTCTCCTGTCAAGCTTCGAGTTCTTCGCCAGGTCATAGAAAATCGAGCCAAGGGTTTCCCTTGTTTTGCCGAAGGGGTAATCGAAGCTTTGCCAATAGCTGAAGTAAGACCGGCTCAGGGGGCTCCACGGCGGGCCTGAGGGCATGTATTCCTGCTCGAATTTCTCCATGGCATTGAAGTAGGCTCTGCTGCTTCGGAAAGCCGATAACTCCTCCCCAAAGATGGAAATCATGTTCTGAGTGATGAGGTATAATTTATTGTCTAAATTGTAATCCGGGCTGGAATAAATCCTGTGCACCAGGCCCCCGATTTCCGTGCCGTCATCCCGGACGGCCTGCAGGTTTTCCAGGTTAAAGAGGCGCGCTCTTTTAAACTTTTCGGCGATGGCTTCCGATATTTTTTTCATGCTGCCAGGGTTCTGTATTCTTCGGATTGGTGCTATTGGCAAAATTGGGGAATATTTGCCGAAAAAAAGAGAAGCGCTGCTCATCGAGATCATGAAAGAGGACGAAGATTCTGGGTTGTATGATTCATAGCCTCCGCTGCATTTAAAACTTTTCCTCGGTTCAGTCGGTTTACAAATTCATTATTTTTGTTTACATTGTAAACCAAACCGCATCCCCATGAAAGAAATATTCTCCAAGCGACTCAAGGCGGCCCGGCTCTTGGCTTCCCTGTCACAGGACAAGCTGGTGGACGCCCTGGGAGGACTCGTTTCCAAGAACGCCATCGCCAAGTACGAAAGGGGGGAAATGATGCCCAATAGCAAAGTGCTGATTGCTTTGGCGAAAGCCCTTTCGGTGAAGCCGGATTATTTCTTCCGGCCGTTTACCGTGGAAATTGCTAGTGTGGAGTTTCGGAAAAAGAATAAGCTGGATGCGAAACAGGTCAACGCCATAAAACAGCGGGTGACCGATCAGGTGGAACGATACCTGGAGGTCGAAGCCCTGCTGCGGATCTCTTCCCTCTTTGAGAATCCGATCGCCGATGTGCTGGTCCGGACCGGAGAAGACGTTGAAAAAGCGGTTAATGAATTGCTGAGATCCTGGAAGCTGGGCTTGAACGCCTTGCCCAACGTGATCGAACTGTTGGAAGAAAAAGAGATCAAGGTCATCGAAATCGAAGCAGCTATGGGTTTTGACGGCCTATCGGGCTGGGCGGATGAGCGGATACCCGTCATAGTAGTCAATAAGCAGTTCACTATCGAACGCAAGCGGTTTACCGCCTTGCATGAACTGGGGCACCTGCTGATGAATTTTGCCGAAGGACTGGACGCCAAATCCATCGAAAAGCTCTGCCATCGTTTTGCCGGCGCCATACTCATCCCACGGGAGACCTTCTTCACTGAACTGGGCGATCACCGGTCCGGCATTTCGTTGCCGGAGCTCATCTCCGTAAAAGAGACCTACGGCATTTCGATACAGGCGCTGATGGCGAGAGCCAGGGACCTGGACGTCATTTCGGAAAGCGCCTATGTTCGGTTCCGGAAGTTTGTCAACCGCAATCGTAAGGAGGAGGGCTGGGGGCAATACCAGGGTAAAGAACAATCCGGCCGCTTCCTGCAACTGGTCTACCGGGCCGCATCGGAGGGTATTATCTCAATGAGCAAGGCTGCTAATCTGGCCGATAAAAAATTGGCAGTCTTTCGTGAGGAGTTCGTGGCGCTATGACCATTGTAGTAAATGATGCGAACATATTGATCGACCTTGTCGAACTACGACTGCTACCGCATTTCTTTGAGTTGGAATACGCCTTTCACACTTCCGACCTGATCCTGGAAGAACTGCGGGAGGATCAGCAGAAAGCGCTTATGCCCTACGTGGATATGGAAAGGTTACAGGTCAGCGAAATGACGGATGACGATCTAATCGCAGTTTATGAAATAAAGACGCAGCGCCCCAGCCTGTCTGAGCAAGATTGCTCCGCCTTCTACCAGGCGCAATCCCTCCAGGGTATCTTACTGACCAGCGATAATACACTGCGCAAGTTTGCGAAAAGCCAACAAGTTGAGGTACACGGGCACCTGTGGATTTTTGACCGTATGGTAGAAACGGAAGCCATTTCTCCAGCACACGCCATCGAAAAACTGGATGAGCTGTGCGAAACAGTGAATCCACATCTGGGCCTTCCCCTGGCGGAGTGCCAAAAGAGGAAGCTGAGCTGGGGACAATAGTAGAGGCCTGTTTTCGACGGTTTTTGTACTTATTTTGTACCCGAAATGTTATGTAGTTGGATTTTATTATTGTAAATCAGCGACTTGCGAGCCAATTCAACTTCCTGTATCGAAAAACAACCCTCATTCCACCCCCTGTCTGGAAGCCCGCTGCGCCAGGGCTTTCCATTATCTGCGCAGCGCTGCCCGCCTCCGGCGCAAAGAGCGGGGGGGCTGCCGGCTACCTGAAATACATCGCAGGACACCTGCCGCCGGCAGGCGGGAATTTTGTAAATTGGGGCAAAACAAATGTTGGCGTGAAATTACTGTATTATACCGGCCTCAACTACTAAGCTGTAGAGCGGCAGTTTGAAAAAGTGGCGGCATTCCTGGAGCAGGGCGATTTCCGGTCGGCCGATGTGAAAAAGATGCCGCAGCCGGGCTACTACCGGGCCAGGCTCGACAAGGAAAACCGGCTGCTGTTCCGGATCGGCGAATATCAGGGGGAAAAGTATCTGTTCATCTTGCTGGATAAGATACTGTCGTTTGACGAGGAGCAGGAAGCCGTGTTCCATGCCCCGCCGCCCCTTATTATCATTAGCTCGGCGGGCAGCGGCAAAACGGCGCTTACCCTGTAGAAAATCAAGCAGTTGCCCGGCCAGGTGCTCTATGTGATGCTCTCCCCATATCTGGTGGAAAACGCGAGCAACCTGTATTACTCTTTTGGCTATGACAACAGCCGGCAGGAAATTGATTTCATGTCGTTTTCAGAATACCTGGGCGCCATGAAAGTCCCCTGGGAGGCCATCACCGCCGACGGTTTTGAAAAACTCAAGGCTGAAGCGCTCGACCCGCAGTCTTATAATAAAAAAGCCAAGGATGCGCTTTTCGAATACGCCCTGATCTACTATGAAACTTCCATTTTCCGCCGGCTGGCCGAGCTGAAATACCGCAAGGCCGAAGACTGGGAACGCGAAGGCTTCAACCGGATGGAGCGCAAGTTTCCACCCTTTCTTTAAAGATGAAGTCAACCAGGTGGAATCGCAGGTGCGAAAATACGGGCCCGATTTTCGCAACCAGTTCAACTTCACTCCTCTGATGATGGCAACCCTGGGCGGCAGCCCCCGCATCATCGATTTCCTGCTCAATCTGGGCGCCGACCCCCTGCTGAAAGACAATTTCGGGCGCCAGGCTTTCCAGATCGCCCTCCTGAAATCCTACCAGGATGAGCAGTACGCCAAAAAAACTGATCGGACTGGTTTACCACCGCCTGCGCCCCGAAAGCCTGAGGGTGAAAACCGGCAACCGCCTCGTCAAGCTGAGCAGCCACCAGATGGAGTTTTTCATACTCAACTTCATGATCGCACTGTTGCGCGAAATTACCACCTTCAAAATCAAGGAGGACCTGCCGGGATTCGAAACAGCGGATTCCCTCGCCGCCGTCGGGCACTATCCCGCCCAGGTGATGCCGGAATACCGGAAACAAAGGCAATACATCTCCAGCATCCTGGCAAAAAATGAGATAGTCCGCCAGGATCCTTATAACCGGCAGATATTCCTGCGCATCCGCCGCGGCTATTACATCATCAATCCGCTGCTGGAAATCGAATACGAAGGGGAATGGCGCAATATCTATGGCCTCACCCACACCTCGGAACTGGAGAACAGCCCCGACCCGCAGCAGCAGTACTTCGGGCATTACCTCCGGAATGCAAGGGCGCAAATCGCCGAAATGATGACGAAAACTGCCCGATGACATTCCCGATTTCAATCCACTGGATCTCATCCGGCCCACTGCCCTGCGCACTGCCCGGATGCGGAAATTTATCAGGCGCCCGCTTTTTTGGAGACGACGGGAAGCTCCACAAAACCTGAGGTGTTCCATTCCTGCATGTGTTCCTCAAAAAAGGCGTCACAGTACAGGCAGATGTTCTGCAGCGCTTCCGTTCCGGCCCTGGCCATTTGCCCGGTGACGCCCAGGTGTTCCCCCATACGCCAGGGGTCGCCGTCGTTGAGGCGCTGGAAGACGGGGTGCTGCGCAACCTTCGCCAGGACGTCGGCGATTTTTTCTCTTCGTGCGTCGCCCATGGGGAACCTGGTTCCGGGGCAGCAGGGGTTGATGCGCCAGAGTTGGATGCTGATTTCCTGCGGTATGTCGTCATAGCCGCCGAGGAAGTTGCGGGCGCCGGAGAGGATGGTGCAGAAATTGTGCTGGGGGTCGCGTTTCCATATCCCCTCTTCCAATGCCCTGCCCCTGGCCCAGTTGCCGCCGAGCCACATGTCCTCTGTGGCGCCCCAGTAGCCCCAGCTGAGCGGGCGCTCCAGCAGGTAGTCTCCTTTTTGGATGAGGGGCCCCTGATGGTCGCCCCGCACGCCGCGCGATTCGAACATGGCGGCCAGTTTTTCCAGCTTCGCTCCGGCGTATTTGTGGTAGCGGTCGATGCTGGCGATGTCGAAACGGGTGACCCCCTTTTCAATTAGTGTGTCCAGGATTCGTTCCGTGAGCAGGTCGCCGTTCGTCTGCAGCATGATCTGGGTGCGATCCTCGTAGCGCTCCTGCAGGCGATCCAGGATGGCGTAGAGCAGTTTGCGCTCCGCCAGGGGTTCGCCGCCGGACAGGATGAGCCGGCCGACCTGCCCGGGCAGGTTTTCGATGATGGCCATGCATTCCTCCTGGCTCAGGCGGGCGCCTTTGGGCCCGCTGAGGTTGTAGCAATGGCTGCACTGGTCGTTGCACAACTGCGTGAATACCCAGTAAAGGCTCTCGCAGTGGTTGAAGTCTGATTTCATGTTTTTAATCTTTAAAACAGCCACCTCAGCCCGAACTGAAACTGCCTCGGGGCGCCTGCATTTTTCTGCACTATGCCCGCTTCTTTCGGGCCTACCTGTATTTGGTTGCTCTGCGTGGCATTATTGCTGTACCCGCTGAGGTTCTGAGTATTCAGCAGGTTGAAAATGTCAGCCCGAAGCTCCAGGGTGTTGCCGCCCAGTTTGAAGTCATACTGGATGCCGAGGTCGAAAACTTCCGACCAGGGCAGCCGATCGCTGTTCCGGCTTTCTCCGGGGAAGCGGTCGCTGTTGCCCACGTAGGCGTCGCCGAATGAAGCGCCGTCGCCATTGAGGTCGGTAGTGCCGTACAGCAAGGCGTCGGGGATGCGGTTCACCGGCTGGCCGCTCTGCACCAGGCCGGCAAGGGTAATGCCCAGGCCTCCTAACGGGTAATAACTGGCGATCCCGCTGATGATATGCCGCCGGTCGTTGATGGAAGGGCCCCATTCCGAAACGAAATCATTGGCGTCCATAGCCCGGAAGTTGATGTCTTCCGTGTTATTTTCCAAATAGGAAAGGGTGTAATTGATGCGCCAGGCGAATTTTCCTTCGCCCCTGTCCTTCTGCAGGTTGAAACTGGCGCCGTAATAGCGGGATTTGCCCGCCGTTTCTGACATTACGATATTTCGGGCTAGGCCGTAAACGGTATCGCCGCCGATCAGCGCATAACGCCCGTCAAAAACCGGTATCGGCCGGCTGGCGTCTGCTTCGGCAGGGGTGCGGATAGTTACGCTTTCAGGGCCGTCAATGGGGTAAGGCGCTGCGGCATTGAGGTTGCGCAGGCGAAAGAGGTTATAGGACCGGTTGTGCACCAGGTCAACGTAAAAGAGGCTGTTGTCGTTCACCTGCAACTGGTAGCCGAGGGCCATTTGATGGGTATAGGGGTTTTGGTAACCGCTGGGGTTGAGGATGCGGCGCTCGTTGCTGAACACGCCCTCCCGCTGGCCCTGCAGCGCCTCAAAGGAAGGGCCCTGAAGGTAGGGGACGCCGGAAGCGCTGCCGCTGAGGTTTCCGTCGAAAGTTATTTTGTCAATATCCGTACCGGAAGGCAGAATGCCGAGCTTCACTAATTCCTGAAGCTGCTTTTTGTAATCCGCCGATGTCGTGTTCTGTTGCAGGGCGTCGCTGTACACGGCGTACAGTATCTTATCGTAAAAAATGCCGTACCCGCCCCGCAGTGCGCTGCGCCGGCCGAGCTGGTAGTTGAAGTTGAAACGGGGGGCGATGTTGTTGTAATCGCCCTTGTCGCCGCCGCCTGCGGAGAGGTTGTCGTAGTCATAGCGCAGGCCCAGCGTAAGGGACAGCCGGTTGGTGGGCGTGAATTGGTCCTCCAGGTAAACGGAGTAAACGTTCTGCCTTTTGCCGAAAGAAGCCGGGCGCAGTTCAACATTGTACAGGAGCACCTGTGCATCCGGAGGGATGTCGCCGATATCCAGGCCGGTTCCCCGGCCGGCTTCCCGCAGCTGGCTCAGCTGCTGTTCATCGAGCTTCACGGTATAGTTGCCGTTGGCATTGCCGCCGCCATACAGCTGATGGCCGGCAGAAACGATGCCGAAACCGCCCTTCAGCGTATGCCGCCCTGCATAGTACCTGAATTTTTGCAGAAACTGCAGCGTGTTTTCCGTAGCGTCAAAGATGAAGCCGGGATGTCCCAGTACGGCAATGGTTTGCTCCTGCGGGTCGAGCACTGTGGCCTGGGGGCTCCCCTCGTTGGCCGCCCTGCCGTAATTCCACCGGAAACGGGAAAACTGGAGGTTCGTTTCCGAACTGAACTGCCCGCTCACATAGGTGTTTCTGGAAGCCAGCAGCAGGGAGTTCCGGTCCTGGAAGCTGGCTGCAGAGGGAAACTGCACGCCGCCCTCCAGGCCGCCGCCCTGCCGCTCGATGGCCACGAGGCCGATATTGGCGCGCAGGGAGGAGCGGAATCGCTTGCTCCAGTGCTGGCCGATTTTTCCTGACAAATAAGTGAAGCGGTTTTCTCCCCTGATGGTGGCTGCAACGCCTAAGGCCGGTGAGCTGAGCAGGTTGTCTTTCAGGTCGGTAGTGTGCTCGAAGTTCAGGTAGTAAAAGGTTTTGTCTTTTTTGATTGCGCCGCCGAAACCGAGGCCGGCCTGATAGCGCTGGAAGCCTTCCCTGACGGCGTTGCCGGAGAGGTCGCGCTGAGGAAATTCGGAAGAACCATCAATAACCGGGCCGGGCCGGGACAGGAAAAATGCTTCGCCGCTGAATTCGTTTTTTCCGGAACGGGTAGTGATGTTGATGACGCCGTTGTTGGTCAGCCCGTATTCCGCAGAATAGTTGTTGGTCAGCACGGTAATGTCCTTTGTGAAACCGACGGGAATGGCGAATTTCTGGCCGCCGAGAAAGCGCTCGTTATTGTCCAGCCCGTCGATCAGGTAACTGGTGAACAGCGGGTTGGCGCCGTTGATGCTTACGTTCGGAGCTTCGGGATAGAAGCCCGTGGCCTGCGAGACATTGGGCAGGCGGTACAGCACCCTGGTGATGTCGCGCCCTTCGATGGGAATGGCTTCGATCTCTTTGGGGCCGAGTTCAAAGGAAACCTCGGCATCGGTGCGGTTGATTCTGCTGGTGGAGGCGGATTTCACCACCACTTCATCCAGCTGAATGGCCTGGCCCGCCAAAACAATCTGCACCGTCCGGTCCTGGTTCGACCGGAGGTTGATGATGCCGGATTGCGCTTCCTGGTAGGGCAGCATGGCCGGTATGAATACCTGATACCCGTCCACGGCAGGCAGAGAATGAAAAACCGCTTTGCCCTGTGCATTGGATTCTGCTATTTGCTCCAGCCCGAGCGATGGGTTCTTCAACAGCACCGCAATATTCGGCAAAGGCTCGTTCTGCGTATCGATGATGCTGACGGTAAGGCTTTCCTGGGCAGAGAGTGAAACTGCAAGTGAGGTAATAAGCAGAAGTAGTAGTAGTCGCATATCTGATAATCGATGGTTCGTGATGAAAACAATGGCCCCTTGTTTTTGGCTGAAAAAGTTAGTCGTTCAGGGTTGAAAATCCTGACAAAAGTGTTCTGCTTTTTTCTTGAAAAGGAGGAGAAAGGGCTAAAATGGCCTGGAATGTCCTGATGGCTACCTTATATGTTTTTTCACCCGGATATTTTTGTTTTGTAACTATTTAGGTTGGAACGCGGGCCTGTGGCCCGCGAAGTGATAATCAGTGGGCCCCGGGAGGGCCCCCGGCCTGCGTCGCGGGCCACAGGGCCGCGTTCCGGATTGCCGCTAAAGGAGTCCTGAATAGTTACCTAAAACTTTTAAAAAGATGCTAAAGAATTTCCTGCTCTCCTTTTTCCTGATGGCCGCGTCGGCCGCTGCTATGGCCTGCAGCGATAATATTTCAAAGCCTTCATCTGCCAAGCCTCCAGTCAGCCATGAAATCTGGGATGGGTTGCTCAAAAAACACGTCCGCCCGGATGGATTCGTAAACTATAAGGGCTTCGTAAAAGACAGCGCTCAATTGAACAAATACCTGGCTTTGTTATCCTCTGCGCACCCTCAGCCTTCCTGGGGGAAAGAAGAGCAAATGGCCTACTGGATCAATGCCTATAATGCTTTTACCGTCAAACTCATCGTCGATCATTACCCGGTGGTGAGCATCAAGGATATCAAAAAAGGAATTCCATTTGTAAATACAGTCTGGGATATCAAATTTATCCATATTGAGGGGCAAACCTACGGCCTGAACAATATAGAGCATGGTATTTTGCGCAAAGATTTCAAGGATGCGCGCATTCACGCCGCGGTCAATTGCGCTTCATACTCCTGCCCCCGCCTGCGGGCCGAGGCCTTTGTTGCCGGAAAGCTCGATAACCAGCTGGAGGACGCCATGCGCACTTTTGTCAACGACCCAATCCGCAACCGGGTAAGCGCCGACAAAGCGGAAATTTCTCAAATATTCAGCTGGTTTAGCGGCGATTTCAAAAGCGATGCGGGGAGCATACGCAATTTCATCAACCGTTATGCCAAAGTAAAGCTAAAGCCTGGAGGGAAGATTTCCTACCTGGAGTATGACTGGAAGCTGAACGACGCCAGGTGATTACCGCAGGAGTTTCCATGCATGCCGCTGTTATGAATAGCAAAGCCCGCCTCAAAGATTTTTCCCGAAAACTGAAACCATACATTTAAAAAAACCGTATAAGCCCCATGACGCCCTGAAAAGGCGCCATAACGCTGGGCTTATGCAGCCAGCGTACAGCATTGCCCGCCCCCCCAATGCAATGTTCAAAGCCTAACAAATTTATATCCTGATGAGCGCAAGACATTTATTCAGAACCTTTCTCCTGGCGATGCTCCTGGTTAACTTTTTTTCCTGCGAGAAAGACCAGGAAGATCCCATTGGCGGCCAGCAACTGGCGCGCGACTATTCTTCCGAAGTGCCCCTTCAGTGGTACAAGCTCTTTGAAGGCATAGACCGTTATGCTCCCGGCTACCGCCCGCCGGCTGCTGCGCGGGCTCTGGGCTATATCGGCCTGGCGGCTTATGAAGCTGCAAAGCCGGGCATGCCGGACCACTTCTCCTTAAAGAAGCATTATGCAGGCCTGTCGATCCCCCGGGCCGTGGATGGAGAAATCTACCACTGGCCTACCGTGGTGAATGCTGCTTATAACATCATGTTTGAGCGCGTTTATCCCCACATCCAGGCTTCCGACCGCGAGCGGATCCGAGCCCTCAACAAGGCTTTCGAAGAGGAATTTTCCAGCCAGCTGGACACGGAGGTTTTCAACCGCTCCAAATACTACGGCGTAGAAGTCGCCAATGCCGTCTTCGAGTGGTCGGAATCCGATGCGGCCGGGCACAATGCCTACCTCAATCCCCGGCCCTCCAGTTACGTCCCTCCCGTAGGCCCTGGCCTGTGGCAGCCTACCACCCCCGATTTCACGCCGGCGCTATTCCCCTACTGGGGCCAGGTGCGCACCTTCGCGATGGAGCCTGACGACCTGCTTGCCCGGCCGCCGCTGCCCTGGAGCGAAGACCCGAACTCCCAGATTTACGGGCAGGCCAAAGAGGTCGAGGTTTGGGTGAACCGGATCAAAGCCGGCCAGGATGCGGAAGGCCACTGGATCGCCGAGTTCTGGAGCGATGATTTCTATGGGGTCACCTTTACTCCCGCAGGGCGCTGGATCGCCATCGCCAACCAGGTGGTGGCCGCCGAGGAACCTTCCCTGGAAACGGCAGTGGAGTTGTACGCAAAAATGGGCATGGCTTTGAGCGACGCTGGTGTAGCGGTCTGGTATTCCAAGTTTACCTACAATTACGAACGCCCGGTTCAATACATCAACAGGACTATTGACCCCAACTGGAAAACCATCATGAACCATCCCTATACCGGGGTGGAAGGCATCTCCCCGGAATTTCCCGCCTATCCCTCCGGGCACTCCGGCTTCGGCGGCGCAGCGGCTACTATTCTGACCGATATCTTCGGCTTCAACTACCGCTTCACGGATTTTTGCCACGAAGGCAGGACGGAATTCCGAAGCTCCCCCAGGTCTTTCGGCACCTTCATCGATATGGCTGTGGAAAATGCTTACTCCCGCATCCCGCTCGGGGTGCATTACCGCATGGACTGCGACGAGGGACTGCGGCAGGGGTATCTGGCCGGCCAGCGCGTGCTGGAGCTGAGGTGGAAGTAAAATAACCCCGAAAAAAAAGCAAGCGGCGCTGCTTTATCAGGCTTTCTGGTAAGCAGCGCCGCCTCTGTTTTGATTCCCCCCTTTTGCCGGCAAAACAGTTTCATTGTTTTTACCCGCGCTGCCACCCTTGCCTGCCGCTCTCAGCCTGCCGCCCGTTTCCCATCCATCCTTACCGCAATGACCAGGGCCGAAAGCAGGGTCAGCCCCCCGATAGCCAGCACGGCCCACCTTATGCCGAAGAAATCGGCGACGAGGCCTGTGATCAGCGCCCCGACGGCGTAGCCCAGGTCGCGCCACAGGCGGAATACGCCGATGCTGCCGGCCCGCTGCTGCGGGTGGGCGTAGTCGGCGATGGCCGCCAGGAAGGTAGGGTAAACGACGGCTGTGCCGGCGCCCAGCGCGAAGGCAAGGGCTGCAAACTGTACAAAGCTGTTGGCAAAAGCCATCAGCAGCAGGGCGATGGCCTGCGCCGCCATGCCCCAGAACAGCATTTTCTTTTTGGAAAGGTGGTCGGCCAGCTTGCCGGTGAGCAACTGCCCGAGGCCCCAGACGGCCGGGTATAGCGCAACAATTTTTCCGATCTGCTCCAGGCCGAAGCCTTTGGCCGCCAGCAGGATGGGCAGCAGGCCCCATACCATGCCGTCGTTGAGGTTGTTGGCCAGCCCCGCCTGCGTGATGGCGCCTAGGTTGTTGTTCTTCCAGGACGTTTCCCGGAATACGTTTTTCAGTTTTGGCAGTTGGCTCGCCGTCGTCTCCACCGCCACGTGGTGCACCGTGTCCCTGACGAGCAGCCAACTGCTCAGCAGGCCGATGAGGGCGAAAGCGATGCCCATGTAAAAAGGATAGGGGCGCAGGCCATATTCGGCGGCGATCCAGCCCGTCAGGAAAGCCACTCCGCCGACCGCCAGGTAGCCGGCGGATTCGTTGAGGCCCATGGCCAGCCCGCGGTTTTTCTCCCCCACCAGGTCTATCTTCATTACCACCGTGCTCGACCAGGTGAGGCCCTGGTTGATGCCGAGCAGCACGTTGGCGAAAATGACCCAGTTCCAGGAAGGAGCGAAGATCAGGATGATGGGTACGGGCAGGCCGATCAGCCAGCCGAGCGTCAGCAGCTTCTTGCGGCCCACCTTATCCGCCAGTGCGCCGGTATAATAGTTGGTGATGGCCTTGACGATGCCGAACACCACGATGAAGGACAGGATCGCCGTACGCGCGGCGATGCCGAAATCCGCCTCGGCCATTTCGGGCAGGATAGTGCGCTCCAGGCCCACCATGCCGCCGACGAAGGCGTTGATGATCACCAGCAGCGTGAACTGGCGCCAGTTCTCTTTCAGGCCCAATTGGGGATTTTGTTTCATTTAAGCCAATTTCAGATGGAACGCGGGCCTGTGGCCCGCGAATAAATAATCAGGGGGCCTTTTCAATGTCGAGCACACTCTCCTCTAAGCGCAGGGCCCGGAAGCCTTTGCTGCGTAACAGGCGCACGGCTTCGTCGGCGTAGGTGCAAAAGGGCCCGCGGCAGTAAGCGGCTATGGTTTTGTCGCGGGGCAGTTCAGCCAGGCGGGCTTCCAGTTCCGGCAGGGGTATCGACAAGGCGCCGGGCAGGCGGCCCGCCTCGAATTCCTCCCGGGGGCGTACGTCGAGCAGCACGACAGCCCCCTGCTCCTGCAGCCCGGCGTATTTCGCGCTGCCGGCGCTGTTCATCTCCCCTCTGAAATCCCGGAGCAGGGCCTTTAGGGCGGGCGCTTCTTCCAGCGCCAGCGCGCGCAGCGCCTGCCAGGCGGTGTAGGCGCGGCGCCCGCTGAGCCGGTAGTAGATGAAATTGCCCTCGCGCCGGCTCTCCACCATCCGGGCGCTTTTGAGTATCTTTAGATGGCGGGAGGCGTTGGCCACTGAAATGTCCGTTTGCGCCGCAGCCTGTTCGACCGTTTTTTCGCCATTGGCGAGCAGGTCGAGGATCTCGAGCCGGTTGGCGGCGGCAAAGGCCTTGCCCAGCTCGGCGACGGCGGCGTAGGCCTCGTTTTTGAAGATGCGTTTGTCCATTTTGGAGAAATTTAACTATTTAAACAATTAATTGAATAGTTTGTTTAAATGTAGCTCCTTATATTGGAGCGCGGGCCTGTGGCCCGCGAACGGATGATCAGGGAGCCATTGGAGGGGCTTTGGCTGCATCGCGGGCCACAGGCCCTCTGCAGCCAAGGAGCCCTGAATAGCCGCGTTTAATTTCAAAAAAATCAGTTTATGTCGGAGCGCGTGGAAAATTCCGGCCGAAAGGCCCATTGGGAGAAGATATACCAAAGCCGGGCGCTTGAGGAAGTGAGCTGGTATCAGCCCAGGCCGGAAACTTCCCTGCGCTTCCTGGAGGCCCTTGGCCTTCCCCCGGCAGCGAAAATTATCGATATTGGCGGCGGCGACAGCCTGCTGGTGGACCACCTGCTGGAGCTGGGCTACCATAACCTCAGCGTTCTGGACATTTCGGAGGCGGCGCTCGAAAGGGCCCGCAGAAGGCTGGGCGCCCGGGCGGAAAAGGTAAGCTGGATCGCCGCCGACGCCACCTGTTTTCAGCCGGCGGAAAAGTATGATTGCTGGCACGACCGGGCGGCCTTTCACTTTTTATCAAAGGAAGAAGAGATCACCAGCTACATTCGCACCGCAGCCGGCTGCCTGAAACCCGGCGGCGCTCTGGTGGTCGGGACATTTTCGGAGCAGGGGCCCGATAAATGCAGCGGCCTGCCGGCCAGCCGCTACTCCGAGCCCTCCCTGGCCAGCCGCTTCGAAGCATTCTTTGAAAAGGTGGAATGCCGGCGCGCCAGCCACATCACGCCGTCCGGCACAGTGCAGGAATTTGTTTTCTGCGGCTTCAGGAGAAAAGCGCCATCCGCCTCCTGATGCGGCCGGCCACAAGCGGAATACCAGATTTCTCTCATTTCAAAAGATAAAAGCCATGAAAAATGTTTTATTGATCCTCTTATCCGCCTTATTCCTGCTGCCGGCCTGTAACAGCCACAGCCATCACGAAGGAACGGAGGCGGCGGTACAGCTGGACGACAATGGCCAGCGCTGGATTGCCAACCCGGAAACGACGGCCGGCATTGCACAGATGCAGGCCATCCTGGAAAAATACGACGGCCAAAACGGCGGCGCCATAAGGGAAGAGCTCGAAGCGGCATTCCAGGACATCTTCCGGCAGTGCACCATGAAAGGCGAGGCTCATGATCAGTTGCACAACTACCTGATGCCGATGAAAGGCCTGATGGAGCAAACCGGCAGCGATGATGCAGCAGCGAGCCGGGCGGCCGCCGAAAGCCTGAAAGCCCACCTGTCGGAATATTCAACCTACTTCCAGTGAAAAAGCGCCTGCCCCAGCTGCTGGCCCTGCTGCTGGCCGCCTTCGCGCTGCTGACCCTCTTCCTGAGCAGCTCGGTGATTTTCGATTGGTTTGGCATCCGGGCCAAAGAGGGCCGTTACGTGCCCTTCGTGGTGTGGGCCAATTTCCTGTGCAGCCTGGCTTATCTGGCCGCGGCCTACGGCCTGTTCCGGAGGGCAAAGTGGCCCGCCCGGCTCTTGCTGGCCGCGGCCGGGCTGCTGGCCCTCGCCTTCATAGGCCTGCTGGTGCATATAAACGCCGGCGGCCTTTACGAGACAAAAACCGTATTCGCATTGCTTTTCCGAACGGCCGTGACCCTGGCTTTCGCCGCCGGCGCCTATTGGCTTGCCAAAAAGAACTGATACATCAAGAAAAAAATCATCAAAAACGCAACCATACATTTGGAGAATCCGTTGAACCGGGATATATTTAAGTTTTATAAGCCTTAAATTGTTGCACACCACGTGAAAGTACTTTCAAAAGCCTGTGTTTACGGGTTAAGAGCTTTGATATACATGGCTTTGAAAAAAGGCGATTCCCCCTATGTCAGCATCGGGGAAATATCCGAAGAGCTGGATATTTCCTTCCACTTTCTGACCAAGACCTTTCAGTCGCTTACTGAGAAGGGCATACTGAAGTCCTACCGCGGCCCCAGCGGCGGCGTGGCCTTCGCCCAACCCCCCGAGGCTATCTTTCTGATCGATGTCGTTAAGATCATCGAAGGAGAGGGTTTTTTCGATTCCTGCCTGCTCGGGCTGCCAGGCTGCGGCGAGGCCGCTCCCTGCCCGGTGCACGACTTCTGGAAAGAGGCGAGGGGCGCGATGAAGCGGGAATTCGAAACCACCTCCCTGGCCGGCCTGGCCGATAAAGTCAGCCGGCAACGGCTGCGCATCAGCGAGTAAATTTCAGCAACTATTCCAATGGAATGCGGGCTTGTGGCCCGCGAAATGAAAATCAAAGGGCTTTCGGGCGAGCGGCTTTGCCTGTTTCGCGGGCTACAGGCCCGCGTTCCGGATAATGCCGCGGAGGAGTTCTAGGGAGGAGCGATTTTTTTAGCATAAAATAAGATAAAATAGTCTTAAATCCTATTACCCTGCCTTGCTGTCTTTTCCGGCGGCAAGCGCATTTTTTCACTAACAAATTATATGATTATGAACACGAGACATTTATTCAGAACCTTTCTCCTGGCAGTATTGGTGACGGGGTTTTTCGCCTGCGAAAAAGACAAGGATGACCCCATCAGCGAACAGCAGTTGGCGCGGGATTATTCTTCGGAGGTGCCGCTTCAGTGGTACAAGCTCTTTGAAGAGGTCGACCGTTACTCGCCGGGTTACCGCCCGCCTGCCGCCGCGCGCGCCCTGGGCTATATCGGCCTGGCGGCTTATGAGGCTGCAAAGCCGGGCATGCCCGATCATTTCTCCTTGAAGAAGCATTATGCAGGCCTGTCGATCCCCAGCCCGTTAGACGGAGAAGAGTACCACTGGCCGACGGTTGTCAATGCAGCTTACAACACCATGTTCGAACGTTTCTACCCCCACATTCAGGCCTCTGACCGAACACAAATCCGCAACTTAAACAAAAATTTTGAAGAGGAATTCGCCGCCGAACTGGAAACGGATGTTTTCAACCGCTCCAAATACTACGGCATCGCCGTCGCCAACGCCGTCTTTGAGTGGTCTGAATCGGATGCGGCCGGGCACAACGCCTATCTCAACCCCCGCCCTTCCAGTTACACGCCCCCTGCAGGCCCCGGCCTGTGGCAGCCGACCACGCCCGATTTTACGCCGGCCCTTTTCCCCTACTGGGGGCAGGTGCGCACTTTCGCCATGGGCCACGACGACCTGCTGGCCAGGCCGCCGCTGCCCTGGAGCGAAGACCCCAATTCACAGATTTACAGCCAGGCCAAAGAAGTAGAGGTTTGGGTGGATCGCATCAAAGCCGGCCAGGATGAGGAAGGCCATTGGATCGCCGAGTTCTGGAGCGATGATTTCGGCGGGGTGACTTTTACCCCGCCAGGGCGTTGGATCGCCATTGCCAACCAGGTGGTGGCCGCTGAGGAACCCTCCCTCGAGACGGCTGTCGAATTGTACGCCAAAATGGGCATGGCCCTGTGCGACGCCGGCATCGCCGTCTGGTATTCCAAATTCACATACAACTACGAACGCCCCGTACACTACATCAACCGCAATTTCGACCCGGGCTGGAAGACGATCATGAACCACCCCTATACCGGTGTGGAAGGCATCAGCCCGGAATTTCCCGCCTATCCCTCCGGGCACTCCGGCTTTGGCGGCGCAGCGGCAACCGTTCTGGCTGACATCTTCGGCTACAATTACCGCTTCACCGACTATTGCCACGAAGGAAGGGCGGAATTCCGAGGTTCCCCGCGTTCCTTTAACACCTTTATCGACATGGCGGTGGAAAACGCGTACTCCCGCATCCCGCTCGGCGTGCACTTCCGCATGGACTGCGACGAGGGCCTGCGGCAGGGCTACCTCGCCGGCCAGCGCGTGCTGGAGCTGAGGTGGAAGTAGGGCGGAATGTAAAAACCTGAATACCTCGAAAACTGCTGAAAACAGCAGGGAGGTTCCTCATTTTCAATTGCTGGGGTTGATGCGCTCACCCCAGCTTTTTTTTTGAAAGGAAAGAAAAGTTTATTTTATTTACAGACAAAATACTCTTAAATAAAATCGTTGCCAATTTGAAACCGCTACACTTTTTCCTGCTGCTGAGCCTGGCCTTTCTGACTTTTTCCTTCAGTATCTATCTGCAGCCGGCCATTGAGGCGCCTGCCGGCAGCACAGATACAGCGCTGGCGGCGCAGGGCCGGTTAGTCTGGCAGAAATACAACTGCCAGAGCTGCCATCAGTTGTACGGCCTGGGCGGCTACCTGGGGCCCGACCTGACCAATGTCTATTCCGCGCCCGGCAAGGGGGAGGCCTACATACGGGCTTTTTTGAAAGCAGGGGTGGCGCCCATGCCTGTCTTTGACCTTCCGGAGGAAGAGGCCGCCCAACTGGCCGCCTTCCTGAAAGCTGCCGACGCCAGCGGTTCGGCCTCGCCGCGCGATTTCATCATCCTGCCTACGGGCATGACCAAAAGAAAATAGGGGTTATGCAGCTATCCATTGGAAAGCCTTTTATGCTTACAGCCCTGGCCATGTTGTGCGGGGGGCTGGTTTTGGGCCTCTGGGCGAGCATTTACTACATTGCGCCGGAATACGCGGGGCGGTTCCCGGGCTTTGAGGCGCTGCGGCCCATGCACGTCTCTTCAATCATGTTCTGGATATTGCTCGGGGCCACCGGCTCGGTGTACTGCGCCCTGCAGCAACTGGTCGGCGGGTGGATGTCGAAACCGGCGGCGCAGGCGCAGTGGGCGCTTTGGGCCATCGCTATCGGCGGCATTTTTTTCTCCTACCTAAACCGGAGCTTCGGCGGCCGGGAGTACTGGGAATTCAGCCCCGCATGGGCGCTGCCGATCGCCCTGGCCTGGCTGCTTTTTCTGGTTAATTTCGCCCGGGCGGCCCGGCGGATACAGCGCTGGCCCGTGTATGTATGGATGTGGATGACGGGTATTGTGTTTTTCCTGTTCGCCTTCGCCGAGAACTATCTCTGGCTCCTCCCCTATTTCCGCGAACACTTTGTGACGGATACAGCGATCCAGTGGAAAGTGAACGGCTCGCTGGTGGGTTCCTGGAACCAGCTGATCTACGGCACGTCCTTTTACCTCATGGAGCGCATCAATAAAAATGCCGGTATTGGCCGCAGCCGGCTGGCTTTCGCCATGTATTTCCTGGGCCTTTTCAACCTGATGTTCAACTGGGGGCACCACATCTATACGGTTCCCACGCCCGAATATTTGCGCTACACGGGCTATCTGGTAAGCATGACGGAGTGGGTATTCTTCCTGCGCATCCTCTACAACTGGAAATCGAGCGTGAGCCAAGCCCAGAAATATTACCATTACTTCCCCTACCGCTTCCTGATGGCCGCCGACCTGTGGGTGTTCCTCAACCTCGGGCAGGCCATTCTCATGTCCATCCCGGCGCTGAACCTTTATACCCACGGCACCCACGTGACGGTGGCGCACGCCATGGGCACGACCATCGGCATCAACAGCATGATCCTGTTCGCCGCCTGTTTTGAGTTCCTCGGCGGCGGGCAGCGCGCCTTCCTGGCCGGCAACCGGCTGCTGAATGCTACCTACCGCACAGCCCAGCTTGCTCTGCTCGTGTTCTGGCTTTCGCTCAATGCGGCGGGGGTGCAGAAAGGCATGTGGCAAATGGCTCCTGATCCGGCGCCGTTCCGGGTGATGATGGATGGGTTGAAGCCCTGGTTCTGGGCCTTCGCCGGCGCCGGCGCCGTGCTGGCAACTGCATTGCTCGTGCTGGCGGGCGGCGCGCTTCAGGCAGCCTGGCGCGCAGCGCCCGGAGCGGCGGCCGCCGAAGAGGCGCTGGGAAACAGGGCGGCGCGGGAGTCGCAGCGTGTCTGAGAAAGATCTTGCCCGGTCTGATTACGGCTTTTCTCGGGCATCCTTCTTTCCCACTTCCCTGGGCGCCATTCCGAATTCCTCCTGGAACTTTCTGGAAAAATAAGCAGGGCTGCCGAATCCCACCTCGTAACATACCTGGCTCACATTCAGGGGGGTGGTTTCCAGCAGTTCCCTACCCCTGGCCAGGCGGATGGAGCGGATGAAACCCGTTGTGGATTTGCCGGTAACCGCCTTTAGTTTTCTAAAGAGCTGTGAGCGGCTCAGCCCCGCCTTGCGGCACAGCTCGGGCAGCCCGAAGTGCTCGTCGCCGATGTTCTCTTCCACGATGGCGATTAGCTTTTGCAGAAACAGCTCTTCCTGACTCAGTTCTTGTTTTTTTGCTATACTCAACAGGCCGCTTGCGCGCTCGTAGTGGGCCTGCAACTGCCGGCGCAGCGCAATCAGTTTTTCCATCCGCACCAGCAATTCTTCCTTGTTGAAAGGCTTTGCCAAATAGGCGTCCGCCCCGTAGGATAGCCCTTCGATCCGGGCGGCCTGGTCTGATCTGGCGGTCAGCAGAATGATGGGAATGTGGCTGGTGCGCTCGTCCGTTTTCAATGTTTCACAGACTTCGAAGCCGTCTTTTTCGGGCATCATCACGTCGCTCACTACGAGGTCGGGTATCATCTCGACGGCTTTTTCAATCCCCTGCTGCCCGTCCGTAGCACTGGCGATGCGGTAGTGGCAGGAGAGGAAGGCGCTGAGGTAAGTAATGACGTCGGCGTTGTCCTCGATGAGCAGCACGAGGGGCAATTCACTGTGCGGTATGCCGGCGCCATCGGGCGCATCGGGCGTTTGCACCAAAATGGTTTCGGCGATGGGCAGCGGTGCCGCGGGCAACTCCTCTGTCGGCGCTTTTGGGGCTTTCTGCATTACCGGAAGCAGTATGCTGAACCGGGCGCCTTTGCCCGGTTCACTTTCCACCGTGATTTCACCGCCCATCAGTTTGACGAGTTCCTTCGTCAACGCCAGGCCGATGCCCGTGCCCTCCCCCTTGCGGGTAGCCGAGGCGTCTACCTGATAAAAGCGGTCGAAGATATGCGGCAGGTGTTCGGGGGCGATGCCGGGACCGTTGTCCCGGACTTGCAGCAGCAGCCAGTTCCCGCCCGATTCGGGCCGCCGCAGGTCGAGGTACACATCGCCGCCAGCCGGAGTGAATTTGATGGCGTTCGACAGCAGGTTGGATGCGACACTCTGTAATTTTTCCGGGTCGTAGTCCATCTCCAGTTGCTTGAAATCACTGGCGAAGTGCAGCCGGATATCCTTACTGTCGGCGTAGGAGTGGAAGGACTGGGAGAGGTATTCGAGAAATCCCACGATATCGCCGTTGGTAGGCTTCAGAGGCATGCGTCCCGATTCCAGTTTCGACAGGTCGAGCAATTGGTTGACCAATCCAAGCAACTGTTGTCCGTTGCGGCGGATGAGCTGCAGGCCCTCGTTGAACCAGTTGCGTGGGTCGCTCTTCACCTGCTCCGCCATGCCGAGGATGATGGCCAGCGGGGTGCGGAACTCGTGGGTAATGTTGGTGTAGAGCAGCGACTTGGCGTGGTCGAGTTCCGTGAGGCGGCGGGCTTCGGCCTCGGCCAGGCGGCGGTTGAGCTGGAAGCGGTAAAACCAGAAAATACTCCCGAAAAAGATAGCCGCCCAAAGCAGCCAGGCCCACCAGGTGGCGTACCAGGGCGGCAGGATGGTAAGCCTGACCTGCAGGGCCTCCCCTTCCTGCCCGCCTTCATTGACGGCCACTGCTTTGAATACATAACTGCCGGGGGGGAGGCTGGTATAGTTGGCCCGCCGCTCGTCACTGCCCGTTTCCACCCAGTCGTTTTCAAAACCTTCCAAAATGCGGCGGTAGCGGAGGCGGTTCGGATGGGAAAAGTGCAGCCCGGCAAATTCGAGGGAAAAAACATTGTCGCCGTGCGGCAGGGTGATTTCCCGCACCAGTTCGTAAGCCGGGCCGAGGTTTCTTTTTTTGTTAAAAACGCGGAAGCTGGTCAGGTACACCCGGGGGCGCAGGGTATCCTTCTCCATTTTTTCGGGGTCGAAAACATACAGGCCGTTGACGCCGCCGAAGGCCACCAGCCCCTCCCTCGTCAGCGCCGCACTCGTGTTGTCGAAGCGCTCGATGGCCTCGTCGGCCTCGAAGGTTTCGAAACCCTGCCCGTCGTATTTGTAAATCTTCCGTCCGCTGGTGAACCAGACGTTGCCCTGGCGGTCGGGCGTGAGGGCCAGCGGGTCGTTGGTGGGGAAGCCATCGGCCCTCGTCCAGAAGCGCTGGGTTTTCTGCCGGGTGTCCACGACGATGACGCCTCGGTTGGTGGCCACCCACATCTCGCCGGGCTTCACTTGCTGGAACTGGTAGATCCTCGACGTTTCGGGGCGGCCGGGCAGGCTCCGCTCCGCTACGAATTGTTCTTTTTCCGGGTCGAAGTAGCCGATGATTTGGCTGTTCCCTGCCTGCAGGTTGCACCAGATGTCGCCTTCGTCCGATTGGCCCATCATGCTGATGGCGCTCGTGTCCAGCCAGGGCAGGCCGTTTTTGGGGTAAAACCACTTTCGTTTCAGGCTGAACCGGTCCAGCCTCAACAGTCCTGCCCGGGTGGAAATCCAGAGCAGGCGGCCGTCCCGCCTGTCGGGAAAAATGGCCTGGGGGATGGCAATGCGCCGCAGCGAATCGCCCATCTCGACCTTGCGGTATTCCCGTTTTCCCTTTTCAAAAAAGAAAAGCCCGTTGGTGTAGGTGATGGCCCAGACGTTGCCGTCCGCATCGGTGCAGACACCCTTCACCTCCTCGCCGAAATAATAAAGAGGGGGTTGCAGGCGTATCTCGAACGGCCCGCCTAAGTAGGGGCAATAACCCAGCCCGGAACGCAACATCCGGAACCAGAAGCCGCCGGCAGAGTCCTGGCTGATGCGGTAAAAATGGTTGTCATGGTAGGGCGAGCCATGGCCGATCTGGTAAAACGGCAGTTTGCTTTGAGCATCGTAATCGAGCATGCCCGCCCCGTGGTAGCTGCCGAACCAGAGGTTGCCCTGCCGGTCCTCGTACAGCTCGTGGATGCCGTCGAAAAGGTAGTGTTCATCGCCCAGCACTTTTTCGAAACGCCCATCTTGCCGGCGCTGGAAAACCTGGTCTTTCGTGGCCACCCAGAGCCGCCTTTGGGTATCCGTCATCACCGTACTGACCAGTTTTCGGGGGTTTTCGGGCATGGGCCACTCCTGAAAGCACCCGTTCGAGGTTTTGAAAAACCAAAGCCCTTCCGGCGTGGCCAGCCACAGCGTATCACCCGAACCCCGGGCGGCGGCATCTATCCTGAAAACCGGGGAACCGGGGTCATGCCCTTCGGGCAAATACTGGCGTGCGGAAAAATCCTCCCCGACTTCCCAAACCCCGCTCGTGGAGATGGCGAAGATACGCCCGCCGGCGTCCTCCCGAATGTCCATGACGCCTACCCTGGTCCAAAAAGAGGGGCCAATGTGCAGGCCCGGCACGATGCTGATTTCCCCCGCCCCGGGATTGGCCATCACGAACAGCCGGTCTTCGCCGCCCACCCAAATCCGGCCTTTCGAATCTTCGAATAGGCTCCAGACGGACGGGGCTTTCCCCAACTGGTTGGCCAGTTTTTCATGGAAAAACGGCTGCACCCGGCCAGTCTGCCGCTCGTAGCGGTACAGGCCGTTCAGGGCTCCAATCCAGATGTTCCCTGCCCGGTCTTCCAGTAAGGCCCGGACGGCGCCGATGCCGCCGGTAGAGTCCACTGCCGAGAGGTGCTCCTGCGTGTCGTAGCCATCGAAGCGGAAGAGGCCGGCGCCGCCCAGCCAAATGAAGCCGTACTGGTCTTCGAGGATGGCATGGGTGGCGTGTTTGGAAATTTCACGGGGGGCGAGCTGGCGGGCGAGAGTGAGTTGTTGGGCGTTTGAAAAAAAAGGCAAAAGCAGTGGGAGGAGCAGGGCGCTCCATGGGGGGAGGGAGGCGGTTGCCGTTTGATTTGGTAAGGCGGGTTTCACATTTGGCAGAGTTGAGAGTTATGCTCAGAAGGCAGGAACCAATAATTGGTTCCCGTCACCTTGCGCAATACTGTATCGCCACTAACCGACAGGGTTTCTATTTCCAGGTGACTATTGAGGGTTGAATCCCACTCAGCCAGTTGACGCAGCTTACTTCTTCCCGGCCATCGGGATTACCCCCAGTTGCACCATCAGCCCAAAAGTATCCCTCACCACCCAGTCCTCCACGATTTTTCCGTCTCTCAGCTGGTGCAAAATGAAACCGTCCATGCGCACTTTTTTCCCCGTGGGCGGGATGGGGCCAAACTGCCCGGTCTGCGTTCCAGTGGCCGTGAAACGCACGGCCACTTTGTCATTTTCCGCCACCATGTCCTCGATTTGGAAATGAATGTCGGGGAAAGCAGCGCTCAGTTCCCGCATTCGCTTTTTGTTGCCTTCCGGGCCGCCTTCCAGGTCGTTGGGGTTGGACTTGTCGTGGTGCACCCAATCGGCGGCGTGGGTCTGGTCAACGATGCCGAAATTTTTACGGTTCCAGCCTTCTTCGTAGAAATGGCGGACGGTCGTTTTGTTGGCTTCCAATTGACTCATGCATTTTGATTTACCTTATACCAATCCGCTTGTCGTCACCCCCTTTTAAAGCGAAAAGGTGACGACAAGCAATACAAATCAACAAAAAAACTTTAGAAATTACCTGTTCTAAAAAGACTTTTTTGTCTTAAAACTTAAAAACCAGGCTCACTTGCTCCCCGTCACCTTCAGCGCATACTTCCCCGCAAAGGGCTGCTCGGCGCTCTGCTCCACCTGGAAATTGGCGAGCCAGAAAGCACTGGTTTTTTGCCAGCCTTCCGGTTTCCCATCCTGCCACTCGGCATTTTCAAAACCGGCGTTGGGCTGGGGGACGGCCTCCCATTGGCCGGGACTGGCCTCGATGCTCAGTCTGAAATCATCGAAATAGCCGGCGCCCGGGGCATCCTGGAGGGCCCCAAAGTTGAACCACCGGGCATCCTCGTCAATGGTTCCTTCGGCCTGGTACGTGGCCCATTCCGTGCTGCAGATGGGGCGGCTGGACATGTTGTCGAAAAAACCAACGCTGCCGCTCGCTTTGAAATCACCCGGCCCGGACGCAGGGCAGCGCGATGCATCACTCTTTCTGAAGATGGGATTCCGGAATGTTATTGGGAGTGACTATTACCAGGGCATAAACGAGCACCCCATCCTGGCAGCATGCCACACAGAAGGCTTGGGCTTCTCCCGTTTCATTGGCTGTTTTCTGATAATAGGGGCGCAACTCTGCGATTAAAGTTTCGCAGGTGGGGCCGGAGCAACCGCCGTCCTTATCCCCAATATTGTTCAGGCAAGCATACAGGTCTGCCTCGCTGATATTCAAGGGTGGCGCAGGGAGGTACGTTATTTCAACGCTTTCGATATTTTTCTGCAAGCCGTCCGCACATTCTATTGGGGTATGTTTCGCTTGCGCAGTTTCGCCTGTGGCCAAATCCGTGACCACAACCTTGTAGGAGTTGCCGCAGACGCATTCGATGCGGGATCCACTGGCGACGATGACATTTCCCACTTTCCATTCAACTGAATAATTGTCTTCATCGAAAATCTGGAAATCATTGTTGTTCGGCTCGTACACCGTCAATGACTCGCCCTCCCGGCAGCATACATCGCTTTGGATAGCAATGAGGAGGGGAACGGAATCTGAGACACCGGGGAATTGACGCTCCTCTTCACAGGAAGTCACGAAAAAAGTGAGCAGTGCCAGAATCGGGAGAAAGATTTGATATTTCATCTTTAAAGGGTTTTTAGGTAAGAGGAAACCTCGCGTTCGGGGAAAACTACCTCCCCGGCAAGGCAGGAAAAATCAGCTTTTACTTTCAAAACTTGCTGAACCTCCCCGTGAAAACCCGCCCCCCCACGACGGCCTTCACCCAGTACATCCCGGCGGCCAGGCCTTTCACCTCCAGCGCTTGGCCGCTGGACAGCGCCTGCGTACCCATCCGTTTTCCGTTGGGGTCATACAGGCTGACTTCGATGGGCTGGGCGATATTTTCCGGCAGTTGCAGGTAGAGGAAATCGGTGGTGGGGTTGGGTGACAGCCCAATTTCCCCAACGATGGCCTCCCGGGCCGAGGTCACGAACGGGCTTTCGTAGGCGCCGATGTCCACCGTGCCGTGCTGGATGCGGTCCTCCCCGTCGAGGTCGTAAAGCGCCGTCACCCCGTCGTTGACGCCCCGGTTGATGCAGGGGCTGCCGGGGTGAAGATGATAGTCATCCGCCCCCATGAACATGGCCTGTGGGTCATACATGGGTTGCAGGTCCTGCGGAAGGGCATACGCCGCAAAAGAATTATCTCTGATGAGGTTGCCGCCAAGGGAGGTGGCGGTGACGTTGCCGGCAGCGCCGGCGTACTCCGTGAAGAAGGGATTGTACAGGATGGTGTTCTGGAGCGCCAGGGCCGAATTTTCATTTTGCACAATGCCCCCGGCAGGGTTGCCGGCGATGGTGCAGTTGAGCAGTTTCAAAGTGCCGGCGTTGGAAAGATGAATGGTTCCCTCTTCACCTTCGTTGCCGGCCATCAGGCAATTTTCAAATAAAATGTCAGCATTTTCCGTGAAATCTCCCCCCTCAAATACTGATATGCCAACACCTGCACCAGAAACACAGGAGTTGTTCTGGAAAATACAATTTCGGACAACAGCCTGAATGGAATCCGTTAATACCAATCCTAATCCACCGCCACTAACTGCGGCAGTATTTCCGTTGAATGTGCTATTTTCCAAAACAAGGGTGACATCGTTAACGTCAACCCAACTGGAAACAAAAATCCCCCCGCCTTTGTCCGCTGCATTATTTTCGAAAGTGCAATTGGTGATGGCGCCGGAGGCGCCATTTATAAGCAGCCCGCCGCCTACTCCGTTTCCCAATTCCCATTCTGCAACGTTTCCTGAAAAAGTACAATTGTCAATCCTGTAACCTGAATAGTAGACGTCTACGGCCCCCCCAAATCTTCCAGCGTTTTTATCGAAGATACAGGCTTCGATGATGATGCTCTGGGTGGAAGCGGAGTTGTGCAAAATAGCTCCACCTTGTTCTTCTGCATAATTTTGAGTAAAAAGGCAATTGCGAATGACGGGCGCTCCTGTCGAAAGAATACCTGCCCCTTTCCCCTGAGGCCAGGCCCCATCTGCATGCCCATTCCGAATGGTAAAGCCGTCAATCACGGTCGCATTCGAAATACCGGGAGCGATTTCCACCACCGTCATCACATTATCCCCCCGGTTCGTCAAAAAATCATCGGCCACATCGTCCCCGTTCAAATCACCGGAAAGGATGGTGGGATGGCCGGCGGGGTTCCCACGTTGGCCCAGGAAAACCTCCGTGCCGGCGAAGCCGCCGGAGAGATGGATGTTTTTGTTTATCAAAAAAGTGGAGGTAGGGGTATTGCCAGGCAGGTAGGCGCCCTCGGCCACCCATATTTGGCCGCCGTCGGTGGCAGCGGCGAGGGCGCTCTGAAGGCTGTTGAAGGCGTCTTCCCAGGAGGCGCCGTTGTTCAGGCCAGTGGCGTCGTCATTGACAAAGATAGGCGCTCTCAATGAACCACCATTCCATGTGTACACCTCGCCCTGCGTCCCCCAGGACACGATCCGGCCCAGGGCGGCTACCCCGGTTCCATCGTCCAGAAAATCCATGGAAATCAGGCGGGTATTGTCAATGTAGGACCAGGTTTGCCCGAAGTCATAGGAGAGGGCCGTTCCAATCTTGTTGGCAGCGATAAAACTATTATGCCCGCAAATGATGAAGGTTCCATCCGTGCCCGGTACATAACACACCGTTCCAGGCGTAACGCCGGGTGAGCCGGAATGCCAGGTGGCGCCTCCATCCGTTGTAGTATATGTTGCCGTAGGGATATTGGATGAAGCATTATAGCTTACCACCAACATAATGGTAGATTCATCCTTCATGGCGATACCGGTCATTCCCAGGCCCTGGTTAGACGCAGGAGTAGAAACCCGCTCCCAGGACTGGCCTTTGTCGGTGCTTTTCCAGTAGTATCCCAAAGAAGCGGAAATGACGACAACATCATCCACCACAGCATAGCTGTCATTGGTCGCATACCCTGGCCCATAATATTCGTTCGACAGATAGGGAGGCATATCTGCTTCGTCAATTACCGTCCAGGTAGCTCCGCCATCGGCGGTGGTTGCCGAAACGGGGTGCTGGTTCGCTTTTCTGCCAAACACCCAGCCTTCGTTTTCATTGAAAAAATGCACGAAGAAAAAGGTGGAAAAGTCTGACGAAACGGTAATCTCTTCCCAATCAGCCCCTCCGTTCTGTGTTCTGTACAGCCCCGAATTGGGGAGGGCGACATAGGCCGTCAGGCTGTCAACAGGGCTGATGTCCCTGGCCTGTATACCACCCTGCCCTGCAATGGAATACCGCTGCCAGGTGGCGCCTCCATCCGTCGAGCGGTGCACGAAGGGCAACTGAACTGCCGGCGGCGGGAAGGCGTCATAGCTTGAAAAGGCCCATATCGTGTTGGCGTCAACATACTGTATGTCCCACACCCGGTGGTTAATGGGAAACTGGCCGGACACCAGCGGCTCCCATTGCGCTGTTAGCGGCGTTATAAGACTGATAAGCAGCAAAAGTGTGAAGGGTAAAGATAATGGTTTCATGGCGAAAAAATTTTGAAGGGAAAAGAGCATTGATTACGCCATGAAAATGCCTCCAAAGCCGTTGCGCCGCTTGCACAAATGGTGCAAATGCGTGTACAAATGGTGTGTGAGGGTTGGGCCGTCTCAAATGGGGAAGTTATTATTCGCCGGGCCCCTTAATTATTTCCGGGCTTTGGGCAGCCCTGTGGTGAAGCCGGAAGCGGCCGAAGAGAGCCACGTACCGGTTGTAAGGAGGCCGGGATCGGAAGTTTTACCCGAACCCGAGTGCAACGAGTGAGCGGGTAAAACTTCCGATTTACGCTGTCAATCGCTTTGCTTTGCTCGCGTCCCACTTCCGGCTTCAAGGGCGTGCGCGCCTGAAGTCCAGTTATTGTTTCCACGGCAGCTCCAGCACGCGCTGGCCGGCGAGGTAGCCCTGCCGCAGGCCTTCGTCGCAGTCCATGCGGAAGTGCACGCCGAGGGGGATGCGGGAGTAAGCGTTTTCCACGGCCATATCGATGAAGGTGTTGAAGGAACGCGGCGTGCCGCGGAATTCCGTACGGCTCTCATGGCAATAGTCGGTAAAGCGGTAATTGTAGCCGAAGATGTCAGTCAAAACGGTTGCCGCCGCGCCGCCGAAGCCGGAGTGGCCGGAGGGATAGGCGGGGAATTCCGGGGAGAGGCCTTCTACACCGGTGTAGGGGTGGTTCATAATCGTTTGCCAGCCCGGGTTGAAATTGCGGTTGATGAATTGTACGGGCCGCTCGTAGTTGTAATTGAATTTGGAGTACCATACGGCAATTCCGGCGTCGCACAGGGCCATGCCCATTTTGGCGTACAATTCCACCGCAGTTTCCAGGGAAGGAGCTTCGGCCCGCACCACCTGGTTGGCGATGGCGATCCAACGGCCCGGCGGGGTGAAGGTCACTCCGCCGAAATCATCGCTCCAGAACTCGGCGATCCAATGGCTCTCTGCATCCTGGCCGGCGCGGATGCGGCCAACCCATACTTCCACTTCTTTGGCTTGAATGTAAATCTGCGAACTGGGGTCTTCGCTCCAGGGCAGGGGCGGCCTGGCCAGTAGTTCATCTTCCTGCAAAGCGAAGGTGCGCGCCTGCCCCCAGTAGGGAAAAAGGGCCGGCGTGAAATCGGGGGCGGTCGGCTGCCACAGGCCGGGGCCTGCGGGGGGGCTGTAGCTGGCGGGATGGGCGTCGAGGTAGCCGTTCTGCCCGATGGCGTCCGTTTCGGCCCAGGTAAATACGGCCTGGCCTACCGCCTCGCCGAAGGCCTTGGAGCGGGCGAAGACATCAGGGTCCGCCTGGCCTGAGAATTCGGCCTCGAGCGCTGCGTTCAGTGTGGCGATTTGCGCCAGGTCAACATCTCTGATGTGCGGGTAAAAGGCATCGAACATAAAATGATAAGCGGCATTGACGGCGGTGGGCCAGTGATAAGCCGCGCCCTGTTCAACAGGGGGGATCGACAAGCCTGGAAAATGGTTTTCGAAAGATCGGTAGGCCGGCATTCCCGGTGCGGCGGCCTCGTAGCCGGCAAGGCCGATGTAGGCCAGCGCGCGCGCAGCGGCCGGCGGGCGGTAGCCCGGCGCGTAGCGGTCGATGGTTTCGAATAATTGGTACCAGCGCAGGGGCGCATCGGCCGAGAATTCCCTTACCAACCGGATTTCGGCAGGTTCGGGCCCGCCGTTATCATCTTTCTGGCAGGCAAAGGCCCCCGCCAGCAACATGGCGGTAAAAAGAAAGCGGAATAACCATTTCATTTTCATAAGAATATAATTTGTTAGTGACAAAACCCCGGCTACAGGCGGCATTACTGAGGCCCATGCCCGCCCTCCTGATTGCCGCTCCACTTTTCCAGCTTAAAAAAGGCCGGGCTCGTGGATACTGCTATTGAGGCGCAATTTAAGACTGTTTAATCTTATTTAAAAATAAAAAATATATCGGGGATTCGTTTCCGCTTGTCAAAAAGGGCTGGCAAGGGCCGGGTTGGTAGTATAACTCGTATCCGTCAGCGTTTTCAAAAATGCGATCAGGTCGCTTTTTTCCTGAGCGGTGAGTTGTTTGCCGCCCTGCGGAACCGCCTTCATCAGTGGGTCGGCGGTGGGAGAAGCATGGAGGCCTTCGCTGTAAAAATCCACTACCTCTTCGAGCGTGGCGTAGCGGCCGTCGTGCATGTAGGGCCCCGTCAGCTCGATGTTGCGCAGGGTGGGCGTTTTGAACTTGCCAATGTCGTAAGGCGAACCCGTGACGCCGCCCAGGCCTGCTTCGGGCTCGGCGTCCAGCGCGTTGTTGTGAAAATCATTGTCGGTAAACAGTATGCCGCCGTGGCAGTGGAAACAGTCGCCTCTCTCGCTGAAAAAAAGTTCGTAGCCATTCACTTCCGCATCGCTCAGAAATACGCCGGGTTCCTGGCGGATGGCCTGGTCGTATTTGGAATTGCCGGAGGCCATGATGCGCTGGAACTGGGCCAGGGCCCTGGCTGCGCGTTCGTAGGTAATGCCCTTTTCGCCGAAGGCTTCATAGAAAAGGCGTGGATAATCGGGGTGGGCTTCGAGGCGGGCGAGGTCCGTCTCAAAAAAATCTTTCACCTCAAAAAGCATGGCCTCTTCGAGGGAGCCCTGTACGCGGCCGTCCCACAGGAAAGCGGTGCTCCAGCCCAGGTTGATATGGGGCAGGACGGCGGGCCCGGAAGTGAAGGAGATTTCCTGAAGGTGGCAGCTGGCGCAGGCCAGCGCGCCCTCGGGGTGCAGCACCGGGTCGTAATAGAGCATCCGCCCCAGTTGCACCCCTTGTATAGTCATCGGGTTATCGGGCGGAACGTCGAGCAGCGGGAAAAAGGGCGGCGGCTGAAAGTGGTAAGGCGTGGGGTTGTACACCCAGCCGTCATCGGGAGGCGGAGCCGGCTCATGGCTGCAGGCCACTGCCAGGAGAAGCGCCGCAAAGGCCGGTATAAAGGCTGTTTTACTTTTCATGGCGATACATTTTCGCCGGCCATCATTCTTTCTCGACGGTGCTTAGGCTGAACACGCTCGCGCCGTTTTCTTTGAGCAACTGCTGCGCGTTCTGGTTCGCCATGATCATCGGGCCGAAGGTTTCAAAATCATAGGTGTGAGGGTTCTGCAGCCATTCGTTGAGGTCCATGCTGAAGCAGATTTGCCAGGCGCCGCCCGACATTTTCACCGGGTGGTGGAAGGGCAGGTTCACCCGTACATAGTTCTGGTTGTTGCCCGTTGCTCCGGTATGCAGGTTGAATGGTTTGACGACGCCGGCCCCATTCAGATCATAACGGCCCTCGAATTTCATGTAGTGATAGCCCTGGTCGCCGGGCAGCGGCCATTCCATGTTGATGTTGGTAGTGGTGTTGGGCAGGCCGCCGTCAACATTGGCCGCCTCGTCGAGGCCGAAGACGAAGGATATCCCTGTGTACTCGCCGGGCGGAACGCCCTGCCACTCCAGAGTGCGGGTTTCAGGCTGCTCTACATCCCGGTAATGCGCCTGCCGGAGTTCGAAACGCTCGCCCGCCGCGTTTTCCAGCGCGAAATTGGAGGCGTAATACTTCAGGCGGGCCACCTGGAAAGGATGGCCGGCGGCGCTGGGATACCAGGTATCGTTCAGCTTCAATTCCAGCCCTCCTACCGTATGGTCGAAGTTCAGGTGGACGATGCTGTCGGCGGCCTTCTCTTCCTTTTCGCAGCCATAGAAGAGCAGCAAAGCGAAGGGCAGCGCCAGGAGGGCCTTGCGAAAGAGGGGTACTGTTTTTGCCATAATTAAGTCTTTTTTATCTTAAAATAATATAACAGAAAACGCGCTTGCCCCCGCTTCAGTTGCGTGGGCTGGCTATTCCCGGAAAATTTATTTTGGCGGACGCAGTATATTATGGGCAGGGCGGCCCGGCAGTGGCGCGAACAGTTCGTATCTTTGGCAATCGCTTTTACCGAAAGTCCGCCACCATGGGAATACTGCTTTTACCCGGTATCGTCATCTCCTGGTTTCTGTCGGCCGTGCTGGCGACGAAGAAGGGGAAGGCGGCGCCTGACTACCTCCTTGCCCTGTGGCTGTTTTCCATCGGCTATATCCTCTTCGGGTATTACCTGTTTATCAGCCAGGCGTATCTCACCTATCCTACCCTGGTTCTTCTGGGCATGCCCCTGCCCCTGACGCAGGGCCCTTTCCTTTACCTGTACACCAAATATCAAACCCGGAAGGCTCCATTCCGGAAAAGCGGGCTGTTACATTTTCTGCCGGTGCTCCTTTCCCTTTTGTTTTTATTCGGCGGCTTCTTCTTTTTGCCGTTTGAGCAAAAGGTGGAAACCTTCAGGCAGGCGGGGAAAGGATATGAGATCCAGGCGTTCATCAACCTGGCAGGCATTTATATTTCCGGCCTGGTTTATATTCCCCTCACCCTGTGGAAACTGGTGCGCTACAGAAAAAATCTGAAGAACGAGTTCTCCAATACGGAGCGAATCCAGTTCAACTGGCTTCTGTATCTGGTAATAGGCGTCGGCCTCATCTGGATCCCCGTGTGGTTCATCCGGGAGGAACCTTTCGTTTACGGCTCCGCCTCCGTCTTTGTCATTTTGCTGGGTTTCTTTGGCATCCGGCAGGCGGGTGTTCTCGGCCATGCCCCTCCCGGCGCGTCGGCGCCTCAATATATACCGGAAGAGCCCGAAGAACCGGCCGGCCCGGCCGCCGCATCAAAATACCAGAAGTCTTCGCTCACCGGCGACATGGCCGCCGGCATCTATGAGCGGCTCGTCCAACTGATGCAGGACGAAAAGCCTTATCTGAATCCCGAGCTCACCCTGGGCGAACTGGCCGGGCTCCTTGGCATACACCCCAACCACCTGTCGCAGGTAGTCAATGCGATGGCCAAAAAGAACTTTTACGATTTCGTCAATGGATGGCGGATCGAGGAGTTCCTCCGGATAGCTGAAAAGCCCGAAAGCAAACAGTTTACCCTGCTGGCCCTGGCTTTCGACTGCGGGTTCAACTCCAAAGCCTCCTTCAACCGGAACTTCAGGAACTACACCGGCCACGCCCCCACGGAATACCTGAGCCGGCAGGGCTCATCGCCGGGGGAAGCAGGGCGCTCTTTGTAATTTGCTGAAATTCAAATCTGTATAAAGCGCCAATTTCTGGTATCATCCTTCATGCTGAGCCGCTTCCCAGTGAGCGCCGCTGCATTTTTGCCTCACGAAACCAAAACACTTTTCATCATGAACCAGAAAAATTGGCTTTGGGCGTTTCTCCTGCCCGGCGCACTTGCGCTTGCCTCCTGCGCCAAAGAGAGATTGATCAATGAACCCGGGAACCTCGTTCCGAAAACAGTTATGGAGGATGCCTCCATTCCGGCCATTACGGTAAACGGAGCCACCCTGCATACGGAGGCGTTCGGGCACCCCGACAGCACCATGGTGGTGGTGATCCATGGCGGGCCGGGCTCCGACTACCGGGCGTTGCTGAACTGCAAAGAACTCGCGCAGGAAGGATACCGGGTCGTTTTTTATGACCAGCGCGGGTCGGGCCTCTCGGAGCGGTTTTCGGCAGATTTTTACGAATCGCTTGGCGCGGAGTTGGTGAGCCTCTTTTACGACGACCTGCACGCCCTGATCGGGCATTACCGCACCCATCCCGGCCAGAAGGTTATTCTCATCGGCGATTCCTGGGGCGGCATGCTGGCGGCAGGTTATGCAGGCCGGCGCCCCGGCGAAGTGCAGGGGCTGGCCGTCTCCGAACCCGGCGGGCTGAAGTGGGATGACGTGGCCGAATATGTCAAAAGGTCGAGGTCGTTCAAACTTTGGAGCGAGATACTGAACGACGCCACATACCTCGACCAGTTTATCACCGGCGACGAAGATGAACACCAGATACTGGATTACAAGATGGGGCTCCATTCTTCCGTCAATGAGATCACGGGCGAGGGCGTACATGCCGCGAATCTGTTCTGGAGGAACGGCGCAGCCTGCAATGCCAGCCTGATCGGTGCGGGACAGGAATACGAGCCCGACTTTTCCGAAGGCCTGGATCAGTTCGGCGCCCCGGTGCTGTTTTTCTACACGGAAAAGAACGCTGCCTACCAACTGCCGTGGGCCCAAAAGGTCAGCGCTCCGTTCAGGCATGTTGAACTATTCGAAATAACCGGCGTCGGGCACTCGGAGATGTACACCGTTGGCCAGGTGTGGAACAATGTGACAAAACCCAAATTACTCACCTTCTTACAATCCTTCTGACCATGAAATCCCTGATATCATCCTTTCGGATCATTCTGCTGATCCTGTCCGTTCAAACCTTACAGGCCCAAATGCTCAACTGGGCGGGCGGCCCCGATGGCTTCAGGCACTTGTTCAGGGCCTCTGTGGGGCTGGAGCACGGAGCCATTCTCGGGATAGCGTACGGGTACAAAGTAAACATGGGCCCCTTTCCTGCGGTGCTGACGGCCGAGTATTCAATGCCCCTGGGCCAGGATTTCCCCGACGATTTCAAGCTCAGGGCCGGCGCGCAGATCAGGTGGGCCGAGGCCGGAGATTTCCGGTTTTCCACCAATGTCAACGGCATCTTCCGCAGGTACGAGAACAGTTATGCGCGCATTGAGAATTTCGGGTGTGAAGTATCCGGCGCGCTGGGGTATTACCGCCCGGGCTGGTACCTGGCCGGAGAGTTTGGGTTTGACAAAGCCATCGTGTCGCATTTCAGGCATTCGGCATCCTACCGGGAAAGTTTTCCCGGCGTCATCGACGGATGGTATGAGCCGGCCACCGGAGGGAATTTCTTTTACGGGCTGCAGGCTGGTGTTTCCTTTGGAAAGCAGGACATATTCCTCCGGGCGGGAAGGCTCATATCGGAGGATTTCAAATCGGCTCCGGCATTGCCTTTTTACGGGCAGCTGGGGTATAACGTAAGGATTTAGGGCTTGTTTGGAGGTTGCTGTTTGGAGTCCGGATTGGAATGTCCGGTTGTGGGGTTTACGCCTTGATCGGAGACACTCCAGGCGCCGCCATATTCTACGCCTTCCCACTTTCTTCTGCGGTAGATCCTGCGGCGGCTGCTATACCAGTCTTTTTCCTCCACCAGTTGCCCTCTGGATGCCTCGTGGATTTTGTGTACGAAACAATAGCGCTTGTGATGGTAGCCTTCGTCGTCCTCGTAGAAATTCCGCTGCATGCGTTCCAGTTCTTCCTGCCGGTAGGCGTCCAGCGGTTTGAAGGCTTCGTCTTTGCGGCGCTGGAAGCGCTTGGCCAGCAGGAGTTTGTCGAAGTAAGGCAGGGCGGCGATTTCCCCGGCTGTTTGTTTGACTTGCCCGAAGAATGCTTCGGCCGTTTCCCCGAAGCAATCGTCGATCAGGCCGATCTCTTTGGCCACGGCCGTTCCCCAGGGCAGGCATTGTTCGGTGAACTGCTGGGCTTTTTCCAGGCCGATGCGGCGGGGCAGCAGGTAGGTCCAGTATTCAGAGCCGTACAGGCCCATGGTTCGGGTATGGGGGTTGAGCACGACGCCGTTTCGGGCCAGCACCTTGTCGGCGGCAAGGGCCATGGGTACGCCGCCTGCCCCGGCATTACCCTGCAGGGCGGCGATGATGTAGTGATCGGGCGACTGTATGATTTCCAGGATAAGGTTGTCGATAGCCAGTATGTTGGCCCAGGATTCGTCGGCGGGGTTTTCGGCATGCTCGATGACGTTGAGGTGGATGCCGTTTGACCAGATGTCGCACCCTCCCATCATGGCGATCACCTTCACCGGCCGGCGCTTAGCCTCCTGCAGGGCGGCCTGCAGGCGCCGGCATTGATCAGCGTCCATGGCGCCGTTGTAGAAGTCGAAGTGCAGGAAACCGGCCTGTCCCTCTTCTTCGTAGCGGATTTCGCGGAAGGTGTCGCCATCTGCGGGCAGGAAAGGGGGAAGGGCTACGGTTGGGATGGCGTCCGCGGTTTCACCCAGGGCCAGGGTTGCGGGCAGTTTGATGCCCGCTTCGGCGTCCTCCCGCAGGTGCGTCAGCCAGACGGCGCCGTCGGCCGTGGCGATGCAGATGGCCTTGTCGCGTTGGGCGAGCACGGCTCCCGGGGCGCCCTGCAGGCGGCTCTCCCGGCGGCCGCCGAAGCAGGAGTATTTTTTGCCGAATAATTCCATGGGGGCTCCGGGCTCGCTGTCGGCAGCGCGGATCTTGTGCAGGATGGATTCCGTGTCGTCAAGCCAGGAGAAGCGGAAATCATCGGGCCGGGCGCGGCGGTTCCACCTGCCGCGAATGGCGGGGTTGGAGTAGTCCAGTGGCTGCGGCCGGAAGCCCGGCTCCTGAAAGTGCGCCACCGCTTCGAGCAGCGCCTCCATGGCCGCCTGGGTAACTTCGTGCCGGTACAGGCAGGCCTTGCTCGCCGGGCGCATGGGGAAAGTGCGCCAGGCCCAGATGTCGCCCGCGTCCATTTTTTCGGCGGCCTGCAGAATAGTCACGCCCCATTCCTTTTCGCCATTCAGAATGGCCCAGTCGAGCGAGGAGGAGCCGCGGTCGCCCCGAATGCCCGGATGTACGATCAAGGTGGCCCGGTTTTTCCAGATACGCTCGGGAATTTTCGTTTTGAGGAAGGGGGCAATGATTAGTTCGGGGTCGAATTCGTCAACGGCGGCTTCCATCGCTTCCGGGCTCGTGGCAATCTGCACCCTGGCCTGGTGGTTGAGCCGGTCGAGTTCGATCCAGGCGCGGTGGGCCATGCCGTTGAAAGCGGTGGTGAGAAAGAGTATTTTCATGTGGTTCAGGCATCCGTTTGGTGAACGATTCCGGAGAAATGGTAGTAAGCCGCGCATGCGCCTTCCGAGCTGACCATGGGCGCGCCCAGCGGGTTTTCAGGCGTGCACTTTTTGCCGAAGTGCGGGCATTCAAACGGCTTTTTGATGCCTTTCATGACCTCGCCGGCCATGCATTCCTCGTTTTCCGGCGCCTCGTGGATATCGACGGCAAATTTCCGTTTGGCGTCGAAGGCGGCATATTTCTCTTTGACCTCATAGCCGCTCATCGGGATAATCTCCATGCCCCGCCAGAGGCGGTCTGTCACTTCGAACACCTCAAAGATCATGTCCTGAGCGTTCGGGTTGCCTTCCTCGCGCACGATGCGGGCGTACTGGTTTTCCACCCTTGCCTCGCCTTTCTCCAGTTGCCGTAGCGCCATGAGGATGCCTTGCAACAGGTCGGCCGGTTCGAAGCCGGTGATGACGATGGGGGTTTTGAAGCGCTCCACCAGGGGATAGTATTCCAGGGCGCCCATGATCGTACAGACGTGCCCGGCGGCCAGGAAGGCGTCGACCGTGCTTTCTTCATCCTCCATAATGGCTTCGATAGCCGGAGGAACCAGGACATGTGAAGCCAGGATGGAGTAATTTTTAAGCCCCAGCTTTTGGGCCTGTATGATAGACAGGGCATTGGCGGGGGCGGTAGTTTCGAAGCCGACGGCGAAGAAAACCACTTCCCGCTCCGGATGCGCCCGGGCCAGCCGCACGGCGTCGAGCGGTGAGTAGAGGATCCGGACGTCGGCGCCCGCCGCTTTGGCGGCCAGCAGGCTTTTCTCAGAACCCGGCACGCGCAGCATATCGCCGAAGGAACAGAGGGTCACGCCTTTTTTCTCGGCCAGGAAAATGGCCTTATCGATCAGGTTGAGGGGTGTCACGCAGACCGGGCAGCCCGGGCCATGCACCATGCGGACATTTTCAGGCAGGAGGTTCAGCAGGCCGTTTTTCACCAGGTAGTGGGTCTGCCCGCCGCAGACCTCCATGATCGTCCAGGGGCGGCTGGCGGTGCGCCGGATTTCTTCCAGGTATCGCCTGGCCAGTTCCGGGTCGCGGAATTCCTGTAAGAATTTCATGTGCGCTGCTTAAATTTCCGGATTCAAGATAATGATTTATCGGGTATTCCACATGGCCTGTTTCACAGGCCGCGCTTCGGCGATCCGGCTGATCATGCCATTGAAGAGGAAGAAGTGGAAGGGCAGTACGCTGTACCAGTACAGCCGTCCCCAGAGGCCTCTGGGGCGGAAGGTGGCGATCTGGTGCAGTTCGCAGCGTTCTCCTCTGTGTACCACCTTGAATTCCAGCCAGGCTTCGCCGGGCAGTTTCATCTCGGCGTAGAGGAGGAGGCGGCCCCGGCCCCGGTCGGCGACCAACACCCGCCAGAAGTCAAGGGCGTCGCCAGGGTATATCTTGTCCGTATTGGTCCGGCCGCGGCGCAGGCCCACCCCGCCCACCAGGCGGTCGAGGAATCCGCGGATTCGCCAGAGGAGGTTGCCGTAGTACCATCCGTTGTGGCCGCCGATGCCCCAGACGCGCTCAAGGGCATCTTCCGTCTTGCCGGTGATGTCGCGTTTTTTGAAATCCCGGTAGCAGCCGAATCTGGGTGTTTCCACATATTCCATTAACCGGGGGTTGGTGTCGAATGAACTGAAGGCGTCTTTCCAACTGCTGATGACCATGTTTTGTTCGATGCGCAGGAAGGCCAGTTCCACGGCTTCCCGGTAGCTCATCAGTTCGATGCCCAGGTTGTCGGCGAGGTTATTGGGCCGGCAGATGACATTCACTTTCAGGCTGCCCACCAGGTTTGCCACCAGGGGGTAGGATGTGGAGGTAATGAAATAGAGCCAGTAAGTAGATATTCTTGGCGTCATCAGCCAGAAGGCGCAGATATAGCGCCGCAGCTTGCGCACCTGGGCAAATTGCAACAACATCTGCCGGTAGCTGAGCACTTCCGGGCCGCCGATGTCGTAGTGCTGCCCGAAGGTTTCTTCCCGCAGCATGACGCCCGTTAGCAATTGCATCACATTGCGAACGCCGATGGGCTGGCATAGGGTGTCGACCCATCTGGGGGCGATCAGGAGGGGCATTTTCTCCACCAGGTCGCGGATGATCTCGAAGGAGGCGCTGCCCGAGCCGACGATGATGCCTGCCCGCAGGGCCGTCACCGGGATACGGCCCGACCGGAGTACTTTTTCAACATTGGAGCGGCTGTTCAGGTGGTCGGAAAGCTCTTTTTCGTTGGCGATGGCGCCGAGGTAGATGATCTGCCTGCAACTCGTTTTTTCCAGGAGGCGGACGAAGTTTCGGGCCGCCTGTTCCTCTTTTTCCATGAAATTGCCTCTGTTGCTCATGGAGTGGATCAGGTAGAACGCAACGTCGGCGTCTGGCAGGGCCTGATTTTCGTCCGGGCGCAGGAAGTCCAATTCCCGGATATGTATCCGCTCATGGATGTGTTCCACCTCGAAGCGCCTGCGGTTGCGCACCAGGCAGTGGAGCTGGTGCGGCTCTTTCTGTTCCAGTAGCGCCGAAACCAGCCGCTGGCCGATATAGCCATTGGCGCCGGTAATCAGGATGTCCATAATGCGATGGTGCCTGTGGTGGTTTCTATTTCGGGCCGGCGCCCTTTCTTTTCATGGGCTTCAGCTGCTCTTGCCCTTCCGGCTCTTCCATGCGGTATTCGGGGCGCAGTTCCGGGGCGTTGGCATAGCAGGGCGGCGAAGCGTTGGAAGCCTGCGGCTGCCCGGTTTTGCCTGCGCCGCAGTTTTGTTCCTTGGCAGGTTTCTTGCGCATTATTTCAAGTTTTATTTTTCGAAAGAGGTTGTCCTGCTTTCCCGGAGCATTTCGTCCAGCTCCGCTTTGCCGAGGAGCCGGTGGGCCTGGGCGAACACCACATTATCTTCCCGGAAGATGTGCAGCTTGAGCAGTTCCACCAGCGATTTTCCCTGCTCCAGGGCGGCATCCAGCACTAGGGCGCGGGAGGCGGCGTCGGGCAGGCGCACGGACATGGCGAAGAAGTTAAAAACCACGGCCGCAAGTTGCAGCGCTTTGGCGTGGTCATCTTCCAGGATATCGACGCCCGTGACGGCTTCCGGCCCTTTACCGTGTTCTCCGTTTTCCAGCAGGCGCCGATGCAGGAGGGGGAATAGCGCGCGCTCTTCCTTCCGGTTGTGGCTGGCGATATGGTTGTCAAAGAAATCGAAGAAATCGCGGAGTTTTTTGTCGGCCTCCCGGTTCAGGCCCTGGGCTTGAATGTCGAGCAGGGCATTTTCGAAGGCATTCAGCGTTTCGACGGCAGCCTTGTGTTCGTCCATCAGCGCCTGAAGGAAGGGGTGCATCCCGGCGTATTCCACTTTTTCCAGCGCGGGCGGCGCGTAGGCGCCGGGCGGGTCCATGGGGGAGAACTCCTCCTGTGCGGTTTCCTTTTCGGCTATTCTTTTGAGGGGGTCTATTTCGTTGAGCTTTTTGAAATCGGGCATGGCGTTGTAATGTTATTCATCGTCTTTATAAATATCATCGATCCAGGAGAGCAGGGCCATCATTGAGGGGAAGCCCAGGGTAGGCAGCGCCAGCAGGGCAACGTGCTGCAATTCCTCTTTGGTGGCGCCGGCCTGGATAGCCTTGCGCACATGGGAGTGGAAGCCCCCTTCCAGTTTGGCCCCGCCGGATAGGGCTACTTTGATCAGGGCGCGGGCCTTTTCATCGAGCGGGCCGGCCTGGTGTACGGCCTCGCCGAGTTCGGAGTAAGCTTTGCCTATCTCAGGGTATTTCTCCATGAAGCGGGTAAAGCGTTTGGGGATTTTGTCTTTCGGTGTGGGCATGAAGATTCAGATTTTGCGGCCGGGTTAAACAGAAAGTTCGGGGCCGGAAGCGATTATAAAAAATTTCTTGAACAACTGGCGGGCCAGGCCAATAAAAGTTGCCAGCCAGGTAAGTAGCGCAACATAGATAAAATACTTCGGTATGGGCATCAGAAACCCAAGGTTCATCGCCTCTGCCATCTTAAAAGTACATGCCGTGTACATGCCGAGCGGAAATACGGCCCCCCAGTAGAGGGGGTCGTAGGTAAAGGGAAACCGCTTGTAAAAATGCCTCCAGACAGCCAGGATGAACAGCATGGGAATCCACCAGCTACCTGTCGCCCAGTAAAAAACCGTAAAACCTTTCAGAAAGGCCAGGGTGGAGAGCAAAAAGGGAGCATGGGGCGTGTTCATGATGAGGAGGGCGCCGGCGAGCGTGGAGATGGCCATTGCCCCCATATTGATCCAGTAAGGCGGAGAGAGGTCGCCGGGAGAGAATTTGAAAAAGGTATAGCGATAAAAGATGAGTGATATCATCCAGATGTACTGCATGCCGCCCCACAACCACATGGAGAAAGCGAAGAAATTGATGATCAGCTTATACGGTTCAAAGTGCAGGGACAAGCTGGCGCTCAACACCGCCAACGCCTGGGTGGAGACCACTGCCAGCAGCCAGGCGCCGTTGATCCCTTCGGAAAGCGCCGGCTTTTCCTCCTTGATCGTGAAGGAGGTGAAAATGGTGTATGTGATGAATAACCAGAGCACCATTCCCGCCAGCCACAACAGCGTCGCCACCGCGTAGTTTTCCAGCAAAATGACAAACTGAGCGCCCAAAACGCAGGCAGCCGCCACGGAAGTAAAAAAACCGGGCGCCCGGGCATGGTCCATCAGGTCGCTGAACATTTCCCCGCTATACCAGATGGCCCGCAACATGCTGGCTGCACACAGGACGAGGAAAACGAATATATTAAAATAAAACAGGGCGAAGGCAATAAACGCCATCTCCAGCAGCTGTGAAGCGATCGAGACAATGCCCGTAGCCATCACCATCGCGAAATAGGAGGGCGACAAACTTTTGATCATTTCCCTGGCGGTGGCCAGGAAATGCGCCCGGAACCCATACTTAGGTATTGCCGCAATGCTGCTTTCGTTTTTGGCCATTTACATTTGTTTTTCTACAGGCCGGCATTCCTGCCTGCGCCTTTGCCGCGTCATCCTGCCGTATCGACGGTATTCGCCTGTGTTACGGCCCTTATGGCCAGCCGCTGCAGCACGATAGCGATAGCGGCAACCAGGGCCAGGAACATCCAGCAGGTCGTCCACACGCCTGTAGCATTTAACAGATAACCGAAGATGATTGGGCAGAAGAAGCCGCCCAGCCCGCCCAGCACCCCGACGATGCCGCCAACGGCGCCGACGCTCGCCGGGTAATAATCAGAGATGTGTTTGTATACGGCTGCGCCGCCTAATCCCATCATCAGGCCGATGATGAAAATCAGGGCGGTGAAAATCCATTTGTTGGCCTGGAAGTAAATATAGGTGACGCCCCTGGCCAGCAATTGCCCCTTGGCCACCTTCTCGCCGGCCTTTACAACCGACTCCTGGTGGAAGGAAGAAGTGGGGAGCAGCAAAAACCGCTCTTCATGCTTATCGATACCGAAGCGGATGCTGACATGGGTGGAATCGCCCTGGCTGCTCTGCAGAACATAGCTGTCGCCTCCCATCACGATGAACTCGCTGGAAACCGAGTCCACCGTGCCGGATTTGGAGGCCATGACCCCTTGGCCGGGGGCCTGGATTTCCATGCGCGGCACAAAGAGCAAGGCCAGGCAAACCAGGCAAACGCCCAGCACCCACAGCAACACTATGCGCGCCCCCACCCGGTCGGCAAGCCACCCGCCGGCCGCCCTGACCACGCCTGCCGGCAGGCTGAACGCGGTGGCCATAAAACCGGCCGACACAATGGACATGGAATATACATTAACGTAATATGGGATGAGCCATTGGGACAAGGCCACAAAACTGCCGAATACAAAAAAGTAATAGAGCCCGAAACGCCAGGCCCGCGTATGCTTTAATGGCGACAAGCGCTCCCCTAGCGTCCGTGTGATTTCGGGTTTTTTGTTCCTGACGCCGATAAAAAACACTACGGCCATTACCAACAGCATGGCTGCGTACAGTTTGGGCAGCAGGCGCCAGGCTTCGATATCGGCCCCATTATCGGTCAGCGCGTTCAGGATGCTCGGCGCGAACATGGCGGTCAGCGCCGAACCGACATTGCCAGCGCCGAAGATGCCCAGCGCGGCGCCCTGCCTCTCCCGGGGATACCACAGGGAGGTGAAAGCGACCCCGGCCGCAAACGAACTCCCCGATATTCCGAACCCGAAACTCAGCGCCAGAAAGGCGGAGAAGGTATTGGCATAGGATAACAAGTACATGGGCGCCGCCGAGAGCAACAAAATGGCGATCATCAACGGTTTGCCGCCGAATTTGTCGGTAAGCAGGCCAACCGGCAGGCGAAGTATGGAACCCACCAGCACTGGAACGCCAAGCAGCCAGCCCACCTGTACGGCGCTCCAGTCGAAGACGCCGGAATTGACCAGGAAGGTGACTAAAACGCCGTTGGCCATCCAGGCGGCAAAACATACCGTAAAGGATAGCGTATTGAAAAAAAGCGTCTTGTGTGATTGAAAAGTTGCTACGGCCTGCATAGTTCAGTTTACTTTCCGGTGAAAATCGATCCTGCCCTTGTCCGGGAACCGGTCGGAATAGCGCACGGCGTACTTCCCCCCCGGCACAACGATGCTGTCGATGGGGATGGGGTGAAAGGCATTACAGTTCCGGTAGGCCCGGCCCTGGACTTCATACTCGAACTCGATGGCCTTCCCCCTGGCGAAAGCCTGGCAGTAGCCCACCGTAATACCCACCGCATACGCCGGCTTCCGCAACAGGCCGTCCTCGATTACTATCCAGCGGATGACAGGCAGGGCGATCAGGAAAAAAAAGGCAGCCAGGCCCGCCCGCAACAATTCCCGGAACCGAATCGCCCGCCACAGGTTGTAAACTGCTCCGAAAAGGAGCAACAGCACGAAAATGGACTTGGCCACCTGGCCCGCCAGCAATTCGTAATCCGTGACGGTTAGCAGTAACTCAGACATAGTCCGCTAATGATTGTACACAGGAACAGGCAGCAAGCATTTTTTGAAAAAACAGGGTTACGCGCCTGCTCGTGGCCGGAATCAGTTATTCAGCGGCCGCTTCAGCGACCAGGGTGTCCCGGATCTGCGCACCTCCTTCCGTTGCCAGTACCAGACTACCTGCTGATACGGGCGCCAGATATAATCCAGCGGGACGACGAGGAAGTGGACCAGCCGGGAGAATGGAATGAGCAACACGGTGAGATAGGCGCCCACGATGTGGAGCTTCACGACCCAGGGCAGCGCCGATACGGCCGTGATGTCGGGTTGCAGGGCGAAGACCGACCACAGGTATGGCGTCAGGACAGAGGCGAACCAGGAGGAACCCCAGCGGAAGCTGTAGGCAACCCACAGCCCCGTTACGACCTGCAGCAGCAGCAGGGAGAGGATGGCGTAGTCCATCCTGCTGGTCACTACCGCTACGCGCGGGTTGGTGAGCCGCCGGTATATCAGGTTGGCCAGGCCGGCCAGTACGGCGATGCCGAAAATGAAAGCCGTAACTTCCAGTACGATCAGCCGGGCGGGGTGGTTGTTCCAGAGCAATACGCCCCGCGGTATCAGAAAGGCCGTGAGGTGCCCGAAAAACAGAAAGAGTATGCCCATGTGGAAAGGCACCGACCCCCAGAAGAGCTGCCTGCCTTCCAGGAACTGGGAGGACAGGGAGGAGTATTTGAACCTCGTGCTGGTGTAGCGCCATACGGACCCGATCAGGAAAACGAATAGCGCGATGTAGGGAAGCCCGATCAGGAAGAAATTGTTGAGTGCGTTGAAAAAAGCATCCATGGCAAGACTTTTTATGGGTTAATCGCCTTCCAGTTTTACCTCGGTGTGCAGGTTCTTCAGGAAATCCGACACCTGCTCCGGAAGTTCGCGTTCTTCGAACCCGAAGTCGAATTGCAAGAGCCGGTACAGCGCTTCCAGCGCTCTGGCGTATATCGTATAATTATCCTTCGGCCGGTCCAGGATCGTTTTGTACTTTTTCCTGTAAAAATTATCCTTCAATTCGACCTGCTCCGGCTCGAAGCCCCGGATCATCCGTTTCAACGCGGCCCAGACGATTAGCCTGGCCAGCTCTTCGCGCAGGGCTTCATCCTGCATTTTCGGCAGCAGGCGCAGCACATTTGACAGGTGGTCGGCCAGTTCGATGCCGCACTCGTTGCCTGCCTCCCGGTGTTCCCGGTTGAGGTTGACCAACAGTTCCCCGCGTTTGTAGTCGTCGCCGAAAAGCACGTAACCTAAATCCAGGGTGGTGACGGCCTGCACCTCAAATGAGCGGATGAACAGCTCCTGCTGTTCACTGGTGGACAAGGAAGGCATGAAATCGGCAAAGGGGGCGAACAGGCGCCCCGCCTCGGGCAGGTAGGCATCCAGGAATGTCCGGGCTTCCTGTACTTTTGCCGCAAAATCTTCCTCCGGATAAGCATAAACGGCTGCGAGGAAATCGTAATGCGCCAGGGTATTGTTCATATCGTACGATTAGAAGTGATCAGGTGGTTACAATCCGCGTTGGGGTTTTTCCTTAAACCCGAAGCCCACGCTCCCTTTGGTGTCGCCGGTGAATTCCAGCATTTCGATAGCCTGTTCGCGGTGGGCGGGGGGGATGACGAAGCGCTCGTCGAACTTGGCCAGCGAGGTCAGCTGGTAAACCTCCTCGGCGGTTTCGGCGTCGAGCCCGGCTTCGCTCAGCGCCTGCTGCACCTTCTCCCGGGGAATATCGCCCACGGTGACGTCGCGGCGGTGGATGCGCACGGCCATGAGCTTTTTCAGAACCAATTTGACCTTTTCCTCATCGCCGGCGCTGAACAGGTTCGCCATATATTTCAGAGGGAATCGGGCCTGGTCGATCGTACCCCAGAGGCCTTCGGTGCTGGTGTCGTAAAGCCAGTCATCCTTCCAGAACTTGGCGATGGGGTCCATCTTTTCACCCTGTTCCAGGTCCTGGTTGCTCAGGGAGGCCATTACGGGCAGCAGAGGCGGCACGTAAAACAGCATGGGCAGGGTTCGGAATTCGGGGTGCAACGGCAGCGCCATGCCCCACTTCTTGACGAACTTGTAGGTGGGCGAGTACTGCGCGGCTTTGATGGTGGAGTCCGGTACGCCGTTCTCCTTGGCCGCCTGGATGACCTGCGGGTCGAATGGGTCGAGCAGCATATTCAGCTGGCTGTCCACCAGGCTTTCCGTCTCGGATGATGCGGCGGCTTCGATCCGATCCGCGTCGTAGAGGATGACGCCGAGGTAGCGGATTCGGCCCACGCAGGAGTGCATACAGGCGGGGGCGTATCCGGACTCGAGGCGCGGATAGCAGAGGATGCACTTTTCCGATTTGCCGGTATGCCAGTTGTAGTAGGATTTTTTGTAGGGGCATGCCGTCACGCACATGCGCCAGGCGCGGCATACCTGCTGGTTGATCAGCACGACGCCGTCTTCACCCCGCTTGTAGATCGCCCCGGAAGGGCAGGACGCTACGCAGGCCGGGTTGAGGCAGTGGTTGCAGATGCGCGGCAGGTAGAAGAAAGCCATGCGCTCGAGCTGGAACATGGCCTCCTGTTCGGCAGCCGACAGGCCCTGCATGTTGGGGTCTTTGCGGGCGTAATCGGGTGTTCCGCTCAGGTCGTCGTCCCAGTTGGGGCCCATCTTGATATCAATCGGCTTGCCGGTGATCAGCGATACCGGGCGGGCGGTGGGCTGATCATCGGAGGCCGGCGACTCGATGAGGTCGAGGTACCTGTACGTGAAGGGTTCGTAATAATCGTCGATGACGGGCAGGTTGGGGTTGTGGAAGATGTTGAGCAGGCCCTTTTTGCGCCCGGCGCCTTTCAGTTCGATGCTTCCGTTCTGTTTTTCCCAGCCGCCTTTGTAGATGTCCTGGTCCTCCCATTTTGTGGGGTAACCCGTGCCAGGCTTGGTTTCCACGTTGTTCCACCACATGTACTCGGCGCCTTTGCGGTCGGTCCAGATATTCTTGCAGGCGATGGAGCAGGTGTGGCAACCGATGCACTTGTCGAGGTGAAAGACCATTGATATTTGTGCGCGTACATCCATAATTACCTTTTTGGAAATGTGTTAATAATCTAGTCAACAAATTCCTTCGCAATTCCCCGTACCGGAAATTGCGGGTATGCCAATTCGGTGGAAGCTCTTCAAGAGGGTTAACAATGCGGCGCCTTTAATTCGGCGCATTGCTTGCCAGGCATTCTGACAGCGTTTCCAGTTCCATGCTCAGCATGTTCAGGTCGTCCGGCATTCCCCGCAATCCAGCATCGGCATCTTCTCTGAATTCCGCAACCAGGCCTTTATAGTAGGAGATGCCTTCCGTCATGTTCTTGTGAAACTCGGCCAGGCCTTTCATTTGCCTGTCGGCAGCGGGATACGATATTTCTTCCAGTTTTTCTTTGAAAAAAAGGATGTTGAGCTTCAGCTCTTTGATAAAAAGATTGGGCCGGCCTTCACACTCGATCAGGTTCATTCTGCCGTAAATATGATCTGCCATTTCTTGTAAAGAGCTTGTTCGTGAGAAATAGGCGAGGTTGGGCCCCGGGCAAACGGATACGCCTCGCCCTTCGACTTTTGTATCCAGATTATTGACCAACAGCGCCGAAGTGCCGAGGCCAACGCAGAGACAGGTTTTATTCACAATTTCGGCATGTTTTTTGGCGTAGGCCAAGTCATCCAGTTTCTGATTTTCAAGTTCTTTTATTTTTAAATGCTGGTATTGCCTTGACGCCACGCAGATGCCTTTTTCAGCTCCTCAAATTTCTCTTTAACCAGCTTGTCGATCAGGTTGAGATAAGACTTTATCCGTTCGGCCCGGCAGTCCTCCGCATGGTCCGGGATAGGTTGATAGGGCCGCCCGGATTGGCCGCAATAGAATTTTCGGAGCTTCTCCATGAGCCCGTCATCTCCCAGTGAGATGGCGGAGGATATTCCGTATGGGGCTACCTTAAGCGGCGTATCGATGGTGAATCCGATTCCCATTACGGGTATGTGGAAATTATGAATGACGTTATCTTTCATTAATACTTCGGTTTATTTTGACCGATCTTGCTTTCCATATCCAATCGCGGAGGTGGGCAGAAAATCGTATGGGCCTTTCATCACCAAACTAATTTTTCCATTTTTTTGACAATGACGTGGGTGTCGCGGTTGGGTGCGATGGGGCCCCAGTAATTGAAGTGGAATGAGAACTGCCCGTAACCGCCCGCGAGGAAGTTGGGCTTCAGGTGGATGCGGGTGAAGCTGTTGTGGCCGCCTGCCCGTTTGTTGCCCCTGACCTGCGATTTGGGTATGCCCACGGTCCGTTCGGGTACGTGATAGACGATACACACGCCGCGGGGAATGCGTGCGCTGACTACGGCCCGGGTGCAGTAAACGCCATGGTCGTTATATACTTCCACCCAGTCGTTGTCGTTGATGCCCAGTTCGGCGGCGTCCTGTTCGTTGATCCAGCAAGGTTCGCAACCCCTCGAGAGGGTGAGCATCCGGAGGTTCTCCATATAAGTGGAGTGGATGTGCCATTTGCCGTGGGGTGTGAGGCAGTTCAGGATTTTGGCTTCGCCTTTTTTGAGCGTGTCCCGCAGGTCGCCGTAAGCCTCCGGCTTGGGCGAGGGTTTGTACGTGGGCAGGTTTTCGCCGTAGGCGATGTACAGTTCGTGGTCGAGGTAGATGTGTTGCCGGCCGGTGAGGGTGCGCCAGGGGACGAGCCGTTCCACATTGTACGTATAGGGTGCGTAGGCTCTGCCGTCATTCATCAGGCCCGACCACAGGGGCGAGGTGTTGTAGCGGCGGGGTTGCGCCAGCAGGTCGGCGTAGCGGATGCGCACGTCCCTGCTGCCATTGCCCAGGTCGGCAAGCGCCATGCCCGTTTTCTTCTCGGCGTTTTCGTAGGCCCGCACATTGAGCTTGCCGTTGGTGAGGGTCGAGAGCTGCAGTACGGCGTTGGCCGCCCATTCGTCTTCCTTGATGGAGGGGCGCACTGCGCCATTGTCCCGCTCTACCGGGAAGTGGTAGGAATCGAGCATCTCATCAAAGGCATCCTCGCAGGTGAAGTGGTTGCCGTGTGCGCCAAGGCCTTTCTTGCGGATATTGTCGCCCAGCGAAATATACTTGTCGTAAAGCCTGGTATAATCCCGTTCGACTATACTGACCTTGTGCGTGGTCTTGCCGGGAACGGGCTCACACTCTCCCTTGCACCAGTCTTTCACAACCGGCTGAGTGATCTCGTCGGGCGAGTCATGTGACAGCGCCGCGGTGACGATATCCTTCTGGGGTTCGGCGAAGTACTTTTGGGCATATTCGCTGGTGGCCTTCGCGATATGTTTGAAAATGTCCCAGTCTGTTTTGGATTCCCAGACGGGGGCGATAGCCTGGCCAAGGGGGTGGATGAAGGAGTGCAGGTCGGTGCTGTTGAGGTCGGCTTTCTCATACCAGGATGCGGCCGGAAGCACGATGTCGGAATAGAGGGCCGAGGAGTCCATGCGGAAGTTGAGGTCGACGATGAGGTCCATCTTTCCGACGGGTGCGACATCATGCCATTGGACCTCCGCGGTATGCTCTTCGGCGTCTTCGGCGATCGCGTTGGAATGGGTCCCGAGGTAGTGTTTCAGGGCGTACTCGTGCCCTTTCATGCTGCCCATAATGGCGTTGCCCCGCCAGATGTACCACACGCGGGGGTGGTTTTCCGGAGCCTCCGGGTCGCTGACGGCGTATTGAAGTTTTTTGGATTTGAGTTTGTCCATGACATAATCGGCAATCTCCTGGTCGGTTTGCGCGCCCTGGGCCTGCGCTTCCCTGCTCAATTCGAGGGTGTTTTCATTGAACTGCGGGAAGAAGGGCATCCAGCCCATGCGCACCGACTGGAAGATGGTGTCGGCGGTGTGTTGCCTGGTCCATTTGTTGTCGGGTACGGTATTGTATTTGGAGAACTGCCCGTCGTAGCGGTACTGGCAGGTGTTGATGTAGTGCCAGATGGGGGCTTGCTGCAGGCGGGTGGCGCCCACCCAGTCTTTGGCGAAGGCGATGGCGCTCCAGCTGTCCACCGGCGCCAGTTTTTCCTGGCCGACGTAGTGGTTCATGCCGCCGCCGTTTTTTCCCACGCAGCCCGTGAGCATCAGCGCCATGATGGCCGAGCGGTACATGAGGTTGCCGTGGTACCAGTGGTTGATGCCGGCGCCGACGATGACCATGCACTTGCCGCCGGTGATATCGGCGGTGTTGGCCCATTCGCGGGCAAACTGGAGCACGGTTTTGGAATCCACGCCGGTGAATATCTCCTGCCAGGCAGGGGTGTAGGCGGAGTTGGCGTCGGTATAGCCTTCCGGGTAGTCGCCCGGCAGCCCCCTGCTCACGCCGTACTGGCCCATGGTGAGGTCATAGACGGTCGTGACAGGGATACTGCCTTCCAGGGTTTCGATATACCTGACGGGGACGCCTCTGCGGCGGTGGTTGGCCAGGCCGAATTCGGTGAACTCCACCTGCAGCACTTCGTCGTTCTTATGTAGGAAGGTGAGGGTAGGGTTAAAAGGGCGGCCGGTTTCGCCGTCTTCCAGTTTGAGGTTCCACCTGCCGCCGCTTTTGTCCCAGCGGTAGCCGTTGGTTCCAGTGGGAGAGACGAAGGCGCCGGAGTCTTCATCAATGTTGAGGAACTTCCAGTCGCCGTTTTCGGCATCTCGAAATGGTTCCAGTTCATTGGCCCGCACCAGGCGGCCGGGTTTCCAGGCGTCGCCGTCCTTTTCCAGTTTCACCAGGAAGGGGCTGTCGGTGTATTGTTTGACGTATTGGAGGAAGGAAGGCGTTTGTTTCTCATGGTGCCATTCCTTGAGGATGACGTGGGTGACGGCCATCCAGAAAGCGCCGTCGCTGCCGGCGTGCAGCGGCACCCACTGGTCGGCGTATTTGCAGACCTGGCTGAAGTCAGGGGCAAAAACCACCGTTTTTGTGCCGTTGTGGCGCGACTCGGCGAAGAAGTGGCAGTCGGGCGTGCGCGTCATATTCAGGCAGGCGCCCATATCGGCGATCATCTTGGCGTTGTACCAGTCGGCGCTTTCGCAGACGTCGGTCTGCTCGCCCCAAATTTCGGGGAAGGCCGTAGGCAGGTCGCAATACCAGTCGTAGAAGCTCAGGTTGACGCCGCCGAACAGTTGCAGGAAGCGGCCTCCGGCGGCATAGCTCATCATGGACATGGCCGGGATGGGGGAGAAGCCGATGACGCGGTCTGGGCCGTATTTCTTTGCCGTGTAGAGGTTAGCCACGGCCATGATCTCCAGGACGGTGTCCCAGTTTGCCCGGCGGAAACCACCTTTCCCTCTGGCTTTCTGATACTTTCTGCGGGCCTCTTCGTTGTTCTGCAGGTTCTCCCATGCCTTCATGGGGTCGCCGCCCGCCTTGAGTTTCTCTGCGTGATAAGCTTCCGCCAGCGCCGCCCGGATCAGGGGATATTTAATGCGCAGGGGGCTGTAAAGATACCAGGAGTAGGAAATGCCGCGCTGGCAGCCGCGGGGCTCATAGGGCGGCAGCGCGCTGTCGAGCAGCGGGTAATCCAGTTGCTGGGTTTCCCAGACCACGATGCCGTCTTTGACGTGAATCTGCCAGGAGCAGCCTCCGGTGCAGTTCACGCCGTGCGTGCTGCGCACAATGCGGTCGTGCTGGAAGCGGTTGCGGTAGAACTCCTCCCACTGCCGGGTTTGCGGAGAGATGATATCTTGTATCCAACTCATGATCAGAAGGTTTGCGGATTAGTTAGTTAAAGGATTTGATCTGCCTTTTATAGATGGCGTGATTGACGCTCCTGCTTTTGCGGTTGTACCACAATGCGGAGTACAGCAGGAGCAGGGTGGCGGCGCCCAGCATGCCATACAGTAAAAAGCCGGAGCCGGGAGTGTTGGCGGCCCGGTTGCTGCTTACCGCCCCGGCGCTCCGGAGGAAGGCCATCAGGGCGCGCGTTTCTTCAGGTTTGAGGGGCCTCCCCTGGAAGGCTTCGGCCATCACGGGGAAGGGCGGGTTTTCCAGAATGGCCTTCACGCCTTGCTCGCCCAAAGCAGCAAAGGTGGGGGCCAGGTCTTTCGCGTAGCTTTTTTCACTGAAAAACGTACTGGATAAGCCATTATGGCAGGCGATGCAGGAAGGGCCCCCGTTGGCGAAAGCCAGCCGCCCGTCAAAGAGCCGGCGGCCGAGTTCGGCATCCTCCGGGCCTGCGTCTGCCAGTACGCTTTCATAAGCTGCCGCACCGGCCCCCGTTCCGGAATTTTCACGGATATACTGCAGAATGGTCCGGATCTCCCCATCGGAGATCATCGGGTCCGGCATGACCGTCTGATTGTATTCTTCAAAAAGCGCCACGGCATCCGGGTCGCCGCTTTTTACCATGGACTGGGAGGATTTGATAAACTTCAGCAGCCATTCTTCCGAACGCCTGTCCTGTACGCCTGACAGGTCGGGGCCGACCAGCCGCCCTCCGCCTATCGTGTGGCAAATGCCGCACTTCAACCGGAACAATTCCGCGGTTTCACTTTGCGCTATTGTAAAATGGCAGAAGCATAACCCCCAGATTGCGATAAGTGCCAGATTCCTGATCATAACGCTGAACCTTTTTTATTTAGCAAAGGGCAAAACTTTGGCCGTTGGGGATTTCCAATAAAAAAGCGGCTGAAACGGCGCCGCTTCAGAATCCGGATGAGATTGTAGGCCGACAATCCTGATGTTTATCCGAAGGTACGATAAAAAAATGATTTAAGATAAAAGCATCTTAAATTTTTTGACAGAAACATTACATTTTCCGGCTGCCTGTAAAATCAACCCGATATTTCTCGTTGCGCCTGGCAAGGCCTTGCCCGCGATGCCCGGCCCGAAGAGATATGCGCCCATTGGAGGCGTGGATGGTAAAGGCCTTACAGGCGTACTTCCACAAAAGGCCCGGCGCCGAGAATGGTTATTTTTTATAAGGAAGGACTAAATAGCCAGGTGCAACCTTTGCCGCTTTATCATGGTCTAACGTAGTGAATTAAAATTCATTCCCCATGAAAGATGCTATGTTGATTATCCACTTTTTAGGCCTCGGCATGGGGCTGGGCGCCAGTTTTGCCAACATGTTTTTCGGCATAGCCGGCGCCAGAATGGAGCCGAACGAGGCGAAGAAATTCAGATTGTCATCGCTTGTCCTGAGCAAAATGGGCCAGCTCGGCCTGCTTTTACTTGTCGTCTCCGGAATATTCCTGATGGCTCCTTACTGGCAGATACTGTCCTCCTCTCCTTTGCTGATCGCTAAATTATTGCTGGTGGCCGTGCTGATAACCATGATCGTCCTGATCCACCGGGCAGGCGCCAGGGCCCAGGCGGGCGATGCGGATGCCCAAATCAAAAAGATCCAGCTGATGGGCAAAATGGCGCTGCTGACCAGTTTGCTCATTGTTTTTCTGGCGGTTTTATTCTTTCACTGACCTCAGAGGCCCGGGCGGCGGCCGCCTTTATCTGTGGGCTCCGTTACTGAGACGACTCGAGAAAAGCCTGAAGGGCATTTAAGGCTGCCGGCCTGACTGCCGAAACCAGGTTTGACGGTAAAATTAACCGATTTGAATGGACAAATATGAGCTATCTTTCACGCATGAATAATTGACAAACCTGCGAAGATGATCCTCCTCGGAAATTTTTTTCTCGCCATTGCCGCACTGGCGTTTCTTCTCGTATGCAACCTGATATACTTTACGAAAATGCCCGGCGGCGACGCAGGCGTAGGCTATGCCTGGTCGCTTCTGTTTGGCATCGCCGGATTTTCGGTATGCCTGGCCATCGTCACGGCCATTATTGGCTCGCAGGGCGGCTTTGGCTGGGTGGGGGCTCCCGGCAGCCAACGCACCCTGCTGGTTTTGGGAGGATTGATCCTGGTTTTGATTGGAAACGGCTTTTTTATGGTGGGAGAATACCCTCATGATTTGCCGGTGGTGCTTCGCAAAACCATCAGGTTGATACCCGCTATTTTACCACCGGCGCTCCTTATCGGTGCGGCCATTTTGTTAAATGGGAAACAAGCTGCGGCGCCGGCGCTTGCTTACAAACTACCCATTTACGCCGGGCTGTTTTTGGGCCTTCTGGGCATCGGTATTTTAATGGCGGCCAGGGCCCAGCGCACGGCGGCCATCCTGCAATCCGAGTCCGGCTTCAGGAGCCAAACCCACCAGAACCACCAGAACCACATTGACAGCACCGATGTGTCGAAGGACATGGTTTTCCTGCTCGTTTACACCGACGCCAACCACCCCGAAGACGTGCGGGAAAAGGCTTTGGCAAAGATAAAATCCTGGCCCGGCTGGCAGGAAGAACTCGTGCGCCGCCTGCAAAACGACTGGGCGCCTGAAGCCTTCACCTTCCTCGCCTCCAACGAGGTGGACGACAAAACCATGTTCCCCGAACCTGTGCGACAGGGCGTGCGCATTCAGGCCAGGCTCATCCGGGAGAGCATCCGAAACTGCCGCAACCCTTATGACCTCTACGCCGGAAGGTTCGGCTGGGAGGTGGAGCGGGTGCTGCGCACCGTGGACAAATTCAAGGGCATGGGCGTGGACTACCGCCCGGCCGTGCAGGAGCTTCGCCTTGCGCTGGACGAGCCGGCGCGTTTTGAAAAACCAAGGCTGGCCGCTACGCTCACCGTGGATAAATGGCTGAAAAAAAACTGAGTGTCAAAGGCTGCCATCTTCCGGGCCTAATTGGATTATTGCTCTGATTGGTTACCGGTTTGGAAGCACGGACAGAAATAGACAAGGGGGGTGCCTTCTTTTCCCGGCCCCTTATCCGGGAGGCATGGCTTTTATTACCGGATATCCGGAAGCATAACGTGGAAGGCCGCATACCTTTCGTCGCGCAGCAAACTGTCCCTTACGGCGGCGAGCCGGGAAATGATGACGCCGGGGGGGCGGTACGCGCCGCATGAGCCTATCCTTTTTGCCGAAAAACCGGGGGCGATAGCCCCGTCTGTTTCCTGTTTATTCACCAGGCCGATTTGCAGCTTCAGTACTTCGAAGAGTTCCCTGGCTTCCGGAGCATCGGGCTCAAAAAGCCTGATCTGCTTCAAAACGTCTTCCGGCAGGGCATAAGGCCAGTTTTCGGCCGACTGGCGCGGGTAATAAGCCCGGCCTCCCAATTTGCAGTTGTGCAGGATGATCTTTTGCAGGATGATGGTATCCAAAGTAACTTTCCTGTCTTTGGAAAAAGCGGACTTTACGCTGCGCACCTGCGCATACGCGCTTTCCAGATGCCATTTTTTGAGCGTCGCTATGGTTTGAGTCTCAAAGCCGATGCCGTACAACTGTGTGGCTCTGCCCACCTCTTTGGTGATATAGGCGTATTCCCGTTCAAATCTTTTCACATAAGCATCATTGACGATATCCCGCCGAACGGCGGTGGTTTTCGACAGCAGGAAGGCGCCGGCAATACAGCAAACAAACGAAATCAGCATCCACTTTCCCGCCCGGTAAACGAGCCTCACCGAGAACCAGCTTTGCAGGAAAACCACTATGGGAAACAGGAAAAGCAGGAAGCGGTATTCCTCATACAAGTTCAGATCGTCGTCGTAGCCAGGCAGGCCGAATAGCATGATGGGCAGGATGGATCCGAACCGGGCGAGCATCATGAGGCTTACCCAGAATATCAACAAGGCGTAGGTAAGGGCGAGTTGCCGGTAAAGCCGGCTTTTCCTGCTTCGGCGCGCAGGAGCGCTCATCCAGGCCGCAATCGCGGCTGAAAGCCCCAGCACCGCGGCAAGCGCGGCAAAGAAGCCATTGAAAAACAGCCATTCCGCTTCTTCCGGGATCAGCAGGTCCGCCGACATGCCCGTAAAAAACCTGAAGGTTTCCCTGGTATAATTGAAAGCCAGAGACAGGGAAAGGGCGGTAATCAGCCCGGCTGCTGTTCCCATCCAAAACAGCCGTTTGCCGATCGTTTGAATGGAGATGGGTTCTTTTTGGAATAGCGTTTTGTCATTCATTTCGATTTTCTTCATAAGGTTCAAACAGAAGGGCTTTGCCTTCCTTCAGGCCGGATTCGTTGGGATAATCTATTCCCCGCAGCTTTTCCAGCCCCGCACCCGGTAGGCTGTTCTGTCCTGGTTTTCCAGGCCGCCGTAAATCAGGGTTTTGTGGCGCACTTTGCCTCCGGAGGCCGTGTCGAAGAAATCCATGCCATGAAAATGTTTGGGGTAAATGGTCAGGCCGGCCTTGATTTCGAATACGTCAAAAGCATTACCCATCGGGGCCAGCAGGTCGCATTCGTTGCCGTTGGAATCCCGCCAGAAAAAGAACTCCCGGAGCAAAAGCCGGTGATGGTTCTGCTTGAGCAATTCGGCAACTATCATGTTCTCGAACAAGCTGCCCAGCAGTTCTCTGTCCAGATCGCCGCCGCGCGCGCCTAGCAAAAATGCCAGCAGGCCCGTGTCGTAAAAATAGAGCTTTGGGGTTTTTATGATGCGTTTGTTGAAGTTTTGAAAATAGGGGGGCAATTGGAAAACGATGTAACTGCTTTCCAGAATGGACAGCCATTCCCGTGCAATGTGCAGGGATACGCCGCTTTCGTTGGCGAGGTTGGAATAATTGAGCAATTGCCCGGCCCGGCCGGCGCAAAGGGACAAAAAATTTCGGAACACCCGGAGGTCCTTCACCCGCTCCAATTGGCTCACATCCCGCTCGATGTAAGTTTGCAGGTAGTTGTGGTAAAAAAATGCGGGGTCGCTGTTCCGGTCGAAAATGGCGGGATAAAAACCCTGAAGCGCCGCGGCAGTCCAATCGTCGGGCAAGGCCAGGGCGGCCTGCATCTCCGAAAAATCGAAGGGCAGCAGGCGGAACAAGGCCACCCTGCCCGCCAGGCTCTGCGTGATATGCTGCAACAGGTGGAAATTCTGCGAACCGGACAGGATATACTGCCCCATCAACCGGCGCTCGTCCACCCGCCCCTGGATGTAGGAAAAGAGTTGCGGCGCCTGCTGCGCCTCGTCGAAAATGGCCCGTTCCGGGTATTGTTGGAGAAAGCCGACGGGATCTTCTGCAGCAAAAAGGCGGTCGTTCAGATTTTCTAAGCTGACGTAGGCGTAGTCGGGAAACATTTCGCGCAACAGGGTCGTCTTACCCGATTGGCGGGGACCCGTCAGGGCCAGTACAGGATACTTCGCAGCCTGGACTCTCAAGGCCGCGGCAAGTGTGCGAGGGACGAACTGCATTTTTTAGGGTAAAAATAGGTGTTAATTCACAATTTCCATAGACTAATTTTAAAATTTACATAAGTATATTTTTAAAATTGCATAACAGATGGCGGCGATGGCCAGTTCCTACGTCAAGACGAAGCGTTGCAGCTTAGGAGATATCAGCCGCCCGGAGGACGTGGACGGCCGGCACAGCGAAAGCAGGGCCCACCAGGCCAAGCGCTGGCTGATGTGTCAACACGCTAACTTCTCAAGTACTGGCCTGCATTCCCTGCTATTTCGGGATTCTCAGCATTCCCCATAAAGAGCCCACCCGGGCGAGCAAAAATCCTTCGACGGGATTGTAGGGGTCCCGCCAATGCTTTGTGAGCGGCCGAAGCTCGTCGAAAACCAGGGGAAGAACCTGAGCGCCGTTGGCGTCGGCCAGGCCATGCCTATCATCCTGTTTTACGACAAAACCGATTTCGTGATTGCCAATGAGCAAATCATATTTCGGAGGGAGCACCTCCCGGCCCTGCCGGCCGATCAAACCGAATTTTCCCTCTTTTTTGACCGGCAACCTGTCCACTTCAGCATCGTAACTGCCGATATGATTATAGACGGCGGGCAGGAGTTCATTGCCCAGGGAGTCGAGCAAACCCTCCCTCCGGTTTTGGGAGAATATGACAAACATCCCGCTGCTGCCGTACAGGGATGACCGGCAAGGCCGGAGCCAATCATATCGGGGCGGAAGGATTTCCCGGCCCAGGGTATCGAATAATCCCCAGAGGCCGTCGCGGCTTACGGCAAACAGCGGCATTTCGTCCAGCAGCTTGATCTCATCGTACAAGGGAGGAATGACCGTGCTGCCATCGCGGCGGTCCACGCCTTGCTGGCCTTCGCGCATTACCTTGAACAGGCCGTTTCCAAAATAATGCAGGGCGCCGGGAACAGGCGGCGGCAGCGGCTGTCCGGCCAGATCGAAAAAGGCGGGTTCAGACACCCGGTAGGCTTCAATCAGCTGGCTATGGACAGCGATCTGGTCAAATTCCGGCGGCAATATCCATTTCTGCTCCTTCGTGTCAAATAAGCCTCTCTTGTTCTGAAAAACCACATACACCCAGGCCTCATGTTCCGCGGGTGAAAACCCATCATAAACCGGCGGCAGCACCACCGTTCCGTCGTGCCGCACCAGCCCGCTATGAGGAATTTTTTGAGCTTCCAGCACATGGCCATTCAATGGAAAGATATAGTTGTAGTCGGACCAAAACATCAAATTGCCTACGGAGTCCAGCAGGATGGCCTTGCCCTGCTGCCGGACCAACATAAACGGGTAGCAGTAATAATTATCAGCCCCCTCCCCATCCAGGTAGCCCACGGCCCGTCCGGTGGTATCCACCCAGCGCCAAACCCCCTCTTTCAGGGCGGCAGCGCGGCCGTCGGCCCCAAAGAAGGTGACGTAATCATAGTCGGCAGGCAGGCGTATGCTGCCGGATAGATCCAGGATGCCGAAGCGATCATTCCGTTTCACGCGCAGGAAAGCCCCCGGCGTGGCCTCGATATCATCATACTGAGGCGGGATAACCCAATCCAGCCCCTCGATCGCCTGCCAATCCACCGGCGTTCCCATCCGTTTAGCCATCTCCCTTTCAAGCACCTCGGCCGAATACCGGGCCAATCGTTGCCGCAGCGTGTCGCCGCCCTGAAGGGAATACCGGCGCACAAATTCTGCCCCAATCTCTTCCAAGAGATAAAGATCATAATGATTATCCCTATCTCTCATCTCCAGCAGAATCCGGCCCTTCAGATACCAATGGCCGGGAAAACTGTCCAGGCCGAAGTCCGACGGTCGGCCAGTGCCGGTGTGCCAGATGTTAAGCCGGCGCTTTTCGAGGTACTGATGCACAGTGATTCTCCCGACATCCTGCGGCAAGGAATCGCCGTTTTGAAGATACAAGGCCTCCTGATCGACGATCCAGTCGCCGGCCAGCACCTTCGTATTGGCCTTTGGCCTCGCCGCATCCGGATGCGTTTTCCGTGCGTAGCGCAGGGCGGTTCTCCTCAGTTCCCGCAGATACTTGTTCGTATAGGCGATTTCCACGGGTTCCTCTTCCTGCCAGAAATAGATTCGCGTCTCATTCCACTGTCGCATCACCCGGCTCGCCAGAACCAACCGCCCGTCTTCCCGGACGAGGGTCAGTTTCAAGCGCCTATACCAGGTTTTGCCGATAGGCGCCGGAGCAAAAACATAAACATGGGGCGGCGCTGCCTCCCCTATCTTGAAAACGGTGTAATCCGTCGCCAACTGCGCATGGCTCTCCGTAGCCGCCTGCCGAGCCGCCCGGTCCATAAAGGCAAGCAGATGAGCCTGCCGCTCCGGGCTTTGATCATACTGGAGGGTTTCCAAAAAGCGGCCGGCCAGGGCCCGGGCTTCGCTTCGGGTGATTTCGCCCTGGCTGAAGGTAAATGCCGGAACCAGGAGGGCGAACAGGGTGGATAGGAATGGAGTGGTGGACATGACTTTCAATTTTCTCGGGCCAATACCCCCCATTTACCCTTGTATTTGACGAAGATCATTCCGGCATCCTCATCTATTTCGGCCTCGTCGTAGAGGAAGGGCAACACCTCCCGGCCCCGGGCGTCGATCAGCCCGCTGCGGCCCTTGAAGGCCACGGCGGCCAGGCCGCCGACAAATTTACCGGCCTTATCGTAGAGGGGCGGGATCATCCACCGGCCGTCCGGCAATTGGTAGCCGTACCGGCCGTCGTGCGGTACCGGCCGGTAATAGTCGCCAAATTCATTGGGCTCCGCTGCGGTGGGAAAGAGCGCTTCCTCCGGCTCTTCGTCGAATGTATGAGAGGTGTCGGGGTAAATGGCGCCGGCAGAGTCGCGCACTACCGTTACGCCCTTCAGGCTTACCCGGAAGCGGCCGGGTTCCTGGGAATGCGGGTAATCTACATTGTCGTATACAGGAGGGATCACGACGGCGCCTGCCGCGTTGAGCACGCCGCGCCGCCCCTTGTGCTGGAAGGCCATATAATTTCTGCCTATGCCTCTGGCCTGTTCGTATTTTCGCTTAGACAACAGCGTGCCGTCGAGCCGGAACAGCGTGGTTTTGCCGTCGCGGGCCGCCTGGATCAAGGGAACGTCATGGAGGGTGATTTTGTCGTAGGCGCAGGGAACCAGCCATTGCCTGGTGAAGATATCCATAACCCCGTAGCTTCCCTTGCTTTTGACCACCGCCAGGTTGTCTTCCCGGAAGTCGATGCCCTCGAATTCCGGGGGCAGTATTTCCTTACCCTCGCGGTCGTACAGTCCCCATACGGTATCCTTTAAAACCCGGAAGTAATCCCATCCGCCTGCGCCTATTTCGTCGTAAATGGGCGGCAGGATAACATGGTTTGCCGTATCGATGACACCCTTTTTTCCTGCTTTTTCGACCATCAGGATACCTTCCCACAACTGCCAGGCCTTATCGCATTCGTAGGTTCGCAATACCTGCCCGCCGGTGTCTATGAGCCATACGTTCCCATCGCGCCCCACGAGCGTTTGTCCGATGTCGTTAAACGGGGGTCTGACGAAGGTATATTCGCAGGGGATCGCCTCCCGTCCGCGGCTGTCCAGAAATCCATACGTTTCCCCACGGCGAACGCAGGAAAAGCCGTAGGAAAACCACGCGATTTCATCGTAAGCCGGTTGGCAGAGCACCCGGAACCCTTTCGGAGGGATAAGGCGCGCCGCCGTATCGGCCTGAGCGCGGGGCCGAGACAATAAAAACCCGTCGAGCTGGTTATCGGTACACCAAATATTGCCGTTTTCCAGGCGGTTGATCCGGAAAAAGCGGACGGCGCTTTCCCCGCCGTTGCGAAGGGCCATTGCCGGGCCGGTGAATACCCAGTCTCCCCGTCCGCTCCAACGGCCGGGGCGCAGGAGGGTCCCTCCGGGCTCCATCCGCAGGGTCTCGCCCTCCACAGCAAAGGGGGACTCCAGGTGGTCGGCCGAGGTCATGCTATGCGCTACTACCCAGTCGCCCCAGAGCAGGGAATCGGGCAGCTGCTCGTCCTTCCCGTACCAACGCTCCAGATAGGATCTCCAGGATTCCCGCCATTGCCGGCGCTCCGCTTCGGAGAACGCCCTGTGCACTTCGGTTTCGTCGTGGTAGCCGGTGGCGAACTCCGCCATCCAGGTACGCAAAACCATAGGCTGGAGGTAAATCCGTTCGCCCTTCTTCATAAACCGGAAGCGCAGCAGGCGGTCCCAGTAGCCCTTATTGTCCGCGCTCGCCAATACCAGCGCCTCCGGCGGATCGACGGACAGTATCTGCGCTTTAACCAGCGATTCCCGCATCTCCACTTCTCCCCGTTCGATTCTTTTGCGCATCGCCGGCTCGAAGCACTCCGTCAGCGCGCTGCCAGGATTGGCCTCGGCATATTCGAGGTAGGCGGACAGGAGGCGGCGGGCTTCGTCGGGGGAGATGGGGGGCTGGGCGGGGAGGTTAGGGAAGAAATTAAAAAGGAGGAAGAGAAGGGAACTTATTTTCATAATTATGAGTGAATTTGGGTCAATAGAGGGGACATATTCATCAGAGCCTATTCAAGCCACCTGCTCGGCAATATCTTTTAGGGTCGTTTTGTAGGTTTCGATGGCGCCACTCTTCCGTGGGCTGCCTACCTCATCAATAAGGCTGAGCAGGCTGCCGGCTATGCGGTTGAAGTCAATCGTGTAGTCCTGATGGCTTAAAACGCCCAATTGCTGTGCGGTTTCCAGATTATTAAACCTAGTTTGCAGCACAACCAGGTTATTGAACAACTCCGTATCGCAGGTGGATAAGTGATTGGCCAGGTTCTGGAAAACGATGCCGAAGTCGTTGTTGGCAATACGTTCTTTGAGCGTTTTAATAAATTGGTCGTTCCACTTGACGCTTCTGACTGGGATGTTTTCCATCTGTGTCTCGCTTTCCACATCTACTTCTATGGAGGTGCTCCAGGTCACGATATCTTTTTTCTTTTCGCCCAGTTCAGGAAGGTGAACCTTCATGGAAACCCTCAAAATCAGGCCAAACTTACCCACCCGCTTAGCGTTCAGGCAGAAACACCATTGGGTATAGGACGTTTTGTTTAGTAGCTGCTCTGCAATGTTCAGCGGAAAAATGTCGAAGTTTTGCTGGGGCCCAACCTCAAACAAGGATACTTCCATCGAGTCGCTGATCTCCAGCTCGCCTTCTTTTGTTTTGGCGGCATCCAGACCTTCCTTCAGTACGTCTTCTTTGAGGGATTTGTGTGAAATACGGACAGTGACGGACTCCGCATGGTTCAGCCGCATTTTGGAGGGGGATTCGTAGACTATCTTGCCAGTTTTGTCAAAGTTAAGATACAACTTGATCAAAGCTGTTGATAAAAACGTTAGCAATTTAATTTCAGGAATCTTTTTAGGCTTTGGCGAGGAATAATTTTCTTCTACAGGCGAATCTGTCAAATGCTTTGGATCTACTCCATGCACTCTAATTGGCCCAGCCCCCCTTTTTAACGATTCAGCCTCCTGTAAAATATCGATAAATAACTGTATCTCTTGAAAGATTTCGTTTTCTTTCTTTTTCTGTTTATTATTTGTTGTCTTCCCATTTTCTATATCATCTTTCAATTTTTCATATTTAACTTTCGTATTTTGGATAATTTGAAGCAAAGGAACATATTCAGGTTGCCAAGTTGAAATTTCCGTCAGAGCGGTCACCAGAATGCCAAGAGTTTTTGTAATATCGCCTTTGAGGAGATAACTATGGGCATATTTTAACAATTCTTCCATTTCGTTAATAGTTACGCTTTATTATTGTTTTTTACGCCCACGCCGCCGTCTCCCCCTCCAGCGTCAATACAAACAACACATCCGTAATCTGCTCTTCTTTGAACCATTGGCGTATTTCCGTAGAATCTGTCAGCGCCAATTCCCACTCCCCTACCGGCGTTTTTCCCCGAAATTCATCCCAATCAGCGAAAGAACCAGTGCGGGTACTCAGTATGCCGTTTACGGTGTCGAGGTTCTGGTCGTCGGCACCACCCAACCAAACGCCGCCTTCCGGCTGATAACGAAGGCGCCTGACTTTTATCTCCTGTCGGAACCCGTCTTTTCTGGCTACATACAACACTACCTGCCGGATGTCAAGCCCTTCAATGTTGGCCGGAAAATCACCCCGCAATGTTTCAAACTGCACCACCATCGGTTCGTTGCTTTGCTCCGGATGGTTGAGGTCGTACCACTGGTCGGGGAAGTCGCGGCGGAAAGAGAAGGCGCGGTCGGCGGAGAAGCGGCGGTCGAGGTTGGCGATGACGCGGCGGCGGTAATCCGTGTTGCTTAAAGCCGTATATTCCAGGGTAATTAAAACATCGGCAATACTGCTGTAATCAAAAGCATTGGCCGCTTTGGGTAGTTGAAACTCCCAAAAACCGTCCACGCCCATGCTCTCGAAGGGCATGAGCTTGCCCGGGTCCGGCTGCATTTCGAAAAGCCCGTTGGCGTTCAAAGGAGCGGTGAAAGCGATGGATTCCGGCGGGCGGCGGATAACGGTTTCTGCAAATTGCCCGTTGCCGGGAAGTACTACCCGGCTGATGCCGTTGTGGGTCAGGGTCGCCTTAATCCCTTCGAGCGGCGGTACCAAAGCGAGCAGCGACACCTTTACTTGCCGGATGAGCCGCAGGTAATGCCCCGGGAAATCGCGGTCGAATGCTTCCATAGCAATATGAACCGGCAATACCCCCGTTTCCCGGAAACGCTGAAATTCTACCGGAGACAGCTGTGCCAGCGAAATCGTTTTGCTCAGTTGCAGTTTGCGCTGGTCGGTTTGGAAGGCAATTTGATCCAAACGCTGAATATCCCGGAGCAAGCGGGCCGACCCCGTCATGCCGCGGCGGTCGGGGTTTTCCGCGGAACTATTACCATTCGGAGAAGGCGGCGCCCAATAATCACCCAGCACGACGGCAGGTACAGGCTCTTGCCTTTCAAAAGCCAGTTGTTGTGCCGTCAATTGCGCCGTAGCGGTGGCTTGTTGCAGGAAAAAACTATACACCCCCTCCAACACATCGCTTATAAAATCGTACAAGTCGGCATTGGTGAATTTGGTGGCCAGGAAGTTGGCGACGGCGGATGCCTGGTCGGAGCGAAGAGCGGCGATGTTGCGCTCCTGGCCGACGATTTGGACTTGGTCTTGGGCGAGCCGGATTTGGACGTCGCCAATGCGTATATCATGATTACTTAAATCCCGCTGGAATTTCCAATCTTGCTCTCGCCGTTCAAAGTTCGCTAATGTCAACTTATAGTTGGAGTTTGAAGAAACTGCTCCTGAAATTCCAGAAGCTATTGCGGCTCCCCCAGCTATTAAACCTACTCCTCCGGTAGCAAAAGCAGCGGCACCAGCTAAAACACCACCAAAAAGTCCCCAACGTCCCGCATCTTTCATAGCCTCTAATCCTTTTTCTTCATTGTTTGACAGTCCGGCCTCAATTAGTTGCTGAAAATGATTTCGTTGAGTGATAGATTTTTCTTTTTGTGATTCAGCTAATCTCACCCCATCCCGCGCTTCTTTCACGCGTAAATCCTGCAAACGAACGGTTGCCTTGGCCGTTTGTAGTTCGTGCTTTGCGTGGAGCGCCTGCAATTGTTCGGCGTCCAATTTCTCCAAAGCCGACAGGAATGCAGCTTCCATTTGCTGTGCCATGCCGGTTAACTGTTTTGCCCGCTCCAGCAACACGACAAAGCGGTAAGGCGTGGGGCGTTGGACGCTTGTTGTGGGGACGATCACCGACGCGTGGCCGTTCAGCGATGACATCGGCATTAAGGATGCTCCGCCATCTTCCAATAGGGGTATTTCGCGCTCATCCCCTGCGATATTCCGGCCGTTGTGCAATTTGTAAAGGTTCAGTTCGGCATAGTGTCGCAAGAGATCGGGCAGGGGGTTCATGGGAACGTCGAATTGCAGCCCCCAGGCTGCTTGCCGGGGTTGTAACTCGGGGGAATCCAATAACTCCAAAGCGGCGGCATAGTAGGTCCGGGCCGTAGCGAGCGATTCGGCAGTATCTCTTGTAAACTCGGCATCGGCAGCTTGTAAAAAACAACGAACGAGGGTCAGTAAGGTGTAGCGGGTGTACGTCTGCTGCCGGGTGGCGGCAATATCGTGTGGATTCAGCGCATCGCTCAACCAATCGGCAGGGCGTTCATAGCTCAATGGTAAGGAGCTTTCCAACTGCAAGCCAAAAAAAATTTTTCTGTCTGATATGGGAAGGCTGTAGTCATATACTAAACGGAGGTAATCCAGCGCCGGTGGATATTGGTGACTGCGCTCCAATTGTTTGGACAAGTAGTGCGGGAAAAAGTAATAGGATTCCCACAGGTAGTTCAATACGTGGCGAGGCGCCGCGCTGTTTTGCTCAAAAGCGTTTGCGATGCCTTGCTTCCTGCCATTCATGGTGGAAGGCGTCAAATCAAACCATGACACATTATAGGGTAGAACCTGGGCAGGATAATAATGAGCGAGCTTGTTATTTGTGTCCGGCGTAAAAAAAGCCTGATAATATCCTTGTTGCCCGGAAGTGTTTTTGTAAGCAAGGCGAAACCCGTCTTTTGGCATATTAAGAATTACATTACCGACCTGCACAATTTCTTTACTCATTCCATTAGAGACGCCCAGATCAGCAATTCCCGCGGGAGCAGCGATCTCTGCAGATACCTGGTTCGTAGTCGCAATTTTAATCGATCGATAGAATAAATTTCCAGATCGCTTGTAGAAATAAAATATGGTGACAGGATAATAAATCGCGGCGCCTATGAAGTCGGCATTCACTATGTTGGTAGTGTTGATATGATTTTCACTTGAATTGAAATTATACAGACGAAGAAATCCGTTGTAGGCATCTTCCGTCGTTTTCGCCGATAATTGATATTTATTGGCAACCCGGCAAATTCCGTGAATTTCCGAAATACCAGCACCTGAATGAATGGTTTTCCATGGTGCGTCCGCCCAGTCTGTTCCTTCCGGGTTAAAATGCCGGCTATGAATGCCCTGGGAGTTTTTAATGATCACATGGGGAGGGTATTGGTCGCCTAGACGCTGTTCAACAACGACCGTTTCCGCACCCGGTTTGGAGAGAAAAGTTATTTTTTCCGCCCACTTCCGTTCCTGCAAGTCATAAGTGGTGTATGCTAAAGATTCTTCAAAATCCGGAGCCAGCATATTGTCGGAATACACATAACCGGAGAATCCTGATTTCCTGATCCCCAAAGCGAAGAGATATAAAAGCCGCTTACCCTCCAGGGTTCGGTAAGGTATCGCCCCAAGCAGCCGGGTAGTGGACAGCGCTTCAAACCCTGGGATTGCCTCCCAGCAACTTTGCTGTTCTTCCAAAGGTAAGGTTATATCTGTTGCCGACCAATATACGCCGTTTTTTGCCCTGCCGAACAGGTAAAAGATATTGCGCAACGCGGCTTCGTTTCCGGCGCCCAGCTCGGTTATGGCATGGCAGGTCGCTTCTACTTCCAACTGGCAAATATCCCGGAAATAGGTTTCATATTCACCCGTAACCTTTCGGAGGGTATCACCGCCCAATTGCCTGTCGCGGCTAAGGGATTCCACCGCTTTCCTGAACGCGGGCGTTTGCCGGTTGCGCAGCGTTGGTTCGAGGGCATTTTCAGGGTATAAAAACACCAATATTGCCGACTTCCAGTCCTCATAGGTGCCCAGCCAGGTCCATTCATTGTCAAATTCAGGGTGCTGAAATTGCAATTGCGGGAACGTATCCCGCAGCAAACCCGTACGAAGCCCGCCCAGCAATTGCTGGAGCGTAGCGATAGCGGAAGCAGTCCGGGAGGTAATAAAAGAGGCGTCAAACGCGCAGTCCAACAGCAAGCGCTCGCTCAGGTAACGCACATCTTGCCCTGTGGCAGCCGCCAAAGCGTCGCGCAGGACGGGTAATCCATACAATTCTGCTTTCCCCACGGCATCTTCTATGTTTTGCCGGGCAGCCAGGATGGATTCGTCCAAAAATTTCAACCCCTCCGCATCGTCTGCCGAATATAATGCCTGCCAACGCTGGCGGATGAGCTGGTAGCGGTAAGCCAAAAGTTTGGGGACAACAGCCATCAAGATGCTCGTACCGCCATCGGCATAATTCAAGTGCACCACGCCGCCTGCCTTCGAATCCTCATACGCATTCAGGGTGACCATTCCTTGCGCCGTACTGCTGCTTCCCGAGGCCAGCAAGATGCTGCGGTTGGCGTCTTTGAATACTTCCACCAGGAAGGTGTTGGTATTGGGTTTCGACAAGCGCAAATAAACCAGTCCGTTGTTATCGGTACCCGTATCCCATTCGATGCCTTCCAGTTCCCAATGCGTGATCTGATTCTTGGTGTCTCCTATTTTAACACCCGTGGAAAATCCGGCGCTTGAGGTATTCATCAAACCAAAGTGCTGTTCCAGCCATGTTTCGGTCACGGAAGCGGCCGGCTGGTAAAATTCGGCCAGTTGTCCGGGGGCAATACCCAGACGGGCGGCCAACGCTTTTCGGGTGGCTTCGTCGGCATTGCTCAGATCGGCCATTGTCGCAACCGAAACGCCCAGAAGGCTTAAAATGGTGTCGTAGGCCCCCGACCGCCATGCAGCTTCCGCTTCCGCCAAGGCGTTTTCTTTGGCATTGTCGCTCAATGGGCGATTGCCGAGCAGGCGGCGCATCGCTTCGATGACAAGCCTGACTTGGCGAACAGGTCGCTCCGCCACCCCGCCGGATGCCAACAAGGCTTCAAACGGCTGGTGCAGCAAAGCCGAAAGTTCGGCAGCGGTAAGCGCTGCCGGTGTGCCGCCGCCCGTATCTTTGACGAGGTTTTGCAGCGTATAGGCCAACAGGTCGGAAAAGTAGGAACGCAGGCCGGTGGCCTCCCGCCAGCTTCGACTGCCGGGCTGTGCCAGCGAGCGACTGACAACGCCGGAAGTTGTGTCCGACAGGTATTTTGCTAAGAAGGAGGGGAGGTGCGACATGGCTGTTAAGTTTAATTGAATTTTTTTGTAACTGGTTAGCCACTTTCGTGGCCAATAGACTAAGAAATAGAAAAGTTTTAATTTTGTGGCTTTCAGATGGATTTACCGAACGACATAGCAACATGCCACCGGATAATTTTAGAATTGGCAACGGCACTTGAGGGTATAAAACCTCAATTAGAGGGTTATATCAATCAGATTGAGGGTTATATTCATCAGATTGAAGTTCAGCGGGGGCAAATCAGCCAATTGGAGTTACGGGTGAAAGAATTGGAGTCTCAGTTAAATCAGAATAGCCGCAATTCCAGCCGTCCGCCGTCAGCAGACTGGAAAAAGAGCAAGCCGGCTTTTCCGCGGTCGTCAGGGGGTAAAATTGGTGGCAAGAAAGGCCACGACGGCGGTACGCTGAAGATGGTAGCGCAGGTGGATAAGGTCGAGTCCCATTATTTGGCGGCATGCAAGCATTGCGGCAAAGCCCATTATCAAGAGCCCCTGAATGTGCAGGCTCGGCGTCAGGTGTTTGATATTCCACTTCCGCGCATTGAGGTGGCGGAACATCAGGCACTCAGTTGGGTTTGTTGCAGTTGTCATCGTGAAAATCGGGGCGAGTTTCCAGCCGGTGTTACTTCGGCTGTACAGTACGGCCCTCGCTTGCAGACGATGAGCGTGCTGATGAACAATGTTTACTGCCTTCCGCGCAACAAAGTGCAGCAGATTTTCCAAGACTTGTACGGCGTGACGCTCAACGAAAGCACCTTGCAAAATCAACAGCAAGCCGCTTACCAGGCCTTGGCCGAGGATGAAGCCTATATAAAATCCCGCTTAAGCCAAAGTCCGGTTGTCCATTTTGACGAGACGGGCTTTTATGTGGACAAGCAGCGTTATTGGGAGCACGTGGCTAGCAACGAGCGTTACACCCACCTGTTCGTTCACCTCAAACGGGGGGCTGCGGCCCATGAGCAGCACTTGTCCATCCTGCCCGAGTTTACAAACCGGGCCGTTCACGATTGCCTGGCCTCCTATTTTCTGTTCAAACTGTGCCAGCACGCCACCTGTAATTCCCACTTGCTGCGCGAACTAACCGCCTTGATTGAACAAGGCAGCAATTGGGCCAAACAGTTCCATGCTTTTTTGCTGGACTTGTATCAACGCTCCGAAAATGGCCAATCAAGCATCCCAAAAAAACAACACACCCAAGTACAGGCTACCTATCAACAACTGCTCTGCCTGGCCGACAAGGAAGAACCGCCTCCCATCCCCAAACCACGCGGAAACCCCCAAAAAACCAAAGGCCGAAACCTGTTCGATCGCCTAGGCAAACACCAAAACGCAGTGCTCGCCTTTGGTTCTATGACGCCGTCCCGTTCACCACAACCAGGCAGAACGCGACATCCGACCCACAAAAACCAAAATGAAGGTCAGCGGATGCTTCCGCACTATGCAGGGTGCAAAAATTTATGCCCGCGTACAGTCTTTTGTATCGACTGTCCGCAAACTCCAATTCAATCCCTTCAAGGAACTTTATACCGCTTTGACCGGCGGAATCCCGGAATATCGGTTAGCCGGAGGCTAACCAGTTACATTTTTTTTTGGATAGCAGGTCGGTTTAATCCTGAGTTTCTATGAAAATGAACTTGAACTTGAGATTTTCCTTCCTCTCTCTGGAAGGGGCCTCCAGCAGGAATTGGAACTGTGATATTCGTTTTTCTATGGTGCTTGTACTTAGTTCTTCCCCAGAGATGCTATCAATGAGTACCCATGACACCCCATAAGTTCCCGGTTGGATTTTATCAGACATTTCCAGGAAAATTTCATTTAAAAAATCATTCGCATCTGCGAATTCGGTTGTATGATAAATCCTTTCAAAAAACTCGTTCGAATTCTTTGGAAACAGAACATGGATTTTTAATCGGCCGCTTCCAGATTTGATCCATTTTTGATTATGCCTGAGGATTTTTACCGATTCCTGGTCATTTCTAACTTCTTCCAACATCTCCAGCAGTTGATAGCCTATTCTATTGCGTATCCGACTGGCTTCTTCGAAGCTCAATAATCCAAGGCGTTCCTGTTTGTTCAGATTCGTTAGTTTAGCCTGCTGAAGAATGATTTCATCGTGAAAACGGGAAGATGCCAAATTTTGATTCAGCTCATTCAGCACAGATTCGATTTTATCTTCGCTGATGCTTTCACGCATTTTAAAGAAGAAATTTGGCATAGCTTATTATTTTGAGAAGGAAATAGAATTATGTGAGGAAGTCTAACTGCTTTGTATCCCGCTATCAAACCAAGCTTGATCAATCCAATCAATTATATCCTGCAGGCTGGTGTCTGCATCAATCTTAAGCCCAAAGTTGGGTGGAAAGAAATCCACTGAGGCGCCTAATAATACCGTACTCGCCCTGACCACATTAAATGTATCCATATCCAAAAATTCGAAGGTCAAGTACACCGACGTTTAATTCTTCTGGCGTTCCCCCTCCAGCATCATCTGGTTCACTAAATGCAATTTCATTCCGTTTAAGCGTTATTTGAAAATAGTATCCATACTTCGACATGTTTAAGATCGCATTACGAGAAGCTTCGATTTTGGCAAAATAATTACTTTGACCTGATGGGCCTGGTGGGTTCTCATTGTCTGTATCCATTTGCAATACGGTTTGAACATTTCCCGTAATTAGGCTGTAGCGTCGCAGCACTACACTGACGGATGCTTGAGATGCCCTTAACTCTCGATAATATCTTAGTTCCATTGTGATGCCCCCATTTTTATCGTTTTTATACTGTTGAACAGATGGAAGGGGACAAACAAAAGTGAGTTGCCCGGTTTCGCCCAGTTTGAACTTAATTCGACCGGCAATCGTTTCATACTTTTGCTCTGAAAGGGTAGTTGAAGTTGGGATAAAACTCATTGCATTTACCAATTGTACCATGATTGAAAGATTTTTTATGTGAATGAATGTTGGAGAAATTATCGCTGGAAATACCTGTTGCATTTATGTGTTACTCCGTTCTGATTAAGCACTCGCACCGTCTGCACGATTTCCCGTTTTCAAACGCCTGTACCAGCCTCCATAGCCGGCATCTAATACAGCCGAGGTAGCCTTGCCGAGGTCTATGCCGTCCTTCAGCAGTTCTTCCTTTTTGGAGCGGATTTTTTGCGTTGCGATTTGGATAGTATCAGACATGGCTTGTGATTTTGAAATGAATTGATGGCATTTTGTCTAGAGGCAACGATCTGTAGGGTTTTAGGATGCTATATTTGCTCCTGATACCAGCCGCCATAGCCGGCGTTTAATACGGCCGATTTGGCCTTGCCGTGGTCTATGCCGGCCTAATGAATCATAGACTTTCATCACGTATAATTTTATAAGCCAAACAACTTTTTGAAATCTACCTCTAAGGCAATTCCAGCACCAAATAAAAATTTTCCACCTAATTTGCATTTGGTTTTTGAGCCGAAATCGCATCCTGCCTCGATCCCTGCTCCCACCGAAACATGTGGTTCTATTTTTAATGCCCCTCTTGAAATAGGGCATTTAACCGAAGCAAGAGTTGCATTACCAGAAATTTTTGCGCTAAGTGAATTAGAATCCGTTTTTATTCCCAAGCCAACTTCATATCCAGCTTTTGGGCCTACAACGTAACAATCTACATTTATATCTGTAAATGGGATTTTTGTATCTACAAATTGTTTTTCCAAAGCATCAGTTTCGTCACCCCAAAATATCCCAAACTCTTCATCTTCAATTTTAGCTACCAAGTAAGTATCTGACTCATTTTCATCTGATAAATTATCAGGTTGTGATACTGGAGCAGGGTCAAGAGTAGATTCTGAGGAATTAGGAATATCATCTGGCGATATTGTTACAGGATATTCTCCAAATTCATTCGGTAGGAGTGACCAAGCAGGGTCGTCTTCAGGAAGAAGAGTCATAGGCATTTCTTCATCTTTGGGAGGGGAGATGAGTAGAAAAGGTGGGGATATTTGTAAAAAATCAAAATAGCTATCAGGATCGGCGCCTTCACTTTCATTTGTGAGTGTACATTCTAAATCATCATATTGGTTAGTGTTCCCTTCGGTAAACGAATAATCGTTAAACCAATAATCTGGATCGCCATTTTCATTTCCAAAGGCGTCTATGTATCTTATTGGTTTGCAGCTACAGTATATATACAAATTCACCCCATCCACCATCCCCGCCGGATCCGCACTCACCCACTTTCCCAACCACCCCGCATAATACCTCGCCCGGTGATAACTCAACCCGCTCTCCTCATCCCGTTCCTTCCCTGTAAAGCGGTAACGCTTCTCCCCGTACCCGCCAAAACTCGTCTCGCCGTAAGGCGTAAACTCCTCCCGGTGTACCAGTGCGCCAACAGAATTCGCCGCCATACTGCTGTTACCCAGATGGTCGCCGATGATGTATTGCAGGGCGGGGTTTTGGCTTTCGTCACCGAAAAAGGGAGCGCCTACACGGAGCAGGGCAATGCGCTGCTCGCCGTCCATCAAATGGATGAGGTGGTACGCCTGCTCGCCGCGGGTGCAGTATTCAAATACTTCGCCGATGTAGGTGGTGGTTTTCAGCAGGCCGCCGGAGTTCAGCACCACTTTTTTTACCCGGATGCCGTCGGCGCCGTAGAGGTAGCAGGCGTCCACGCTGGGGGTAGCGCCGTCGGGTTGGTTTCGGAAGCGGGTCAATTGGTCCGCGTGGTTCCAGTGGTAACGGTGGTTAGAGGCCTCGCGGGTCATGTTGCCGTTGGGGTCATAGGTATAGTGGTAGGTCAGTCCGTTCTGCTGCATGGATTGCAGGCGGTTGTTGGCACTTTGTACGCTGAAATTGCGGGTGTAGTGGCCCGCTTCGCCGTCGAGGTTGCGGTGGGTCAGTTCCAGGATATTGCCGGCCGGGTCGTAGGTATAGCGCTGGCGGTAGTGCCGGGCCTGTGTCAGGTCGTTGTTGTGGTGTTGCAGCATTTCCAGCCAGGGTTCGCCCGCGTGGGTATAGGCGCTGTGTTCGATGCCCGTGCCGCTCAGCAGGCGGTAAATGGCGTCGTAGTTAAAGTCGCGGTCGAAGGCGAAAATACCGTTGATGCCTTTGCCCGTGCCCCGGTCTTGTATCCGGGTGATGTTGCCTGCCAGGTCGTAGCGGTAGGCGAGGTCTTGCAGCAGGCCGCCATCGGGCGCGAAGGTGTGGCCGTTTTCCCGCCGGTATTTTTCCGTGCGCAGGCGAACGAGGCGGAAGGTATGCGGGTCGTATTCGTAGCGGGTCATCAGGCCGTTGGCGAGGGCGAGCAGGGTGCGCTGGCCTTTGGCGTTGTAGGCAATGTATTCGAGGCCTACCCCCTGACCCCCTGAAGGGGGAACACCGTTGGGCGATTGCAGCGCCACACTTTCCAAGGCCCCGGCGCGGTTGTAGGCAGGCAGCAACGTTTTTCGTTCGCCGCTGATGTCTTCCGGAAAAATCACCCGTTTGGGGCGGTTCAGGGCATCGAAGGCGGTATCGCCGCGGTAGGTTTTGGTTTCGAGGTAATGCGTTTCGGCGTCGGGGCGCTGCCAGTCCACGACGAAGGCGGTGTATGCGGCCGTGCCGAGGAAGGGCCGCACGACCTCGTTGCGGATGGTGCGGCGGCTGGTAGCCAGCGGGTTTCCTTTGAAGTCGTAGTCGTGTATTTCCACCAGACCGGCCTCATCGAAATGGCGGTACAGTTTTCCCTTGAAATTGCCGGCAGCAAGGAGTGCCGGCGGAATATCCGGGGCGGTATCGCCATAAAGCAGCCGTTGCCGCAGGGTGCTTGCTTCGCCGGGTTGGTTGCGCGCCCACAGGTGGGTGGGGCGGTTGCCGCGGTCGTTGTAGCCTTGCAGGGTCAGGCTGCCCTTGCTGTCGCGCCGTTCGGTTTCCATGCCCAGGGCGTGGAAAGCTACCCGTCGCAGGCCGGCATCTATACTTTCGATGCGCCAGGGGCGGGAACCTTTTTCTTTATCAAAAGTCAGGTCGTAGGTGTATTGGAAAGCCAGACGGCCCAGGGCATCGGTCACGGTAAGCAGGTTGCCCCGGATGTCGTAAGTGGACAAGGTGACGTACTCCTCTAACGCAGGCATGGGGTCGCCGGGCTTTTGGCGCATGGCGCGGTTGCGCTGCACGGCTTTGACGGTGCGGCCCAGGGCGTCTATCTCGATATGGGCCGGGGTGAAATGGTGCTCTTCCGGTGCGCGGGCGGCTAATGGTTCGCCGTTGGGTCCCTGACATAAGGGCGCCAGGTCGTTGGCGTCGTAGGTGTAAGCCTCCCAGGGCGTCGGGCTGAAGGCCTGGGGTTGGGTCAGGTCGAAGGGCGTTCCGTAAATGACCCGCTGTTCGGAGCCGTCGGGGTTCACCGTGCGGATGACCTGCCCGCGCGGATCGTAATACATTTCCGACTTTTGGCCCAACTGGTAATCCTCCGGAGTAGCGTAAGCGAAGCCTTTGTCATAGTAAGGCTCGTATTGTTGTACCACGAGGCCCTTGTTGTTGTATATTTTCCAGCCGCTGACCACGACGTTGTCCGGTTCGCCGGGCTGGCGCTGCCTGCCTGTACTGGCGCCGGGTTTTTGGCCGATGTCGGCGGGCATAAGCCCCGTACCGAAGTTTACATCTCCGAACAACACATCCTCTGCCTGCACCCGGGTCTGCACCTGCCGTCCGAAGCCGTCGGAATATTCAACGGTGACGATGGTATCGTCAGCGTGGCCTTCGGGCACGTCCGTATCGAGGGCGTGGTATTCCCGCGCGATGCTGCGGGCAAAAACGGGTTCGCCGCGCTCCATGAAGGCAAAAAAGTCGTATTCCAGGCGGCGAGAGGGTTTTTCAGGCGTATCTCCCTCGGGTTCTCCTTCTTTGCCGTTAACGAAAAAAACATTCGCCAAGCCCAGGGGAGAATAGGCGAAGCGGCTACGGTTGCCATTGGTGTCTTCGGCTTGCCGGGGTTGCAGCACCCGGTAGTCGTACCAGGCGCGTTGGATTAGGCCCAGCGGGTCGGTCACTTTTTCAGGCAGAAGTTGGTAAGCGTCGTATTGTATGGTCGTTTCCCGGTCGAGCGCATCGCGCATGGCCAGCGGCAGACCTTTCCCGGCGGGCGACAGTTGGATATCGAGTTGGGTTTTGCCGCCCTCCACCCAGTATCCCCGCGCCTGCGGGCCTGTGCCGCCGTGGAAACGATAGCCGCCGAGTGCGGGCAGTTGATCGCGGAAAGCCTGGGGGTATTCTTCGGGCCAGTCGGGGGCTGCGATTTGCAGCCAGACCGGAATTTCTGCTTCGCCGTTTTCGTTTTTCCAGGCATCCCGCAGCAGGGCTTCGGTCAAAATCAGGGTTTCGCTGCGGACAGGGACACCGTGCGCTCCCATTTGTCCGAACGGCAAACCGGTGAAAGCCTCGCCGTCGTAGTAGCTGATGCTTTGTGCGGTGATTTCTAAGAAGTCCGGATTGTCGGCCCGGTCTTTCAGGTCGTACAGCGCCTGGTTGCCCCGGTGTTTCAATTCCCACGCAGTCGTTCGGGCCGTCCGGTCTTTGATATAGGGCAATTCGCCGTCCGAATAGGCAAACACGGTGCGGCTGACCGTGGCCAAAAACGGGCGGTTTTCGGGAAAAACATCCCCCGGCTCGCGCCAGCTGCGCGGGCAGGCAATGGCAATAGCCGTTTGGGCTTGACCAAAGTCGTCGTAATCTTCCGTAAAACTGAACTGCGTCATGGGATCTTCTCCGCGCTCCCATTGGGTGGTGCGCTGTGCCACGGCGAAGGGGAAAAAGATATGGCGGCGTTTTGAGGCTGTGTCCGATGGGGCTTCCAACTCCATCAGACCATAAGCCTGTTCGGTTACCGTATAGGGCCGGTCTTGGCGGAGCGAGCCATCGAGGGCGTACAGTTCCGTGCGCAGGATGCTGCCGCGCAGGGTGCGCAGGGCCTCCCGGCGGATACGGCTGTTGGGCAGGGTTTTCAGGAAATCGTTTACCCGTTCCGTATGGTTCAGCAGCAGTTTGTCGCCGCTCCAATACTCATGCGAGCGATCCGGCTCGTGCCAGTCGCCTTCTTCCAGGTCAATGGGGCCTTGATGGAACCAGGTTTTGGTGTGGAGCGGCGGCGAATAGTGTTTTTCGTCCGTAGAAATAAACGGTGTCCCCCCGTGAAGACCTTCCGAATTGAACACGTCAAAGGTTTCCGTATCGAACTGCTCCACCATGCCGAAACCCCTGAATTCCCGCTCTACGCCATCCCAGTAGCCGTGGTGGTAGCGGTATTCGGTGGCGAGTTTGCCCTTGCTGATCTGGTCAATGACTTCCACCCGTGCCACTACCAAAACGGGGAACGGCAGCGGCGTTTGCCAGCGCGTACGGGGATCGTCGTAATCGCGCAGGAAATATTCCGTAGAAGGCCGGTATTCCACCCGGGTTACGGCCCCCAGGTTGTTGCGCATCTCGTGGAGGAGGTAGGGCTTTTGCCGGCCTGCCAGGTCGAGGAAAAACCAGTGGTTTCGGCCTTGAACGTTTTGATTGGCAGTAAACAGCAATCCGCTGGTACCCGTGCCGTACAAATCCGTCAGCCGAATATCGTCCACATCGCTGATCAGGGGCGTGCCTTCGATCAGGATAGGGTCGCTGAAACTGTTGCCGTTCTGGTTGATCCAGAGCCATATTTTGCCGTAGTCCACATAGATCAGATCGTCGGGGCCATTACCTGCGATGTCCCCCAACAGCAAGCGTTTGGGGTTGTAGTTACGTGGCAATTGCGGCGCATTGCGCATCGTGATACGCCGCCCCCAGCGGCCATAACCCAGGTTGGGCCAGTAGTCGAAGTTCCGGTCGGAGATAAGCACGATGTCCTGCATGCCGTCTCCGCTCATATCGGCTAAGCGCACCCGCGGGTCGGAGAAGTTGACGTCGGGGAATTCCTCCAGAGGCTTGCGGGCCATTTGCAGGGCATCGCGCCAGCCTTTTTCCGCATCGTTAAAAAAGTATTCAAATCGCGCACCGCTGCGCATGGCATCGGTGACGCCGTCGCCGTTCAGGTCGAGCAGTTTTACTTCCGGATCTTGCGGGTCGAAGCTCGGTGCATAGCGGTATTTTCGGAAGGAGCGGCTGTCCCATTCTCCTTTAAACGTGGTGGGGAAATAACCGGACAGGCCGTTGTTTTGGAACACCAGGTCTGCTCTGCCTTCGCCATTGGCATCCATCAGCATTACACCGGGTTGATTCAGCGAGACTCCGGCGGGAGCCGTGCGCATGTCGCGGGCGAGGTCGAAGCGGCCATTGCCCCGATTGCTCCAGTAGCGGGCCGTCGAGCCGTTCAATTGAAGCAGGTCGGGCAAGCCGTTGCCGTTCAGGTCCACCAATTCCAATTGGCCTGCTGTCAGGCTTTGCATCGGCAATTCACGACCCGTTACAGGTTCAAAACGTTTGCCGTTGGGTTCAAAAGAGGAATAGGAAAATTCCAGCGGCGGCAGAGATTCCGTTTTTTCGCCGTCGTATCCCGTAACCTGCACGGCGCGCAGCAGAGAGAGTTTACTGTGGTCGGGCGCGGCGTATTCAAAATGGGTGGCGCGGGTCAGGATAGATTGCCCTTCCGGATAGGTGTACACCTCTACATCGCGGCAACGGCGGCGGGTGCGGATTTCAAAACCCGACTGATATACGGAAAATGGATCGGGGCGTTCAGCGTCGTAGTTGAAATGTACGCCGATCAGAAACTGATTTTCTCCTTCGGCATCGCGGTAATCCGCGTATTGCACCGATTTCAGGTAAAGTTGATTCCATGTGGGTTTGGTATCGTCTTCGCCAATGCCCAGGTCGCGCTCATAAGCGTACACGATGCGATTGCCAAAGGTGTCCCTGGTTTCGCTCAGCATCCAGGAAAACACCCGGCGAGGCTTATCCGGGTCATAAACAGTCGCAGGGTCGTTTCCCCGCTTTTGAGGGGTTCCGTACCAACTGCTGAGACCGTCTTTGGTTTTGACTAACCAATAGTCATTTTCAGCGTCATAATAGCGGCGGATCAGGGCAAACAAACCTTCCGTGCGCGGGCGGTATTCGATAAAATGTTCCTCTGAATGATATCGGAGTGGCACGAGGTCTTCAGCGCCAGAGAGTAGGAAGGTATCGTTGTATTCGGGATTTTCGGCATATTCCGGCGTTTCATCCCGGTATTGCGGCAGCCCCTGGGCCGTTTTGCGGCTTACGCCGGGGATGCTCAACTGCCAACCAAGGCCGAAGGGGCTGTTGCCGTTTCCGGTGCTGTACACCAAACCCAATTGAGGCTGGAAGCCGTTTCTGCCGGGCGGCAGCGCGATAGGCACGGAGAAGTTGCCCGTCCCGGTGTGGAGGTCAGGGGAAAAGGATTCACCTATTCCTTTGAGGGAGCCGCCGCCCTGAGGGAGGTTGATGATTTGTCCTGAATTGCCGGATTTATTGCTCATGATTTTGCGCTGCTTGTTGCTCAAAATTCCTTTGCTTCACACCCTCCCAAACCCTTCCCCCAATTCCCCCTCCTCTGCCATTGCCCGCACTACGCGTTCCACCGTGTCGGGCCGACAGTCGGAGACCAGCACCAGGTGTTTGGCCCAAAAGTAGGCCGTCTCGCCCCGCTTGGGTTTCAATAAATCCGAAATACAGCCGAAGGGGATGAACGAAGCGACATACCGCTCCCCGTCGGCCATCGTCACCACCACATCGGCAGGGGCGGACGGTTCGCCTTCGACGGCGGAGCAATAGATGTCTTTTATTCGATCGGTATGCATTGGCGGGAATAATCAGACAGGTATTTTCCGCAGCTCCGTATCCCTCAGCTCCACCTGCGCAAAGCAATGCAACCCCGGCAGCGCCGCCTGCAGCCGCCGCGCGCCGTTTTGTCCGGTGGCCAGGCCCCGGTAGCCGGCCAGGCTGCCGCTGAGGATTTCCACCTCGTCGCCCGCGCGGAAGCCCTCGTAGGCGATGGACACCGGCGCTTCCTGGCCGGCGAGTTGTTTGATCATGGCCACTTCCCGCTCGCTCAGCGCGGCAATGCAGCCGCCGAGGCGCAGATAGCGCAGGACGTTGCCGGCGCGGAAAACCTCGCTATGCCGGGCGGGGTCGGCGGCGATGAAGACGTAGTTGGGGAACAGCACAACTTCCTCTTTCTTGCGGCGGCCGCTCCACTGCCGGTACTGCCACTGAGTGGGCGCGCAGGCCTCGAAACCCAGTTCGCGCAGGCGCTGCCCGGCCTTTTTCTCCGAGCAGGGGCGGACGACGAGGACTTGCCAGGGGGGGGTACAAGATGGGGATTTCATGATCGAATTGTGGTGTTACGGCTTCGCCATCCCTGAATCTCATTTGGGGGATCAGCGTCCAAGAGTTGAGCTGCCTCTCCCGATTGGCAAGGAGTACCTGCAAGTCCCGATAAAGGCGGCGAAAATTGCCCCCCGTGCAGGCATGAGAACAAATGAGAGAGCGGTTCCGGATACTCCAGTCCCCCTCTCTCATTTTTTTCGATTAGGAAGATACTGATTCTGTATGATTTGTACTGGTGTCAATACATCTTTGAACACCAGTCGAATCAATAAAATCAACGCTTCTGGATGGCCGCACCAGCAAAACTATCAAGGTTTCACCTGGATATTCCCATTGTCAATTGGCCAAAGAAAAAATTCCCACTCGTCATTGCAGCTTGTCAGGAATTCACCAAAGTACCCCCAGTCTGAGAATTTATCTTCGGAGGCTTTTGCACCTTCTCCGTTATCCTGCACCTCGAACCATACAATGCCCCCAACTTCAGGATAAAAGCCAAAATAAGGACAGCAATTGCCCGTAACATGGGTAACAATTCCTGACATGATTGCAGTTTTCCCGTCAGCCAATATATTCAGGCAGTCAATCGTGCCATGAAACTTACCACCAAGCTCAGGGTTTTGAGATTGCCAATTTGATTCCCAAGAGCCGGTGACATTACCATTGTTATCAGTATTGGCATGAAAGGCAAAGGTCTGAAATCCTTCCAGATAGTCGGCTTTCAGGAATCCTTGCCCATTGGCAGAAGGCCCGCTGGACCTGAAAGTGATTTCAGCCGGAATGGTTCCATCTTTATGCACGGCAGCTTTTTCTTCATTTATGGGGAGAGGGATTTTTTCCTTGGTGCAATTGGTAAATGTGATGAAGAAAATAGATGTTAATACCAACAGGAACATTTGAAATTTTGATGTTTTCATTTTTAAACATTTTTAGATTAAAATTAAGCGGATGTATTTCCATCCTAACCCAAGCCTAACCTTATTTGTCACATAGTGGTAGTAAGCTTGTTTGGATGCCAGGCAAGTAGGTTTTGATGTCTAAGGTGGTTTGAATACGCTTTGGCGCATGGTCTTGAAATCTGATGAAAGATTCACTCATTGTTGATTTCCAAAAATCAGGTTCATTAAACTTTGTTAGAATCAGACAGGTATTTTCCGCAGCTCCGTATCCCGCAGCTCCACCTGCGCAAAGCAATGCAGCCCCGGCAGCGCCACCTGCAGCCGCCGCGCGCCGTTTTGTCCGGTGACCAGGCCCCGGTAGCCGGCCAGGCTGCCGCCGAGGATTTCCACCTCGTCGCCCGCGCGGAAGCCCTCGTAGGCGATGGACACCGGCGCTTCCTGGCCGGAAAGTTGTTTAATCATGGTGACTTCCCGCTCGCTCAGTGCGGCGAGGCAGCCGCCGAGGCGCAGGTAGCGCAGGACGTTGCCGGCCCGGAAAACCTCGCTATGCCGGGCGGGGTCGGCGGCGATGAAGACGTAGTTGGGGAACAGCACGACTTCCACCTTTTTACGGCGGCCGCTCCATTGCCGGTACTGCCACTGGGTGGGCGCGCAGGCGTCGAAGCCCAGTTCGCGCAGGCGTTGGCCGGTCTTTTTCTCCGAGCGGGGGCGGACGATGAGGACTTGCCAGGGGGTGCTGCAGTTTGCTGATGTCATGATCAAAAAGGTGGTTTTACGGCTTCGCCGTCCCTGAATCCCATCGGGCCATGGGTTCGGCGTCAAGTGGAGAACCGGCGCCTCCGCTTGTTTGGAAGCGCCGCAAATCCCCATGAAATTGGCGGAAAGATCCTTTTCTGTCAAACCCCATTCACTTATCGGCCGAAATCCGCGCATCAACGGCTTTTTGGGCGAATCATCGGCAAAGGGCAAGCAGCTCGCCTCTTTTCAAAGATGCGACACCTGCTTGGATACCAGTTTTTTAAGGCGATTTCAGATAAAAAAAACTTAAAATTTGGCGCTTTTTGATTAGCTTTTCCTGTTTTTTATTTAAACCAGTAATGAAAGTGAAACCCGGTACATTTAGACCCTTTAAGTCGAAAGTTTCCATATTGTATGTAGTGCTGGCCCTTTTGGGCCCTCTGTTGATTCTGGCGGGCGCCGTTATTATGGCCATGGTTTCCCGGGAGAAGGGGTATGAAGAGATTTCCATATCCCTGGCTGTTCACCTGCTGTGGATACTACCGCTATTCTTCCTGGCGGTTGCCATGCTCAGCTACCCGGCAATTACAGTAATGGAAGATCAGGCCGTGGTGCGCACTATCCTGAAACATAAGCAAATCCCTCTGAAGGAGGTTTCGGCTTTTACTGTTGTCCGCAAATTCAGGCAGGGGAATGCGCTTATTCTTGAAATGCGCAATGGAGAACGCCTGAAAATCATGGAGTGGCGCTACCGCAACTACGGGGAACTGAAACAGGCGCTTACCGCGGGCATTAAAATGAACCCCGCCTTAAAAGCTGCGATGGCCGAGGAGCAGGCAAAGCATTTTCTCCTGTGGGCGGGCCTGCTCTTTGGCGTTTCGCTGTTGTTCCTGTTGTACATCCAGCTGAGGCTCGGCGCATTACCCCTGGAAGCCCGGAAGCTGGAACACCTGCGGGTGGTTTTGGCGGAGAAGCCCATTCTTTTGCAGGAAGAAGAAAATGGAGATACTGCCCCCGTTCGGCTGGTATTGAAGGCCAGGGAATATCCAGGCATCGAATTTCATCTCAAGGGCGCCGCCCTGTGGCCTGCCCGGGGCGTCCAACTCGAACCGGGCGACGGCCTGGCCTTGTTGGCCGACAAAAGGGACTACTATTATGCCATTGTTAGAAAAGCGCACCCCTTCATACGCCTGAAAGCGATCGATATCTACGCCATCAACAGGGGAAATCAGGCCATTTTGGCGCTGGAAGATTACAATGTAGCGCTGAAGGCCCATTTGGAGTATTTGAGCAAGCAGAGCCTGCTGGCTTTAGCGGCCGCCGGCTTGCTTTTTGGATGCATGGTTTGGAAGTAATGTGGCCCGGCTCCCCTCAAAACGGCACACTCCGCGCCGTCCCACCAAGGGTGTTCGAAGCAGATAACATCCATATACTTTATTCCGCGAAATGTGCTTTTTTTACGTAGATTTCGCGAGAAATCAATTTTTATATTCTGCTTTTCGGAGAATGGCCTGCTTTGGGATGAATTCCCCAAGCTATATGCTTCCCTGTTTGACAATTCGGAGGCGCACGTCAAGGTCGTTCGGGCCCCGGCGTTTGGCAGCAATGGAGCAAAACGCAGGCTTATGCCGTTTGGGCGGGGTATACATTTGAAAACATCTGCCTCAAACATATTCCACAAATCAAAAAGGCGCTCGGTATTTCCGGGGCCTATACGACTGCCTCTTCTTTTCTGAGAAAGGGGACAGAGGAAGAGGCGGGTTTTCAGTTTGACCTGCTCATCGACCGCAACGGCCACGATATCAATATCTGCGAGATCATTACAAACGCTGCACCCGCTCCAGAAACGCCTGCTTCCGCCTCCGCGCCAGCGGCGCCTGCGAGCCGTCGCGCATGGTAATGACCCCGTCATGGTTGTAGCTGCGCAGGAATTGCAGGTTGATCAGGTGCGACTTGTGCGGGGAAAAGAAGCCACAATGGCAGAGCAGCCGGCAGAATTCGCCGATGTTGTAGGAACTGAGCAATACGCCCTCTACCGTATAAACCTTGGTGAGCCGCTGCATCCCCTCACAACGGATGATCTCCTTGGCCTTGAGAAATTCTATGCCGCCGATGGTGGGGATGCCGAACAGGCCGGCGGCGGCCTTTGGTTTCAGGCAGGGCAGTTGCCGCCATTCCGGGAAAGCGGGAGTATGTCCGGACTCATTCGGATGCAGGGCTTCGGTGGAATGCGGATAGGCGCCCATTAAGGGGCAATGGCCGGCCCATTGGCAATTGGGTGTATATCTGAACTGATCTGATAATATCGTGGAAAGCGGGGACTGGGACATTTGACCGAATTTTAGGTGAACAAAACGGCTGCAGATGCTGCAATTTCATCACCTGGCCCGGCAGTGATACCGCACAAACCTCCCAAAAACCAGTACAAATCTCCCAAAGTCATAAAAGCCCGATAAAAAATGCCGAGAAACCGGCATTTAGCCGCTATTCCTGCTTCGCCACTCCGAGGGCGTCATCCCGAATTCCTGCCGGAACATGCGGGTGAAATACACTGCGTCGTTAAACCCGCAATCATAGGCAATGGCGACGATGGAACGGCTGGGGTCGCGCAGCATGGCGCAGGCTTTGGACAGGCGGATGCGCCGGATAAAGCGGTTGGCGGAATGGCCGGTCAGCGCGGTGAGCTTGCGGTGGAGGTTGGACTTGCTCATGCCGGCTTCGCGGCACAGTTGTTCGACCTCGAAGCCGGGGTCGTCGAGGTGGGCCTCTGCGATGGCCCTGATTTTCAGAACAAAGGCGTTTTCTTCGTTCGCCGTGGCGCCGGCGGCCGGAGCGGGCAGGGTGGCCAGCGCGAGGTAGTGGGCCTGCAGTTTCCGGCGGCCCTCCAGGAGGTTTTGGATTTGCAGGAGCAGTTCTTCTTTGTTGAAGGGCTTGACGAGGTAAGCGTCGGCGCCATGCTGCAAGCCCTCCAGGCGGGAATGGTGGTCCGCCCTGGCGGTGAGGAGCAGTATGGGGATGTGGCTGGTGCGTTCGTCGGTTTTCAGCGCGCGGCATAGTTCAAAGCCGTCGAGGCCGGGCATCATGATATCGCTGATGATGAGGTCGGGAACCTGGGCGCGGGCCTGGCCGAGCGCCATGTCGCCGGTTGAGGCGGTGAGCAGTTGGTAGGAGGATTCCAGGCAAGCGCGGAGATAGCGCACCACGTCGGCATTGTCCTCCGCGATTTGCAGTATGGGGCGTTTATCCGGCCCGGGGGCAGGCGGGTTTGCCGGCGCCGGTTGTCGTTTTGGGGCCGGCGCCAGGCGGCCATGCACCGGCCCTGGCGCGGCGGCCCGGCGGGCCGGCAGCGTGAGGGTGAAGACAGAACCCCGGCCGGGAGAGCTCTCCACGCCGATTTCACCGCCCAGCAGATGAACCAGTTCTTTGGCCAGAGCCAGGCCGATGCCGCTGCCGCCGGCCGTGCCGTCAAGCTGGTGGAAACGGCCAAAGATCAAAGGCAGAGATTCGGCCGGGATGCCGGCGCCCGTGTCTTCTACGGCCAGTTGTATGGCGGCAGGTTCGGCCGAAAAAATGGCGGGTGCGCCCGGGGGGGCCAGCCTGACGCGAACCGAGCCCCCTTCCGGTGTAAACTTGATGGCATTGCTCAACAGGTTGGAAACGATCATCATGATTTTGTCGGGGTCGAAATCCATGGCCAGGCTTTCCCATTGGCTTTCAAAGGATAGGCTGATGTTCTTTGCCGCTGCACTGGAGTGGAAGGATTCGGCGAGGTAGCGTATATAGGCTACGATGTCGCCCTGTTCCAGGTGGACGGCCAGCATGCCGGCTTCGAGCCTGGACAGGGCCAGCATCTGGCCAACCAGGTGGAGCAGGTTTGCGCTATGGCGCCCGATCATTTCCGTCCCTTCTTCCAGCCACCGGCCGGGGTTTTCGTGGATTTGCTCCGCCATTCCGCTGATGACCGTCAGCGGGGTGCGAAATTCGTGGGTGATGTTGGTGTAGAGCCGGGTTTTGGCCTCGTCCAGTTCGTAGAGCCGTTGCGCTTCGGCCCGGTCCTGCTCCAGCTTCATTTCAATCATCAGGCGGTAACGGAGAAAACGGTATGCGGCAAAGCCGGCGCCTGCGATAGCTGCCGCATATAACAACAAGGCCCACCAACTGCGGTACCAGGGGGGCAAAATGTGTATCTTCAGGGTATATGGGCGGTGATTCCAGATGCCTTCGCTATTCGCCGCCATGATCTTGAGCGTGTATTTTCCTTCCCACACATTGGAGTAACTCGCATAAGGCCGGTTTGCCGGAGGATATATCCAATCCTTGTCCAGGCCTTCCAGTTTGTATTTAAAACGGACTCTATGGGGTTGGATATAGGCAATTGCAGAAAATTCAAAAGAGAAAAAGTTCCGGCTGTAAGGCAGCGTGATCCTGCTCAGGTAATAAAGGGAGGTGTCGGCAGCTGTTTTTTGTCCAAGGACGGAGAAGGAACGCACATAAGGCTGCGGCAATTCTTCGTTTTTCCGAAGGCTGTCGGGATGGAACAGGCTGAACCCCAGCCCGTCCTTGTAAAGGACAGCGATTTGCCCGTCGGGGAGCGCGCGCAGGCCATTGATGGGCAGGTATTCCGGATCGTCCTTTTTACTTCGAAGCCCGTGGAATCCGTCAAATTTTTCCAGCGTTTCATCCCTGGCGTTGATCTTTTTCAGGTTTTTTTCATCATAGCACCAAAAATTTCCCTGTTTGTCTTTCACTATTCCGGCCGGTTTTACCGGAGTATCTGCGGCTATTTCCAGCCTGCCGGTAATGCCCTGGCCTGGATCCAGGGCGTTGGCGATCCCGATTCCGTCATGCCCTCCCGCCAGGAGTATCCTTCCTGAGGGGCCTTCGGCGAAGTTTTCGATACTCCTGAAAGCATAGGCGGTATCCCTGTCCAGCCGGAAGTTGAGGAACCTGTCCCGACGGCTGTCGTACACGCTGTACCCGTCGTTGACGGCAATCCAGAGGTTGTGGCGGCTATCCTCAAAAATGGCTTTGATGAGAATGCCTTTCCCTTGTTCTTCTTTCCCCAGCAGCCCGTCCTTGAAATTCAGGATGCTTTCATTTCCCAGATCCATGCTGAACAACCCACCGTCCACACTCGTGATCCAGACGCGCCCCTGCCGGTCCTGCAGCGCCTCCATGTACTTTGCGGCAAGGCCGTTGGGTTGAACGGGAAAAGGAACCAGAGATTTGCCGTTTGAGGACAGGGTGAACAGCCTGTTCTCTTCCACGAGCAGTAGCCGGCCATCCCTTAGAAAGAGCGCGCTCCTCAACTTGAAGGCATTCCGGCTGTTAAGGAAGGATGCCGCGGCGGGAATGACGGACCATTGCCCGGTGGGCGGATCCAGGGTGTAAAGCCCTTTCCCCCCGGGAATAACGGCATACAATTTGCTTTCTTTCCTTGCAGGCAGGACATCGGATACCACAAAGCGCTTAGCCGTGCAGAAAGGGTCGAGCGAAAAATTCCGGAACTGTTCACTCAGCGGGCCGTAACAATACACCCCTTCGGAGGACTTGCCCCACACCCGCCCGCCCCTGTCCAGGAAAGAAGCCCGGTAGTACGCGTTTGTTTCGGGATCATTCAATTGTTCGGAGGTAATGCTTCCGCAATCGAAGTCATAAACGATCATGCCTTGTTTGGTGGATGCCCATACCTCCGTATCCGATTTTCGCAGGATATCGTAAACGACGCCCTGCTTTTCCGGGAACCGGGCGGTGTTCAGCGTAGCTGAAAAATGGGAAAAACTTCCGTTGGCCGGATCGAACAGGACGAGGAAACCGCCCCAGCAGCCCAGCAGCAGGCGCCCGTCGGGAAGGAGGTAAAACGTTTCGACCGCATTGAGCAGAATATTTGACCGGCCATCCGCCGCCAGGTAGTAGTAGCGGGTGAATTCTTTCCGGTATTTGTTGAACTTCAGGAGCCCTGAGGCCGTGCCTGCCCATAGAATGGAATCGTTGTACAGGTCCTGGCCGATTTTTGTAATGTGGTTTATCCGATTGAGCCGGCTGCCTTTTTCCGCCCCGCCGGGCTGATAAGCATAATGGTCAAACTGATCGCGCGAAGGGATGTAGCGCAGCAATCCTTCCTGGCTCAGGCCAACCCACAGCGCTCCCTGGCGGTCTTTGAACATGGTTTTGGATATTTCATCGCCGGGCAGGGAGCCCGCTTTGCCAGGGGTGTTTAAATACTGTTTGAATTTGCCGGTGCACAGGTTAAGAAAATTCAGGCCGCTTTTAGTGCCTATCCAAAGGCCGTCGCGCTGTTCGTCATAAAAAATGCTGTTAATAAAGTTATCGGAAAGCGACAGGCTGTCGCCGGGGATATTTCTGAAAACTTCCGCTGCAGATCCGTCATAGCGGCACAAGCCGTCATGGGTTCCAAACCACATAAAGCCGGCGCCATCCTGTGTTATGCACCGCACCCTGTTGTCCGGCAGCCCATCCCTATGGGAAAAACGGGAAGGGTTGGTGAATTTTGGTTGGGAAAACAGGCCGGTAACGCTTACCCAGGCGGCAAGGACGGCCATTATCAGCTTTTTGCTATATCCGATTAATGCCTTATCCCGCGGAAAGGGGAATCCGCCGCTATGGCCATTTCGATATCGGGGTGAACAGTTAAGCATTGCCGCGTGGGTGAATGCCGGGCCAGGCAAGCGGTAGCGCCACAGGTTGAGATTAGATGGAAGGCGCTTCCGAAGCGCCTTCCATCTGACACCATAGAAAGACAACCTGCGGCGCTTGAGCCTGGCCGGTTTTAATTTTTAGGATAAAAATATCTTAAATTTTTCTGATTATTATAATTTGCAGCCGGGAAACGCAGCGCTTATGGGCAATTCTCCTCCGGTTAGAGCCGGATAAACTTCGCGCCCACCTTTGTTTGCAATAAAAAGCCGGGGAGGCGCAGTTGGAAAGGCTGCCTGTTTTATTCCGGATTCATGGCTGTTTTTTTGAATCGGCGCAACAATTGCCCTTCGCGTGCGTTATTTAGTGAGTAAGTATTCACAAACACGCAAAATCATGGCTGGCAAAAACAACATCGCGATCGGCTTCCTCACCATGGGTTTGTTCATGGCTTATGGCTTCCTGCTGATCTACCTGCGGGATTTCGCTCCTGGGAGGGAAGCCTGGGTGGAGAGTTACTCCGTCGGCAAGCACTTTGAGGCCCGCCTGGCGCACGTCCACGGCAACCTGTTCGCCTTTCTGAACATCCTGATCGGTTACTTGCTGCTTCGCTTCCGGGCGCAGCTTTCCAGGGCCGGGGCCATTTCTGCTTTGGCGCTGACGGGGCTTTTGATGCCCATCGGGATATTGGCTGAGGTTTACCTGGGGTTGCCCCCTATACTCGTGCTTATCGGCGCAATTGCCATGACGGCTTCCGTGATCTGGTTGGGCGTTTCTTTTTTCCGGATTAAGGTTCAAAACACTTAAAAAACAATAATATGATAGCGACGGCTATATCCAGCCGGCAGTTCGAGATCATCGAAGCGGCGGGCAGGCTCTTGTCCGCTTCGGGGGTGAGCGGGCTGACCATCAAGAACCTGGCGCGGGAAATGAATTTCTCTGAGAGCGCCATTTACCGGCATTTCAACAGCAAGGAAGATATCATCGTCGCGCTGTTGGCCTACCTGGCCGAGAATATGGATGAAAGATTGCAGCAGATCACTGCCAGAGGCCTTAATCCTTTGGAAACCCTGGAGGCACTCTTCGTCAATCAGCTTCGTTTTTTTTCTAAAAACCCACATTTTGTGGTCGCCGTTTTTTCGGACGGGTTGCTGGAGGAAAGCCCGAAGATCAACGCCGCCATCCTCAAGATCATGGAGGTGAAAATGAAACACCTCATGCCCGTGATCATGGAGGGGCAGCAACAAGGCTTTTTCACCAACACCATTGCCACCGAAGAGCTCATCCATATTATCATGGGGGCTTTCCGGCTCCAGATGTTCAAATGGCGCATCGCCGATTTTCAATTCGATATCGAAAGGCTGGGGCAAAATATGCTGCTGGCGCTCATTACTTTAATCAAAAATAGATCTGGCCTATGAAAAAGATGCTTCTTTTCGTTATTCTCCCCTTATTCCTGGCCGGCTGCGCCGTGCAAAAAAAAGCGGCAACCGGCAATCTTGGCCATTTAACCAACAGAACCATGAGCAACATCAGCGCATTGCACGATCCGGCTCAGGCCGTTTCTCCCAAACCCCTCTTCAAAGGCACGGAAGCCACCGTGGCCGCCTTGCAGATCAACAAGGACGGCCTCCTCAAAGAACACGTCACGAAGGTAGAGGCCCTACTGGTATGCGTGGCGGGCGAAGCGGTCTATGAGGATGAAAAAGGGCGTAGGCAGGCCCTCTTCAACGGCGATTACATCCGTATAGAACCCATGGTGAAACACTGGGTCAGAGGCGTTCAGGACAGCCAATTACTACTTATCAAGTAAATTTTTTCACTCATGAGGTTAGTGAATATTCACATACAAATAATCCTGCTGCTCCTTTCTTTCGCCTTTTTCCCGTATAGCCGGGGCGGCGCGCAAGCACTGGCGTTGGAGCAATGCGTCGATACGGCGCTCGTTTTCAACAAAACCCTGCAAGCAGGCCGGAACGATCAGGCGCTCAGCCGGTTGCGGCAACAGGAGGCCAGGGGCAATCTTTTGCCCAGGGTGACGGCGGGGGCCGATTACCGGTATTTTACCCATTTGCCCACTCAGCTGCTGCCTTTGGAAGTTTTTAATGGCCCGGAAGGCATGTACAAAGACGCCCAGTTCGGCGTGCCTCACAATATCGGCGCGAACGTCCAGTTGGCCATGCCGTTGTACAACCCCCAAATCAAGGGAGGCATACAGGCCGCCGAGATAGCCGGCGGACTGAGCGGCCTGCAGTACCGGAAGAGCGAAGAACAAGTCATTTTCGAGGTGGCGAACCTGTACTACAACGCCCAGGTGCTGCACCACCAGTTGATTTTCATTGACAGTAACCTGGCCAATGTGAACAACCTGCTCGTCAATATGGAATTGCTGAGGGAACAGGGGCTTGCCACGGGAACCGACCTGGGCAAATTGCAGTTGCAGAGCGAGCAGCTTTCCGCTCAAAAGGCGCAGGCGGAAAGTAAACTGGAACAAGTATTGAACAGCCTGAAATTTTTGATGGGGCTGCCTTTGGATAAGCCACTAAGCGTTGAAACTGCCATAGAGCGGCAGGATGCGGTAAATTATTCAGCCGCTCCGTCATTGGACCTCCAAATCGCGAGAACCCGGAGCCGCCTGTTGGCCAATGAACTGAACACCCTGCAAAAATCAAGGCGGCCTTCGGTTTCCCTGTTGGCCAATTACGGGCTTACCGGTTTTGGCTATGGCCAACAACCTGAACCCTTCCTCAAATTTTTTCCGGTTGGGTTCTTCGGCGTCCGGGCCGATTATCCGATCTGGAACGGAACCACCCGGATGCAGATCGAACAGAAAAGCATTGAATTGCGCAATAGCGCGATCCAGGCAGATCAAATACAGGCGCAAAACGATCTGTTGGCCGCCAACGCCACCCTTCAGCGAAGCACGGCTGAACGCACCATTCAAACCTCGTCGCAACAAATTGAACTCGCCCAAACGGTTTACCGGCAGGCCGTTCTCCAACAGGAACAGGGAACGGCCACCCTCGCGGATGTCCTGCTGGCTGACAATGCATTGCGGGAAGCACAGCAAACTTACCTGAACGCTATTATCGAATATCTCAAAGCCGACCTGGAACTTAAAAGAGCCACCGGCTCAATCAACCAATAAAAATCATGAAACGAATCCTCGCATATCTTATCCCGGCCCTCCTTTTGGCCGGAGCCTCCGCAGGAATAGCCTTCAAACTCATAAGCAACAAGCAGGTTGCGGAAGAAAGGGTCTATCATTTCGATCCGTCGGAAACCACTATCCCCGAAGGCGGCGCCACTGCGGAACAATCGCTGGAAACAGAATCTGACAGCCTGGCCTTCACGGGCGCCTTTGAGCCAAACCGGGAAAGCAAAATCAGCGCCGAAGTTCAGGGAAAAATCAACCGCATTTGGGTGGACGCCGGCAGCATCGTGTCTGAAGGGCAAACCCTTGTACAGTTGGATGACGCCTTGCTGCAGCTGCAATTACAGTCCATCGATGTACAGATTGAAGGGCTGGAAGCGGATGTCAAACGCTATTCCATTCTGGCTCAAGCCGACGCGGTGCAGGGCGTGCAACTGGAAAAAGCCGAACTGGGCCTGAAATCCGCCCGGGTTCAGCGGGCGACGATCCAGGAACAAATCAACAAAACGGCCGTCAAGGCGCCGTTCGGCGGGGTGGTCGTGGCCAAACTGAACGAAGAAGGCGGCTTTGCCGCGCCGGGCGTCCCGCTGTTGCACCTCATGGATATTGCTCAATTGAAATTCACCGTCCTCGTGTCAGAAAGCGATCTGAAGTATTTCCAGCCCGGCCGGACTTATACCGTGGCCGCCGACGCCTACCCCGGCCGGCCGCTGCCGGGCAAGGTTTCCATGATCGGCAGCAAGGCCAACGCCGGCAATAGTTTTCCCGTCCAATTCTCGGTTCGGAACTTCCAAAATCACGCCTTAAAGGCCGGTATGTTCGGAAAGGTAACCGTTCCCGCCCAAAACTAACAACGCATGAATATTACTGAGGTATCCATCAACCGCCCCTCGCTCATTATCGTCCTGTTCAGCATCTTTGCGCTGTTGGGCATTATCGGGTTTAAAAACCTGAGTTATGAACTCATGCCGGATTTCAACCAGCCGGTCATCGTGATCAGGACGGGCTATCCGGGGGCCGAGCCGGGCGAAGTGGAAACATCCGTTTCCCGGAAGATTGAAGACGCCCTGTCCAACCTGGAAGGTGTGGATTATCTGGTGGCCAAGTCGCTGCCCAACGCTTCGATAATCATAGCCAACCTGGACTACGGCACGGACCTGGACAAAGCCATGCAGGACGCGCAACACTACATCGACAATATCCGGAAGGACCTGCCCGCCGACATTTTAAGCCCGGTGATGAGCAAGGTTTCGCCAAACGACCTGCCGATCATGTCGATCAGCGCTACGAGCAATTTACCGGGGACGATCTTTTACCAAAAGATGAAAGACGAGTACCTGCCGCAGATCCAGCAACTCAAAGGCGTGGCGGAGATCACCCTCCTTGGAGGCGAAGAGCGGGAAATTCAGGTAAAGGCCGATCCGGAGAAACTGAAATTTTATCGCGTTTCGCTGGCGCAGGTAGTGGAGGCGGTCAACCGCTCAGGTTTGGATCTGCCCGCCGGCAAGGTAGAAACCAACGCAGAAAGCAATTCGGTGCGACTGGCCGGAAAATTTACCAACCTGGAAGATATCCGGAATGTGCAGATCGCTCTGCCGGCGCCCAACAGCCCGGTCTACGTCAAGGATGTGGCCGAGGTGACGGACGGCGTCCGGGAAATCACGTCCGTCAGCCGTTACAACGGCAAGAACAGCATCGGGCTGCTGCTCAAAAAACAGGGCGACGCCAATGCCGTAGACGTTTCCAGAGCCGTGCGCGCTACGCTTGAAAAAATCGAAGAACAAAACGCCCGCCACGAAGTGCGCTTCGTCATTGCCGACGACAGCACCGACAACACCATCGCTGCGGTGAACGCCGTTCTGGAGGACCTGATCCTGGCGGTCATCCTCGTTTCTTTGGTAATGCTCCTGTTCCTGCATAGTTTCCGGAACGCGCTCATCGTACTGGTCGCCATCCCGACCTCGCTGATTACCGCTTTCGCCGCCATGTGGCTGCTCAACTACACCCTGAACCTGATGACCCTGCTGGCCATGTCCCTGATCATCGGCATCCTCGTGGACGACGCGGTGGTGGTTCTGGAAAACATACAGCGGCATTTGGACATGGGCAAGGGAAAACGCAAAGCCGCGCTGGAAGGCAGGATGGAGATCGGTTTCTCCGCCTTGTCCATCACCTTGGTGGACGTGGTCGTATTCTTGCCGATCCTGTTTTTGCAGGTCTTCGTAGCGGATATGTTGAAGCAGTTTTCCGTGGTCGTCGTTACTTCCACCCTGACGAGTTTGCTGGTCGGGTTTACGTTAACCCCCTGGCTGGCTTCCCGCATCGGGAAAAAGGCGGATTTGCAGCCCACGAATATCTTCAGCCGCTTTCTGATCTGGTTTGAAAAGCAACTGGATCAGTTTATCGAATGGTATGGCGGGCAATTGCGTTGGGTGCTAGGCCATAAATTGATCTTCACGGGCATCGTGCTTTTACTTTTCGCCATGACGCTGGGCGTCATGCGGCAGGGCATCATCGGCAAGGAGCTGATCGCAACAGGCGACCAGGGCAAGTTCCGTTTTGCGCTGGAGTTTGACAAGAGCACGCCCATCCGGCAAAACGATGCGGTTTCTTTAGCCATCGAAAACTACATCTTGTCTCTGCCGGAAGTCAAATCCCTGTTTAGTAACGTCGGCGGCCCCGGTACGGGGATCGGCAGCCTGGGCGTAGGCGCCACCTATAAAACGGAGTACACGGTTCAGCTAAAGCCCAAAAAAGAAATCGACAACCTGCGGACCGAAGACTTCATGTTGCGCCTGCGCCGGGATCTACAGGAGGAATATCCTCATATCCGGTTTTCCATGGCGGCCCTGGGCCTGGTTCCCCGTACGGCGCCGATCGAAATGACCTTGAGCGGAAACAACCTGGACCAGGTGATGGACACGGGCAAGAAGCTGCGGGAAATCGTGCAGCGCATTCCCGGCGCGGATAACGTACAGCTTTCCGTGGAGGAGGGGAGCCCTGAATTCAAGGTGGCGCCCGACAAAGACAAAATGCAGCGCCTCGGCCTGAACACCGCCTATGCAGCGCAAAATCTGCGCATAGCGTTCACCGGCAATGACGACGCCACGCTCACCGAGGGAGATACGGAATATCCGGTCAGAATATGGCTGCAGGATCTCGACCGCCTGGATTACCAGAGCGTGAACCGGCTGAATATCCTCAACCCAATGGGCTTTCCGGTGCAGGTGTCGCAATTCGCTGATGTGGTTCAGGATCGCTCACCCTCGCTTCTGGAACGCAAAGACCGGCAACCCGCCCTTACGCTCACGGCCGACGCCCTGGGCCGGCCCTCGGGGACGGTCGCTGACGAGGTGGTAGCTTATCTGAAGAAGAATCCATTGCCGAATGGGGTGGAACTCGCCTGGGGCAGCGATATTAAGCGGCAGAACGACAGTTTTGGGGCCCTGGGTTACGTTTTAGCCATTTCCTTCCTGCTGATCTACCTCATCCTGGTGGCCTTGTACGATAGTTTTATTTATCCCTTTGTGGCTTTGTTCGCCATTCCGGTGGCGGCGATCGGGGCATTTCTGGCCTTGAATCTATCCATGAGCAACCTGAGTTTGTTCGCACTCCTGGGCCTGATCATGCTGATGGGGCTGGTCACCAAAAACTCGATCCTGATCGTTGATTTCACCAATCAGCTCAAAGCGGAAGGCACGCATTTTAAAGAAGCGCTCATCATTGCCGGGAAAGAACGGATGCGCCCTATTCTGATGACCACATTGGCCATGGCTATCGGCATGCTGCCCATCGCTCTGGCAAAAGGCACGGCCAGCGAGTGGAAGAATGGACTGGCCTGGGTAATCATCGGCGGCCTGCTCTCTTCGCTGATCCTGACCGTTTACCTGGTGCCTGTGGTGTACTATCTGGTGGACCGCGTGAAGGGAAAATGGCAAAAGTAAGGGAACCGCCCTGGCGCTGACGGCCCTCAGTTGAGGGCCGTTCTGTTTTTGGCGGGTTTTGAAAGCCCTTCCTCCTGTGGAACCTGCGTCGAGTTAAGCCAGGATGTTTTCAAATAAAAAATAATTCAGGACAAATTTGTCCTTTTTGTATATTTAAGCTATATTTGTCTTAAATAAAGCGCCAATGTTTTCCAAAGCATGCGAATACGGCATCCGGGCGGCGATCTACATCGCCGGGCAATCTGCACAGGGGCAGCGGTCCAGCCTGAAGGACGTTGCCCGTGAGGCCGGCGCTCCGGCGGCCTTTACGGCCAAGATATTGCAAACGCTCAGCCGCAGCGGCATCATCCATGCGGTGAAAGGGCCGGGGGGCGGATACAGCATGGGGGAGGCTTCGTCCAACCTGGCCCGGCTGGTTGCAGCCATCGACGGGGCCGACGTTTACCTCGGATGCGGCCTGGGGCTGGAGGAATGCGACGCAAGCCGCCCCTGCCCCATGCACCACAAGTTCGGGCGCATCCGGGAAGATCTCCGGGAAATGCTCGAAAGTACGACGATCTCCGAACTGGCCGGGAGGCTTGAGGAAGGCCTGGCTTTCCTGAAACGATAAGGAAATTCAAACATAAAAATACAGATGACATGGAAACATTAGATGTAACCAAAATCGAACCGAGGCTGAAGCATCCCACGATTTTCGACAGGTTCGACGCGCTGTCCGGCGGCGAAGCCTTTGTAATCCATAACGACCACGACCCCAAACCGCTTTATTACCAGATGATCGCGGAGCGCGGGCAGACATTCGGCTGGGAGTATCTGGCCGAGGGGCCCGAGGTATGGCAGGTGCGCATCACCAAGCTGGAGGGGAGCGAAAAGCAGGCCACCATCGGCGAGCTGGTGGCGGCCGACTACCGCAAGGCGGAGGTGTTCCGCAAATTCGGCATCGACTACTGCTGCGGCGGCAAGCGCTCGGTGGAGGAGGCCTGCCGGAAAAAGGGCATCGACCCCCAGGCCGTCAAAAAGGAGCTGGATGAGGCTGAGGCAAGGGGCGGTTCCATCCACCAGGATTACAACCGCTGGGAGTTGGATTTCCTGGCGGATTACATCGTCGCCACGCACCACCGCTATGTGAGCGAATCGCTGCCCATGCTTTACGAATTGGCCACAAAAGTGGCGCGGGTTCATGGCGATTCGCACCCGGAAGTCGTCGGGATCGCCGAGCATTTCGAAGCGGTTGCGCAGGAACTGCAGATGCACATGCACAAAGAGGAACACATCCTGTTCCCCTACATCAAACAACTGGCCGCCGCCCGGCGCGATGGGAAACAGGCCGGCCGCCCACCCTTCGGAACGATCGCCAACCCCATCCGCATGATGGAGGCCGAGCATGAATCTGCCGGAGGTGGCATGGAGGAAATCCGGCGCCTGAGCGATGCCTTCACCCCGCCGGAAGACGCCTGCATGTCGTACCGGGTGCTGTACGCCAAGCTTAATGAGTTCGAACAGGACCTGCACCAGCATGTCCACCTGGAAAACAACATCCTGTTCCCGAAAGCGGTGGATATGGAGGCGGCTATGCTGGGCTGAAAAACTGAAAAAATGAAGATCGACAGTCAAACCAAAATTTCCGCCATAATCAAACACAAGGGCGCAGCCATCGAAGCCATCGCCTCGATAAACCCGCATTTCAACAAGCTGCGCAACCCGATACTGCGCAGGGTGCTGGCGCCGAGGGTCACGGTGGAAGACGCCGCCCGCATTGGCGGGTGTTCGGTGCAGGATATTCTTGAAAAACTGCAGGGCATCGGGTTTGAGGCCGATGTGCAGCCGGCGCAAAAGTCCGCGCCGGAAGCGCCTGCATACGGCGCAGATGATGAGGTGCTGGCCGCCGTGCGGGCCGGAAGGGTGCAGGTGCTCGACGTCCGGCCTATCCTGGAGGGCGGCGCCGACCCTTTTCAGACGATCATGGGTGTGCTGAAAACCCTGCCGGGAGGGCAGGCCCTGGAAGTGGTCAACTCCTTCGAGCCGACGCCGCTGATCAAGATACTCCGGAAAAAAGGCTATGGCAGTTTTACCAGAGCGGAAGGCGGCGCAGTGCACACTTTTTTCCTGAAAGTGGCGGAGGCGCAGGAGGATAAGCCGGATGGAAACTGGCTGTTCCGCGTTTCCATGGATGCCCTGAATGCGCAGAAATCCACTTATGCGCATTGCTGCCGCGAACTGGATGTGCGCGATCTGGAGATGCCCCTGCCTATGGTTGCCATCCTCAATGAACTTGGGGATCTGCCGGAAGGCGGCGCATTGTTTGTCCACCACAAGAAAACCCCGCAATACCTTTTGCCCGAGTTGGAAGAGCGCGGGTTCAAGGCCTGGATCGCCGAGTTGGGAGAGGGGGATGTAAAATTGTTAATTCACAGGTAGTATGGCGCAGATAGCAAGCCAGAACGCCCCCTCCCCTTCGGTGGTCATTCCGCACTTCATTTTCGGAGGTTTTGCCTGGCTGGCTGCAGCCGGGCTGATCTTCCTTTTCCCCGAGGCCTTCATCGGGCATTATTTCAATCCGAAGCTGCTGGCCATCACGCACCTGCTGGCATTGGGCTGGATCACCATGGTCATTTTCGGCGCACTGTATCAGCTCATTCCAGTTGTTATGGAAGTGAAGTTGTACAGCGAGCGCCTGGCCGCCGCCGCCTTTGTGTTGCTGGGGCTTGCCGCCGTTCTGCTTGCCGTGGTGTTCTGGCGGTTCCAGCTGGATGCCCTGATGTACGTGTCCGCGCTGCTGGCTATAGCAGCCGTGCTGATCTTCAGCGTCAATGTGATGGCCACCGCAAGGCGTTCGGTAAAAAAGGCGGTGGAGCAGGACTTCATCCTCACGGCGGTGCTTTGGCTGGTGTTTACGGTGGCGGCGGGCGTTACTTTGGCCTTCAACCTCCGCTATGCTTTCCTGAGCACGCCCCACCTCGAATTGCTGAAGCTGCACGCCCATGCCGGCATCGTGGGCTGGTTCATCCAGTTGATCATGGGGGTGGGCAGCCGCCTGCTGCCCATGTTCATGGTGTCGCACGGGCTGGACAGCCGCAAGCTGCACCTGGCCTATTACGCGGTAAACGGCGGCCTGCTGGCCGGCATACTGGCGCTGGGGCTGCAGTGGCGCCCGGGCGTCCTGGCCGGCATCGCAGGCGTGGCGGGCGGGCTGCTTTCCTTTCTGTCCTTCCTCTGGGAGGCCTACCGGAAAAGGGTGAAAAAACAGCTCGACATCGGCATGATGCAGTCGGCCCTGGCCTTTGCTTTGCTCATGCTCCCGCTCGGGCTGGTGGTGTTGCTCTCCCTGCCTTCCGGTTTTTTGAAAAACATTACGGCGCCTGCCGCCATTGCTTACGGCAGCGCGCTGATGCTGGGGTTCATCACCGCGCTCATCATGGGGCAAACCTACAAAACACTGCCCTTCATCGTCTGGCTGAAGGTGTACCGGGGCCTGGTGGGAAAGGCCAAAACGCCATTGCCCAAAGAACTGTATTCGGAAAAGGCCGCCAACATGCAGTTATGGGCCTTCGCCGCTGGCTTTTCCGTGCTGCTGGCCGGCATCCTGCTGCAACAGCCCTGGCTGATCAGCACCGGCGGCTTGCTGCTGTTGCTTTCCACAGCATTTTATAACTTCAATATTCTGAAGATCGTGTTGCACAAACCTTAATTAAGTCGGAAGTCGGAAGTCGGAAGTGGGAAGTGGGAAGTCGGAAGTCGGAAGTGGGAAGTGGGAAGTGGGAAGTGGGAAATGGGAAGTGGGAAATGGGAAGTCGGAAGTGGGAAGTCGGAAGTGGGAAGTCAGAAGTGGGAAGTGGGAAGTCGGAAGGCGGAAGTGGGCCCGTCCTCTCCCGGCTACTGTCGGGATCGGCCGGGTAAAAAGAGGGGAGGAAGAAGTAAGTTTTACAAAAGAATCAGCTATGATGCCGGAAAAAGATCAAATTGAAGCATTGCTGAAAAGGGTTATCGACCCCGAGCTGGCCGTCAATATCGTCGACCTGGGGCTGGTTTACGGCATCCGGCTGGATGAACAGGCGGAGAGGATTGCCCTCGATATGACGCTGACTTCTGCCGGCTGCCCTTTGGGCGACGTGATCATCGAAGAGGCTTATCACCTGCTTCAGTCGCATTTCCCCGATTTCGGTGTGGACATCAACCTGGTGTGGGAGCCCGCCTGGTCGCTGGACCGCCTGACGGCGGAGGGGCGGGCGGCCCTGGGGCGTTAAGGCAGTGGGCACAATGCACCCCTGGCTCATTCCACAAATACCTCCCGCAGGTCAATGGCCAGTTCCGGGAAAATGGATGCCCGCAGCGGGCTGTCCACGGTGACGGGCGCCAGGCCGATATAGGCGCCTTTGTCGTTGAGCACATAGATGAGCACCACCTTTTCCTCCGGGTTTGCGATCCAGTATTCCCGCACCCCGGCTTCTTCGTACACGCGGAACTTTTCGCCCATTTCCCGGCTGCTGTTGCCGGGGGAGAGGATTTCGACAACCAGGTCGGGCGCGCCGGCGCAGCCGTGCTCGTCGAGCTTGGCGGGGTCGCAGATGACGCACAGGTCGGGTTGTACGACAGTAGTGTCCTGGCCCAGCCTGCGGCTCACCGGAAGGCGCACGTCAAAGGGGGCGGAATAAACGCGGCAGGTTTTACCGGCAAAAAAATTAGCGAAGTGGCGGGTAAGCTGGGTAGCAACTTCCTGGTGCATCCTGTTCGGCGCCGGGCTCATGCGCAGCAGTTTACCCCGGATGAGTTCCACGCGCTCTTTGAAACGCCACATCAGATAGTCGGCGTAAGTATAGCGGCCCTCGGGGTCGAGCTGCGACAGGTCGGTGATGATGGGTCGTGCGGAGGTATCCATGCTTTGCCGGTAAAAAGAGAAAGTTAAGAAAAAAAAAGAGGAAGGGCAAATAAAGCCAGCCGGGCGGGGAGCACCCGCCAATGGAAGCGGGCGAACAATTATTCCGGCTCCGGCGCGATTCTCCGAATATATGCCACCAGGTTGTTGCAATAAAATTTTTTAAAAGCATACAATGAATAAAAAATAATACTACATTTGCATTTAAGGCCATTAAATCTTAAATAATCGCCATACTTCCTTCGCCTGGGTGAATGAGCGCTACCGGCGCTTCAATGGCTGACAGAGGCAAGGCCGGCATCCGAAACGAGATCCGGCTTCCGTTTTTTCATACCCCCTACCCGGGAGGCATGGTTCGGGATGCCCCCGGATAAGGGCATCAGTGGAGCCGGGCCGTCCCTGGCGCCCGGGAAAAATACATGCCAGATACATGTTGTTGGTTTTTTCCCTTTCCACATCGGCATGATGAGGGAGGGGTTATTCGGCGTAAGATGAAAAGCTGCGAAACAAAATAAGATAAAATACTCTTAAATATTTTTCTTCATTATGCTGATTTGCTTTACCATAAAAACACTTAAATGCCATGAAAATGGAGCAAACTGACAACCAAGGAGGGAATGGCCACGTCAGGAAGAACATCGACTACTTCATGAACACCCGCAACTGGTGGGGGCCGTTGACATTCATTCTGATCATCAGCCTGGCGGGGGTGGGCATGATCGGTTATCAAACCTATTTCGACGCGCCACCCGAGGCGGCATTCGCCGCGCCTTCCGGCGAGGTGCTCATGGAGAAGGACGCCATCACCCGGGGCCAGAAGGTGTTCCACAAGTACGCCCTGATGGAATACGGGAGTTTCTTCGGCGACGGCGCGCAGCGCGGGCCCGACTTCACCGCCGAAGCGCTCAACCTGACGGCCCGCTACATGGCCGAGCACCAAGCCCGGGAATTCCAGGCCAAAAACGACCGGGAGCCTTCGCCGGATGAGTTCAAAGTCCTGCAGGAGGGGGTCAAAAAGGACCTGAAAACCAACCGCTACAAGGAGGGAGAACAAAAGATATACCTCACGGATGCCCAGGCTTATGCCCTGGAGCAGGTGAAGGCTTACTATACCGATTTGTTTATCGATGACAATACGGACAAATCCTTTCCCCCGCCGGGTTATATCAGCGACCGGCAGGAGGTGGAAGACCTGGCGTCCTTTTTCTTCTGGGGCGCCTGGGTGTGCGCCGTCGAGCGCCCGGGCTCGGGTTTCAGCTACACGCACAACTGGCCTTACGACCCGGTCGCCGGCAACACGCCGACCTCGCCGGTCATCCTGTGGAGCGTGCTGGGCATGCTGGGGTTCGTGCTGGGTTGCGGCATCGTGCTCTACTTCATCGGGCAGTACAACCAACTGCCGAACAAGTTCTTTACGCCGCCCAAAAAAGACCTGCTCACCATTGATAAAGTGCGGAATTTCAGGCCTACGCCGAGCCAGCGCGCCACGTACAAGTTCTTTGCGGTAGCTGCCATATTGTTTTTCATTCAGGTCAGCAGCGGCATTATCACCATCAATGATTTTATCGACTTTCTGGGCTACTTCGGCATCCCCCTGGCCGGCGAGATACCGGTGACGCTGTCGCGCACCTGGCACATCATGCTGTCGTTGTACTGGATATCCACCTGCTGGATCGCCTCGTCCATTTTCATTCTGCCCATACTTTCGAAAAAGGAGATTCCCGGGCAGTTGCCGCTGGTCAACACCCTGTTCTGGCTCCTGGTGGTGCTGGTAGGCGGTTCGCTGACGGGCATGGTGCTGGGCCCCCTCGGGCTGCTGGGCGAGTGGTGGTACGCGCTGGGGCACCAGGGCTGGGAGTACGTCGATTTCGGGCGCTTTTACCAGGGCCTGCTGATGGTGGTCTTCGTATTATGGGCCGTGGCCGTATTCCGCGGGCTTCGGCCGGCTTTCGCCAATAAAGAAACCTGGAGCCTGCCCAAATGGATCATGTATTCCGTGATCGGCATTCCGCTGCTGTTCATCAGCGGCTTCGTGGCGACGCCGGAAACCAACTTCGTCATCGCCGACTTCTGGCGCTGGATGGTCATCCACATGTGGGTGGAAGCTTTCTTCGAGGTGTTCATCACTGTCATCGTCAGCTACCTGCTGGTGCTCATGGGGCTGGTTAGCCGGCAGGCGGCTGTGCGGGTGGTGTATTTCGCCACCATCCTGTTTCTGGGCACCGGGCTGCTGGGCATTTCGCACAACTTCTACTGGAACGCCAAGCCAGTGGCCACCATGGCCCTGGGCAGCGTATTCTCCACCCTGCAGTTCATCCCGCTGATCCTGCTTACGGTGGAAGCCTGGCGCTTCAAGAACATGCCCCGCATCGCGGTAGGCGATGTGGAGCAGAAAGACCTGGGGCGCAATTTCGCCTTCCCGGAAGTATTCCTCTTCCTGGTGGCGGTCAACTTCTGGAACTTCTTCGGGGCCGGCGTCATGGGCATTATCGTCAACCTGCCCATCATGAACTACTTCGAGCACGGCACCTACCTGACCATCAACCACGCCCACGCTGCGCTGATGGGCGTTTACGGCAATATCTCCCTGGCCGCCATGTTGTTCGCCTCCAAGATGGTGCTGCGCCAGGACCGCTGGAACCCGAAGCTCATCCGAACGGTATTCTGGTCGATCAACGCCGGGCTGATGTTCATGGTCATCCTCGACTTGTTCCCGGCCGGCGCCATCCAGTTCAAGGCGGTGCTGGACCAGGGCCTGTGGTACGGCCGCTCTGCGGAGTTCATCCACGGCAGCGCCTTCGAGGCCCTGACCTGGATGCGCGGCATCGGCGCCACCCTGTTCTTCTTCGGCGGCGTCATTCCGCTGGCCTGGTTTATGTCCACGCGCTGGAACGCACTGAAAAAAGCCCGCAGCGGAGCCGTAGCCGATGAACTCGACAGCGGTGACGACAGTGGGGTTGAGGAGCCCGTTCCGGCGGTTGCACCCGAAGTTGTGGGATAGCGGGGGGGCTTCGCCAGGCATTTCATCAAGGCTTTCCTGAAAGCCGGCTTTCAGGAATTTCCCTGGCCTGTGCGCCACCCGGATCGGCCAACTTCTCAACCTGAGCAATTTAGCCCGGGAGTGCGGCATTTCACAGCCGGCCGCCAAAGCCTGGCTCTCGATATAGGAAAGCAGTTATATTCTTTTCCTGCTGCCCCCGTATTATGAAAATTTCAGCAAACGGATCGTGAAAACGCCAAAACTTTATTTTTACGATACGTGGCTGGCGTGTTTCCTGCTTGGCCTCAGGGAGGCCGGGGAGCTCGACGATTCATCTCTGAAAGGGGGGATGTTTGAAAATTTGGCCATTTCCAATATTCTGAAAATGCAATACGAGGTAAAGGGCGCAATAACCTGCCATCCGCCAGGCCCCGCCGCAGGTGTGCAGTTTCTCTTCCGCAATGGCGCCTGTCCGAGCCTCTCCCCGGATCCCATCCGGATTGCGGTTTGGTTCTCCATCTTCGGCGACCGGTGACATCATCCTTGAAAAATCGGAGTTCAACTCCGATTTTTCAAGGATAATCCTTATTTTCGTATCTATATTTCTACCTTATGGAATACATTACCCGTTCAAAAGATGAAGCCGGGGTTCGCGCTTTGATAAACCTGTTTCCGGTGACGGCCTTACTCGGGCCCCGGCAATCGGGGAAGACCACTTTGGCAAAGTCATTCCGCCCCGATTATGTTTTTGACATGGAGAACCCGAGAGATGTTGTAGCGTTGGAACAACCCCAATTGGCCCTGGAAAGCCTGGAAGGCCTGATCATGATTGACGAAGTGCAGCGAAACCCCGGGATTTTCCCGCTCATCCGTTTTTTGGTAGACCAGAATCCCCGGCAACGCTACCTGTTGACAGGCAGCGCCTCTTCCAACCTCCGGCAGCAAAGTGGCGAATCATTGGCAGGGCGTATCGGCTATTACTACCTGACCGGCTTAAACCTAAGCGAAACAGGCTCGCAGCGCATGAACGACCTCTGGCTGAGAGGGGGCTTTCCGCGTTCTTTTTTGGCCGGCGACGACGAAAAAAGTATGCTTTGGCGAACTAATTTTATCGCTACCTTTTTGGAAAGAGATTTATCCGCACTCGGTATAGACATACCTGCTTCCACCATGTACAGGTTTTGGCTCATGATCAGCCACTACCACGGACAAACCCTGAATTACAGTGAGCTCAGCCGCTCCTTCGGCGTGTCCGACAAAACGGTGAAGCATTACCTGTCTATTTTGGAAGACACCTTTATGATCCGCTTGCTCATGCCCTGGCATGCCAACCTCAACAAGCGGCTGGTAAAAAGCCCAAAGTTATACCTCCGGGACTCCGGTATTTTTCATGCGCTTCAATCTATTCCTACACTTTACGCTTTGAAAACCAGTCCGAAAGCCGGTGCTTCCTGGGAAGGTTTTGCATTGGAAGAGTTGGTGTCCTATTTGTCAAAACGGGATAACGAAGTGTTTTTTTATGCCTCCCATAGCGGCCTTGAACTGGATTTATACTGGCAGGAAAGCGGTTTAAAGCTGGGCGCCGAATTTAAGTACATGGATGCTCCCCGCGCCACCAGATCGATGGCCCAGGCCATCGAAGACCTTTCGTTAGACCACCTTTGGGTAGTATATCCCGGCTCGAAGGCATACCCGCTGGCACGCAACATTACTGTAATCCCGCTGGGGGAGTTTGCAAAGCCAGGTTCTCTGCAAACCTGAGAAGGCGAGGCAAAGCATCCCGGGCCTTCGTGTGGGCTAATACCGGGCGCCGGGGCTCTCCAGCCATGTGCGCCCCCTTGCCGGCCGAATACTCCGGCCAGGCCGGCAAGGGAACGCAACATTCAGCTGTTTTTCCAGACAACCCACCCTGCCCAGGCCGCCCAGACGGGCGCGAGGAATAGGTAGAAGTTCAGCCCGGCCATGGCCATGCCTTCGCTGTGGAAAACGTAGCCCAGCACATCGGCCAGGCTGGCGATGCCCAGCAGCGTTGTGAATATGCCCAGCAGGCGGTTGCCCGGCCGGAGCAGCCAGCCCGTACCCAGAAACCATACGGCCGCCAGCGCCATGGTGAAAATGTTCCATATACCGCTCAGCACCTCGTTGTTGAGGTTGGCGAAAACCTGTGCGGCGATTGCCTTCTGTGCGGCATCGCCCGCCGAGTAGGCCTCATACTGCGGCGCGGTGGCCCCGGCCAGCATGGCGGCGCCGATAGCCCCGCTGAGGATATAGCCCAGGCCGGAAAAGGTGAACAAGTGGTTGAACAGCGGCGCCTCTCCCGATAAGCGGCTGTGCAGCGCCAGGGCCAGCGGAAGCACCGGCAGGTAGTACCCGAAAATATCGAGTATCCAGGCCCAGCGCAGTGTGGCGGCAGGGCCGGGCTGATAAGCAATGGCTTTCAGTGGGTCGAAGGCCGTCTCAAAGTCCCAGTTGAAAGCGGCGAAGACGAGCAGGATGCTGGCCAGGGCCGCCGGCGCGGAAAGCAGGGCGATGAAGCCCGCCATTCTGAAGAAAGAAGCGTCATTTTTCATAATTGCCGACTGGTTTCAAAGGGTTTACTTCACCTTTCCGAATATCCACCCGATGGCGGCGCCGCCTGCCGCGCCCGCGATCGCGTTGCCCACTACGTCATAGGGCAGCCAGGGCCAGGGGTAGGCCGTGTAGGTGGACGCCATGGCAATTCCGATAAACAGGAAGAGGAGGAGGGAAATCCACGCCCCCGCCATGGCGCCGCCCTTCCAGGTGCTGACGCCCATTTTGTGGAGGAGGAGGGCATAGAGCAGGCCCTGCGCCAGGGCGCTGGCCGGCCACCAGGCGGGGTTCATTTCCTTGAGGCAGGCGGCATTGTCCGCCATCCATTGCTCGGCCATTCCGCCGAAAAGGCCCATGAAGATCACGGTTGAGGCGATCAGCCCGGCAAGGGCGCCGCCGAGGGTTCCGAAAAGTATTTTCTTTTCCATGATGTCAACTGTTTAAGCAGGTTAGAGATGTTTTGATGATATTATTTTCCGGCAATGTCCGACCCGTTCGGATGCGCGGGGGGCAGCGACTGAATGTAGCGGTACAGCCCTTCGATCTCCACGTCTGTCAGGCCGCCCACACCTTCGTAGGGCATGAATTGCGGATTAAGATTACGGCCATCGGGCGTTGTGCCGGTTCGGAAAAATGCGGTGAACTGCTCGAGCGTCCACTGGCCGGCATTGCCGCTGCGCGTGATGTCCGGCACGGGCGGCGAAACGGGGTCGGGCGATTTGCCGCCGCCGAAGTTGGCGCCATGGCAGGCGGCGCAGCCGTCGAAACGCGCCACGTAGGCGCCGTATTCGACGCTGGCGCCGATGGGCGGGGCAGCCGCCTTACCGGCTTTTTCATGGTTGATTTTATTGTAGGAGAACATCTCTCCGAACAAGCCGGCGCCGGCCATCACCTGCGCCATGTAGGTAAAGCGGCGCTCGTCAAAAGTGCGCTCGATGGGCGGCAGCGACTCCAGGTAAGCGATGAGGCAGCCGAGGTCCTCGTCGCTGTAGTTGGCGTAGGCCTCCGATGGCATGACCATGAGTACATTGCCTTGTTTGTTCAGCCCGTGGCGGATAGCCCGCACGAAATCAAGGCTGGTATAGCCTTCCGTCTCGCTGCCTTTGGCGCGGGTCAGGTTGGAGGAAGGCAGCACGCCGATACCCGGGTCGTCGAAAAAGACTTTGCCGGCCAGGTCCTGCCCGTGGCAGCCCTGGCAGCCGGTGGCCAGCATCCTGCCCCGATCGAGGGATGCGGAATCGGAAGGTATGGCCATCGGGGCGGGGTCCAGTTCATAAGCCTTGGTAAATTCTCTGTTGAACTTGCTGGCCAGTATCCAGGAACTGAGGAGGGCAAGCAGCAGCAGGCCGAGCAGGCTGATGCCGGCCCATTTGAGGGCTTTTTTCATGATCGTGATTTTTAGAATAAATAGAAACGGGGGGATCAGGCGAGTGCCGGCTGGTTCCTTGATCAGAAGGTAAGAGCGACAGATACTCCGGCAGGCGTCAATTGCCGGCCGGCATCTGCATCACCGGGGTCATGCTGTCGAATTCGATCTTCCACTCGCCGTCGATTTTGTGCAGCACCGCCACACAAACCGAGGGCCCGCCTACCTGCTGCCCCTGGATTTTGACGTCGGCATTCGAGTCCCAGGTAATCAGCGCGACCTCGGGGGTGATGAGCCTCCAGGAGGTGAGCTTGAAGGTAAAAACCGGCTTTTCGTCCACCATTTCCATGAACTCGTCCCAGCCGGCCTTAAGTGCCTGTTTGCCGGAGGTAAGGCGGCCGTCGGGCGTGATCTCGGATGCCTGGCCGGTGTAGTAAGCCCACATGGCGTCGTCATCTCCGATTTGATAAGCGTCATACATTTTTTTAAGAAGGGCTTCAAAGGCGGCCTGCCCATCGGCTTGAGCCAATGCGGATGCGCTGAATAAGTTGAAGGCGAGCAGCAGTACAAAGCTGAAAAGAACCGTTCTCATTGTTTTGAAGATTTAGGTGAATTTGATTGAAAAAAGGTACGCTGCAAAGATGGGGGCCAGGGCGGGCAGGGGCCTATCAAAATTGTCGCGAAGTCTTTCAAATTTGTCGCCGGCGGGGCAAATTCACGCCTCGCCCGGCCTCATGCCGAAGTGGTCTTTGAAACATTTGGCGAAGTAGGCCGGCGAGTTGAAGCCGCAGAGGAAGGAGATTTCCGAGATCGAACCCGCTTTTTTTTCCAACAGTTGTTTTGCCTTTTCCAGGCGCATGATGCGGATCACTTCGTTGGGGGAATAACCGGTAAGCGCGCTGAGCTTGCGGTGCAACTGGCTGCGGCTCATGCCGGTTTCCCGGCCCAGTTCCACAACGCTGAAATTTTCGTCGTCGAGGCTGGCTTCAATGGCCTCCCGCACTTTCTTCAAAAATACGGCGTCCATACTTTCGGCCTGCACGGGCGCCGGCGCCAGGGCGAACAGAGAGCGGCGGTAGGATTCCTGCAGTTTTTTCCGCTGGGCGATGAGGTTGCTGACGCGCACCTGGAGTTCGCGGGGGTCGAAGGGTTTGACGAGGTAGTCGTCGGCTCCGGTTTCAAGGCCCTGCAGTTTATCGGCCTGTTCTGCCCTTGCGGTGAGCATGACGATGGGGATGTGGCTGATTTTTTCGTTGCTTCTTATTTGGCGGCACAATTCGCCGCCGTCCATTTCGGGCATCATGACGTCGGTGATGATGAGGTCGGGCGCCAGTTCCAGCGCTTTGGCCAGCGCGATGGCGCCGTTTTCGGCTTCCACGATCTGGTATGCTCCGGCGAGGGAGTCGGAGACATAAAGCCGGACGTCGGGGTTGTCTTCCGCCAGCAGCAGCAGGGGTTTGGCCGGCTGCGGGAGGCTGTCTGATAAATTGGGGCTGGCCTTTTGAGGCGCTGGTTTTTCCGGTGATCCGGAAGCGGGTGCGGCTTCTGTTTCAGCATGAAGGCTCCTTTCCGTCGCGCCCGGGGCCGGAACAGCCCCAATGATTTCGTTGTCCTTAAAAAACGCCCGCCCCACCGCAAGCGAGACGGTGAAGGTTGTGCCTTTTCCTTCTTCGCTTACCACTTCTATACTCCCGCCATGGAGTTCGGCCAACTCTTTGGCCAGGGCCAGCCCGATGCCGCTGCCCGCCTGCACATCCGACAGGCTGCTTTTGGTGAAGCGTTCGAAGATATGGGGCAGCTGAGCGGCCGGAATGCCGATGCCGGAGTCTTTCACCCTTAGCCGCACCTGTTCGGGCGATTGCCCCCCGCTGGGTTCCGCTGTTTCCAGCGCCACCCGCACCAGCCCGTTCTCGTCGGTGAATTTGAACGCATTGGAAAGGAGGTTGGAAAGGATCTGCTCCACCTTGTCACGGTCGAAGAAACAGTTGAGCGGCTCTGCCGGGATATCGATTTCGAGCGCTAGCTGCCGGCGTGCAGCCAGGCTCTCGAACGAGCCTGCCAGCCCTGCCACGAAATGCCCCAGGTTGCCTTCCGAGCCCTGCAGCTTCAGTTTGCCGCTCTCCAGTTTCGACAGCTCCAGCAGTTGGTTTACCAGGTGGAGCAGGCGTTGGCCGTTGCGGTGGATGATGCGGTAATATTTTTGGTAATCGCCCTGAAATGAGCCGGCCATCATCTGTTCCACCGGGCTGATGATGAGTGTGAGCGGCGTGCGGAACTCGTGGCTGATGTTGGCGAAGAAGGTGGATTTGAGCGCGTCCATCTCCCGGAGCTTTTCCGCCTCGGCATGTTCGAGTTGGGCGGCGAGTTCGGTTTCTTTCTGCCTGATATTTTGCCGGCTGCGAAGGTAGAGCAGCAAGCCGGCCAGCAGGATTATGGCCGCCGCCGCGGCAAGGAGAGTGGTTCTCTGCCGCCAGGCCGCCCGTTCGATGGCGAGTTGCTGCTGCGCCAGTTGTGCTTCTTTTTTCTGGCTTTCATACCTGGCTTCCACTTCGGCGACGGCCTCGATTTTCTCTTTGCTGAACAGGGAATCGTCGAGCACCCTGAATTTCTTATACCAGAAAAGCGCCTGTTTGTGGTCGCCGATGGCCTCGTAAACGTTGGCGAAGTTTTCGTAATACACCCCCAGCGGCTCGATGAGCGCCAGTTCCTCCATGATGGCGTAACCCTGCCGGTTAATTTCCAGCGCTTTGGCGAAGTCGCCCTTGCGCAGGTAAGCTTCGGAAAGCGTAGCGTAGGGATAGACGATATTAGCTCGGCGGTTCAGTTCCGAAAGCAGCCGGACGGACTGTTCGCCTATTTCTATGGATTTATCCACATTTTCCTTGCTCAGCCAGAGATGGCTGAGGCTGCCGGCCAGCACGCCGGCGAGGAATTTGTTGTCCGACTCCATGGCGAGTTGGTAGCCCCTTTGGGCATACTCGATCGCTTTGTCATATTGGCCGGCGCCGTTGTAGGCGACCGAGATGTTGTTGTAGGTGATGATGGCGCTTCGCTCGCCGCCGGGCAGGCTAAGCCGGATTTTCAGGGCTTTTTCGAGGTATTCCACGGCTTTGCCGGACGCTTTTTCATCGCCGAACACATTGCCGATGTTGGCGTAGGCGGAGGCCAGGTCCTGGAGGTTGCCCACCTGCTCCTTGACTTCCGCCGATTGTATGAGGTAAACGATGGCGCTGTCGTTGCGCCCCAGGTTGTGGAAAGCGTTGCCAAGGGAGTTCAGCGCTTTGCCGTGCAGTTCGGGATCATCGGTTTGCAGGGCGGTTTCCAGTTCCCGGCGGTGGTGAGGCAGGGCGTCCTGGTATTTTCCCTGCTCCGAATAAGCCATGCCCCGGAGGTATTCCGCCTGCGACAGGCCTTTTTTGCTTTTGGCCTGGCGGGCCAATTGTTCCAGGGTGTCAGCCGTGGCAAGGCCGGTTTCGGGGCGATCGCGAAGCAGCAGATACGCCCATTCGTAGTAGTAGTCCGCTTTTTGAAGTAGCCCTTTTTCCCTTTCATAGGCCCGGCGCAGGCTGTCGGCAGGGGTGAGCTGCTGCGCGTACAGGCCGTATGCGGGGGTAAGGAAGAGGAATGCTGAAGCCAGGAAACGCCACATATTTATTTGTGATTCTTTGACAAATCCTGCGATCTGGAGATAGTGTGCCATGCGCCCCCCGCTCTTCTTGCCGGCCTGGCTTCCGCATGGCGCATTGGCCACATATTTTTCAAAGGAGGTTTTCGTTTGCGGAAAAGCTCCCCTAAAATAAGGAGCTTTGCCCGTTTTTTTTCTCGCTTTTTATTAATTTGTCAACACCCTCAGGGATTTCCTTCTCTACAAGGGTGCAGGCAATACAATCCCAGGATCGGGAGATGCTGCCCGGGAAGCGGTTGCAACTGGATTAATCATTAACGGAGGCAAATAGGCCTGATGCGTATTTCAGCCTGGATATACAGGGTGCTCCTTTCCCTTGCCGCCCCGCTGGCCATGCCTGCTCCGGGGGGCGGCCAGGTATTTCACTCCCCCATCGCTTTTGAACACCTGACAGCCGACGACGGGCTGTCGCATAGCACCGTTTACGCCATTTTACAGGATCGCCAGGGGCTGATCTGGATCGGGACCCGCTACGGGCTCAACCGCTACAACGGTTATGAATTCGAGGTGTTCCTGCCTGTCGAAGGTGACAGCAAGGCCCTGAACGGGCCCACCGTGCTTTGCCTGGCGGAGGACAAAAAAGGGAAGATTTGGATAGGGCACCGGGGGGCGGGCATCAGCGTATGGGATGGGGCAAAGGGCGCTTTTGAGCGCTTTCCCGCCGGCCCGGACCCCGAGATCGACTGGGGCCGCGCAACTATCAGGAGCATTTACGAGGACAGCCGGGGCTGGCTCTGGGTGGGCACTTCGGGCAGCGGCGCCTTTGTCTTTGATGAGAACCGCAGGAAGATCGCGCACTTCTGCACCCAGTGCCGGCCTTCCTCCAGGGCGCTGAGCAACGACTTCGTCTTTGATTTCCAGGAAGGCCGGCAGGGGCAGGTATGGATCGCCACCGACGGGCGGGGCATCAACGCCTATGACCCCGCCTCCCGGTCCATTTCCCATCTGAACAGCCAGGATTCCCTGAACCTCAACAGCTTCGAAAAGTCCCTGTGCCTCGATAGCGCAGGGAACCTCTGGATAGGCACGGCCGGAAGCGGATTATACAAGTACAGCCCGGAAAGCAGGCAGTTCAAGCATTTTTTCAAAGCAGGGAACGCGCCGCAGCAAACGATTTCCCACAACATCATCACCAGCCTGGCCTTCGACCCTTCGGGCAACCTCTGGATTGCGTCTGATGGGGGCGGATTGAACATTCTGGAGGCATCCAGCGGCCGGTTTCAGCATGTAAGCACTTCGGCGGGCTTTCCGCAGGCGCTCAACACCAACGCCCTGTACCACCTGATGTTCGACAACATCGGCAACCTCTGGGTAGGCACCTTCAATGGCGGGGTGAATATTCACAAGGCTTATTCCCCGCCTTTTCTCATCCATGAAAACCAGAACGGTTACGGGCGAAAGGGGCTCAGGTCCGTCCTGGCGCTGGAAGAGGATGATTCGGGCAGGATCTGGATCGGCGCCGACGGCGGCGGGTTGTTTTACGCCGAAGCCGCCGGATACAGCATCGAGCTGCACCCGGCAGAGGTTTCGGGCGGCAGGTTTCCCAAGCAGGTGGTTACCTGCCTAGAGTCGGCAGGCAATGGCGGTTTGTGGGTGGGCACTTATGCCGACGGGCTCTGTTTTTTCGATTCCCGCAGCGGCGCCATCCGCAATTTCCGAAGCCAGCCAGGCGAGCCGGGTTCGCTGTCCCACAACAACGTCTGGGACATGGAGCTGGACGATGCCGGCGGGCTGTGGATCGGCGCCCTTGGCGGCGGGCTCAACTATCTGCCCCCCGGAAGCAGTATGTTCAGGCGCTTTCTGCCCGAGCCCGGCAACCCCAACAGCATTTCCAGCGTCCAGATCGTGGATGTTTTACTGGACAAAAAAAGGGGCTTTCTCTGGGCGGCCAGCGAAGATAACGGGCTGAACCGCCTGCACCTGGCCACGGGCGAGATCAGGCGGTACACGCAGGGCGGCCCGAACCAACTGAGCGGAAACAACCTCCAGTGCCTGTTCCTGGACAGCAGGGGCAACCTCTGGATAGGCACGGAATTCAAAGGGCTGAACTGCCTCTCGCCCGATACGGACGCCATGCTTTATTATGATACCCGAAACGGGCTGCCCTCCAACATGATCAATAGTATTGAGGAGGACGGCGATGGGCATTTATGGATCGCCACCCAGAAGGGCATCGTGCGCCTGGATCCCCGAACCGGAGAGATTAAAGACTTCGGCGCTGACGACAACCTCAGGAACAACCAGTACAACCCCCGGGCGTCACTCAGCCTGAAGGACGGCCGCCTGGCCTTTGGCGGCACCAATGGCTTTTCCATCCTCGACCCCGGAAACATCCGGCCCAATCCACATCCGCCCAGAGCCGTGTTCACCGGGCTGAGGCTTTCCGGCCAGCAGGTGTCCGTGGGTTATTGGAACGGGCGCAGCGTGCTGAACGGCGGGTTGAACAGCCCGGGTACTGTCGTCCGGCTTTCCCATGCAGACCGGGGCATCGTTTTCGAATTTTCGGGAACGGATTACACGAACCCGGCGAAAAACAAGTACGCCTACCAACTGGTAGGTTTTGATGAAACCTGGAATTATGCGGAAGCCGGCCAGCACCGGGCCGTGTACTCCAACCTGAAAGGAGGCTTTTACCAATTGAAGATCAAAGCCTGCAACAGCGACAACGTATGGGGTGAGGTTCGCACGCTGGCCATAGAGGTGAGCCCTCCCTTCTGGGAAACCTGGTGGTTCTACCTCATTTGTGCGGCCGCAGCGCTGGCGGTCGCCTACCTGATCATCCGCTTTTTCCTGGAACACCAGAAGGCGGTTTTTCAGGAAAAATCCTTTAAGGCGGAACAGGAAATATTCCGGCTTAAAAATGAGAACCTCCAAAAAGAGGTAGAGGCCAAGCAGGCCCGCCTCAGCGCCTCCGTGCTGCAAACCGCCCACAAGAACCAGTTTCTGGAAGGCCTAAAGGACCGGATACTGAAAATGGGCCTTTCCGGCCAGGATGGGAACTCCGCAGAGGCCCGCAAGCTCATCCGCGCCATTGATAACGAACTGAAACAGGAAGATTACTGGGAGCAGTTTCAGTTGGCCTTCAACCAAATGCACCAGGACTTCGTGCACGAACTCCACCTGAGGCATCCCCACATAACCGGGCACGACAACCGCCTGTGCTGCTTCATCCGCATGGGGTTCTCCAATGCGGAGATCGCATCCATTCTCAACATCACCGTCAACGGCGTTGAGCAGAGCAAGTACCGGCTGAAGAAAAAAATGGGCCTGGAAAAAGAAGCTTCCCTGAACGAATACATCTGGAAACTCTGAGCCGGGCCGCTCCGGCGCTTTCCTCAGCTGCGCCATGCCGGCCGCCTTCTGATCCCGATTTGTGGAAAATTGGGGCATGGCGAGCTTTTGTCAGGTGCATTTTTTTCGAAATCCCCTTTTCAAATGCTTCTTTTGTAATACCGCTCTGGTTTTTTGAAAAAGAATATAATTTCAAAAAAAACATAACGGCAAAATTAAAGGTAAAAAAAACAGCATTTTCAAACCTTTGTTTTGAGCGGGTTTCGTTTACCGTGGCAGGCGGCTCCGGCGCCGTGAAGCGGGCATTGTCAGGCGAAAACCAGCAGCCGGAAGCACGAAGAACAACCCACGATCAGGCCTTGAAATCTGACGGGCTATGGGTGGGATTTCCGATCCATACATTCATTCACCATTGCAAAAACCATGTATTATGAAAAATCTGCTTAGAGCCTCCTGGCTGATCGTGTTGTCAGTCTATGTGGGCTTCTTTGTTTCCTGCAACAAGGACGATGAGGAAGTGGAAGTGATATCCGGCTTTTCCTATGTTATTGACGCGGACGATTACAGGAAAGTCACTTTCACCAACGCTTCCCAGAACTTCTCCGAACTGGAATGGGATTTCGGCGACGGCTCCGCCGTTTCCAGTGAAGAGAACCCGGTGCATACCTATGCCGGCGTTGGTGCGTACACCGTCAAGCTGACGGCTATCCACACGAATGGAAAAGACGAGGACGTTTCGGTGCAAACAATCAATATCGTCGACCCGGATGCCGAGCTGACCAAGCTGGTGGGCGATGTATCCAAAACCTGGAAATTCCTGCGGACGGTCAACGACAATACCTGGCCGCTGGAAGTGGGCAGGCGCTCCACGCCTATCGAAGTGTGGTGGGGCCTGGGCCGGGGCAACCAGGACATTCTGAACCGCCCCTGCACCATGAACGATAAATTCATCTTCTTCCGCAACGGCGATTACCAGTACGATTCCGACGGCGATTTCTGGGCCGAAGGCGGCGTTTTCGAACCGGCCAACGAATGTTTTGAAACGACTGCCGAACACCTGACGGGCCCCGGGGGCAGCGACCTGACCGCCTTTGGCGACGGCATGCACAAGTTCTCCATGTCGGGCGGCAAGCTCAGGGTGAAAGGCCTGGGCGCCTTCATCGGGCTGCCCAAAATCGGCACCGACGCCGAAGTGAGCGTGCCGCAGGATTCCGTCACCTTCACCATCCTGAAATTGTATGATGGCGATGTGGACACCCTGATCCTGCAATCCAACTATACCACGCCCGACAATACGCCGGCCTATTGGAAGATCACCCTGGTGCATTACGACGACCCCAATGATGAACCGCCGGTAGCCGGCTTCGATGCCGAAGTCGCCGGCCCCACGGCCACCTTCACCAACAGGTCTTACGACGCGACGAGCTACAACTGGGACTTTGGCGACGGCTCCAGCTCCACGCTTGAAAACCCGGCCCATACCTATGCCGAAGCAGGCATTTACACGGTCGTGCTGACGGCGACGAGGGGCAACGCCTCCGCCACCGCTTCCACCCAGGTGACCATTTCGGGAACCCTGGCGGCTTCCGACCTCATCGGCGGCGCCTGGAAGGTGCGCAATGCGGCTAACTCCATCTTCGTAGGCCCGGCCCTCGGCGACCCCTCCTGGTGGGGCGTGCCCGCCAACTTCCTGGACGGCTCGTCCACGGGCGCGGATGACTGGTCGTGCATCACCAACGACGAGTTCATTTTCAGCGACGGCGGCGTGTACGAATACAAAACCAACGGTGACGCCCGCAACGACGGCTATATGGGCAGCCCCAACGGCTGCTGGTCGGATGCTGAAGTCGCCGCCAGCGGCAACGGCGCCGCCTTCGGCTCCGGGGTGCACTCCTGGTCCTTCACGACGGCTGCCGCCTCGCCTTCCGGCAGGCCCATCATTACGGTTACCAACGGCGCGACGGGCGCCGCATTCATCGGTTTCTACAAAGGTTATTACGGTGGCGAAAACTCCAACGGCGCCAACCCGCCCAACGGCGGGCTGGACTCCAACCAGTACGAGGTCATGAGCTACGTCGATGACGGCACGACGGAAACCCTGACGATCTCAGTGGACATTTCCGGCGACCACAGCGGCACGGCTGCGTGGACGATGGTTCTGGTGCGTTAAATTTCTCCCGCTTTTTTGCCGGGCGCCGCGCCTGCCTTCGCCCCTCCAGCGGAGGCGGGTGCGGCGCCCGCCTTTTCCAACACTTTTAACCAATACGCTTGATCAAATGGCTAGGCTCATCTCTTTAATATGCAGTTTTCTCGTAGCTGTTGCCGGTACTGCTCAGGTCACCGGAAAAGTCACGGATACTACCGGAGAACCACTGGTGGGGGCTACGGTGGCCCTGAAAGGAACAACCCAGGGAACCATTACGGACTTCGATGGCGAGTACGCTATAGATGTGGGAGAGGGGGTTCTGGTTTTTTCCTATACCGGCTATGAACCCCGGGAGATTTCCATAAACGGCAGGACGCGGATAGACGTCGTGCTGCAGACGGCCAGTTACCTGCTGGAAAACGTAGTGGTCATAGGCTACGGCACGCAGAAAAAAGAAGACCTCACCACGGCCGTGGTGGTCATCGATGAAAAAGCGATCAAAAACAGGCCCATGGTTTCTGCCGCCGAGGCCCTGCAGGGCAAAGCTGCGGGCGTACAGGTCGTGCAGCCCTCCGGCAAACCGGGCGCCGACATCGCCGTGCGGGTGCGCGGGGCCACCTCCGTCCTGGCCGGCAACGAACCCCTGTACGTCGTGGACGGCGTGCCCACCACCGATATACGGGGCCTGAACCCATCCGACATCGCGTCCATGACCGTGCTGAAGGACGCATCCTCCGCAGCGATTTACGGCGCGCGCGCCGCCAATGGCGTGGTCATCATCACCACCAAACGCGGCTCGGAGAACAGCTCTTCCATCACTTTCAACGCTTATGCCGGCGTTTCGGACCTCCGCAAGACAGTCGAGACCCTCAGCACCAAACAGTACCGCAACCTGATCGAGGAGATCATCCCCGGGGCGCTCGACCCGGCAGCGACGGGTTACACCGACTGGAGCGAAGAGGTTTTCGGATACGGCAATACCCAGAGCTACCAGTTATCCTTTGCGGGCGGAACGGACAAGGCCCGCTACCTCCTGTCCGCCAACTACCTCAACCAGTCGGGCATTGTGGAGCCTGCCCGCTTCGGCCGCTATTCCCTGCGGCTGAACCTGGACAACCAGGCCACGGACTGGCTGAGCATCGGAGCGAGCATGAACGTGTTGCGCTCCAGCACCAAAGACACCCCCGATAATGCCAGCAGCGGGCGCGGCGGCGTCATTATGAGCGCCCTGAACACCCCGCCTTTCCTCAGCATTTACAAAAAGGACGGCAGCGGGCAGTTCGACCCCAACCCATTCCAGCCTTCCTGGGAAAACCCCGTGGCCTATATGTTCGGCCCCGACCAGGAGTCCATCGACACCCGCCTTTTCGGGAACTTCAACGCCGAGGCCACCCTTTTCAAAGGATTCGCCCTGAAAACCAACTTCGGGGCCGACATCAACGCCCACCAGTGGGAGTACTACCTCGACCCCTTCCGCACCAACTACGGCCGCAACCAAAACGGCCTGGGGCAGGCCGACAAGTCCAACAACACCATCTGGCTTTGGGAAAATACCGCCAGCTATGCTACCTCCTTTGGCGAGAACAAGGTGTCCTTCCTGGCGGGCAGCAGTATCCAGAAGTCCCGCTGGAGTAATTCCTACATCTACGGCAACGACTTCCCGGCCGATGTTTCCGTTACGACCCTGAATGCGGCCAACAGCATTTCCGCCAGCACCGATGTGCAGGAGTGGGCGCTGGCCTCCTTTTTCGGGCGCTTTACCTATGACTATAAGAGCAAATACCTGCTGACGGCTTCCGTCAGGCGTGACGGCTCTTCCAAGCTGGCGCACCACTGGGGCGCCATGCCGTCCTTCTCGCTCGGCTGGCGCATCTCCGCAGAACCCTTCATGGAAAACTTCGGCGCCATTTACGATATGAAACTTCGCCTCGGCTGGGGCAAAAACGGCAACCAGGAAGGCATCTCCAATTATGCCCGCTACGGGCTGGTGTCCTACTACCGCCGCGCCGCCACCAACCCACTCTCGGGGCCGGCGGCCGTACAGTCCACTTACGGCAACCCCGACCTGCGCTGGGAAACGACTGCACAGTCCAACATCGGGCTGGACCTCTCCCTCTGGGAAGGGCGTTTCAACTTCACGGCCGACGCCTACTACAAAAAGACCAATGACGTGCTGCTGAACGTGCAGCTCTCCAACTCCCTGCCCATCACTTCCATTCAGACCAACGCCGGAACCATCGAAAACAGGGGACTCGAGTTCAATGTTTCCACGGTGAACACCACCGGGGCGCTGCGCTGGAACACCGACTTCAACATTTCCTTCAACAGGAATAAAGTGCTGGAACTGCAATACACCGACGTGTATTATTTCGGGCGGGTGTACAGCAACAACCAGGACGTGGCCATCGTGCGGGAAGGCCTGCCGCTCGGCGTTTTCTTCGGCTATATTTCCGAAGGCGTCGATCCCGAAACAGGCGACCTGATGTACAAGGACGTGAACGGGAACGGCATTTTCGACCCGGGCGACCGCACCGTCATCGGCGACGCCAACCCGGATTTCACCTACGGGCTGACCAATACCTTTTCATGGAAAAACTTCGGGTTGGACTTCTTCTTCCAGGGCAGCCAGGGCAACGATATTTTCAACGCCACCCGCATCGACCTGGAAGGCATGTTCGACAGCAAAAACCAGTCGGTTGACGTGCTGCGCCGCTGGACGCCCGACAACCGCAACACCGATATCCCCAGGGCTATCGGTGGCGGCAAGGTGGACAACGTGCGCAATTCCACCCGCTTTGTGGAAGACGGTTCCTATCTTCGCCTGAAGGCCATCACCCTGTCTTATGCCTTCAACCCCAAAACGCTTGAACGGCTGGCCATCCGCAACCTTTCGGTTTATGTTACCGGGCAGAACCTGCTGACTTTCACGAAGTACAGCGGTTTCGACCCCGAGGTGAACGCCTTCGGAAGGAGCGCCACCGAGCAGGGCATCGACTACGGGACGTACCCGCAGGCCCGAACCCTCATTGCCGGCATAAACGTTGAATTTTAAAATCGGGAAAAAATGAAACCATACATAGCACTTCTTACGCTCGTTGCTGCATTCGCCTTGTTTTCCTGCGAAGATTACCTGGAGTTGGAGCCGGCCTCCCAGAGCATCGCCGTTGACAATACCGGCGCCGATTCCGTGTATTTCAAATCCGCCAGCGAAGTCGAGGCGGCCCTCGCCGGCGCCTATTCCGATTTCAAGAACGAGTATTACCAGCTGGATTACTACGTCAATGGTGACGCCCAGGCCGACGACGCCTATGCCGGGGGGGACAACCCAGACAACTTCCAGATCGACGACTACCGCCTGGACGCCACCAACAGGAACGTCAGCCGCGACTGGGCGTACCTCTATTCGACCATCGGCAAAACGAACACCATCCTGAACAACATCGGCGCAGTCACCGACCCGGCCCTTTCCGCCTCCCGGAGAGCCGAGATCATTGGCGAAGCTTCCTTTATCCGCGCGTTCATGTACTTCCAGCTGGTGCAGTTGTGGGGTGATGTGCCGCTTCAGCTGCAGGAAGTCAAAACCATCAGCGCCGACAAGCTGGATGAGATATATTCCATCATTTTCCCTGCCCGTTCCCCGCAGGATGAGGTTTACGCCCAGATCATCGCCGACCTGGAGACGGCCCTCGCGCGGGTGCGCGCCACCGCGCCGCACAAGGGGTACGCCACCACGGGAGCCGTAAACGCCATGCTGGCGAAAGTGCACGCCACCGTGGAGCCCCACGACTGGGCGAAGGTCAGGGAATACTGCGATGCGGTGATCGCCGGGGGCTATTCGCTGCTCGACGACTACGATGCGCTCTGGGATAATGCCAACGAGAACAGCGAGGAATCCATCTTTGAGATCAATTACAACGGCGGGGCGGCTGACGGCAACTGGGGTACGAAGATATTCCAGGGGCTGGACTGGAAAAAATTCAACCTGCCCGCCAATGACCTCGTGGCCGCCTTCGATGCGGAGAACGACCAGATCAGGAAAAATGCCGCTGTCATCTTCCTAGATGTCACCGGCAAGTGGTCGGACCCCCACTGGCCACAGACGCACTACCCCTTCATCAACAAATGGCGCAATTTCCAGGAAGGCAGCGACCAGAACTACATCTTTATCCGCCTGGCGGACATACTGCTGCTGAAGGCCGAGGCGCTGAATGAGCTGGGCGACCAGCCTGGCGCCGCGGCCCTGGTGAATGAGATACGGGACAGGGTCAACCTGCCCCCCACCACGGCATCGACGCAGGCGGAGCTGCGCCTCGCCATCGAAAAGGAGCGCCGCCTCGAACTGGCATTCGAGGGGCACCGCTGGTACGACCTGAAGCGCACGGGCCGGGCCATCGAAGTGATGAACAACGCCAGGGGGGCCAATGGCGAAAACCTGGGTTACAACCTAACCCCCGAGCGCCTGCTCTGGCCCATCCCGCAGGCGGAACTGGACAAAAACTCGAAACTGACGCAAAACCCGGGCTATTGATCCCAAGGCAGAAGAAGCCCGATGCCGGCATCGGGCTCCTTCTGGAATATTCAACCAAAACGACGACATGTACAAACTCCTTTTTATGCTGCTTACCTACGGCGTAGTAGGCTGCAGCAAGCCCCATTCCGAAGACGAGCCGATAACGCCTGTCCCGGAACTGCCCGTCGGAGTCTGGACGACTTCCGGCAATGGCGTGAACCTGCTGTACAAAAAAACCATCGATTTTGCCGATGGCGAGGACGGCCGCTTCCCAACCATTCAGATAGACACCACCCAGCGCTTTCAAAGCGTGGACGGCTTCGGCTACACCCTTACGGGCGGCAGCGCCATGCTGCTGCACCAGATGGGAGCAGCTGAGCGGGCGGCCCTGCTTCAGGACTTTTTCGGGACAGCCGGCAAGGGCATCGGCGTGAGTTACCTGCGCCTCAGCATCGGAGCATCGGACCTGGACGCCGAGGTGTTCAGCTACAACGACCTTCCGGCGGGGCAAACCGACCCCGACATGCAACATTTCAGCCTGTCGAAGGACACGCTGCACCTCATTCCGGTTTTGAAGGAAATTCTGGCCATCAATCCCGATATCCGGATCATGGGCTCCCCCTGGAGCCCCCCGGTTTGGATGAAAACGAACGGCAGCAGCATCGGCGGCAACCTGAAGCCGCAGTATTACGGCGCCTATGCCCGTTACTTTGTCCGCTACATTCAGGCCATGGCTGCGGAAGGTATCACCATCGATGCCGTGACGCCGCAGAACGAGCCCCAGCATGGCGGCAACAACCCCAGCATGGTCATGTCGGCGGCGCAGCAGGCCGATTTTATCAAAAACCACCTCGGCCCTGCTTTTCAGGCGGCGGGGCTGGGTACGAAAATCGTCATCTGGGACCACAACTGTGACAACCCCGGCTATCCCATAGAGATTCTAAACGACCCCGCTGCCAAGGCTTTCGTGCATGGTTCGGCCTTCCACCTGTACGCCGGCGATGTCGGCGCCATGTCGGTGGTGCACGATGCCCATCCCGACAAGGCCTTATACTTTACCGAACAATGGACGGGGGCGAACGGCGCCTTCGAGGGCGACCTGATGTGGCACATGAAAAACGTCATCATCGGCACGATGCGGAACTGGAGCCGGGTGGCCCTCGAATGGAACCTCGCCAGCGACCCGAACTACGAGCCCCACACGCCCGGCGGCTGCACGGAGTGCCGGGGCGCGGTGACGATCGACGGCTCGAAGGCCACGAAAAATGTCAGTTTTTACATCGTTGCACAGGCGTCCAGCTTTGTGCATCCGGGTTCGGTGCGGGTGGGCAGCAATATACTGGGCCCCCTGCCGAACGTGGCTTTCCGAAGGCCCGATGGAAAGACGGTGCTGATCGTGCTGAATGACAGCGCCAATATTCAGTCCTTCAACATCAGTTCAGGCGGGAAGTGGATCACAGCCTCCCTGCAGGCCCGGACGGCGGGAACCTTTGTCTGGTGAGCCTAACCTGAGCCGGCGTAGCTAAATAAGTAGTTGGACACATTTATTGTAACTCATACTGCTTCGGAAATACGGCGTCAATAGCATTGTTCCTGGGGGTGGGGTTATATTGTTGGATTGTTATATAGTTCTGCTAAATGTGTCCAACTACTTAGCTGCAGGAAATGGCAACTATTTAGGTTGGAAGGCTGGCCTATGGCCCGCGAAGTGATAATCACTGAGCCCTGGGAGGGGCTCTGCCTGCGTCGCGGGCCACAGGCCCGCGTTCCGGATTGCCGCAAAAGGAGTCCTAAATAGTTGCGGGAAATGACTAATTTCGCCGGGCGAACGAATGGTCCCGTTGAAATAATCATCAAACTATGCAGCATTCCCGCATTCCCATTGCTTTCCCACAGCGAGAACCCTTGTCGGAAGCAGCCGCCTGGCTTGCCGCCGATGTCGGGGGCACTAAAACGGATATTGCGCTCTTCGAACTGGAAGAAGGCCGGCCTGTTATGAAAACCGGCCCCCAACGTTACTGGACGGCCGAGTGGGACTCCCTGGTTGCCGTAGTCCGGGATTTCTGCAAGGAATTCTCTCTGCCCAAACGGATGTGCATCTCTTTTGCCGGCCCGATCAAACACGGCAGGGCGCAGGGCACCAACCTGCGTTGGGATATCGATACCCAAACGATCCGGGCGGCGCTGGGAATGGAAACCGTTTTTCTGATCAACGACCTGGAAGCCAATTGTTATGGGCTGGTTGCCCTGGAGGAGGACGACCTGAGAGTCCTTTTCCCGGGCGAAAACCCGGAGCCCGGAAACGGAGCGGTGATTTCCCCCGGCACCGGTTTAGGCGAGGGCGGCCTGTTCTGGGACGGGAAGGCCTTCCGTCCGTTTGCTTCGGAAGGCGGGCATGCGCATTTTGCCCCCCGCAACGAATTCGATTGGCGCCTTTTCCAGTACCTCCGTAAAAAATATGAAGGCCATGTTAGCTGGGAGCGGGTGGCCTCCGGCATGGGCATTGCCAATATATTCGAATTCCTGCGCGATGTGGAGCACAAGGAAGCGCCGGTTCTTGAGCATATCGATGCGGCCTCTATCAGCAAGGCGGCGGCCGAAGGAAGCCCTGTCTGCATAGAGGCCATTGACCTGTTTGTCCGTTACCTGGCGCAGGAATCGGCAAATCTGGCTGTGAAATTCAAGGCCACGGGCGGAATCTACATCGGTGGCGGTATTATCCCCAAGGTATGGAACGATACCCGGCAGGGCATTTTTGAAAAACACTTCTTTGACGTAGGCCGACTGCTGCCACTGGTAAAAACAATGCCGGTTACGTTGATACTGAACCGCAGGGCTGCTTTATTAGGCGCAGGATGGTACGGGGCAATGGGGTGATTTTTGGAATACGTTCATTTTGTTTCCTTCAGGACAAAAGCAAGATAATTCTCCTGGTTAACCGTTTGGCAGGTAGCCTCCGGGTATGTCTCTTGCCAGGAACGAGGTATCCGGGATTTCTTCTTCCCAAATTTGAACTCAAAAGTCCGGGGAATACTATGGGTTCATAGGCTTAAATCAATAAGGTGGCGCTATTTTATAGAATTCACATTTAACCATCTACTCACCCCGCAGCGATTCGACGATTTCTTCCTGCTTCAGAAAGCGCCGGCTGATCACGACAATCCACGCTACCCCATTGAGAAATGTAAGCCCGATGAGCAGCACAATGCTCCAGGGGGAGACGGCCATCTGAGGGTTAAGCCAGGATGGCAGGGTAGCCAGGATGGCGCTGGCCAGCCCGATGCCGACGCCCGGAAGCAACAGGAAAAAATGCTCCAGCACGATGATCTTCAGGATCAGGGCATGGGGGAACCCCACAGCCTGCATGACGCCCAGTTCATTGCGCCGGGACAGCAGGTTTCTGGCCAGGACGATGCCCAGCCCGATGGCGCCCAGGATAAGCCCGAGCCCGCCCAGCACCATAAAAATCGACAGGTAAGTGTTTTCGACGGAGTTGAATTCCGCCAGGCGGGCTGCTGCTTCCTGCATGGACCATCCGTAGTCGCGAAAACCTTGCAGCAGCTCCTCCTGAATTGCCGCTTTGTCCTCCATTTTCCCATCCACCAGAAACACATTGGAGCCGTTTCCGGATGGAAAATGCCTTAAGAAATTGTTCCGGCCAATGAGTACGCTGCCCTGAAAAATGGAATTGGCCAATCCGCCGATGAGCTTGAGGTTCAGCACGGCCCCGTTCTCATTGAGATACTGCAGCGTATCACCCACCTTCAGCCCCAGGCCCCATTGAATGACGGTTTGATCGGCGATGGCCGGGATGGTGTTTTCCCCCAGTTCCTGGTTTAGCGCGCTCCAGGGATCGGCCTGCATGCGTTCGGGTATCTGAGTGACAAAGCTGAAGCGGCCGGCCAGGCTTTCGGGTTCGACGCCCAGTATTTGGGGGTTGGCCGTCCGGTTGAGGTTCAGGCAGCTGGCGTCGTCGCCCTGATGGGCCAGCAACTGCACTATCTGGTAATCCTTTTCCAGCCCGGCTTCAAAGCGGACGGCGGGATCGTTCAGGTTGTGTAAAACGGGGATGGAAGACTCCGCAAAAAACAGAAAACCTCCTGCGCCGCCGCTTTTTTCCCGGGCATCAGAAAAAATGTCTTTCCGGTGGGCGCCGGTGGATACGATGAGAAAGGCCGCGAGCGCAAAGAGGGCAATCACCACAAAGCTCCGGTTGGCGTTTCGGCCGATGTTTTGCCGGATGAGCATGGGGGCCGTCATCTGAAATACGCTGCTGGTTTTTTCCCCTTCCCGGAGCCGATCATGGGTGAACAACAGAAAAGAGGCCAGCAACAAGCCCCCGGCCATGAAAAATGCATTGGCGTCCTGAAACGCACTTTGAGCATAACTCCGGGCCACCAATGCCAGGGCCAGGGCCCCGCTCAGGAATATTAAACTCATTTTCAATACCCGCGGCCATTTTTTCACCCGGGGTGCATTCCCTGCGTACAGGGCCTGCGGGCGCTGTTTCAAAAGGCGGTTGAGGTACAGTAAAATGGCGGCCAGGCAAGCCAGGACGCTGATGGCGAAACCAGTAAACAAAGTAAAGGGCCTGAAGACAGACACCAGAGTCTGAGTTCTAACGGCATCCGCCCAAATGCTGCTCAATGCGGCAAAAACCGCCTGATTATAGGCCATGGCCATGATCAGGCCGAGCCCTGCTCCGGCCAGGGACAGGAGCAGCCCCTCTGCAACCAGCATCTCCTTAACCTGGCGTTTGGTAAACCCCAGGAACGACAGAGCGGCCAGTTGCGCCATCCGGCGTTCGATATTCAAGACAAAGAGCAGCACCGCTAGCAGGATGCCGGCCGCTACCAGAAAAAAACTAAGCCCCAGGAACAATTGGCCGAAGTTCACCCCGCCCCTGGCTGCCCGTTCGCCAATATCCCGCACCGCCTCCACTTTAAACCCCAGTTGGAATGGGCTGAGGCTGGATTTCACTGCTTCCTCAACAGCTGCGGCGGAAGTACGCGGATCGGTGAAGCGGACAATAGTGCTTTCCCCAAACCGGCTTCGCCACAATTCCCGGGCGGAAGCATAACTGATATAGGCTTTGGGCGTGCCTTTGTACGCATTCCAGTAGGCCTCGTCTTTGGGCCGGATCTTATCCAGGCTGATGGGCACGCCGGTTTCCCAGTCCCTGCAATTACCGGCGTCCGACAATCCCGGCAGATGCGGCATCAGGCTTTCATCGGCCCAGGGGCCGGCCAGCGGCGCTATTCCTTTTACGGCAAAGCGGGCTGATCTTTCGTCAAGCTCCCGCAGCGGGCCCATGACAAAAAACCGCATTGCCACAGTATCCCCTGGCCCCGCCCCCAAATCTTCGGCCAGCCACTCGTTGAGGATCATTTCACCCGGCGCCAGCACTTCTGCCGGGAGGGATGACATAAAAGAATAAGGGGTTTCCCGTTCCTGAAAGGACAGAGCATTCACAAAGTAGGTTAATACGAATTCCTTTGGCAATGGGCTGGCCTGAAGTGCTTCCTGAACAGGCCGATCGATGAAAACCCGGCCGGAAGTAAGTTCCCAGGCCTGCTGCAGGCCATTGAACCGCAGGTTCAGGTTGAGGTCGGACAGGCTCCATACCTGATCCAGCGCCTGTTCTATGGCTGCATCATCCGCTTTGCCGCCAGCCGATACCAAGAGGTAATTGGCAGTCCCTTCCACCTCCATGAGGCCATTGAGAAAGCCGAGAGAAAGAAAAACGTTAAAAGGCGCGGCCTGTGTGTTTTTGAGGTTAAACCTGCCCAGGTTTTCTTCTTCCAGAATACCCGCCACTTTGACTGTCACGGGCCGGATCAGGTTTGCATCCGATACGAAGGGGGCGTTCAGCGGGATGAGGCTGAGTTTTTTTATCCGGAGCAGGAACTCGCTATTTTCCCGGAGGCCCAACCGTTCGGCCAGGTTTCGGCTGATGTAGGCCTCATTGGGGAGGAGTTCCTTCCATGTGGGTTTGCCTCCGGCGGCTTCCGAAAAACGCCCATCGATACCCAGCACCTGTACTTTGGGCAGGCGATATTGGCCGCCGTTGCTGGCCGCCATGCCTTCCAGCATCAGCAGGGGCGCCACGGGGCCGCCAACTTTCTCCTCCAGGCGGGCCGCCAGGGAATCCGTAAAATACCGATCCCCGGCCGAGACGGCATGGGTGATGCGGCCCAGGCGCAGCGCCACGATCCGCTCCAGCGAATACCGCATGGAGTCTCCAACGATCAAGGCTCCGGTGATTACCGCAGTACTGACGGCCACACCGAGGGCAACGGACAGGCTTTGCCGCCAGAAGTGCCGGATGGTTCGGAGGATGAGTTGGAGGGGTGTCATATTGTCATATTGTTATATTCAATAGTCCGTGGCGAATTTGACGCATAGGCATAAAAAAGGGCAAAAGCCGTAGCTTGGGAGTTCCTACACAACCGAGCTAAACTTTGCCCTATGAGCGTCAAGACACTCACAGAACAAATATTAGGAAAAATTTCCAAA
>CAUJDW010000158.1 GCA_963169455.1 Bacteroidota bacterium | reverse complement strand
GGGGTGAGGCTCCTGGGGCTTTGCTATAGATGTGTGATCCCTTTGGGATCGTTGGCAGGGGTGAGGCTCCTGGGGCTTTGCTATAGATGTGTGATCCCTTTGGGATCGTTGGCATGGGTGAGGCTCCTGGGGCTTTGCTATAGATGTGTGATCCCTTCGGGATCGTCGGCATGGGTGAGGCTCCTGGGGTGTGGCGTTTTGGTTTTATTTATAAACATTTGATGCGTCCGGCATCATTCTGGCGGTATTCCATTTGCAGAGTGCCTTCAAATAACTGTGCCGACACCCCGGCAAAAGCCTGGTTATCAGGGGAACCTGAAACCTGAAACTTTGAACGGCCCCTCCTGGAATACTGGATTGCCAACCTTCCGGCCCTCTATTCTCTGCCCCTCCAGCTGAAGGTCTCGATCATTCTCATGACGTCTTCCTCCAGGAATTTGTATATAGGCGCCAGCGAATCGGGGCGGGCCTGGGTGTTGAAATACAGAGCCCCCCGCAGGAAGTGGCTGGTGCTGTCGGTAAGATAAAACTGCAGCGGAGAAGCTGCCGGCCCGCTGATGATAAACGCGAAACCGCTGACCCCGCCCTCCCGTTCGATCCGGAGTTCTTCGATATAGTTGGCCTTCTTGTTATGCCAGTCCGCCATTTCAAAGGCGTCGCTTTTCAGCTTTTCGAAGGACGAAGCGCCTTTTATGGGGTAATAACTGCAGTAGAGCCTGCTGTCGAAAGCCGGAAAATAGAGGTCGAACCAGCAGGGGTCTGCCGGCTTCTCGTCGAAGAACAGGGTGTCCTGGATCACTTCCGCATAGGTGGGATATTCGAAAGTGAAACTACAATAGTCTTCATCAAAAGGCTGGTATGCCTTGGCAGGATATTCCACCCTCGGATAGGCCCGGGGCTTCGGGCTGAAGGCCGGCGCTTCGCCGCAGGAGTAGAAAGCAAGGATAATGGGCAGAATGAAAGCCCCTCTGATCTTCATGGTTCAGGCTTTTGGTAAGGTAAACAAGATTTGTTCGATGCGCCGCTTGCTGACGGAAATGATCTTGAAGCTGAAATTTTTGTACTGCACCTCCTCATCTGGTTTGGGGATGAGCCCGGTGAGTTCCAGAATGAGCCCTGCCAGCGAATCTGCCTCACCTCTGATGTCATTGAATGTGCTGGTGTCGATGCCTACGATCCGGCATACGTCATTCAGCAGGGTTTTCCCTTCAAAGAGGTAGTTGTAATCGTCGATCTTTTTGAAAACGACTTCCACTTCATCGTCAAATTCATCCCGGATTTCCCCGATGACTTCCTCCATAATATCTTCCAGGGTGACGATGCCTGAACTGCCGCCGTACTCATCCACCACGACTGCCATGTGCAGGTGTTGTTGCTGAAATTCCTTCAGGAGATCCTGGATTTTTTTCGCCTCGGGCACGTAGTAAACGTCCGTCCTGATGAGTTTCTGCCACTCGAAGCCCTGGGGTTCGTTCAGATGCCCGAGCAGGTCTTTAACGTAGAGGATGCCGGTGACATTATCGAAGTCATTGTCGTAAACGGGGATGCGCGAGTAGCCGGATTCCCGGATAACGGCGAGCAGTTCAAGGTAATCGATGCGAAAATCGACAGCCACCACATCGACGCGGGAACACATGATCTGTTTGACGGTGACGTCGCCGAATTTGACGATGCTCTTCAGGATGTCCACCTCCTGGCCGGCGTCCTGTTCCTGGCTGACCGTCAGTTCTATGGCTTCGTCGATGTCTTCGCGGCTGGCCAGGGGCGAAATGGCGCTGGTGCGCGCCAGCCTTCTTTCGATCACTTTTGTGGAATTGACCAGGGCTGAACTGAAGGGGGAAAACAGGCCGAACAGGAAGGAGAGGGGCCCTGACATCAGGCGGGCCAGCTTCAGGTTGTTGATCCTGGCGTAAACCTTGGGCGCGACTTCTCCGAAAAGCACCAGCAGAAAGGTGACGCCCACCACGGTGACGAGGAACCCCAAAACCTCCGCCCAGTATTCTATGCCTTCCAGGGTGGGCTCTCCCCACAAGCTGAGCAGGCCGTTGGCCATGTTGTGGAAAGCCCCTTCCGGAATGACATTCATCAGCACGAATTCAGCCAGGATGACGATGGCGATATTGACGAAATTGTTGCTGATGAGGATGGTAGCGAGCAGTTTCCGGGGCCTGTCCTTCAGAGCGAGTATGCGTTTGCTGGACTTCCCGTTTTCCTGTTCCAGCTTTTCGAAGTCGTTGGCCGTCAGCGAGAAAAAAGCCACTTCCGAGCCGGATACGAGGGCGGAGCAGGCAAGCAGCAATACGATGGCCGCGATCCCCAGGTAGATGCCCGGAGAAGAAACAAGCAGCAGGAATAACAACGGAGAAAAGCTGTAAAGGCGACTGTCAGGTTCCGGTTCCAAAGAATGACGATGTTGGTTATCGAAACAGCAGGCGTAGGGCAAAGGTGGCAGCCCTACGCAGCTGCAGTGCACGGCGTGCTGATGTTCTGCCCACAATACTAGAACGGCAGGTCGTCATCGGCTTCGTTAGGCGCTTCTTCCGGCATGGGGGAGGAGGTGCTGGCCGTGGAGGCCGGCATTTCATCATCTGCCGAGGGGAAGAAGTGGCCGGAGTCGGAACCATCGCGCTTGCCGGCGCCGCCGCTGATGATGCGGAAATAACTGGCGACAACCTCGGTAGTGCGGCGGTTATTGCCGTCCTGGTCCTGCCAGGTGCGGTGTGTCAGTTTGCCTTCCACATATATGCCCATGCCTTTTTTGAGGGTAGCTTCCGCCCTTTCGGCGAGAGTGCGCCACACGACGATATCGTGCCATTCGGTCTGAGTCTGCCAGGTTCCGTTTTTGTCTTTATAACTTTCATTGGTGGCGATCGGGAATTTGGCGACGACGGCGCCGTTTTCCAGGCGGCGCACTTCGGGGTCTTTGCCCAGATTGCCGATGAGTATTACGCGGTTGACCATTTACGGTAAATGAGGTTTGATATTTGTCAATGAATCTTCTAAATATAGTGAATTATCGTTTAAGTACCAATCGATTATTCTGGGGAATGCAAATTTACTCAAGTTTTCCCGTTTGACGGCGATAAGGCCTTCAGAATTGAAGGGCGCCTCATCGGCGAGGCCGATCTCCCAGAAGGTTGCCTGTATTTTCTGGTGGGTCAGCACCTGGCTGAAAGGCCGGGAGGCCTGGCTGACCCGGGCCGTTGCTCCGGCGCCGAGGCGCTGTTCCCAGCAGGTGCTGTTCCGGATGTCGGCCTCTGCCTGGGCGGGCCGGGCGAGCTCCAGCAGGGGGAATTCATAGAGGTTCCTCCAGATGTCCTTTTCCGTCCGCTTCCGTATCCAGGCCATGCCATTCCGGTTAAAGATGAGGTAATGGAAGAAGCGTTCTTTTTTAGCCGGTTTTTTCCCTTTTCGCGGAAGTTCTTCCACCCTGCCCTGTTGGAAGGCCCGGCAGGCCGTATGGAGCGGGCAGGCCGTGCAGTTGGGGCTCCGGGGGGTGCACTGGGTGGCGCCAAAATCCATCAGGGCCTGGTTGTGGGAGCCGGGTTGCTCCCTGCTCAGCAGCGCCTGGGCAAGCCCGGCAAATTGTTTTTTTCCCGCACTGCTGTCCACAGAGGCCTCGATGCCAAAAAAACGGGCGAGCACCCGGAATACGTTGCCGTCGACTACTGCATGTGGCAGCCCGAAAGCGAAGGATGCGATGGCGGCGGCCGTATAGGGCCCCACCCCCTTCAGGCGAAGCAAGCCGTCGTAAGTTGCGGGAAACTGCCCGCCCAACTCCTGCACGATAAACCTTGCGGCCTGCTGCAGGTTGCGGGCCCGGGAGTAATAACCCAGGCCCTCCCACATTTTCATCAGTTCATCTTCCGGTGCTTCGGCCAGGCTGCCGACATCCGGGTAGGCAGCCCGGAAGCGCTCGAAATACGGCAGCCCCTGTTCTACGCGGGTTTGTTGCAGGATGACCTCGGAAAGCCATACCAGGTAAGGGTCCTTTTCCCCCTTCCATGGCATGGGCCGGTGGCTGCGCGCAAACCACGCCATCAGCTCCCGGCGAAAAAAATCGTAACGGGCTTCTTCCTTCATGCGGCAAAAGATAAAGGCTGATTGTTTAAACCACCTGGAAAAATGAAAAGTTGAAGCGCACCTTGCATGCTATCCGGGAAAAGAAAAGGCGGCGGCGGAATTCGCTATTCCGCCGCCGCCAGGAAAATGATCTTATGCTCAGCCTGAAGGAGGCATGAAACCGGGCGCCCCCAAAAGGCGCTTTTTATCTTTCGGCCCGCTCGCGCAGCTCGGCCAGATTCTCGTACCGCTTCCCGATGAGCGCCTTCAACTCCTTGCGGGCAAAGAAAATCCTGCTCTTCACCGTGCCGAGCGGAAGGTCGAGGTGGGCGGCAATTTCCTGATACTTGAATCCGTGGTAGTGCATCAGAAAGGGGATCTTGATGCTGTCGTCGAGCCCGTCGATCATCTGGGTCAGCTCTTTCATCATAATGCTGGATTCTGCCTTGTTCGAGATAATGACGCTGCCGGAATTGATGTAGTAGAGGTTGTCCGTCGAATCCATTATGGTGTTGGCCTTGGCCTTCTTGCGGTAGTTGTTGATGAAGATGTTCTTCATGATGGTAAAGACCCAGGCCTTGAAATTCGTCCCCGGGCGGAATTTATCCCGGTTGGTAAGCGCCCGGTAGGCCGTTTCCTGAAAGAGATCCCGCGCGTCCTCCACATTCTTGGTCAGGTTGTAGGCGAAGGAATGCAGAAGGGTGGACATTTGATCAAACCGGCTATTAAATTCGACAGTTGACATAGCTGCTGGATTTTTATTGATGGATGTTGTTTAAGCACCTGATTGCTTTGTTGAATCAAAGGTAAGTAAGAATTAAACAAAATCCAATTATTCATACCCTTTTTTTAGGCAAATCAACGATATTTTGTCTGAAATCAGCCATTTGTTTTTATAAATAATTGATAAACAGACAAATGATAAATTTTCAACGTTGCAACATTTTTCTATTAGTTTCAATAATTTTTGAAAAAAACGATCTTTTGTAGAAGTCTTCATTCTTGAATTCATACTTTTCTTAAACAAAACAGGGAAACAGCAGGGCTCTGAACCAGATGCCCGGCAATGGCTGCGGGGATGGGAAGGTTTCTGTGGAAGGTTAAAAGGGAAAGTTGAAGAAAAAAAGCACGGCCTGGCAAAGCGACGGAGCAGGGGTTCGGGCCTGATGTCGTCAACTTTAGGAAAAGGACGGGGAGGCTTGGTGACGGGGAGAAACCCGCGCAGCCACCCTTTCACCTCTCTCCAAGTTCCCAAGCCATCCGCTATGTTGACGCCATGAGGGTTCGGGCCGGGGCTTACTTCTGGGCGTTGCGCACCAGCACGACGGCAACGGCTGTAAATAGAATATTGGGCAGCCAGATGCCGATCAGGGGGGGGATAGCCTGGCCGGTGGCGAATACAATTGCAAAGCGTGAGAAGAAAATGTACAAGGCGCCGATGCCGATACCCATGGCGAGGTGCAGCCCGATGCCGCCCCGAACCTTCCGGGCGGCAATGGACATGCCGATCAGGGTGAGGATCAGGATGGTAAAGGGCTCGGCCGTGCGCCGGTACTTTTCGATTTCATACTTCTGGGTATTGCCCACGCCTCTGCGCCGCTGGTTCTCGATGTACCGGGAAAGTTCTGGCGTGGTCATCATGGTTTGCTGCTCCTTGTAGTCGACGAAATCAGCAGGGGTAAAGGCGATGGTGGTGTCGATCTCCTTTCCCTGGCCGACAATGAGTTGCTCGTGCATGTCACTGAAGGTGCGTATCTCATAATCCCGGAGCTTCCACTTGTCGGGCGGCCCGATCCATTCGGCGGAGTTGGCCTTGAGCAGGTACACCAGCTCGCCGTCCTCGAAGGTTTCCAGCCGGAATTTTCGGGCCGTGCTGTCCCGCTTGCGGAAATAATTGACGTAGATCTTGGTGTCCGGCGACAGGAACATGTGCACATCCTGGGTTTTGCCCTTGTCATCGTCCCGCCAGATGTAGGTGTAGACGATGTCGAGCCGTATCTTGTTTCCCCTGGGTATGAAGTAGTGGTTTCCCACCAGGTGCAGTACGGTGATGAAACTGGCTGCAATGAGGTAGGGCCGCATGAGGCGCCGGAAGCTCACCCCGGCATTGAAAATGGAGATAACCTCGGAGTTGTAGGCCATGCGCGAAGTGAAAAAAATAACGGCGATCAGGGTGAACAGCGGCCATAGCAGGCCGTGGATGAAGAGGATGAAATTGGGGTAATAATCGATGAGTATCTCTCTTTTGGTGATGGGCTCTTCGATGAACTTTTCCACCTTCTCGCTGAAATCGATGATCACCGAAATCATCGTGAAAATGAGGACGACGAAAAAGAAAGTGCTCAGGAACTTCCGGATGATATATTTGTCCAGCTTTTTCAGCATAAAATCAGCTGCCTTTTTCCTTTATCAATAACACGCACTTCGCCCGCTTGGCCGGCAGGGTTGGCAAAATTACAACCTTCTCTGCACTTCCTTCACCATCTGGTTCTTCCAGCTCAGGAAATCGCCCTGCCGGATGTGCTCCCGGGCCTCTCTTACCAACCACAGGTAGAAGCTGAGGTTGTGCATACTGGCGATCTGCATGCCCAGTAGTTCCTTGCTGTGTATGAGGTGCCGCAGGTAGGCCTTGCTGTAGAACCGGCTGGTGTGGCAGGGCCCATCCTCATCGATGGGGCTGTTGTCTTCCTTCCACTTCAGGTTTTTGATGTTGATGATGCCTTTGGCGGTATAGAGCAGCCCGTGGCGTGCGTTTCGGGTGGGCAGCACGCAGTCGAACATATCGATGCCGAGGGCGATGCACTCCAGGATATTCTCCGGGGTGCCAACACCCATCAGGTAACGGGGCTTTTCCCGGGGCAGGATGCTGCACACCAGTTCCGTCATTTCGTACATTTCCGGAGCAGGCTCTCCGACCGAAAGCCCGCCGATAGCATTGGCCTCCCTTCCGAAGGAAGCGATGGTTTCAGCGGAAGCGATGCGCAGGTCTCTGTACACGCTGCCCTGTACGATGGGAAAGAGCGCCTGGGCGTAGCCGTACCAGGGCTCCGTCTGGTCGAAATGCGCACAGCAGCGTTTCAGCCAGCGGTGGGTCAGCTCCATCGATTCCCGCGCATATTGGTAATCACAGGGGTAGGGCGTGCATTCATCAAAGGCCATGATGATATCGGCGCCGATGGCGCGCTGGATGTCCATGGCGCTTTCCGGGCTGAAAAAGTGTTTGGAGCCGTCGATATGGGAGCGGAAGGTGACGCCCTCTTCGCTGATCTTGCGGTTGTTGCTCAGGGAGTACACCTGATAGCCGCCGCTGTCGGTCAGAATGGGATGGTTCCAGCCGTTGAAGCGGTGCAGCCCGCCGGCTTTCTCCAGCACCCCAATGCCCGGGCGCAGGTAGAGGTGGTAGGTATTGCCCAGGATGATCCGGGCCCGCACTTCTTCCTCCAGGTCGCGCTGCAGCACCCCCTTGACGCTGCCAAGGGTGCCGACGGGCATGAAAATCGGCGTTTCGACCGGGCCATGCGCCGTTTCGATGAGGCCCGCCCGGGCATTGGAAAAGGGGTCCGTATGTTGTATGGCAAAGTTCAGCAAGGCATTTGTCTTTAAGCGCGGGAGCCGTGTTTGTCCATTTTCAGCAATACGGCGAGCATGATGGTAAAGCCCAGCAGGGAGGACCCCCCCTTGCTGATAAAAGGCAGGGGAATGCCAATAATGGGCATCAGCCCCATCGTCATGCCGATATTGATGAAAATGTGAATAAAAAGGATGCCGGCGATGCAATAGGCATAGTGCCGGATAAAATTGCTGCGCTGCCGTTCTGCGATGACCGTGATCCGGATGAGCAGGAAGAGGAACAGCACGATGATGCCCGCAGCGCCGACAAAGCCCTGTTCCTCGCCAATAGTGCAGAAAATAAAGTCCGTGGATTGTTCGGGCACATAATTGCCCTTGGTCATGGTGCCGTTGAGGAAGCCTTTGCCCTGCAGCCCTCCCGAGCCGATAGCCGTTTTGGATTGGGCAAGGTTGTAGAGCGAGCCCCTTTCGTCGCACTTTTCGGGCTGAAGCCACACGTTGATGCGGTCCTGCTGGTGCGGTTTGAGCACGTTATTGAAACCGTAGTTGGCGGCAAAAGCGACGCTGCTGCCCAGAATGAGCAGAGCCGCAAGCTGGCCGGTGAGCCAACCGTTGCGCTGCTGGTACTGCAGATAGCCAAGCACGGCAAAGGCGGCAACCCCGCCGCCCATCACATAAGCCAGGTAGCCGGCTTCTTTTACCAGAAAATAAGCCCCAGCCACTGCCCCCAGGGCTCCTGCCACCCAGTACCGGCGGTTTTTTCCCCGGAAATACAGAGACAGGATGATTATCGATATGCCCAGCAAAGCCAGCGCGATGTACTTCGGATCAAACACCAGCCCCAGGAGCAGCAGCGTGCCCAGAATGCCGGCGACGATATAATAGGCAGGCGAAAGGCCTTCCCGGAAAAGCACAACGAAAAAGGACAGGAACACCAGCGCTGAGCCGGCATCGGGCTGCAGCAGTATCAATACCATGGGAAGGCCCATGATTCCGAAGGAGATCAGTTGGGAGCGCAGCTTGCGCAGGTCGGTGGAATACGCGCTCAGATAGGCCGAAAGGGCGAGCGCCGTGCCGAACTTGGCAAGCTCGGAGGGCTGAAAGGAGAAGCCTCCAAAGTTGAACCAGGCGCGCGCGCCCTTGATCTCCGCACCCAGAAAAAGCACTGCCACGAGCAGCGCGGTGGAAAAAGCGTACACCGGATAGGCAAAAGCCTGCCAGAATTTCCAGTCGACCAGCATGATAAAGGCAAAAAGGGCCGAACAGATTGCGATCCAGATGGCCTGCTTGCCGGCGCTCGTGTTCAGGAAGTTTCCCCCGGCCGGGTTGTCTAGCTCTCCATACCCCACGGAAAAAACCATCAGCCAGCCCACCACCACGAGGGCCAGTATGAGGGAAAAGGCTACCATGTCGATGTGCCCCAGTATGGGATTGCTGATGCCGTTCTGCTGCGCTCTGCTCCGCCTGCTCATCCTCTTGCCTGAATGTGTTTGCTACGCCTGGTTTTTTCTAAAAGCCCCCGATCAGTTCCCTCGGCCGGATGTTGTCGTCACGCACCAGATAGATGCCCGGATAGTCGCGCTCCAGAATGTATTTCAGGCGCATGGCCTCCAGCTTGCTGTTGAAGGCGCCGGCCCTGAGTTTGTAGTAGGGCTTGGCGTGCACCCAGTCGACGGGAATGGATGGGTAGCGGTACTGGAAGGATTGCTTGACGCTCTCCAGGCGCTCCCGGTCGGGAGTGGCAATGATCTGCACCCGCCAGCCGGTGACAAAAGATTTGGATTTGTTGATCTCCGCGAAGCGGGCCATCATCTCTCCGATAGGAGGGTCTTCATCGATGGCGACGTTTTGCTGAGCCCTGGCCGCAAAGCTGCACAGGCATATCAGGGAAAAAATGAATAGTCGAGCCATGTCATTCAACTTTTAGAAGGCCCTCCCATGCACGGGCGCCGGAAAGGCCGGACAAATATACGACATTTTGGCGGGACTGTGCGGCCTTGCCGGATGGGAGGCAGTTCAAAGTTTCAGGTTTCATGCCGCACTGGACTCCAGGCTTTTACGGAGCTGTTGCTGCGCTGCATTTCTCAGCACCTGGCATGGCGGGCTATATCCGTTCGACGATCATGGCGATGCCTTGTCCGCCGCCGATGCACATGGTAGCCAGCCCGTAGCGCCCACCGATGCGTTCGAGTTCATAGAGCGTTTTTACGAGCAGGATGGCTCCCGTGGCGCCGATGGGGTGCCCCAGGGCAATGGCGCCGCCGTTGGGGTTGGTTTTCGCAGCGGGGAATTTCAGTCCGATGGCTACGGCGCAGGCCTGGGCGGCAAAAGCTTCATTAGATTCGATGACGTCCATCTCGTCAACCGACAGCGCGGCTTTGGCCAGTACTTTTTCCACGGCCGGCACCGGGCCTATGCCCATCTCGGCCGGCTCGACGCCGGCATGGCCGTAGGCGACGATGCGGGCCATGGGTTTGAGGCCCCTGGCTTTGGCCGCCGAAGCTTCCATCAGGATGAGGGCGGCGGCGCCGTCATTGATCCCGGAGGCGTTGCCGGCGGTTACAACCCCATCCTTTTTAAAGGCGGGCCGCAGTTTGGCCAGCCCTTCCAGGGTGCTGCCGGCGCGGGGGTGTTCATCTGTATCAAAAATGGTAACGCCTTTGCGGCCTTGTATCTCCACCGGCACGATCTGGCTTTTGAACCGCCCTTCGGCGATGGCGCGGGCGGCGCGCTGCTGGCTTTCCAGGGCGAATGCATCCTGCATTTCGCGGCTGATGTTCCATTTGGCGGCCACGTTTTCCGCAGTGACGCCCATGTGGCCGTTGCCGAAGGGGTCGGTCAGCGCGCCTACCATCATATCCAGGGCGCCGCCGTCGCCCATGCGCTGGCCCCAGCGCAGGTTGGGCAGCATGTAGCCGCCCCGGCTCATGTTCTCGGCGCCGCCGGCCAGGGCCGCCTTCGCGTCCCCCAACTGAATGGCCCGGGCTGCAGAAACTACGGCCTCCAGCCCGCTGCCGCACAGGCGGTTGATGGTCATGGCCGGCGATTCGGCCGGAATGCCGGCCTCGACAGCGACGACCCGGGAAAGGTACATATCGCGCACCTCCGTATGTATGACGTTGCCGAAAAAGGTGTGCGCTACTTCCCCGGCGGAAATGCCGGCCCTCCTGATCGCTTCGCGCGCGCACAGGGCGCCCAGTTGAGTTGGAGGCACTGATGCCAGCGACCCGCCGAATGTGCCGATCGCCGTGCGCACGCCACTCAGGATGACGACTTCATTTACTGCAGCCATTTTTTGTGGGTTTTGAAAGGATGGCCGGGCGGAGGCGCCCGGAATGGTTTGTTTTTCAATGGGAAAGATAAGGGATTTTTCCCATTCCCTTTGTCATCGGAAATAGCGCAATGCGTTTTAAACCTCTTAAACTTACCTCAGGAGCATTCCCGGCAGCTGAACAGGCCAGCCGTCAAACAGCGCAGCCTCAGGCGATCTGCCGGAAAGATGCGAGGGCCGCTTCCAGGTTGGTGCGGGCCGTGGCGCTGAGCCCCTCCCGCAGGCCCCATTCCGCGCCTTCAATCGCCAGGGTGTAGGCAGCAGGCAAGGCGCTGTAAAGGTCCTTGCACAGGAAAAGCACGGAACCGGGATCCAGGGCATGGGTGGAAAATTCGAAGCGGGGAGCCGCCCGGCAGGCCTGCCAGCGGAAGCCGCCGGGCAGGTGGCCCTGGAAAGCATCTACAATAATAACGGTGCTGTAGTTGGCAAAAAGCGCCGCGTCTTCTACCTGAAGCTGGTAGCGGTATTCGATATCTCCTTCAAAACCCGGCCAGTTTTCCACCGCTTCCAGAAAGGCCCACCCCAGCCCGTCATCGGCACGGCTGTTGTTGCCGATGCCGATGAGCAGGACGTCCTTTTTGTTCAGCGGGCCGGATGGCCAGTTGTGGTCAGTTCCGGTAGCGTTCATCCAGCAAATTTCCTTCGTGATCAAATACGGCCAGGTGCAGCGGCATTTTGCCGAGAGCGTGGGTTGCGCAGCTCAGGCAGGGGTCGTAGGCACGAATGGCCACCTCCACCTCATTGAGCATCCCTTCCGTGATTTTGGGCTGTTTGTTCAGGACATTACCGGCGACCCAGCGCACAGCCTGGTTCATCGGCTCGTTGTTGTGGGTGGTCGACACGATGAGATTGCACTTCGTGATCATGCCCTTTTCATCGACCTGATAGTGGTGAATGAGGGTGCCTCTGGGCGCTTCGATGATGCCGATGCCTTCCGGCCGGCGGACGCCCTCCCGCAGCAGGTCGTCGCCCAGGATGGAACTGTCCTCCAGCAACCTCTTGATCTCTTCGGCGCAGTACAGCACTTCGATCAGGCGGGCCCAGTGGGAGTGCATCGTGCAGTTGTTGGGCTTGCCGTTGGTGTAATTTCTGAACTCCTCCCACTCCTTATGGGCGTAAGGCGTGGAAATGCCGTCGCAGACATTCAAGCGGGCGAGGGGGCCCACGCGGTTCCAGCCGTCTTTGCGCCCAAGGTGTTTGAGATAGGGAAACTTCATGTACGACCACTTTTCGACACCTTCCGTGAAGTACTTGATGTAAGCATCGTTTGGAATGTCGTTGAGCGTCCTGTTGCCCAGGCTGTCAATGGCGCGCAGGCGGCCGTGGTAGAGCTCGAGCTCGCCATTGGGGTTCACCAGCCCGAGGTGGCCCGATGGGTAACGGGCAAAAGTGTCAAGCCACTGATAGTGTTTGTTGTGATATTCCTTGATGAAATCCACCGTTTCCCGCGTCCATTGCAACAGGGTGTCGACGGAGGGGGTTTCATTTTCCTGCAGAAAATACTCCCGCTCCTCAGGGGTGAAGGTCTTGTGCACCCCGCCCGGAACGGCCGCAATGCCGTGTATCTTCTTGCCGGCGATGGCCTTGATGATCTCCTGCCCGAATTTGCGCATCAGGATGCCTCTGCGGGCCAGTTCCTTATGTTCCACGGCGACAGCCGCTACGTTGCGCTTTTCTACAGGCGCGTCGAACCCGAACAGCAGGTCGGGGGAGGCCAGGTAGAAAAAGTGCAGGGCGTGCGACTGCAGCACCTGGCCAAAGTGCAGCAGGCGGCGCAGTTTGGTTGCCGTAGGCGACAGATCCTCGGGGTTGATCCCCACGATCTGGTCGATGGCTTTGGCGGCGGCCAGGTGGTGGCTCACCGGGCAGATGCCACACAAGCGCTGCACCAGCACCGGTGCTTCCCAATAAGGCCGCCCCTGAACGAAACGTTCAAAGCCCCTGAACTCCACGATGTGAAAAAAGGCGTCCTGTACCTGCCCCTCCTCATCGAGGTGCACGGTCACTCTGCCGTGGCCTTCCACCCGGGTTACGGGGTCTATGGTGATCTTGCGTGCCATATCGTTAGTCGTATTTGAATTCGGAATAGAGAATAGAATACTGCTCACCCCAAAGAAGGTTCTTGACCGCCTTCCAGATGTGTTCGGCGTTTGGCGGGCAGCCTGGTATGAAATAGTCGATCTCGACGATCTCATTGATGGGGTAAACCTTGTCGAGTATCTTCGGCAGGTCCTCGTGGTAGGGCACGATGTGCTCGCCGGGCTCCGTCGTCATGGAGTTCAGGTAGGCTTCCTCCAGGCATTCTTCCAGCGGCACGAGGTTGCGCATGGCGGGCAGCCCGCCCCAGATGGCGCATTCCCCTACTGCGACCAGCACTTTGCACTTCTTGCGGAACTCCCGCAGCACTTCGATGTTTTCACTGTTGCAGCAACCGCCTTCCACCAGCCCGATATCGCATTTTTGCGTGAACTCCTTGATGTCGTTGATCGGCGATTTGTTGAACTCCACCAGGTCGATGAGGTCCATGAATCCCAGGTCGATATCCAGCATCGACATGTGGCAGCCGAAACAGCCGGCCAGGGAAATGGTGGCGATGACTTTCTTCTTCGGTTTGCCCTTCTTGCCCCCTTTTTGCGGCTGGGGCGCCGGCGCCGGCTTTTTGCTTTCCGGATTCTGGGAACGGAGGTCGAAGCGGCGCCCGCCGAAGGGCCTGCCAAAACTGGCGCCCCGCACCAGGATGGCGCCCGTAGGGCAGATTTGCATAGCGTGAAGGGCTTGCTCCTGGCTCAGCCTGGCCTCCTGCTCGTAGTCGATGGCCACGATGGTTTCGTTGCCCCGGTTGAAGAAGGAAAAGACCTGCTGCCCGTCGCTGGTGAGCACTTCCTCGATGCAGCGGCGGCACTTCACACAGCGGTTGTGCTCGATGACCATGCGCTTGGGGTTGAAGTCAACCAGGCGGTCCTTGAAAATGTGGGGGAAGCGGGAAACCGACACCCCCATTTCATAACCCATGTGCTGCAGGTCACAGTCGCCGCTCTTCTCGCAGGCCGGGCAGAAGTGGTTGCCTTCGGCGAACATCATCTCCACGATGGCCTTGCGCGTATCGTTCAGTACGGGCGTATTCACTTTGACGTCCATGCCCTGCTTCACTTTTTGCATGCAGGCCGGAACGGGCTTGCCGTTCAGTTCGCAGGTACAAACACGGCAGGTGCCCAGAGGCGGGTCGATGTGTTCGTAATAACACAAAGATGGGATGAAAATGCCGTTTTCTTTGGCTACTTCGACGAGGTTCCTGCCCTCTTCCGCCTGTATTTCCTTACCGTCAATTTTGATCTTGACCTGTTTTGCCATGATTGTTTGGCTTTTATTTAGCTTCTGAATTTTTCATATTCCGCAATAGCGCGCTCCATATTGAATTCCTTGTTCAGCCGGTCTTCCTCCCCCTGGATTTTTTCCGCAAAGTATTCGGGGAAAGCGCTCAGGGCCTTGACCAGGCTGTTGGTGGCCGTTTTGCCCAGCCCGCAGCGGCTGGACATCTCCATGATCCGGCCCCATTGGCGGATTTCATCGTAGTCGGACTGGCGGGCCAGCCCCAGGCGCACTTTCTCCAGCTTGCGCCGAATGATAAAATTGCCGGCCCGGCAGGGCGTGCACACCCCACAGGACTCTTCCTTGAAGAAGTCGGCAAAATTGATCAGTATCTGGAGGATATCCCGGTGGTGGCTGAACACCATCAGGGCGCCCCCGCAGCGCAGGCCGTCATTCGACAGCACCCTGTCCTTTTCGGCCATGGACGCGCATTCGCCGGAAGGGCCGGAAACCTGTATGAAGTAAGGGCTCTGCGCCTGGCACAGCTCGAGCAGTTCCTCCAGCTTCATGCCCCACTCGATCTCGTAGATGCCGGGCAGGTGGCAGTCGCCCGAAACGCTGATGAGCTTGGTGCCGGGCGATTCCGGCAGCCCCAGCTTCAGGAAGAAATCCGCACCGAGTTCCATGATCCGGGCGGCTGCGCACAGCGTTTCCACGTTGTTCACCACGGTGGGCTGGTTGAGGTAGCCCCTCTCCACCGGGAAGTATTGTTTGACGCGGGATTCGCCGCGCTTGCCTTCCAGGGAATTGAGCATGGCCGTCTCCTCTCCTACCACATAGGCGCCGGCGCCCAGTTGCAGGCGGATGTCGAAGTTGAACCCTTCGATACCGGCGGCGTTCAGGCCCAGCAGGTTCATGCGGTAAAATTGTTCGATGGCCTTTTCCAGTTTACCTTTCATCCAGGTGTATTCGGCGCGCAGGTAGAGGATGCCCACGGAGGCGCCGATGGCATAACCGGCGATGATCATGCCTTCCAGCACCAGCCCGGGCATGGTGTTCATGAGGACGCGGTCCTTGAAGGTGCCCGGTTCGCCTTCATCGGCGTTGCAGACGACGTATTTGGGCGAAGACTCCTGCTGGCGGCACAGGCCCCATTTCAGGCCTGTGGGGAAGAAAGCGCCGCCCCGCCCGCTCAGCTTGGAACGGTTCATCTCATCGATCACCTGCTCGGGGGTAAGGCCCCGGAGTTTGGCCACCGCGCTTCCGGGGAAGTAGTCCCGCAGAAAGAGCGTCCGCCCTTCGCCGGGTGTGTAGCGGATGTTGTCGGCCACTTCATCGCAGATTTCTTCCACCGGCACGCCTTTCTTCAGCTCGGCAATAATATGCTTCACCTTCAGGGTGGTCAGGTTGGTAAAAGGGTGGAAATTGATGAGCGCCGCCGGCTCCTGGTCGCTGAGCCCGATGCAGGCCGTTTCGAACAGCCCGAACTGGCCGCTGGGGTCCACCCCCCCGAAAGCCGTGCCCGTTTCCCGTTCAAAAGCTTCCTTTACCCGTTGAAAACCATTGAATTCGGAAACGATACTGTTGTTGAGGTAAATGGTGAAGCGGCCGGCGGGTTTCCGGTGAAAGAAGTGATAAAAGGAGATCACCCCTTCCAGTTCCACTTCCGAAATGCCGCGCTGAGCGGCGCACTGGGCCACGTCTTCATCGCGAATGTAACCATGTCTGTTCTGATAGGACCAAAGGCAATCCAGCAAATCAGGATGGGCCCGCTGGTGAGCTTGCAAGTTTGCTTGCATCGCAGGACAATTTTGTTGGGAAGATATGTGTTCCGGGGCCAGGGCCGCGGAAATTCATCGCATACTACAAAAACCCGCCCCCCCGGGTATTGACAATATTCACCTCAGCCCGGTGATAAATCTCATTAGCGCATGCTTAGGGGTTGCGATAATTTGCGCCCCGAACTATGCCTTGCGAAACGAGTACATAGTGTGGGAAAGCGGCGCCATCCGTTACGGCGGCTACGAAAAATCACCCCCCGCGGTTGATAATTGTCATCCAAAGCCCTTTCCCATAGCCATAAATTGCACGCATTATCATTCTAATTGTAAACGATACATCCCAGTACAAAGAAACTGACATGGATAAGAACAATAAAAAGGCCAAATACCCGGGCGTACGGGTTGCAATGGATGGGAATACGGCTGCGATCATGTGCGAACGGGAATCCACGGATGCAGCCGGCGCTTACCCCATTACCCCATCCACGCAGATGGGCGAATATTGGGCTGAAGAAGCGGCCAAAGGCCATTTGAATATTTCCGGCAGGCCACTGATATTCATTGAACCGGAAGGGGAACACGCCGCTGCGGCCGTCACCGCCGGCCTTTCCATGACAGGCCTCCGCGCAGCCAACTTTTCCTCCGGGCAGGGCATCGCCTACATGCACGAATCCCTTTATGCAGCAGTAGGCAAAAGGCTGACCTACGTCCTCAACATAGGCGCGCGGGCCATGACCAAATCCACCCTCAACGTGCACGCCGGCCACGATGACTACCACGCCATAGACGATACCGGCTTTTTCCAGCTTTTCGCCAAAAAGGCGCAGCACGTGGCGGACCTGAACATCATCGCCCACAGGATCGCCGAACTCGCCCTGACTCCGGGCGTGGTGGCCCAGGACGGCTTCCTGACGACCCACCTCATCGAATCCCTGCTGCTTCCCGAACGCGAACTGATCCGGGAATACCTGGGCCGGCCAGATGATATCATCGAAACGCCGACCCCGGCTCAGAAAATCATCTATGGCGATACGCGCCGCCGCATCCCCGAACTCTGGGATGTCGACAATCCCGTAATGGCGGGCATCGTGCAGAACCAGGATTCCTACATGCAGAGCGTAGCCGCCCAGCGGCCTTTCTTCTTTGACCATATCAAAGAACTGACGGAGCGGGCTTTTGAAGAGTTTTACGAACTCACCGGCCGCCGCTACGAAAGGGTCATGTCCTACCGGGCCGAAGACGCCGATTACCTGATCCTCGGGCAGGGAAGCGTGGTGCCCAGCGCCGAAGCCGTCGTCGACTACCTCCGCAAGACCCGCGGCATTAAGGTCGGCGTAGTGGACCTCGTCATGTTCCGGCCTTTCCCCGCCGATCTCATCGGGAAAGTTTTAAAAGGCAAAAAGGGCGTCACCATCCTCGAACGCCTCGACCAGCCGCTGGCCGCCGACCTTCCCATCGCCAGGGAAGTCCGCGCCGCGCTCACCAAGTGCATCGAAAACGGAGCCAACCCCAAAAAACCGCCCTATCCGGAATTGCCGGCCTACAGCGCTTCCGACCTCCCCGCCCTGTATTCCGGCTCCTTCGGCATGGGCAGCCGCGACCTGCAGCCGGAAGGCATCATCGGCGCTATTGAAAATATGCTGCCGGATGGAAAGCAGAAAAAGCTGTTCTATCTGTCCATCGATTTCATCCGGGACGTACCCTATACGCCCAAGCAAAGAGCCTATCAGGAAAGCATTCAGGATGCTTACCCGAAGGTGAAGGAGCTTGCGGTCCGCGGCTCGGAAAACCCCAACCTCATGCCCGAGGGCGCCATCACGGTCAGATTCCACTCCGTGGGCGGCTGGGGCGCCATCACGACCGGCAAAAACCTGGCCATGACCCTCTTCGACCTGCTGGGGTATGACATCAAGGCAAACCCCAAATACGGTTCGGAGAAAAAAGGCCAGCCGACGACCTACTATCTCGCCGCAGCGCCGGAGCCCATCCGCGTGAACTGCGAGTATTACTTCGTCGATGTGGTGCTTTCACCCGACCCCAACGTGTTCAAGCATACGAATGCGCTGGCCGGGCTGAAGAAAGGCGGCGTCTTTATCATCCAGAGTGACAAGGCGAAGCCGGATGAGGTCTGGGCCGATATCCCGAAACCTTATCAGAAAATCATCATCGACAACCAAATCCGCATTTTCTATATCGATGGTTTCAAAATCGCCCGCGAAGAAGCTACCGACCCCGAGCTGCAGCTTAGAATGCAGGGCATCGCCTTCCAGGGCGCCTTCTTCGCCTCCTCGCCGCTCATGGAAAAAGCAGGCCTTACCGATGAAACCCTCCTGAAAGCCATCGAAGAACAGTTGCAGCACAAGTTCGGCGGGAAAGGGCAGCGCGTGGTGGATGACAACATGCGGGTAGTGCGCCGCGGCTTTGACGAAGTGCACGAAATCACCAACAAGGTGTTCGGCGCCGGGCATGCCGAAAAATCAAACGGCGAACCCCTCCTGCCTGTTCCCACCATGATGAAAGGCATCCCGAAAAGCCAGTCCAACCTGAGCGATATCCACAGGTTCTGGGATCAGACGGGCAACTTCTACCTGCGCGGCATGGGCAATGACAACCTGACGGACCCCTTCATCGGCCTGAGCGTCATGCCCGCCGTTTCTTCCCTCTTCCGCGACATGACCGGCATCCGCTTCGAACACCCGGAATGGATACCCAACAACTGCACGGCCTGCGGCAAGTGTTACACCGTCTGCCCCGATACAGCCATACCGGGCCTGGTCAGCGAATTGTCTGACGTCCTGGAAACCGTGGTGAAACGGGTGAAGAAAAACCACGGCAAGGCGGAATACCTGCCCAAAGCCGTGCGCCAGATGGAATCCAAAATCCGCGTGCTCTTCAAGGAGTCCGGAAACGGAGCTACGGTCAACCAACTGATCAACGACGCCATTGACCAGGCTATCAGCGAAAGCGATAACGGACTGGCGCAGGAAATGGAGTGGTTCCGGGAAGAACTGGGCGAATTCAAATTCGCCCTCACCCGCCCCTACTTCGACCTTTTCGAAAAGAGCCAGCCCAACAGCGGCGGCCTGTTCAGCATCACCATCAACCCCACGACCTGCAAAGGCTGTATGGAATGCGTTGCAGTATGCGACGACAACGCCCTGAAGCCGATCACGCAAACCGAGGATTCGGTGGCCAGGCTGAGGGATGAATGGGAATTCTGGCTGGACCTGCCCAATACGCCCGCCAGGTACAACCGCGTCGATGACCTGGAAGAGAAAATCGGGCCGCTCGAAACCATCCTCCTGAACAAGGATGCTTACCTGCGCTTCGCCAGCGGCGACGGCGCCTGCCTGGGTTGTTCCGAAAAAACGGTCATCCACTTGTTCGTGGCTACCGTGGAATCGCTGATGCAGCCCCGCATCAAAAAGCACGTCGCCTATCTGGATGAACTCATCGACAGGCTGGAAAAACACATCCAGTTCCGCCTCATCAAGACCGTCAACGTCGGCGACGCAGACATGATGTCGAAGATCGTCGCGGAGATGCACGACAGCGACCTGACCATGTCCGGCATCGCCAAAAGGCTTGAATCCGCACAGGGCAGCGAACCCATCGACCAGGACTGGCTGAAAAATGTGACGCAACTGCTGGCAAAACTCAAGCACCTGAGATGGAAATACACGGACGGCGCCACCGGCAACGGGCGGGCCTCCATGGGGATGACCAACGCAACGGGCTGCACCTCCGTATGGGGCAGCACCTACCCCTTCAACCCCTATCCCTTCCCCTGGGCCAACCACCTGTTCCAGGATTCCACCTCCATGGCGATGGGCATCTTCGAAGGCCACATGGCCAAAATGGCGGATGGGTTCAAAGCCATCCGGAAAGCCGAGCTGGAACTGAGCGGCAAGTACGACCCCAGCGTGCACGACGACTTCTTCACCTATTTCACCTGGCAACAGTTTACGGATGAAGAATGGCTGCTGAGCCCGCCGGTGGTAGCCCTGGGCGGCGACGGCGCCATGTACGACATCGGCTTCCAGAACCTGTCGCGCATGATGGCTTCCGGCAAACCCATCAAGGTCATCGTCGTAGACACCCAGGTTTACTCCAACACGGGCGGCCAGGCCTGTACCTCCGGCTTCATCGGCCAGATTTCGGACATGGCCCAGTACGGCAAGGTATGGCAGGGCAAACCCGAACCCAGGAAGGAGATCGGCCTGATTGCCATGGCGCACCGGAATACTTATGTGCTCCAGGCAACCATGGCCAATACCAGCCAGATGATCGAAGGCTTCATCGACGGCCTGATGGCCCGGCGCCCCGCTTTGTTCAACCTCTATACGACCTGCCAGCCGGAACACGGCGTCGGCGACGATATGGGGGCGAACCAGGCAAAACTGGCCATGGAATCCCGCGCTTACCCCATTTTCAAATACAATCCCGAGAAGGGCGTAAAAGCCGAGGATGCTTTTGACCTGTCCGGCAACCCGGCCATAGACAGCATCTGGCCTACCTACCAGCTGAAATACCTGGAAAACGGCCGTGAAAAATCCATGGAAGTGGCCATGACCTTTGCGGACTTCGCGCTCACGGAAGCCCGCTTCCGGAAACATTTCCGCAAAGTGCCGCGCGACGCCTGGAACGACAACATGGTGCTCTTGTCCGAATTCCTCGAAATGGGCGCCGATGAACGCGAAGGCAAATTCCCCTTCATCTGGGCCGTCGACCGGAAGCAGCACCTGAGCCGGGTGCTCGTCGCCAAGAAGATCGTCGAGTCCTGTGAAGAAAGGCGCGACTTCTGGATCATGCTGCGCGCCCTGGCGGGCCTCGGCAAGGAGAAAGTGGAAGTGGTTGACGTAGAGAGCAAGATCCGCGCAGAGGTGGTCGGCAAGATCGCCCAGGGCCTGATGAAGCTGGCCGGCGGCGATGGCTCCGGCATCGTCAGCCTCGCAACGGAAGCCGCCGGCGCGCCCACTGCCCCGGAGAGCAGCCCGGACAAAGCCCAGGCGAACGGAGGCGATTACATGGCGCCCTGGCTGGAGAGCGACCAGTGCACCGCCTGCGATGAGTGTATGAAGATCAATGCCAATATCTTTGCCTACAACAGCAATAAGAAGGCATACATAAAGGATCCCAATGGCGGCCCTTATCAGGACCTGGTGAAGGCTGCCGAGAAGTGCACGGCCAGGGTGATTCACCCGGGCCTGCCGGCAAACCGTACGGAGAAGGACATGGACAAGTGGGTCAAAAGAGGTGAAAAGTACAACTGATGGGGCTGCTGAATTTCCATAAAAACACTTTCCGGCATGGGGTGCATCCACCGGAGCACAAGAGCGATACGAATGGGCTGCCCATCCGGCAGTTCCCCTTCGCGCCGCTCATTATCCTGCCCATGGTGCAGCACATCGGCGCTCCGTCGGTGATCGCGGTGCGGGAAGGGCAGGAAGTGATCAGGGGCCAGCTGCTGGCCAAAGCCGGCGGCTACGTTTCGGTTCCCCTGCACGCGCCCGTTTCCGGAACCGTCCGGAAAATCGCCAATGTCCCTACTATTTCGGGTAAAATGTCACCGGGCATTTACCTGGAGACCGCCCCCTTTTCCAGCCAGGAAGTGCTGGAGGGCGCGCCCGTCGATGTTGAAACGGCCAGCAGGGAAGAGATCCTGCAGGGCATTCAGGACGCCGGCATCGTCGGGCTTGGCGGAGCGGCTTTCCCCACGCACGTGAAACTGAAGATCCCGGAAGGGAAAAACTGCGAAGTGCTGATCATCAACGGCGTCGAATGCGAGCCCTACCTGACCACCGACCACCGGGTGATGCTGGAACAGGGTGCGGATATCTTCATGGGCATCCGCTACCTGCTCAGGGCCACCGGGGCGGAAAGGGCGGTTATCGGCATTGAGGCCAACAAGCAGGATGCCGCCGATCACCTGGCCGGAATGATCCCTCCGGATATTCCGGTTGAGGTGCAGGTCGTGCCGGTAAAATACCCGCAGGGAGCAGAAAAAATGCTGATCACGGCCATCCTCGGCCGTGAGGTTCCTTCCGGAGGGCTGCCGATCGAGGTGGGGGCGGTGGTCGTCAATGTGGCCACCACTGCAGAGATCGGGCGCCTGCTGCCGCATGGGCGCGGCATTCAGGAGCGCGTGATCACAATTACCGGGCCGGGCGTAAAGAAGAAAGGCAATTACCTGATCCCCATCGGGACCCCGCTCCGCTATGTTCTGGAACAGGTAGGCGTCGATGGAAACATCAGCGAAGTGTACATGGGCGGGCCCATGATGGGCGTGGCGGTTTCCAACCTGGATATTTCCATCGTCAAGGGCGCATCGGGCATCGTCGCCTTTACGGAAAAGGACGTGAAACGCCCGCAGGAGATCTATCCCTGCATCAAATGCGGGGCCTGTGTCGATGCATGCCCTATTTCGCTGAACCCATCCAAACTGGGCATCCTGGCAAAATTCGAAGCCTACGAACAGATGGCCGAAGCATACAACCTGATGGACTGCTTCGAATGCGGGTCGTGCTCCTATGTATGCCCTTCCCACATTCCGCTGGTGCAGTATTTCAGGATGTCGAAATCGATGGTGAGGAAACGCACCGCCGCAAAACCGAACGCATAACATGCTGAACAAAACGCTGAATATCAGCACATCGCCTCATATCGTAAAAGGCCTGAGCACCGATGCGATCATGCAGAACGTCGTGTGGGCCCTGTTGCCCGTCGCGCTTTTCGCAGTGTATTCGTTCGGCATGAGCGCCCTGCTGGTGCTGCTTACCACCCTGGCCTCCAGTGTGGCCACGGAGCACTTCCTGTGCAGGTTTTCGAAAAAAAAAAGCACCATATCCGATTGGTCGGCGGCCATAACCGGCTTGTTGCTGGGGCTCACCCTGCCGCCTAACTTCCCCCTGTGGATGGCCTTTTTCGGAGGCGTCATTGCGATCGCCCTCGGCAAGTTCATATTCGGCGGGCTGGGCTACAATGTATTCAACCCCGCCCTGGTAGGCCGGGCCGTATTGCAGGCCGCATTTCCCGTCGCCATAACCACCTGGTATCCGGCCTTTCTGCCCAACCGCTTTTCCACGGTTTCCGTTTCCACCTTCACCCTCCCCTTTTTGGAGCCCGCGGTTGACGCCAGCACCGGCGCCACCCCGCTGGCCGCCTTCAAGTTCGACCAGGTAACCACCGGCACTTCCGAGCTGGCGCTTGGGCTGATTAGCGGCTCCACGGGTGAGACCTGCGCCGTGCTGATCCTGCTGGGCGGGCTCTATCTGGCGGCCAGGAAAATGATGAACTGGCGCATTCCGATCGCCATCTTCGCTACGGTATATGTGTTGAGCGGCATCCTGTACCTGATTGACAAACAGGAGTACCCGAGCCCGGTTTTTATGCTCTTTTCGGGAGGGCTGATGCTCGGCGCCGTCTTTATGGCAACCGATATGGTGGCCTCCCCGATCACATCGCTGGGGGTCGTGATATACGGCTTTATCATTGGGCTGCTCGTCGTCGTGATCCGCATCTGGGGCGGCCTGCCCGAAGGGGTGATGTACGCGATCCTGCTGGCCAACGCCATTTCGCCGCATATTGACAACATGATCAGGCCAAGGGTTTACGGAACGTCAAAAAGCAAACGATCATGAACGAAAAAAATCCGGCACAAACAATAGAAGCCGCCGACAGCATGAAAATGCTTCGGGCCATGGTGGGGATCGGGATTTTCTGCGCCCTGATGATCGTACTGGCGTTTGAGGGAACAGGGCCAGCCATAGAGAAAAACAAAGCGGAAGCTTTGGAGAAAGCCATCTTCAAGGTAATCCCCGGCATGGTGGCCAAACAAACTTACAAACTCGGCCCGGATGGCAACTTCGCCCCAGCCAGCGGGGAAGAAAAAGGCGCGGAGCTTATTTACGCCGGTTATGATGAAAACGGCAAACTGCTGGGCGTAGCGGTGGAAGCCAGCGGCATGGGCTTTGCCGATATACTGCGCATCCTTTACGGCTACGACCCCGAAAAACAAGCGATCGTCGGCTTTTTCGTCCTGGAGAGCAAAGAGACGCCCGGGCTGGGCGACAAAATCGAGAAAGACCCCGATTTCCTGGCCAACTTCGCCGCATTTGACGTCTCGCTGAGCGAGGACGGCAGCGCAGTGCGGAACAAAGCCGTCACGGTAAAAAACGGGGCCAAGGAAAACCCCTGGGAGGTTGACGGCATCACCGGCGCCACCATTTCATCCAGGGCGATCGGGAATATCATTGCTGCCAGCACCGAGCATTGGGTTCCGCTGATCTACAAGAACCAGCAGGTTTTCGTGCAAAAAAATGACAAGTGAAAAAAACGGAAAATGGGTAATCTGACTAAGGATAAGGCGGAGACGGGTTTCATGGCGACCTTGAGGAACAGCCCTTCTACGGACGAGTTCATCAAGGGCCTGTGGCGGGAGAACCCCGTTTTTGTCCAGGTGCTGGGCATGTGCCCGACGCTGGCCGTCTCCAATACCGCCATGAACGCCATGGCCATGGGCCTGGCGACCACCTTCGTGTTGCTGATGTCCAACATGCTGGTTTCCTCCCTGCGGAACTTTATCCCCAAACAGGTGCGCATCGCTTCCTACATATTGATCATCGCCTCTTTCGTTACGGTGACGGACTACCTGATCCAGGCCATCAGCATTGACCTGCACAAGAGCCTGGGCGCCTTTATTTCGCTCATCGTGGTGAACTGTGTGATCCTCGGCCGGGCAGAGGCATTTGCCTCCAAAAACAACATGGGAAGGTCTTTCCTGGATGGGCTGGGCATGGGGCTGGGCTTTACCTTCGCCCTGTTCTGCCTGGGTGGCGTCAGAGAATTGCTGGGAAACGGAAGCATTTTCGGTTTCGCACTTTTCCCCGACAGTTTTCAGGAATGGATCATCATGATACTTCCCGCAGGCGGGTTTTTCACCCTGGCGGCCTGGTTACTCTTTTTTAATGCGTTAAAGGAAAAAAGGGCAAAAGCATGAAATCGGAATCACTCTGGTACATTTTTATCAATGCGAGCCTGATCAACAATTTCGTGTTGGCCTATTTTCTGGGCATCTGTCCCTTTCTGGGCGTTTCCGGCAAAATGGGGACAGCCACCAAAATGGGGGGCGCCGTGACATTCGTGATGCTCATCAGCTCGATGTGCGCCTACGGCATACACAGCCTGCTGATAGCCATCAATGCGCCCTTCCTGCAGTTGATCAGCTACATCGTGGTCATCGCTTCCACGGTTCAACTGGTGGAAATGTTCATCAAGAAAATGAGCCCCGCGCTGTTTCGGGCGCTGGGCATATTTCTGCCCCTGATCACCACCAACTGCGCCATTCTTGGCCTGGCGCTGTTCCAGACGAACAAGGGCTACGGGTTTGTCGAAAGCTTCGTTTACGCCCTGGGCGCCGGCGCCGGTTTTACCTTTGCCCTGGTGCTCATGGCCGGCCTGCGCGAGCAACTCGATTTTGCGGATGTTCCCAGCGTGGTGAAAGGCGCCGCGCTGACCCTGCTGATCGCGGGCATCCTGTCCCTGTCATTCATGGGCTTTGCCGGCCTGGGCAGTTAACCACAACAAAATTAGAAAGGCATGATCGGATCTTTGATGATTGGAGTTGGCGGCATGATTCTCCTGATGGCTATCTGGGTGATCGTACAATCCAGGTGGAAAAGGTCATTTGCCGATTACATCTCTGACGAGGATGTATTGGCGGGCAGAGGGGGCTGCGGGAACTGCGGCTGCACCACCGCCTGCGAAAACAAGCGCAGCCAATCGACGGCGAAATGAAATACACTAAAAATCAAGCATAGAAGTTATGGCACATTTAGCAGACTTTAATACGGAGAAAAAATATAAAGCAACCGTCAAGAAGACGGAACGCCTGACGCCCCGGGACACCGAAGAAGTCCGGGAAATCCAGCTGGAGGTGGAGCCTGGTTTCGAATGCCAGGTTGACCAGAGCTTCGGCGTGCTGGTCAGAACTTCGGGTGAGTTCGGCAAAACATCCCACCACCGCCTCTACAGCGTGGCCGACCTGCCCGCCAAAGAGAACGGCAAACAGCTCATCACCATGCTGGTGAAACGCTGCTCGTATGTGGACGATTTCAGCGGGGAGCTCTATCAGGGTGTCGCTTCCAATTACCTCTGCGACCGGAAGCCCGGCGACGAGGTCACCATCACCGGGCCGTTCGAACTGCCCTTCGTAGTCCCTGAAGATAAAAACTCGAACCTCATCCTGATCGGCATGGGCACGGGCATCGCTCCCTTCCGGGCATTTGTAAAAAATATCTACAGGAACGTGAAAGACTGGAAAGGCAGGATCAGGCTGTTTTACGGAGCCCGCAGCGGCCTGGAACTGCTCTACCTGAACGACAAGGACGGCGACCTGACCAATTACTACGACGAGGAAACCTTCGAGGCTTTCCATGCCCTGAGCCCCCGCCCCCACTGGTCGGACCCCATCGCCCTGGACAAGGCCATAGAGGCCAGGGCCGCAGAGATCGTCGAGATGCTGTCGCAGGCCAATACCCATATCTACGTGGCGGGTTATGAAAAGATCCGCGATATGCTGGACAAGGCCTTCTCCAACATCCTGGGGTCGAAGGAGAAATGGGAAACCCGGAAAGCGGAACTGGTCGCCGGGAAGAAATGGGCGGAAGTTATTTATTAGTTCCTGGTTTCAGGTTTAAAGTTTCTGGTTCCGGCTTGCAATCAAAACTTCGGGCAGCCGGCAACCGATAACTACATAAATCCGATATGACGATCATTATTGCTCTTGTCGCGCTGGGTAGCCTCACCCTTTTGCTGGCCCTGATGCTCATTCTGGCCAACAAGAAGCTGTACGTTTATGAAGATCCGCGCATCGACATTGTTGAAGACCTTCTGCCCCACGCCAACTGCGGGGCATGCGGCTTTCCGGGTTGCCGGCCCTTTGCGGAGGCCCTGGTGAGCGGCAGGGCGTTGCCCGGCAAATGCACGGTGAGTACGGATGCAGGCCGGCAGAAAATTGCCGATTACCTGGGCGTCGCCCTGGGCGCTGAAGAGAAAATTGTGGCCCGGCTGGCCTGCGCCGGCGGCATCAACGTCGCCCTCAACCGCGCCAGGTACCAGGGCGTGAAGACCTGCCAGGCAGCTTCGCTGGTCTCCGGTGGGGGCAAGGGCTGTTTCTGGGGCTGCCTGGGATTCGGCGACTGCGAAGTGGCCTGCGACTTTGACGCCATCACCATGAACCCTTTCTCTCTTCCGGTGGTGGATGTCGACAAGTGCACCGCCTGCGGCGACTGTGTGGAAGCCTGCCCCAAGGAACTGTTCTCCCTGCAGCCAATCAGCAATCGCCTCTGGGTAGCCTGCAAAAATCTGGATGCCGGCGATGAAGTCCTGGAAGATTGCCAGGTCGGTTGCACGGCCTGCGGCAAATGCGCCATGGACGCTCCCGGCGGCCTGATTTCCATGATCAACAACCTCCCGGTGGTCGATTATTCGAAAAACCACAACACGCAGGCCCCCATCCAGAGATGCCCCACCGGCGCCATCGTCTGGCTGGATGATGAAGAGGGAGTAGTAAAAGGCAGGGAAAGCAAAAAGATCATCCGGAAAGGGGAGCGGGGAATGGGTTTTTCCTAAGCAGAGGCCCTGGCAAAAGTAAAGCCGGATTTTGGCTGCAGCCAAAATCCGGCTTTACTTTTGTTTATCGTTTACCTGTTCACGCAGCAGCGCTATTGGCCGGAGTGCGTTCAGGCTTCTTCCTTTTCAGGCTTTTCAGCTTTCTTCTGTTTCTGGCCGTTTTTCTGTGCGTCGTTTTCTTCCGGCAGCCCCAGGATTTTGGCTTTGACCTTGCGTTCGATCTCGGCGGCCAGTTCCGGGTTGTCCATGAGGAACTGTTTGGCTGCGTCGCGCCCCTGGGCTATCTTGGCTCCGTCGTAGCTATACCATGCCCCGCTTTTCTGGATGATGTCGTGTTCGGAGCCCAGGTCGACGATCTCACCCGTTTTGGAAATGCCTTCCCCGAACATGATATCGAAGGTTGCGACCCGGAAGGGGGGCGCCAGTTTGTTTTTCACCACTTTGACTTTGACCTGGTTGCCGATCACATTGCCTTCCTTGTCTTTGATGGCGGTGCCTGCGCGGCGGATATCCAGGCGCATGGAGGCATAGAACTTCAGGGCGTTGCCGCCGGTAGTCGTTTCCGGGTTGCCGAACATGACCCCGATCTTTTCCCGGAGCTGGTTGATGAAGACGCAGCAGCAGCCCGTGCGCCCTATGGTCGCCGTCAGTTTGCGCATTGCCTGTGACATGAGGCGGGCCTGCAGGCCCATCTTGGAGTCGCCCATTTCCCCTTCGATCTCACTGCGCGGCACCAGGGCTGCCACGGAGTCGATGACGATAATGTCGATAGCCCCTGAGCGGATGAGGTTTTCGGCAATTTCCAGCGCCTGTTCCCCGTTGTCGGGCTGAGAGATGAGCAGGTTTTCCGTATCTACCCCCAGGGCTTTGGCATAGCTGCGGTCGAAGGCGTGTTCGGCGTCTATGAAAGCGGCGATCCCCCCCTGCTTCTGGCTCTCGGCGATGGCGTGGATGGCCAGCGTCGTTTTACCGGAAGATTCCGGGCCGTAGATCTCGATGACCCGGCCCCGCGGAAGGCCGTTTACGCCGAGGGCGATATCGAGCCCCAGAGAGCCACTGGGGATGACATCGACTTCCATGACGTTCTGGTCGCCCAGGCGCATGATGATCCCCTTTCCATAAGTCTTTTCAAGCCGGTCAACGGTGAGTTGAAGCGCTTTGAGTTTTGAGTCCCGGTCCTGGTCTTGTTGGTTGATATTGGACATTGAGGTGATGTTTGTTCAACTTTTTGTTTCAGCGTCTGACAAAAATAAATCTTTTGTTTGGCACATACAAGCAAAACGCTGCAATTTTCCCAATTTTACCCACAATTACTGAAAATTACCCGAATTTACTCACAGGGGTTAGGGCATTAGACCATGTTTGGAGGCCGGATTTGAAAGCGAAAAGTGGCCTTTTTTAGCTCATAGGCTGGCCTCCAAACATGCTCTTAAAGAGAAAGCCCTTGGCGGAAGGTTCGCCAAGGGCTTTTTTGCAGCTAAAAAGCCTTGTTTCAGGGCTGTTTTTCGAGAGCGGTGCGCTCGCTGTATTTCAGGATGCCCTGGATGGTGTTTCGGGAAGGAGAGAAAGTAACCCGCGGCAGTTGATGAAAGGCCTGTTGCAGGTTTTCGAACTCTTCCCTCAGGGGCAGGTCCTCAAACAGCGCTTCGTCGATCCCGAGCCTTTCGGCAGCGCTTGTTTCGCTGTAAAGGTACTTGATAAGAAAGTCCGGTGTAAATTTTTGCTTCATACAGAAAATTTTGATAGAGGAATTTGATTTTCTTCCGTCGAATCCCTTATAAAACTGGATAGCAAAAGTTAATATTGCTCCTTATCCGCACTTTATCAGCACTTTTTTCAGCTGCCCTGGTTCACTCTGTACCAGGTCTGGGTGCGGTAGAGCCCCGTCCAGTGGATGCCCCGTACTTTCAGTTCATTGGGCTTGCCTTTTTCGAACCAGATTGTGCAGCCGTATTCATTGCCGCTTTCGGGGTCGAGTATCTTGCCTTTCCTCCAGTAATCTTCGTGGGGTTTCATGCCTTCGAGCACCACCATGCCGAGTATGGGCTGGTTTTTTTTGCTCCCGGGGCACTCGGTGCATTTTTTGTCGGGGCTGGATTTGAGCAGTTTGACGACCTTGCCGTAGTACTGGCCGCCCTGTTCGTAAACCTCGAGGTGGGACTTGGCCTCGCCGGTTTTGTCATCGATGGTTTTCCATATCCCCACGGGTGAGGGCTGCGCCAGAGCGGCAGTGGCTGTTGAAAAGGCGGTAAAGAGCAGAAGTAAGATGTTTCTCATGGCCAATTGCTTTATTCGGTTTGGTTAAATATGAATTTCGAAGTTTTCCCCCAGTTCGGCAGGGCTCCAGAACAGGCGCCCGAAGTCCTTCACGCGATTGTCTTCAACGGATACGCCTTCCTGTTCGAGCATTTCCTGCATCATGGAAGGGGAAGGCCAGTGGTTGCGGCCGCTCAGCTCTCCCCTGCGGTTGACCACGCGGTGGGCGGGTACGCCGCCGGCAGTATAGCTCTTGTTCAGCGCCCAGCCCACCATGCGGGCGGAACCCAGCGCCAGAAAATCCGCAATGGCGCCGTAGGTGCTCACCCTGCCCCGGGGAATCAGCTTTACCACGGCATAAACCAGTTCGTAGTACGTCGGTTGCCTCATTAATTGCGTATTTTTGCCGCCGGAATGCGCCTGAGCCATCAAAATTAAAAAATCCGGCGCCATATTTCCTCTATTTACAGAGAGACAAAACAGCCCAACAGTTGGTTTATGCTGAAGACTAAAGTCAAGGCCAGTTCAGTGGCCAACCTCACCGATGCCCGCTACTTCGCCGCCTGGGAAGTGGAATGGCTGGGGTTCAATTTAGACTCGGGCGCCGATAGCTGTATCCGGCCCGAGCTGATGAAGGCGATCCGGGAATGGGTGGACGGGGTGAAAATCGTCGGGGAGTTCGGCCTGCAAGCTCCGGAAGAAATCAAGGCAGCCATCGGCGAACTCGGGCTGGACGCCGTACAGGTGGGCATGTTCGCCGACCTGCCCGCCCTGGACTCCCTCGGCCTGGGCGTGCCGCTCATACAGGAAATCGTTGTGGAATCGGCAGAGGACATGGATGCCGTTGCCGAACAAATGGGCCGCAACAGGGCCTCGGTTGATATCTTCCTGCTCAATTTCGACAAAAACGGCCTGCGCTGGAGCGATCTTGAGGCAGGCCACAGGGAAAAACTGCACGCCCTCTGCCGGGAATTCCAGATACTGCTCGGCATCGGGCTTCAGAGCTCGGATGCCGCCGAAGTGCTGGGCCGCATCCGCCCTTATGGCATCAGCGTGCAGGGCGGGGCGGAAGAAAAAGTCGGCTTTAAGTCATTCGACGAGTTAGATGAACTTTTTGAAGCGGCCAGGGTGGAAGAATAAGACAGGGAAATGCCGAAATGGCTTATTTTCACAAAAAAACTCCAGTATGAATCCAACGCTGCGACTCGCCCTGTGCCTTCCGTTCCTTTGCCTGGCAACCGCTCTTTTTTCACAGCCCGCCTTCGATGCCGTTAGCCTGAAAAAGGGGGAAAGCCTGCAATACCACCATTTGGAAGCCGCTTTTGAACAATGGGCCAAAGAGGCCGGCCCGGACGAGGCCAGGGGCTGGAAGTGGTACGCGCGATGGCTCCACGAACAGGCCGTCCGCGCCGGCGCAGGGGGCAGCTTCGCCAGCCAGTTGCCCCTCTTCCGGGCAGCCATGGAGAAGGCCGCCGCCGAAAAGAACAGGGTGGCCAGCCGCAACCCATCCTGGTTGCCGGCAGGCCCGGAGCAATACCCCATCCTGGGCCGCCCCTATATCATCAGGGGCATGGGCCGGATCAACTGCATCACCTTCCATCCTACCGACCCGAATACCTTCTGGGTGGGGGTAGCCCAGGGAGGCATCTGGAAAACGGCCAACGGCGGCCAGAGCTGGATACCCCTTTCGGACGGGCTGCCCATCCTGCGCATCAGCGATATTGCCGTCAACCCCAATAACCCCGACGAGATGTACGCCGCCGTGGGCGATTACGCCTACGTGGCCGTGGGCCTCGACCTCGACGACCGGAAGCGCCACACCCATTACGGCATGGGCGTCTTCAAATCCTCCGACGGCGGCCTGAACTGGGCGCCCACCGGCCTCACTTTCGAGCAGAGCGAGCGGGACGGCAGCCTCACCCGACGCGTGTTTGTCCACCATGAAGACGGCCAGCGCCTGGTGGCTGCCGGCATTTTCGGTGTGGAAACCTCAAACGACGGGGGCGAAAGCTGGCAGCCTGCCTTCGGCGATATGATATTCGATATCGAAAGGAGCCCGGCCGACCCCAATACCCTCTTTGCTTCTTCCGCCTTCCTGGCCACTCTCGGCCAGGGCCAGGCCGGCATCTGGAAATCCACGGACTTCGGCCAGAGCTGGGAACCGCTCGATGCAGGCATCCCCGCCGTCAACGCCGTGCAGCGGATCGAGCTGGCCATCTCGCCTTCCGACCCCGGCTATGTTTACGCCCTGGCTTGCGATATGCAGCGGGGCTTTTACGGCCTCTTCCGCTCTACCGATGCCGGCCAGAGCTGGCAACTGCGCTCCACCTCCCCCAACATCCTGCACTGGTACGATGGCGGCGGCAGCGGCGGGCAGGGCACCTACGACCTCACTATCCTCGTGGATCCCGCCGACCCCGAGCGGATTTATACCGGCGGCATCAACATCTGGTGCTCGGAGGATGGCGGCCTAAGCTGGAAGATCGCCTCTTACTGGGTCGGCTCGGAAAACAGCCAAAGCATCCATGCCGACCAGCACTTCCTGGCCCACAACCCCCTCGATGGCAAGATATACGCCTGCAACGACGGCGGCCTGAGCCGCACAGATGAGATCGTGCCGGGCTCCGTGGATTCTCTCTTCAATGTGGAAGGCTATGCCTTTCAGACCCAGTGGGAAGACCTGGCCGGCGGCATGCAGATCACCTCCTTCTACCGCCTGGGCCTCAGCCGGTCCGTTCCCGGCGACCTCATCGCCGGCGCGCAGGACAATTCGACCTGGATCAAGCAGGCCGGCAGCTGGGTCAATACAATCGGCGGCGATGGCATGGAGTGCCTGATCCACCCCGTCAATCCGGCTATTTTGTATGGTTCTTCCCAGTTCGGCAACATCGTGGCCTCCTTCGACGGCGGCGATAATTTTTTCTCCATCAGCAACGACATTCCCGCCGAACCCGGAGAGCGGGCAGCCTGGACGACGCCCTTCATGCTGGAGCCGGGCAACCCCGGCGTGCTTTATGTGGCCTACACCAACCTCTTTAAATCAACCAACGGTGGAAATTCCTGGACAAAAATCTCCGACTTTCCAGGCTTTCAGGCGCCGACATCCTCTTTTGCCGTCTCCCCGGCGGCCCCATCCCACATCTACCTGGCCCACAGGATTTACCACTCCGCCGGCGAGCCGGGTAAGATGTGGCGCACGCGAAACGGGGGGCAAAGCTGGGAAAACATCACGGCCGGGCTGCCCGACAGCCTCTTTTTCACTTATGTCGCCGCCGATGAGCAGGACCCCAACCTCGCCTGGGTAAGCGTCGGCGGCTTTGCCGAAGGGGTCAAGGTTTTCCGCACCACGGACGGAGGGGACAGCTGGGAAAATATTTCCTTCAACCTGCCCAATATACCGGTGAACTGCATCGTGCAGGACCCCGATTCCGAGCTGAACGCCATTTACATCGGCACCGACATCGGCGTGTACGTGCATCACGATGACATGCCCGGCTGGGAAGCCTACAGCGACAACCTGCCCAGCGTGATCGTCAGCGAGCTGGAAATCCTTCCCGAAGAGAACAAAATATATGCAGCTACTTTCGGGCGGGGCATCTGGGAAGGCAATACCCTTGATGAGGCCGTCAAAACCGGCGCCCCAACTGCCGGCGGCATCTCCATGGAAGTCCTTCCGAACCCCAACGGCGGCCATTTTCAGCTGGTGGTTGACGGCCTTCCGGAAGCTGCCGATCTGATAATAGAGTTGGTGGACATCACAGGCAGAAGGCTGCTTGTGGAAAAAGTAGCCTCGCAGGGCGGGCCCTTTGTGAAACAATACGATCTGGCCCTGCCCTACGGGATGTATTTCCTGAGGCTTGGCGCCGGCGCTTACCGGAAAACCACAAAGTTTTTGGTGGAATGAGCCCCGGGACAAAAGGGTACAGGTGGGCAGGGAAGCAAGCAGTATTGCCGCTCATTAAAATTATCTTTGCTGCTCAACCGCAAAACTACCCGGCATGAAGCACCTTTTTCAACTGCTGTTTTTGTTCGTGGCGGCCCTTGCCGCCGCCCAGTCCAACGACGCCAGCCAGCTGGGCAAGCCCTACGTCATCCTGGTGTCCTGTGACGGGTACCGCTATGACTACACAGCGCGCTTCCACCCTCCGAATATCAGCCGCTTTGTGGAGCAGGGCGTGCAGGCCGCTTCGATGATCTCCAGTTTCCCGTCCAAGACCTTTCCCAACCATTACACCATAGCCACGGGCATGTATCCCGAAAAGCACGGGCTTGTTGACAACACCTTTTACGACCCTGCCAGAGGCGAGTTGTACCGGATCAGCAAACGCAGCGCTGTGGAGGACGGCAGCTGGTACGGGGGAACGCCGCTTTGGGTAAATGCCGAGCAAAACGGCATGGTGGCTGCCAGCTTTTTTTTCGTGGGTTCGGAAGCAGACATTCAGGGTGTGCGGCCATCCTATTATTTCCCCTACGACGGCTCCATCCCCAACGAAAAAAGGGTGGAGCAGGTGCTGGAGTGGCTGAGCCTGCCCGAATCCCGGCGCCCGCATTTCATCAGCCTCTATTTTTCCACGATGGATGATGCCGGGCACCGCTACGGGCCGGGAGATGAAAGCCAGATAAGCAAGGCGCTCCTGGAGCTCGACGCCGTTTTGGGCAAACTGTTCGAAGGTGTGAAAAGCACCGGCCTGCCGGCCAATATCATCCTGGTTTCCGACCATGGCATGGTGGATGTCGGGCCTGACAAGCTCATCAACCTCGACCCGCTGGATCAGGATGGCCGGTACCTGATCGCCAACAACGGCGCGCTCGCCCACGTCTATCTGAAGGAAGGCGCCGACGCCGACAGCGCCTACGCATTCATCAGGGAGCGGGAAAACCACTTCAGGGCCTGGCGGACAGAAGAATTCCCCTACTATCGCTCAGGCCTGCAAAATCCCCGGCTGGGCGATTTCATTTTGCTGCCGGAATACGGGTATTACCTGTCGGATTCCCGCCGCATAGCCCAGGCCCGCAACGGGCAGTTCAGGCAGGGTGGGGAGCACGGCTTCGACCCCGAAATTCCGGAGATGCACGCCATTTTTTACGCCAACGGCCCGGCTTTCAAAGCGGGGCTGAGCATCCCTTCTTTCCGGAATATACACGTTTATCCATTGATATGCCGGATACTCGGCCTGCCCATCCCGAAGGGCATCGACGGCAGGGAGGAAGTGCTGCGGGGAATCCTGGCGGAATAGGCCTGACTTTTATCATTTCCTTTTTTCTGGCAATGACATAGTTTAAGGGGTAAACAGAGCCGTTATGCCAGATAAAACGCTGAAAGAATTTCACCGCGGCCTGAGCTGGTCGACCCGGATTTATACGCTGCTCACCATTGTGATTGCCCTGGGGGCTTTCCTGTTCAAAGCCTGGACGACGAACTGGGCCATGACGATGATCGTGGGGCTGGCGGTTGTTTTGTTTGTAGAGAGTTTTGCCCTTTATTTCCAGCGCCACCCCCGCACCTGGAGGCTCATCCGGTGGGGTTTGTTGCTCCTCCTGCTGTTGCTGTTGCTGACAGGGGGGCTGTGGTTTGGCAGGCATTAAGAGGCGGAGGGCTGCTGTATTACTTTCACTTCCCCTTTCTGAGCTTTATAGAACAACTCGGAGCAATTATCCTCGATGAGGATTTCCCGGGCCAGGCGCTGGATGTCTTCGGCTGAAACCTGCAGGTAGAGTTCCGCTTCCCTGTTGATGAGCTCGACATCGCCCAGCAGTTCGAAATATGCCAGGTTGATCGCCTTGTTGAGGGGGCTCAGTTCCGAGAAGATCAGGGTGCTTTCCGCCTTGTTTTTCACCTTTTGCAGTTCCATATCGGGAACAGGTTCGGACTTGAGCAACTCCAGCTCTTTCCAGATAGCTTCCGAAGCCTGTTCCAGGCTGACGCCTTCCGAAGGTTTGCCCTCAATGATAAACAAGCCCGGGTCGATGCTGCCCGAGATGTAGCAGTCGATACTGGTGAAGAGCTGCTGCTCTTTGAGCAGCCGGTGGTACAGGCGGGAGGAATTGCCATTGCAGAGAATGTCGGAGATCAGGTCGACGACGTAGTAATCGGGGTCGGTTCGGGCCGGCATGTGGAAGGCCAGGTAGAGGGCGTCCACAGGCACATTGGCTTCCCGGATGCGCTTTTCCAGGCGCTTTTGCGGCGGTTCCTGGGGCAATTTGCGGATGACGTTCTCTCCCCGCGGAATATCGCCGAACCACTTCTCCGCCAGGCGCTTCACCTCCTCCGTTTTCACCGGGCCGGCCACCACCAGGATGGCGTTGTTGGGGCGGTAGTAGTGGTAGAAAAAGCTTTTGACATCCTCCATCGTAGCGTCCTCCACGTGTTTGGGCGCCTTGCCGATCGTCGGCCAGCGGTAAGGGTGCACCTTGTAGGCCATGTCGGAAATGTAGTGCCACACATCACCGTAGGGTTGGTTGAGGCAGGTTTCCTTAAATTCTTCCACGACGACCTTCCGTTGAACGTCCAGCACTTTCTCATCGAAATTCAGCGCCAGCATGCGGTCGGATTCCAGCCAGAAAGCCGTTTCCAGGTTCTCTACCGGCAGGGTGTCGTAAAAGTTGGTGATGTCGTTGTTGGTAAAAGCGTTGTTCTCGCCGCCCGCCATCTGGATGGGCGTATCGAAATCGGGAATGTTGGCCGATCCGCCGAACATCAGGTGTTCGAATAAATGGGCGAAGCCCGTTTTTTCGGGCGATTCATCCCGCGCCCCTACGTTGTACAACACGTTTACGGCCGCCATGGGCGTGCTGTAATCTTCGTGGACCAGCACCCGGAGGCCGTTGTCCAGTTCAAACCTTTCAAATTGTATCACTGTACTGCATTTTTGAGTGAAAGGCTGTCAATAAAAACCTGCCTCATTTCAAAAGCCTTTGCGTGCAAAAGTATCAAAAATCGGCACGCTATGCACCAAAATAGAACGCCTTTGCATCTATCTGGTTGAATACGTTCCGCGGGAATTTCGTTTAACCGCATCGGGCCCGATGGCAAGAACAAAAGCCATCTTATGATACGTCAGGATATTTCCCGTTTAGACAAAAACCGGGCGATCTACTTCAAGCTTGGCCTGGTGGTTTCTTTGGCCATTGCTGTATTGGCGTTCAACTGGACTACCATCCATTATGAAGCGGATGATATGCCATTTGACGTCCTCAATGATGAACCCGAAATAGAGGTGGTGCGCACCGTACAGCAGCCTTCCCGGCCCTTGCCGCCGCCGCCCGTCCGCCTGTCCACTGAGATCGTTCCTGAAGCCGAACCCGGGTTTGCCGCTGAGCCTTTTCCGCTGGCCATTGAGGAAGTGGTTGACGCCCAGGCAGCACACAGCGTTTTCGCGGAACCCTCTGCCGGCCCGGCCACTGCAAAACCGGCGCCGCTGATCGTTTTCGAAAAAAAGGAAACGACCACGGAGATATTCAAGATCGTGGAAGAAATGCCCCGTTTTGGTGACTGCGCCTCGGCGCCAACCAGAGACGAGCGGGAGCTTTGTTCTAACCGCGCAGTACTCCGGTACTTCGCTGAAAATATCCGATACCCGGATTTTGCCCGCACCAACAACATTGAAGGCCTGGTCATCGTGCAGTTCATTATTGAAAAGGATGGCTCCATTACCGATGCACGGGTGGTGAAGGATATTGGTGGCAACTGTGGGCAGGAGGCCCTCCGCGTGGCAAGAAATATGCCCCATTGGACACCTGGCCTGCAGCGCGGCCGCCCGGTCAGAGTGGAGATGAAACTGCCGGTGCGCTTCCAGCTGAAATAATACCTGGATTTAAGGGATTTATCCGATTGCCGGGATGGATTAGCCGGATTCAAAGGGTTTTCTGATCTCAAATACTTGAATTCTCGTGGCCGAAAGGGCCGCCTCACTAAATAGTGGCGTGCAGGTTGCAGGTTTAAAGTTTCAGGGGCCCTCGGGAAGCACCTTGGAACAAAACCTGCAACCTCAACCCTCGACCCTCAAACCCTTTTAGCTATGGGGCATCTTTTAAACACAAAACAGGGCTATGGTGCACCCTGCCCACAACAGCCTCCCTTTTGCCGGCTTTTACAGTAATACAAATATTCGCCCAGCCACCGGATGCAGGGAAAGGCCCCCAGGCCCAGGAAGAAAACGGGGATGCAGGGGCGAAAAGCCAAAGAACTGGTAGTTTTTCGACGACAGGAGAGGGCGGGCTTCCGAATTCGGGAGGCGCCCTTTTCTAATTGGATACAGTTTGTTAACTTGTATCTGAATTGGAAACGATCAAAATCATTAATATGGCTCGCCCGGATTTTAGTAATATCCCCCTCAACCGTACCGCATTGGAAGCTGGCAAGCACAAGGGAGAAGATTGGGAAACCCCTGAGAATATAACAGTCAAAGCTGTTTTCGGGCCGGAAGACATCGAAGGCATGGGGCATCTGTCTTATGCGGCGGGTATTCCCCCATTCCTCCGCGGCCCCTACAGTTCCATGTACACCGTCCGCCCCTGGACGATCCGTCAGTATTCTGGTTTTTCTACTGCCGAAGAAAGCAATGCCTTTTACCGCCGCAACCTGGCGCAGGGCCAGAAAGGCCTGTCCGTTGCTTTTGACCTGGCCACCCACCGGGGCTACGATTCCGACCACGAGCGCGTCTTCGGCGATGTGGGCAAAGCTGGCGTCGCCATCGATACGGTTGAGGATATGAAGATACTCTTCGACCAGATCCCACTGGGTGAAATGTCGGTTTCCATGACCATGAACGGGGCGGTTATTCCGGTTATGGCCTTTTACATCGTTGCAGCCGAGGAGCAGGGCGTAGCACTGGAGCAACTGGACGGCACGATCCAGAATGACATCCTGAAAGAATTTATGGTGCGCAACACCTACATCTATCCACCGGGGCCTTCCATGCGCATCATTGCGGATATCTTTGAATTTACCTCCCGGCACATGCCGCGATTCAACTCCATCAGCATCAGCGGCTACCACATGCACGAGGCGGGCGCCCCGGCGGACATCGAGCTGGCCTACACCCTGGCGGACGGCCTGGAGTATCTGCGCGCCGGGCTGAAGGCAGGCTTGCAGATCGATGATTTTGCCCCGCGCATTTCCTTTTTCTGGGGCATCGGCATGAACCATTTCATGGAAATTGCCAAGATGCGCGCCGGCAGGATGCTGTGGTCCAAAATTGTCAAACAGTTCGATCCGAAGAGCAGCAAATCAATGGCATTGCGCACCCATTGCCAGACTTCCGGCTGGAGCCTGACCGAACAGGACCCTTTTAACAATGTGGCGCGCACCTGCATCGAGGCCCTGGCGGCCGCCCTGGGCGGAACCCAGTCGCTGCACACCAACTCGCTTGACGAGGCCATTGCCCTGCCTACCGATTTTTCGGCGAAGATTGCCCGCGACACGCAGATATACCTGCAGCGGGAAACGGACATTGCCCGGGCTATCGACCCCTGGGCAGGCTCTTATTACGTCGAGCACCTGACCGCCCAGCTCGCCCGGCGAGCCTGGCGGCACATCCAGGAGATAGAAGAGCTGGGAGGAATGGCCCGGGCGATTGAGCAGGGGGCGCCTAAAATGCGCATTGAAGAGGCCGCTGCCCGCAAGCAGGCCCGCATCGACAGCGGCAAGGACCGTATTGTGGGCGTCAACATCTTCCAGGTGAAAGAAGAGGCGCCGATAGAAATACTCGAAGTGGACAATACGGTTGTACGCGAGGCCCAGATCAGGCGCCTACGGGAGGTCAAGGCCCGGCGTGACGAGGCCGCGGTGCAGGCTGCTCTGGAAGCCCTCTACAATTGTGCCGGAAGCGGTGAAGGCAATCTGCTGGCCCATGCTATTGAGGCTGCCCGCCTGCGGGCAACGCTGGGCGAGATATCCGCCGCCATGGAGCGCCACTTCGGTCGCTTCGTCGCTCAAACCAAATCTGTTTCCGGTGTGTATTCCAGCGAGATCAGCGCTGACGCAGAATTCAAAGAAGCCCGCGCCCTTGCCGACCGCTTTGCCGAGCTGGAAGGCCGCCGCCCCAGGATCATGGTCGCCAAACTGGGTCAGGACGGGCACGACCGCGGCGCAAAAGTTATTGCCACCAGTTTCGCTGACCTTGGTTTCGATGTGGATATCGGCCCCCTTTTCCAGACCCCGGCCGAGGCTGCCCGGCAGGCCGCCGAGAACGACGTGCATATCCTGGGCATCTCTTCCCTTGCCGCCGGCCACAAGACCTTGGTTCCTCAGGCTATCCAGGAATTAAAAAGGCTGGGCAGGGATGACATCCTGGTAGTTGTTGGGGGGGTTATTCCCCACCAGGATTATGAATTCCTCTACCGCGAAGGCGTGGCCGGCATTTTCGGGCCTGGTACGAGGATTGCCCGGGCGGCCAGCCAGATACTGGAAGTGCTCATTGAAAGCACGAAGGTCGAAGGCTGAAAAATGCACCGCTTCTCCCGATTTATCGGGAAAACCTATTCCGTTGAGTATACATACACTGCGATCACGGCTTACGACCAGACGCTCAGCCGCCCTGCGTGTTCGAAGGCTTTCAGTTCATTGACCAGCCGGTCATTGGCATTGGGGGCGAATAGCAGGGATTCGCTGCGGTCGTCGAACACTTCCACCTTCAGTTCCCGGGCGAAGGCTTTGGCCAGGTCGCCCATGCTGCGGGCGTAGCGTTCGTTTTTGCCCATGGCCATAAAGAGGTCGATAACGCCTGTCCGGATCAGTTCGTAGGGATCCAGTTGCATCAGCATGTGGCGCTGGGTTTTTCCCCGGGCTTTTTTCCCCAGGGCATTCAGTTTTTCCCGGAGGGATTCGGCGGAATACCCCAGCACTTCCGCGCGGTGTTTCCACCAGTTGGCGGCATCTCCGTTGCGCTGTTCATAGACCTGCAGGTGCCGTTTTTCGGCCGCTTCCTGGCAGGAAACCATGCCCATGGCCTTTGCCAGTTCGAGCACGTGGAGCACCTGGTCCTTATTAAGCCCGCCCGCCTGTTCCGGCTCGCTTTCCAGCGCGTGCAGCCACTTGGCGAACTTCAGCTTGGCCCTGCTTTTTGAATGCAGGGTGATGCGTTTTGCCAGTTCCACCGTCAGATAGTAGTCCTTCACGATGGTATTTCCCGGGGCGTTTCGGGGGGCGAAATCCTGCATACGCACTGGCCGGCGGATGCCGTCCCGGAAATCATAAACATCAGTAAGCCAACTTTTGACATTGGCTGCGTAGTGGTGGTCCGGCAACTGCAATACCTGATGGAGGTTGGTCGCTGCGACCACTTTTGTCCCTTTTTTGCTGACGTATACCTGAAGTTCCATGAGTGGGTGTATACTGGTTACATCCACAAAGTTGCACGATTTGTTTTAAAAAAGCAAATTTTTAAAACATTTTTTTGTTTTGCTGTTTTGTTTTGCATTCCTTTCTTCAACAGGGTTGGGCCTGGCATTCAGCCGGGCGCATTCTTTGGGCGGGCTTTCCGTTTGCCGGTTAAAGTTTGTTTTTAAAACAAAAAGCAGGGAGTTGCGCCGGAGAGCGTTTAAACAAAAAAGTTTAATCAAAAAAATTATGGATTGCGGCTTAAGTCATCCTTGCCTACGATGAATACGGCGGAGGCGATACCATCCGCCATCAGGCTGCCAGCATCGGTCAGGCGGATGATGCCGCCCTCCTGTTCTGCCAGGCCGGTTTCGAGGAAGGGCCGGATGTGGCTCAGGAAATAGCTTTCGTATTCCGCCCCCATCTGCCGCAGGCGGGAAAGTTCCACCCCCCAGATGGTGCGCAGGCCGGTCATGGCATACTCGTTGTAGCGGGTGGCGGGCGAAAGGTATTCGATTTCGAATACCTCGGGCAAACCCGACAGGTTTGGCAAACCTGTCGGGTTTGCCAGGAGGCGGATATAGTGGGCGTTATTCGCCACGTTCCACTGCCGGCTTTCGCCGTTGAAGCTGTGGGCGCTGGGGCCGATGCCGAGGTAGGCTTCGCCCCGCCAGTAGCTGGAGTTGTGCACTGCGAAGTGGCCGGGCAGGGCAAAGTTTGAAATTTCGTAATGTATATAATGGTGCGCCTTCATGGAGGCCAGGAGGTATTCGTACTGCCGGGCGGTTTTTTCCTCATCGATTGCCGGGGCCTTGCCGGTATTGATGAAATGAGCCAGGGCGGTTCGTGCTTCCACTGTCAGGGCGTAGCTGGAAAGATGGGGAATGCCGTAGCTGAAAAAAATGTCGAGGTTTTCCGCCCAATGCTTGTCGCTGGTAGTAGGAGCGCCGTAAATGAGGTCGATGGTCAGGTTGGAAAAACCGGCGCTCAGGGCCTTTTCCAGGCAGGCCCGGGCCTGTGCGGCGTTGTGGGCCCGGTTGAAAAACCGCAGGTCTTCTTCCCGGAAGGACTGAATGCCGATGCTCAGGCGGTTGACGGGGGTGTCGCGCAGGGCGCGGATATTTTCGGCAGTGAGGTCGTCGGGGTTGGCCTCCAGGGTAATTTCGGCGCCGGGCCGGAGGGTGAAGTATTTGCCGATGGCGTCGAAAAAAAGCATCAGTTCTGCCGCCGTGAGCAGGCTGGGGGTGCCGCCGCCGAAGTAAATGCTGTCCAGTTCCTTTTCCTTCAGGTAATCCTTCCGCAGATCCAGCTCCCGCAACATGGCCGGCAACATCGCTTCCTTGTTCCTGAGCGAGGTGGAAAAGTGAAAGTTGCAGTAGTGGCAGGCCTGCTTGCAAAAAGGGATATGGAAGTAGATTCCGGGCATGAAGTGCTGGATGGTGTGGTTTTTAAATAAAATTACACTTTCCCGGGCACAAATTTTACTCCGCCGGCAGATTGGCTACTCTCCCCGGTGTCAGCCCTCCAGGAATCCCCGGGCCAACCGCAGCAGCTCTTCCGGCCGTTCGGCGTGCACCCAGTGGCCGGAGCCGTGAATGGTTTCCAGGCTTGCCCGGGGGAACAGGGCCCTGATCGCGAACAGGTCTTCGTCGAGGATGTAGCCCGACTTGTCGCCGCGGATAAAGAGGGCCGGGCCTTCGAAGGGCTCGTCCGCATCTACGGAAGCCAGCAGGTTCCGGTAGTTTTTGTACAGCACCGGCAGGTTCATCTTCCACTCGAGCCCGCCCTTTTTATTGCGGGAGAGGTTTTTCATAAGGAACTGCAGGACGCCGTAGTCCCTGATGTGTTGCTTCAGTTGTTCGAAAACCTCGCTGCGCTCTGTGAGCTGGGGCAGCCTGACGGACATAAGGGCGTCGAAAATTTCCTGGTGCCCGCCCGGATAGGCCTTTGGGGCGATGTCCACCACTACCAGCTTGTCCACCATATGGGGGTGGTTGAGCGCGAACTCCATGGCTGTTTTGCCGCCCATGGAATGCCCGATGATGTGGGCTTTGAACATCCACTGAGACTCCATGAAGTGGAGCAGGTCTTCGGCCATGCAGGGGTAGTCCATATTCTCGTGGTGGGGCGACCGCCCGTGGTTGCGCTGGTCGACGAGATAGACCGTGTGGTTCTCCGCCAGCCTGCGGCCCACGGCCTGGAGGTTGTCCAGCATACCGAAAAGGCCGTGGAGGATGACGACGGGGCTGCCCTGCCCGAAGGTTTTAAAGTTGAGTTCAAGCATCGTTCTGATCAATCGAAAAGCTCGGCCAGTTTCTGCTCCAACGCTTCGCCGCGCAGGTTGCGGGCCAGTATTTTGCCTTCGGCGTCGATAAGCACGGTATGCGGGATGGAGCGCACGCCGTAAGCCTGTGCTACTTCGTTCGACCAGCCTTTCAGGTCGCTTACGTGGTGCCAGCCCAGCCCGTCCTGTTGAATGGCTTCCACCCAGCGGTCCTGGGTTTTGTCGAGGCTGACGCCCAGGATGTCGAAGCCCTTGTCTTTGTATTGGTTGTACATCCGCACGACATTAGGGTTTTCCCGGCGGCAGGGGCCGCACCAGCTGGCCCAGAAGTCGATCAGGACGACCTTCCCGCGCAGCTCGCTGAGGCTCATATCCTTGCCATCCGGGGTTTTCTGGGTGAAATCGGGGGCTTCTCCACCGATCATGAAACTCTGGGATTTTTTGATCTCCATCTGCAGGTTGGCCACCGCGGCCGGGTCCGAATCCCGGAAGGATTCCACGAAGAGGTTGGCGAAAGGCAGATAGTTGCTGTTGTTCTTCTGCTGCAGGACGTTGAGTATCCCGGCCAGCGCCAGCTTGAAAGTGGAGCTGCCCTTGGGGATAGCCGCCAGCGCGCCATCCAGGTATTCCTTCTGTTTTTCTTCGCTGAGGCGCACGCTGACGATAGTGGTGGTGTAGTTGCGGAAAGCCTCGTACACCCAGGGCAGGTGCTGGTAGTCCGGGTCTTTGAAATCCACGAAGCTGAAATACTCTTTGGCGAAATATTCTATTTCATCGCTGTAGCCTTTGGGGTAATTCTGGAAGCTGAGGTAGGTGTTCAGGGCCACGATCTTGCCCAGGAAGGGGCTGGCCTGCCGCATTGAATCGAGCAGGGCCAGCTTCCGTTCGTCCAGTACTTTCATTTCCGCCACGACGGCTTCCCGCTTTTCGCCAAAGGAGACCTGATACTGCCGGATCAGCTGGCCAGCCTGGTTGCGCATTTCGTCCATCTTTACCTTAAGGGCGGTGTAGTCCTGGTTGAGCTTCGACTGCTCGATGGCGGCCGCCCGCAGGGCGCCGCAGCTCCCTTTGACGAGCACTTCCGGCTCGGAGCCCAGGATGATTGGGGCCATGTTATTGGTATTGGAGCCCAGGTAATAAAAGCGCGGGGCGGAAACGGGTATCCGGAATTCGTAGCCGGCTCCTCCGGTTTTCACCGCCTGCAGGGCCGGAGAAAAGGTGATGCCGTTGAATTCGAACAGGCTGGGAGGCTCCGGGCAGCCCTGTATTTCACAGCGCAGGAGGCAACTTTCGGCAGATTGGGCGCCGGCGCTGAAGCTGAGTATGGCCAGCAGGCCCCACAAATAGAGTTTGGTCATGGCAGTAGTCGTTTAACTGAAAGATTGCGGTGGTTTTTCGTTTTGGGAGGTGTTTCTACCAGGAATGGAAAACGTACAAAAATACGCTTATTTGCCCGGATGCAAAATTCGGCGGCGAAATTTTAAGCCGGGCAGGCGCTCATCCGATATCGGGCGGCTTTGGCCTAAAGGCCTTTATCGGCAGGCAACTATTGCGTAACTTACCGGTTCAAACAGAAAACGACTGAACTGGTATGCGTTATCGCCAAGAATTTAAAGTGGAGGGCAACCCATTCAGCTCCATTTTCGGAATCATCTTTATCGTGTTGTTCCTGCTGGGGCTTTATTTCATAGCCCGCTTCGTCTTCACCATTCTGTATTACCTCTCGCCCATCCTGCTCATTGCCACCCTCATCCTCGATTACAGAGTTGTGGTTGGCTACATACAGTGGCTGATCGGCCTGACAAAAAAGAACCCGCTGATGGGCATCGGGGCCATCGCGCTCAGCGTGCTGGGCTTCCCGGTGCTGGCGGCATTCCTCCTGGGCAAGGCCCTTTTGAAAAAGCGGGTGAAGCAGGCGGAAGCCGAAGCCCGCAAGGCGCGCGAAGGGGAATATGTGGAATTCGAAGAACTGGACATGGAGGACGAACCCGTCGAACTGCCCGAAGTGGAGCCCCGGCCGGGCCGGAAGCAGGACACCAACCAGTACGACGACTTTTTCAAAGAACCATAAGCTTTGGTTTGGCTGACCTTCTTTTTCATTGCCGGCATAAGCCTCGCCCTGGGCTACAGCATCCTCATCAGGTGGCTGCTTCGGCTCTGGTACGCCCTGCCCGGATGGGATGCCCCGGCAGCCTGGCAGCCGCGCACGAGCGTCAGTGTCATCGTGCCGGCGCGCAATGAGGAGGTGTCCATCCAGGCCTGCCTGCACAGCCTTCTGCATCAGGATTATCCGCGGGCTCTGCTGGAGATCATCGTCGTCGATGACCACTCTACCGACCGGACGGCGGCTGTTGTCCAGTCTCTTGCCGGCCCGGGCCTGCGGCTGCTGCACCTCGCCGATCACATCGATGCCGCGATTCCCGTCCAATCCTATAAAAAGAAAGCCCTGGAAACAGGCATTGCCCATGCTCACGGCCAACTCATCGCCACTACCGACGCCGATTGCCAGGCCGGCCCGGGCTGGTTGAGGCAGCTCGTTTCCCATTATGAAGCTACGGGCGCCAGGGCCATCGCCGCCCCCGTGCTGTTCCGGCCCGTGCGCAACCCCCTGGAGCGCTTCCAGGCGCTCGACTTCGCCGGCATGATGCTGGTGACGGGCGCAGGCATCCGGAGCCGGGCGCTCTATCTGGCCAACGGAGCCAACCTGGCCTATGAAAAAGCAACTTTCGAAGCCGCCGGGGGCTTCTCCGGCAATGAACAATTTGCCTCCGGCGATGATGTTTTCCTTATCCAGAAGATTGCGGGCCGTTACCCGGGCCAGGTGAGCTTCGTCAAAAACCGGGAAGCAGTCGTGTTTTCCACTCCTCAGCCGTCCCTGCGCGCCTTCTTCCGGCAGCGCCTGCGCTGGGGCGCCAAGAATGAGAGCTATGACGACTGGCGTGTTACCGCCGTGCTGGGGGTGGTGTTCCTCTATTGCTGGGCCATCCTGGCGGCCCTGCTCATCCTGCCATTCCAGCCGATATACGGACTGGGGATATTCCTGGGCTTATTCGCAACCAAAGCCCTGGCCGATTACCAGTTGCTCAGCACCGCGGCCCATTTCTTCGGCCAGCCCCGGCTGCTGCGGGGCTTCCTGTATTCCGAAGCGATGCACGTACTGTATTTCGCACTGGTGGGCGCCTTATCGCTGGTGGTGAAAAGGTACGAGTGGAAGGGGCGGGTGGTGCGGTAGGGAAGCGCAACGGGAGCCTTATCAACCGCCTTCGCCCGGCCGGCCTTCTGCACTTATGCTATATCTTTACTCACGCGGATTCGCCTATTGTTGCCCTTCTTGCGCGGCGGCAGCCGGCATCGGGGTTTTCCCGAAGTTTGTTTAAAGAAAAAAACTATGACACCCTCCTACCTCCGCCCTTCTCCGGAAGTCCGTGCCGCCCTGCAGGAAGGGCGGCCCGTGGTTGCCCTGGAGTCCACCATCATTTCTCACGGCATGCCTTACCCCCGGAATGCCGAAACGGCCCTGCAGGTAGAGCAGGAGGTGCGGGCCCATGGCGCAGTTCCCGCCACCATAGCCATACTGGGCGGGCGGCTGAGCGTTGGGCTGAGCGAAGCGGAAATCGGCTATCTGGGAAAACAAGGGCAGCGGGTGGCCAAGGCCAGCCGGCGCGACCTGCCCGTACTCCTGGCGAGGGGGCAGGACGGGGCCGCCACCGTGGCCGCCACCATGATCATCGCCCAACTGGCCGGCATCCGGGTATTTGCCACCGGCGGCATCGGAGGGGTGCACCGGGGGGGCGCACAAACTATGGATATCTCCGCAGACCTGCAGGAGCTGGCGCGCACGGGCGTCGCTGTCATCTGCGCCGGAGCCAAGGCCATCCTCGACCTGGAGCTCACCCTGGAATATCTGGAAACGCATGGCGTGCCGGTGCTGGGGTATCAAACCGATGAATTTCCTGCCTTCTACACCCGCAGCAGCGGGCTGCCCGTCGATTGCCGCGTCGAGGCGCCCCTGGAAATAGCCCGCATCATGCAGGCCAAATGGGCGGCGGGCCTGCAGGGCGGGCTGGTCATTGCCAACCCCATCCCGGAGGCCTGGGCCATGCCTGCCGGCAGGGCGGAGGCGGCCATCCGCCGCGCGCTGGGCGAAGCCGAAGCCCGGAACATCAGGGGCAAGGCCGTTACGCCCTTCCTGCTTGCGCGCATCGAGGAACTGACCGGAGGGCAGAGCCTGGAGGCTAATATCCAGCTGGTGCTCAGCAACGCCCGCCTGGCAGCCCAGGTGGCGGTAGCTTTTTCCGGCTGATAGGGCCCGGTATTTGTTAAGGTGGTACAGGAAGTTCCTTTTGCAGATAACAATGTGAATGGGAAGGCGTTTTTCTCTTTCAAAAAAAGAAAAACATGAAAAAACGGCATTCCTTCCCCAAACTCGTATTGGCTTTTGTCCTCCCCGCGCTTTTGCTGAGCGTCTCTTCCTGTGAAAAAGACTCCTCCTCGCCTTCTGAGAATGAGGGCGGGAATACCCGTGCCGTAGTGCTCGTAATTGACGAAGAGAGCATCGACAACGGCAATCCGCCCAATGATTTTTCCGATACGGACGTCAACGATCAGCTCGCAGAAGTTGGCCTGCGCCGCCCGCTGGAGTATTTCCGGAACAATGAGGGTAAGACGATCGGCCTGTTCACCGGGCAAGTGGGTGATGAGGGGTGGTTCGCCCTCAAAACGATCCCCGCATCCTGGAAAAGCGCCGGGCCTACCGGCAACGGCCTGCGAAACTACCTGGCGCCTGGGCCTGGCCTGGGCGCTCAGAATCCCGACGACGACAGGGAGGTGCTTCTCGATGAGATACCTGATGTTACGCCGCTTCGGGCCAGGGGGCTGGCCATGCTCGTCGGCCAAACGGTTCTGGCCGTGGTGTACGACAGCGACATCAGCATCAACTATTCGCCGCTCGAGGGGAACCTCATGGGGGCGAACCTGGGCCTGGTGGCATTTGATGTACTTGAGGTAAGAGAACGAACCGATGGATCGACGTCGTCGCTGCCGCGGGTGACGATCCGCATCCGGGATGTCTCCGGGGTGTCCGGGCTGGACCTCGCCCTTTTTTCAAATGCGCCCGTGCCGGAATCTTCATCCGAGCCCTTCGATATTGCTCCGCCTGCTTCGGTTTCTCCGGCCGTTCTGGTAAGCGCGCCCTGAGGGGAGGGCTAAGAGCATGTTTGGAGGCCAGCCTTTGAGCTAAAAAAGGCCGCTTTTTCGGTGATACTGCGTTGCTTTTCTTGGCCGTACCTCAGGGTACGCCCTTCGAAAAGCGCCTTGTCTCACCGAAAAATTGACACTTTTCGCTTTCAAATCCGGCCTCCAAACATGCTCTAAAACTCGCTTTTGAAGTGGAACTGCACTTTGGGGTGGTTTTCCTGGGCCATTTTTAAAGCCCAGGCCGACTCCGCCAGGAACACGAGCTGGCCCTGCTTGTCGCGGGCGATGTCGCGCTGGCGGCGGTTCAGGAACTCCTTCAGGGCTGTGGGGTCGGCGCAACTGATCCAGCAGGCCTTGTAGAGGTTGACGGGTTCGTAGGAACATCTGGCGCCATATTCGTTTTCCAGGCGGTACTGAATGACGTCGAACTGCAGGGCTCCGACGGTGCCGATGATCCTGCGGCCATTGTCCTCTTTGATGAACAACTGGGCCACCCCTTCGTCCATGAGCTGTTCAAGGCCTTTGGCCAGTTGTTTGGACTTGAGGGGGTCGTCGTTGTTGACATAGCGGAACTGTTCGGGAGAGAAGCTGGGGATGCCTTTGAAGTGCAGGGCTTCGCCCTCGGTGAGGGTGTCGCCGATCTTGAAGTTTCCGCTGTCATACAGCCCGATCACATCGCCGGGAAAGGCTTCGTCGATGACCGTTTTTTTGTCGGCCATGAAGCTGGTGGGGTTGGCGAATTTCATTTTCCGGTTCTGGCGGACGTGCAGGTAGTTGGTATTGCGCTGGAAGGTGCCCGAGCAGACGCGCAGGAAGGCGATGCGGTCGCGGTGCTTGGGGTCCATATTGGCGTGTATCTTGAAGACGAAACCGGCGAACTGATCTTCCCGGGGGTCAACCTGGCGCTCATCGGTAAAACGCGGAAGGGGCGGCGGCGCGATCTCGACGAAGCAGTCCAGCAATTCCCGCACGCCGAAGTTGTTGATGGCGCTGCCGAAGAAAACCGGCGACAGGTCGCCGTCGAGGTAGGCCTGCCGGTCGAAAGGCGGATAGACGCCATCCACCATCCGCACCTCTTCGCGCAGTTCATCTGCGGCGGCGGCGCCCACCTGTTTGTCCAGTTCCGGGCTGTTCAGGCTGTTGATCTCGATGACATCCTCTTCCTGTTGTTTGCCGTGGGGCCGGAAGAGGATGAGTTTTTGTTCGTACAAGCTGTAAACCCCTTTGAACCGCTGGCCCATGCCTATCGGCCAGCTCAGGGGGCGCACGCTGAGGCCCAGCTTCTGTTCGATCTCGTCGAGCAGGTCGAACCCGTCCAGGCCTTCCCGGTCCAGTTTGTTGATAAAGACCATGACCGGTGTTTTGCGCATGCGGCAGACTTCCACCAGTTTTTCGGTTTGGGACTCGACGCCTTTGGCTACGTCGATCACGACGATGACGCTGTCCACTGCCGTAAGGGTGCGGTAGGTGTCTTCGGCGAAATCCTGGTGCCCGGGGGTATCGAGGATGTTGATCTTCAGCCCGCGGTATTCGAAGGCCATCACGGAGGTAGCCACGGAGATGCCCCGCTGCCGCTCGATCTCCATGAAGTCGGAGGTTGCGCTGCGTTTGATCTTGTTGGATTTGACGGCGCCGGCTACCTGGATGGCGCCGCCGAACAGCAGGAGTTTTTCGGTGAGGGTCGTTTTGCCCGCGTCGGGGTGGCTGATGATGCCGAAGGTCCGCCTTTTATTCAATTCTGTCAAATGGCTCATTATGGCTTGCTTGCGCGTTTTTTGCGAGCTGCAAAGGTAATAAAAACAAGCTGAAAACGGGGGGCAGGAAATTGGGGTAAAATAGTATCAAGCCTGAGGCGCCTGCTGTGATAAGGCCTTTTGCGGTGAACGCATCAGGGCAACATCTATCCTTGTTCCGGAAGCCGGCGGGCCCGGCAAAATTCCCTTCCGCTGAACTTTTGAGCGAAAAGATCATTATTTTAAGGCCAAACAAACCATTTCGCATGTTTGAATTAGCCGGCATCATCATCCTTGGCATACTCGCGCAGTGGATAGCGTGGCGCATCCGCGTACCTGCTATTCTGCCCCTCATCCTGATCGGGCTGGGCGTAGGGCCGGTTTCGGCTTTTTTTACGAAAGACGGGCACAAGCTCATCGAACCCATGATCCAGGATGATGGAGGCATTTTTCCCGAAAAGTATTTATTTGCCTTTGTTTCGCTGGCTATCGGCATCATTTTGTTTGAGGGCGGGCTCACTCTGAAGCGGCGGGAGCTTGCCCTGGTCGGGCCCGATATACTAAAGCTCATCACGATCGGCTCCATTACCACTTTTTTCGGAGCAGGCCTGGCCGCCCACTATGTCGTACAGCTCTCCTGGCCCATTTCATTCCTGTTCGCCAGCCTGATCATCGTCACCGGGCCGACCGTTATCGCCCCTATCCTGCAGAATGTGCCTCTGAACCGGAATGTGTCGGCCGTGCTCAAGTGGGAAGGCATTCTCATCGACCCTATCGGCGCCCTTGTGGCGGTGCTGGTGTTCGAGTTTATCCGCTCTGCGCAGTGGGGTGTGGAACTCACTACGCATGTGTTCGCCTCTTTTTTCGAGACCTTGCTGCTGGGGCTGGCCATTGGCGCTGTTGCGGCCTATATGCTTTACCTGTTGATCAGAGCAGGCCATATACCCCATTACCTGCTCAATGTATTCACGCTGGCGCTGGTGTTGGGCGTTTTTGTGTTTTCCCACTGGCTGGCTCACGAATCCGGCCTTTTATCGGTGGTCGTTATGGGCATGGTGCTGGGCAACATGGACGTACCCCGCTTGAAGGAGATCCTCTCGTTCAAGGAATCGCTGAGCGTGTTGCTTATCTCGATACTGTTTATCGTACTGGCGGCCAATATTGACCAATCGGATATTGAGATCATATTGAATAACTGGCGCCCGTTGGCGCTTTTTGCCATTATCGCCCTTGTGCTTCGCCCGCTCGGCGTTTTCCTGAGTACTATTGGCTCCGGGTTGCAGCTTCGGGAAAAGCTATTCGTCTCCTGGGTCGGCCCCCGCGGCATCGTGGCTGCCGGCATTGCCTCTCTATTCGGAATCACTCTGGTCACGGAGTCGGTGCCGGATGCCGAGTACCTGACGCCCCTGGTCTTCCTCGTTGTCCTGGGCACGGTGCTTTTGAACGCCACCACGGCCCGGGTAGTGGCCAGAGTGCTCAAGGTGACCCTGGAAGGTTCATCTGGCGTACTGCTCATTGGCGCCAACGCCGCAGCCCGGCTTATCGCAAAATTCCTACAGGACAACAACCGCCATGTCGTGCTGGTCGACAACAGCGAAAGCAATGTGAAAAAGGCGCGCGAGATGGGGCTGGAAGCATTTGTGGCCAATATTTATTCCGAAGGCCTGGAGGAGTATTTCGAACTGCTGGACATGGGTTATATGATCGCCATGACCAGCAGCCCCGAGATAAACCAATACGTCGTCCATAAATACCAAAAGATTTTTGGCGAAAATGGCGCCTTCCGGCTCATCACCCCGGAAGAATTGAAGCACAGCCCGGATGGGGCGCCCTCCCATGGCCTGTTTTCCTACACCGATGATTTTTTGAACTTCAATGAAGCAGCCAGGGATTATCCCACCATCCATGAGGCGCCGGCCGCGGCCCCCGAAGAGATGGAACGCCTGGTGCGGCTCGCAACCCTGAGCCCCAAAAGCGTGCCTCTTTTCATCAGGACGGATACCGGCTCGCTGGAAACAATCCCCCCGCGGCTGGATGGAATAGAAGCCCGGGATGGTTTTTCCTTCGTTTACCTGGGCAAAAAGCTGGAATTCCCTTCCGCACACTCATAAGGTATTCACTCCGAAAAAATGGCCGGGGGACAAAAACAAATTATTCCGGCTGATGTTTGATTGGCATAGGTTTACTATTAATTTGTTTTATTGCCCTAAGCCTTTTCTATTGAATGGACCGAGGTTTAAGCCCAATATTTTACATTCGCGATTCTCTATTTCGATTCTGCCATTCTTCCGGCTTCGCCGGAAATGGTTAGAATCCGCATGGTGACTGAGGCTTTTAGAGGAGAGGTTACCTTTGTAGCCTCTCTTTTTTTAAGGATGCGCGAACCGGTGAGCGATCTGCGCCGGAAGAGCTTTTTTTTGGATTGAAAAAAGATAGTAATACCTTTAAACAAAAAAACAGGAAAGCATATTTATTTATAATGCATTCGTGTTTTTTGTTTTTGGATCCAAAAATTTTACTACTGTAACTATGGCACAACGACGACACAACGGCCTTTTTGCGCATTGGAGGCAGGACCTGCCTGCATCCTTAGTAGTTTTTCTGGTTGCTTTGCCGCTTTGCCTGGGCATCGCGCTGGCATCCGGCGCCCCATTGTTTGCGGGCCTCATCGCAGGCATTGCGGGGGGGCTGGTAGTTGGCGCCCTGAGCCAGTCGCCGCTCAGTGTGAGCGGGCCGGCGGCCGGCCTGGCGGTGGTGGTGCTCAGCGCTATACAGAGCCTTCCCTCCTATCAGGCCTTTCTGCTGGCAGTGGTGCTGGCGGGCCTGCTTCAAATCCTGCTTGGAGTGGCCCGCGCCGGCCTGGTAAGCAACTATTTCCCTTCCGCGGTGATAAAAGGCATGCTCTCCGCAATCGGCATCATCCTCATTCTCAAGCAAATTCCCCATGCAGTGGGCTATGATGCCAATTATGAGGGCGATGAGTCCTTCTGGCAGGCAGACGGATACAACACCTTTTCGGGGCTCATTCACCTCTTCAGGGAGGCGCTTTCACCCGGAGCAGTCATTATTTCCGTGTTGTCGCTGGTATTTCTTTTCTGGTGGGAAAGCGGCAGGGTGAAAAAAAGCCCATGGATGAAGCTGATGCCCGGCCCGCTCGTCGTGGTGGCATTCGGCATCCTGGGCAACCTTGTTTTCCAGCAGTTCGCGCCGGCGCTGGCCATTGGTTCCGAACACCTGGTCAGCGTCCCGATCGCGGCTTCGGCCTCCGAGTTCCTGGCGCAGTTTTCCTTTCCGGATTTCAGCCAGGCCACCAACAAGGATGTGTGGCTGGCAGGGCTGACGCTTGGGCTGGTGGCCAGCGTGGAAACCCTGCTGAACATCGAGGCCGTCGACAAACTGGACCCCCTGCGGCGCAATACCCCGCCCAACCGGGAACTGATGGCGCAGGGAGCCGGCAATATAGTGTCGGGTATGCTCGGCGGCATCCCGGTTACCTCGGTGATCGTGCGCAGCTCGGCCAACGTGAATTCCGGCGCCGTCAGCAAACTCTCCGCAATCGCACATGGCGCCCTCCTCCTGGTCTGCGTCGTGGCCATCCCCGCCGTGCTGAACCTGATCCCGCTTTCCGCTCTGGCGGCTGTCCTGATCTCCATCGGCTACAAACTGGCCAAGCCCGAAATATTTGTGCGCAAATACCGGAAAGGCCTGGCGCACTTTATCCCATTCGTCGTTACGATCCTGGCTATCCTGTTCACCGACCTGCTCGTCGGGGTCTGCATCGGGCTGATGGTCGGCGCATTTTTCGTGGTGCGCCAAAACTACCACTCGGCCATCAGCATGTACCAGGACGGCAACAATTACCTGCTTCGGTTCAAAAAGGACCTGTCTTTTATCCACAAATTCGAACTCAAAGGATATCTTAGCCAGATACCGGAAGAAAGCAACGTCCTGATCGACTTGTCCATGGTGAGTTTTGTCGACCTCGACAATGCGGAGATACTCAATGACTTTATTGCCACCGCAAAAGATAAGGGCATACAGGTGAACCTCAAACGCCTGGCCTATGCACCTGATTTTCTCATTAAAGAACCTGCCAAATCATGAAACCGTACGAACAACTGCTACTGGAAAACAAGGCCTGGGCCAAGGAAAAAATATCAGGGGATCCCGGTTTTTTCCAACGCCTCGTCGACATTCAGGCGCCCAAATTTCTCTGGATCGGCTGCTCCGACAGCCGGGTTCCTCCCAATGAGATTACCCAGACCCAGCCCGGTGAGATTTTCATTCACCGCAACGTGGCGAACCTGGTAATCCATACGGACCTCAACCTGCTGAGTGTGCTGCAGTACGCGGTGGAAGTGCTTCGCATCGAACACATCATCGTCTGCGGCCATTACGGCTGTGGGGGAGTCAAGGCGGCCATGACGAAAAAGTCATACGGGCTGATCAACAAATGGATACGCAACATCAAGGACGTGTACCGCTACCACCAGGCGGAGATCGACGCCCTGGAGTCGGAGGACGCGCGCCTGAACAAGCTCATAGAACTCAACGTCCAGGAACAGGTGTACAACCTGGCCAAAACGTCCATTATTCAGCAATCCTGGAAAAAGCACAAGGCCCCCCATCTGCACGGCTGGGTGTATGACCTCGCCGACGGGGTCATACGCCCCCTGCTGGACCTGGAGCCGAATTCGCCCCTGGACCACCCGATTTTCGAATACGACAACCTGGAAGAGGATATCTGATCAGCGCGCTTGCCTGATCCTGAAAGTGTGAAAAAGCCCGGAGATGTTCCAAGGAACGTCCCCGGGCCTTGCTATTTTCAGTATATTGCAATTTGCATACTGCATCCGATTGAGCACAACAAATGAAAAACATGCGGAAACTCTTCCAATTCGACCTCTCCAACCTCCGGGGTGATTTCTTCGGAGGAATAACAGCAGGTATCGTAGCCCTGCCCCTTGCCCTCGCCTTTGGGGAACAAACGGAACTTGGAGCCATCGCCGGCCTGTACGGCGCCATCGCGTTGGGTGTTCTGGCCGCATTTTTCGGCGGCACGCCCATCCAGATCAGCGGCCCTACCGCGCCGATGACGGTCGTTTCAGCCCTGGTCATCGCCGATGCCATCAGTTATGCCGGGGGGCTTGAGGCGGCCTACCCGCTCATCATCGCCACTTTTTTTCTGGCCGGCGCCATGGAGGCGCTGCTGGGCGTCATACGCCTGGGCAACTATGTTAAATACATTCCCTACCCCGTAGTGTCCGGCTTCATGAGCGGCATCGGCGTCATTATCATCATCACTCAGATATTTCCCTTTTTCGGCATGTCGGCTCCGGATGGAGGGCCCCTGGGCACGATCCGGGCCATCCACAAGATCCCGGAGGCCGTCAATTTTTCCTCCGTGGCGGTTGCTGCCATCACGATCGGGCTGATCTACATCGTGCCCCGTTATACGAAGGCCATACCCAGCACGCTGCTGGCCCTGGTGCTGGTATCTTTGGCGTCATTTTTCCTGATTCCCGCCGGCGAGGTGCTGCGGCTGAACACCGGCGGCCCGATCCCAACCGGGTTGCCCAGCCTTCAACTGGGCCTGTTTGGCGTGCTCGGCGATTTCAACCACCTGGTCGTGGTTTTCGAATATGCCCTCACGCTGGCTTTCCTCGGCGCGATCGATTCCCTGCTCACTTCGGTAGTAGCGGACAACATCACCAAAACCAAACACAAGAGCGACCAGGAACTCATCGGCCAGGGCATCGGCAATATGGGCGCCGCACTCATCGGCGGCTTGCCGGGGGCCGGCGCCACCATGCGCACCGTCATCAACGCCAACGCCGGCGGGAAAACCAGGTTGTCCGGCATTCTGGCCGGGCTTTTCCTCCTGGTTGTGCTTCTGGGGCTGGGAGGCCTTGTCGGCCACATACCCAACGCCGTGCTGGCCGGCATCCTGCTCACCGTGGGCATCGGCATCATTGATTACAAAGGCATCCGCCACATCCGCGAAGTGCCGCGTTCCGACGCGATCGTCATGGTGGCGGTATTCCTGCTCACCGTTTTCGTCGACCTGCTCGTCGCCGTAGCAGCCGGCATGGTGCTTTCCTCCATTCTGTTCATGAAAAAGATATCCGATGTGGTGGAACACGGGGCCCAATCGGCGCCCCTGAAGAGCTATTCCCGGGAGGTGCCCTGGAGCGACGAGGGCGACATCATCAACCAGGTGGGAGACCAGGTTTACATCAAACACCTCGACGGGCCCCTGTTTTTCGGTTTTGCCTCCCGTTTCCAGGAACTGGTCAAAGCGCTGCCCAACATCAAGGCCGTGGTGATGCGAATGGACCGGGTGCCCTATGTCGACCAGTCGGGGCTTTACGCCATGGAAGAGGCGGTGCAGGACCTGCTCGGACAGGGCATCGTGGTGGCCTTCACCGGGCTGCACGGGCAACCCAAGGACATGTTCGAACGCATCTGCCTCGTTCCGGGGCTGATCTCGGAAGATTTCGTTTTCGAAACCTTTGAAGAATGCGCCAACTGGCTGCATCCCTATCTGCGGGAAGAAAACCTGCACCAACTGGCCATCAACCAGGCGAGTGAAACGGGTAAGCGCAACAAAAAATGACGGGCCGCGGCTCTAGCCTTTCCGGACTTTTATCAGCCCCGAGCCAGGTTCAGGCATTACCGGGCTACCTCAAACTCCGTCCGCCTGTTTTGCTGCCGCCCCGCTTCCGTCGAATTGGACGCGATGGGCCTGCTTTCTCCAAAGCCCTTATAGCTCAGCCTCGCCGCGTCGATCCCTGCCGCAATGAGGAAGTCATAGACTGCTTTTGCCCGGGCTTCCGACAATCGCTGGTTGTCGGCCTCGGCGCCCACGTCATCCGTATGGCCGTTGATCCGGATGTGCAGGCCGGGGTTTTCGTCGAGCAGTGATTTCAACCTGTTCAGTTCGGTGGTGGATTCCGGGCGCAGCGCGGCGGAAGCGGTTTCGAAGAAAACATTCCGGAGCACCACCGGCCGGGAAGCTGCAGGTGGTGCTGCTCCGGCAGGGGGGATTGGGCTGAGTTCAATTTCGAGTAAAAAGGGGTCGGTGAAGGCGGCGGCTTCCGTGAGGGCGAAATTTTCGGAGTGGAAGAGGTAGCCTTCCCTGGAAACGTTCAGGGCGTAATCTTCGCCGACAGGCAGGACGAGCAGGAATTCGCCTTTTTCATCGGACTCGCCGCTGGCAAAGCTGGCGCCGTTTTTCAGGGTGGTGAGGCCGAGGGCGGCCCTGAGCGGCCGTTTGGTTTCGGCATCGCGCACGATGGCCTTGAGGTAGGTGGCCGGCCGGGGCCTTACATCGGGGTGCAGTTCGAAGGTGAACAGGTCGGCATTGCCCATTTCCTGCCTGGCCCCGGTAGGGCCGGGCTGGTCCGTATCGAAGAAGGCGGTTTTGCCGTCGAGGCTGACGATGAGGGCCCCTTCGTTGTTGGCGGTGTTTATGGGGTAGCCGAGGTTTTGTGGCGTTCCCCAGCTTCCGTCGGGCTGCCGGCGGGATAGGAAGAGGTCATACTGGCCCATGCCGGGATGCCCTTTCGACATAAAGAACAGGCTTTGCCCATCGGGGTGTATGAAAGGCGCCTGTTCGTTGAGGGGGGTGTTGATGGTGGGGCCGAGGTTGAGGGGTGCGCCCCAGCTGCCATCTTCCTGAAGCAAGCTCAGCCAGATGTCGAGCCGGCCCTGCCCGCCCGGGCGGTCGCTGACGAAGTAGAGTTCGCGGCCGTTGGCGGAGAGGGAGGGCTGTGATTCCCAGGCGCCGGTGCTGATGGGGGCGGGCAGGCGTTGGGGCTCCGTCCAGGCGCCATTCTGCTGTGCGGAGAAATAGAGGTCGAAGTTTCCGCTTTGGCCGCTGCGGGCAAAAACCATTGCCTTGCCGTTGGCGGAGATGCTGGGGCTGCTGTCGTTGCCCGCTGTGTTGAGCGCTTCCAGGGGCTGCCCAGGCAGCCACTCGCCTGCTTCGCGCCGGCTGTAGAAAATATCTTCGTTTTTGCCGTCCACCCGGCTTGTGTAGGCCAGAAACAGGCCATCGGCGCTGAGGGAAGGCAGGTATTCCGGATTGGGCGTATTGATGGCGGGCCCCAGGTTTCGGGCTTCGAAAGGGACGGGGTTTTTGACCGCCCCGGCGGCAAAGCTGGCGTTGGCAAGCAGGCGGCCGGCTTCTTCCTTCCGGCTGCCCCGGGCTTTGCCCGAGCCGAGATAATTCTGAAGGGCTTCAACGGCTGCTTCATATTGCTGCAGTTCGAAGCAGGCCTGGGCCAGGAAGAAATAGGCCAGAGGTGCGTAGCCGGGCGCCAGGGCGATGGCCTGCTCGAATTCGGCTTTCGACTGTTCGTAGGCTTTCGACTGCAGGAGGAGGTCGGCGTACATCAGGCGGGCGTCGATGAATGCGGGAGCTTTCTGCAGCGCTTTTTCAAGAGCCTCCTGCGCCTCCGGGAAACGCCCGGCATTGAGGTGCCCTTTAGCCTCTTCGAAGGGCTTCAGCGCCTTTTTGTCCACGTCTTTTTCCGTGTAATAGCCCTGGGCCCGGGCGAAACCGCCGTACAGCAGCAGGGGTAACAATAATATAGTGATTTTGGGCATCAGCTATCAGGATTTGTAATTGAAACGCCCGCTTCGGCCGGCAATTTTGCGCAGGGCTCCGGGCGTGCAAAAAAAAGCCGTTGGAGGGGAAACTCCAACGGCGGGCAATATAATAGTCTTATTCCAATCAAGCAGGATGGCAGGAAAGCGCTCAGGCAGCTTCCTGCAGCAATTCTGCGGCCCGTTTGGAGCCGCGGTTGGCGGCCTCCTGCCAGTCTTTTTTGAAGCCGGTTTTTCCGGCTTTCATCAGGGCCAGGCCGCGGTATAGCAGTTGTTCCGCCTCGGGGATGTCGATGGGGCTGCTGGTGATTTGCAGCGCTTCATCGAAAGCTGTGACGGCCTCGGCGTATTTGCCGGTTTCGAGCAGGGCGCGGCCGTAGTTGAACAGGGCCCTTTTGCGCCATTTGAAATTGGGGTCATCGGTTGCGAAATCGCGGCGGGTGACGAATTTCAGTTCCTGGGCCGCCTTTTCGTATTCTTCCAGTTTCAGGAGGCATTCCGCTTTGATGCGGCGCGCCTGCCAGTGCGTAGGCTGGAGAGGCATGGAGCCCTTGATGGACTGTTCGAGGTCGGTGAGGGCGCCCCGGTAATCTTCCAGCACCATTTTGACCAGCGCGCGGCCCAGGTAGGGCTCGGCGGCCAGCGGGTTGATATCGATGCTCTTGGTATAGTCGTAGAGAGCGTCCTTATAGTTGCGCAGCTGATAGTTGACGAAACCGCGGCGTTCGTAGGCTTTGGCGTGGCGTTCGAACTTTTCGATGGCCCGGCTCAAAGCCTTTTTGGCCTCTTCTTCGCGCCCCGATTCCTTGACCAGTTCGCGCCCGTGCAGGAAGGCCTGTATGGCGGCCTTGTCGCTGCTGGGCTCCAGATGCCGGTATTTGACCACTTCGCCGTCCCGGATCATCCAGGCGCTCAGGCCGCCGGCGATGGCGTAGTCGACCACGAATTCCAGGATGTTGATGGTGTTGTTCCACTCCTTTTCGGAAGCCGAGGGCACGATCAGGCGGGGAATCTCCATGGTGCAGGTTTCTGTTTTGAAGATATCCTCCGCTTTGACGAGCAATACATTCCGATAGTAGTTTTCGGCCCGGTGGGTGAATAACTCCACCAGGCGCTCGAAGCTGCGTTCGGTGCCGAACTCCAACTGGCCGGAAAAAATAATTTTGAAAGTCATCCTGCTGCCGTTTTATTTTCTGAATTGTATGTGTGTTCAGGGTGCTGTTTTTTCCCGCCGCCGGGGATTTCGTTTTCAGGCTGGTTGGGGTATAATTGCCCGGCATCCCGGGAAAGTGCGTCCCGATGCCGCCGCCGCTTTCTCAGCGCCGGGCGCTGGCGAAAGCCTGGCGCGAAGGCTTTCCCGACCAGGGGCTATGCAGCCCGCCGGGCTTTTAATACCTGTTCGATATGGGTTAACCCACCTGGTTTCCCGCAATCCTCAAGTTGGAACGGCTATCTGACTATGTTGCCGGAATATAATGGCAGAATGAGGCAGATAGTCAGTTGTTTTCACTCTGCAACTCCAGGTTCGGAGTGCTCAGCGTTATATCAGGCCTAAAGTTGGGTTGGAAAACTCACAAAGGAGTTTGACTTTGCCGTCTAACCTCCAAAGGTCTGAATTTTTTTCTCTAATGGCAAGAAAAAAAGGTGGAAATTGTTTCACAAAAAGCCCTTTATTTTTCCACAAAAAAGCGGGGTTTGATGTGAAAATAATGTGGAATTCGCCCTACGGAGCGCCAAATGATGTGGATATCTGTGTGGAAAACATAAAAAAACTTGTTTACACCTTGTTAGGGAGGATATCCTTTTCACATCAGCCGTATTTGATGCACACATTTTTGGGCTCCGTGAAGAAGCGAAGGGCTTCGTTCCCGCCTTCGCGGCCCACTCCCGAGTTTTTCACCCCTCCGAAGGGCGTTCTCAGGTCGCGCACCATCCAGCAGTTGACCCAGACGATGCCGGCCTGAAGCTGTTCGGCGATCCGGTTGGCGCGTGACACATCCTGCGTCCAGAGCGTGGCGGACAGGCCGTAGGCGGTACCGTTGGCCAGGGCGAGGGCCTCTTCTTCGGAATCAAAAGGAGCGATGGTGACGACAGGGCCGAAGATCTCTTCCTGGTTGGCCCGGCAATCCAGGGGCAGGCCTTCGATCACGGCAGGCCTGAGGAAGTAGCCGCCGCGGTAATCGCCGCCCACATCCGCCCGCTCGCCTCCGCAGAGGATCACCCCGCCTTCCGCCCGGGCCAGCGACAGGTATTGTTCTACTTTTTCGAGGTGTTGCCTGGAAACGAGCGCCCCTAGGGCGGATTCCGGCGAGAGGGGTGGGCCGGTAATGAGTTGTTGGGTGCGCCTGACGAATTCATCCCGGAATTTTTCGTAGAGTGGGCGCTCCACGTAGATGCGCGAGCCGCACAGGCATATCTGGCCGTTATTGGAAAAAGAAGAGCGGATGGCGCCCTCCATCATGGCCTCGAAGTTGCAGTCGGCAAAGATGAGGTTGGGGTTTTTGCCGCCGAGCTCCAGAGAAAGCTTTTTGAACATGGGCGCTGCCACTGCCGCGATTTTCCGGCCGGTTTCCGTTCCGCCGGTAAAGGAGACGGCTTTCACCTGCGGGTGTTCCACGATGGCCTGCCCTGCCTTGTGGCCCAGGCCGTGCACGATGTTGAGCACGCCGGGCGGCAGCCCTGCTTCCTGGCATACTTTGGAAAGCATGTAAGCCGTCATGGGAGTCAGCTCGGAGGGCTTGCCGGCCACGCAGTTGCCGGCGGCCAGTGCTGGGGCGATCTTCCAGGTGAAGAGGTACAGCGGCAGGTTCCAGGGGGAAATGCAGCCCACCACCCCCAGCGGCTGCCGCAGGGTGAAGTTGGCCGCCTCGCCCGCCATGTGGTGGGATTCGGAGGCGAACTGCAGGGTTGCCGTCGCGAAAAAGCGGAAATTGGCCTGCGCCCGCGGGATGTCGACGCTCATCGACACCGACAGGGGTTTGCCGGAATCCACGCTTTCCGCCCTGGCAAAGGCCTCCATGTTCTGCCCGATGAGATCGGCGATGCGCATCAGTATCCGGAAGCGGGCATCGGGGCCGGTTCGGGACCAGGCCGGGAAAGCCCGTGCGGCGGCTTCCACCGCGAGCTGCACATCCCGTTCATCCGAATCGGGGAGCCGGGAATACACCTGCCCGGTTGAAGGGTCGATATTGTCGAGAAATGCCCCTGAAACAGCAGGCTGAAATACCCCGCCGATGTAATTCTGAATCTGTAGATCTGGCGCCATGGCAAATTCGCGGTAAAATGGGATGGAATGAACTGGGCGCCGGGCTTGGCCGGCTTCCGGTAAATGTAGGGGGTAAATGCAAAAATTACAAACATTTGCAACTATTACCGGCCCGGCCATTTTTCACTTGAACACAAGCCTTCTTAACACCTATCTTTGCTCCATGATCGACTTCAAGTCCAAATCCTGGTTCGAGCAGTATCTGGCCTTCCGGCAGGGCCATCCGCTGGAGTTGAAGGAGGAGCGCCCGCTGTCCGAGATCGTCGAATCTCAGGCTGCCGAGCGCTTCGAGAGCCTTCGGCACCCCTTGTACCTTTGCCTGCAGCACTCGGGCATGTTATACGGCTTTCCGGTGTATTACCCCTTTCGGCCCGCCGCTCCCTTCATCGAAGGCCTGGCGCCCGTTTATCTGGCCAAGCTGATTCTGCTGGACACCATCGTTTACGCCATCTGGCTGGAAGAGGGTAAACCGGGGGGGCAGGCCTACGCCCGGCTGGTGGCCCGGGTGGGCTCCTGCCTGCGCGCCTACTACCTGCGCCTGCACGAATACGGGCCGGGCCAGCCGGTGGAATACACCGAGGAGGCCCTTTTTCACCAGGTGCGCTACAAGAAAAACCACCTCGACTTTCGCCATACCGGCATCAACAGCCATCTGTTCTGGGATCTTTATTTTTTCCGGGAATACTACCTCCGCCAGAGGGAGGCGGAGGCCGGGGCGGATTATTTCCGGGAACTGGCCGGCCGCAAGCGCGAGATGAAGGAACTGGCCCTCAGGGTGGCGGTGGCGGCCGTCCATGCCGACTGGCGGCTGCAGCGCCAGGAAAAGCGGCTTCTGCGGCAGTTTCGCCGCTCGGCCCGCCTGTTGAATGCGGCCGAAAGGCAGCAGGCCCGAGCCCTTTTCAACAAAGGCCTTTCACTGGACGATATCCGTTTTCCTCCGCTGGACTGGATCGCCAGGCGTTATCTGATGGACATTTCCCTGCTGGCCATTTATGCCGATGCGGATATCGACCTGCAGGAAGATTCCTTTATCCGGCAGCTGGCTTTCTGCCTGCAGCTCGATGAAAGCGACCTGCTCAGCAGCAAGGCCGACCTGGGCAGCTTCCTCTACCTGCACGGCAGGAGCCTGAACTTTTACGACGCCAGAAAAGCCGGGCTATTGCTGCTGGGGCAGGCCGTTTTTGAAAATATGCTCAAGCTGGGCCATGCCGCCAGAATGGAAGCTGTGGAGACCAGGAATATGGCCTTCACTTTCGGGCGGCTGCTGGCCGCCAAACTCCGCCTCAACGGCCAACGCGAACTGCCTTCCGAAGAGGAGATCCGGGAAGCCATCGAGCAACTCAAGGACATTCCCCGCTTCCTGCCCTTCTTCAGCCTGGTCTTTATGCCGGTGCCCGGCATCACCGAAATGTATATCGTACTGGCCCTCAGCCTGGAAAAATTGTCGGGCGGCGCCATCAGCCTGCTGCCCAGCCAGATACGGAAAGCCGTGCACGGGAAGGGTAAAGAATAATCCTGGCCAAAAGTTGGGCCGTATTCCGAAAAAACTTAATTTTACCCCACTTCCATACACTACCCCTCCCCGGAACCGAAAACAGCTACCCCCCTTGTCACCCGTTCAGCGAAAGCGGGAAATAAGGCCTACCCCCGGTTATCTTATTCCCCTGTTTTGTTGTTAACTTTGCCCCTCCAAAACAAAAGGTGACATTACTTATGAATCTTGAAAATCTGATCGCAGTCAGCGGGTTACCCGGCATCTACCGAATGGCGGCAAACCGCAGCAATGGTTTGATCATCGAGGACCTGAAAACGGGAAAGCGCCGTTTCGCATCCTCCAGAAAACACCAGTTCACCCCCCTCGAATCCATCGCCATTTACACCGATGACGGCGACTCAACGGAGTTGAAAAACGTCTTCCGGAATATGTACGAGAAACTGGAGGAGACGCCCCTGGTCAGCCAGAATGCCTCTTCTGACGAACTGCACGGCTATTTTTCGGCTATTCTGCCCAACTACGACCGCGACCGCGTGTTCACCGGCGATATCAAGAAGGTGGTCAAGTGGTTCGCCTTCCTGAATGAAAGCGGCGCCCTGCATCCCGATGAAGAGGAAAAGGCAGCGGGAGAAGAGGAGGAATAGTTTTTGAGCGAAAAGTTGCCAAAGAAAGCAACCTTCCGCCCGGATAGCCGTAAGATAAGGTGGCCAGTGAGCCCTGCTCCAAAAAGACGAAAACAAGATTGAGAAAATTATAATCCCGCTTGAGCATATTCTGTTCCCCCAGGAATAGGAAGCAACAAAAAGTCATCATCTCATGAATCTCAAGACGGCCACAGCCCTGCACGAGAAAGAGCGAGCATTTGTCCCGAAAGAATTTAAAGTAACGACCTGGTCGAGGCTGAAACCTTATTTTAACGAACTGCTGAACAGGCCCATCGGCTCCGTTGAGGAACTCGAACAATGGATCAAGGACAAAAGCGAACTCGACGCCGTCGTCAGCGAAGCTTTCTCATGGCGGTATATCAAGATCACAGTGGACAGCGCCGACGAGAAAGCCGAGGCGCTGTACCAATATGCCGTCCAGGAACTCTCCCCCAAGATTACGGCTTTTGAACACGCCCTCAACCAGAAACTCGTCGATTGCCCCTTCACTGCCCAACTGGACCCCGCCCTTTACGGCATTCACCTGCGCAGCATCCACAACGCCGTCAACCTGTTTCGGGATGAAAACATTCCGCTGGCCACCGACATTCAGATGAAATCCAAGGAATATGTAAAGATATTCTCCGAAATGACCATCGGTGTCGACGGCAAGCAGATGACCCTGCAGAAGGCCAGCTCTCTGCTGGAAGAGCCGGACCGCAGCTACCGCGAAGCCGTTTACCACAAAATCCATCAACGCATCCTTCAGGATACCGATCAACTGGAAAGCTTGTTTGACAAGCTGCTGGCCATGCGCCACCAGATGGCCGTCAACGCCGGTTTCCAGAATTTCCGCGATTATAAGTTCCGCGCCCTCGGCCGTTTCGACTACGAAGTGGAAGACTGCTACGATTTCCACAACTCCATCCGGACGGAGATCGTGCCCCTGACCGACGAGCTCAACCGCTACCGCCAGTCGGCCCTCCACCTGGATACCCTGCGCCCCTGGGACCTGTTTGTCGACCCCAGCGGAGAAGCACCCCTGAGGCCTTTCGACACCATAGAAGAACTGGTCGGCAAGGTCATTTTCTGCCTCAACGAGCTGCACCCTGATTTCGGGAAGACCATTTCCATCATGCGGGACATGGGCCACCTCGACCTGGATTCCCGCAAGGGCAAGCGCCCCGGAGGGTACAACATGCCCCTGCACCTGACGGGCATTCCCTTCATCTTCATGAATGCGACCAATTCGCTGATCGATATGCGCACGCTCATGCACGAGAGCGGCCACGCCGTGCACTCCTTCCTGACGCGGCAGTTCAAGCTCAAGTCTGCCAAGCGCGTTCCCTCGGAAGTTGCAGAGCTGGCGGCCATGACCATGGAGCTGCTCACCATGGAGCACTGGAGCGTTTTCTTCCCCGACGAGGGCGAGCTGCGCCGCGCCAAGATCGCCCAGCTGGAATACGTGCTCAAAGTGCTCCCCTGGATCGCCACCATCGACAAGTTCCAGCACTGGCTTTACTCCAAGCCCGACCACAGCCGGGAGGAGCGCCAGGAAAACTGGATGGGCATCATGCAGGAGTTCAACTCCACCCTCATCGACCACTCCAACCTTGAAAAATACGCCGCACATTTGTGGCATAAACAGCTGCACATCTTCGAGGTGCCTTTCTACTACATCGAATACGGCCTGGCCCAGCTCGGCGCCATCGCTATCTGGAAGCAGTACCGCGAAAATCCCCGCCGCGCCATCCGCAATTACTACAATGCCCTCAGCCTCGGGTACACCCGCAATATCCGGGAGATCTATGAAGCGGCAGGCATTGAATTCAACTTCTCCCGCGACTACGTCAGCCAGCTGGGGGCTTTTGTGAAAGGAGAACTGGATGCTTTGTTGTAGGCAGGGATTTGTATCTTTGCCCCCACAAAGAAGAATCCATGTACAAAGGCAAAAAAGTGATCGTGGTGTTGCCTGCCTACAACGCCGCCCGCACGCTGGAAAAGACATACGAAGAGATCCCTTTCGGGCTGGTGGACGAGGCCATCCTCTGCGATGACGCCAGCAGCGACAATACCAGCGAGCTGGCCCGGCAGATCGGCATCCCCCACGTGATCGTCCACGAAAACAACAAGGGCTACGGCGGCAACCAGAAATCCCTCTACAACAAGGCCCTGGAACTGGGTGGGGACATCATCATCATGTTGCACCCCGACTATCAGTACACCCCCAAGCTGATCCCCACTATGGTCAATATTATCGGCGAGGAGCTTTATCCCGTCGTGCTGGCCTCCCGCATCCTGGGCAAAGGCGCGCTTGCCGGGGGCATGCCCCTGTACAAATACATCGCCAACCGCATACTGACCCTCGTACAGAACCTGCTGGCCAACTACAAGCTGTCGGAATACCACACCGGCTACCGGGCGTTCAGCCGCGAGGTGCTCACCAGCATCAACTACAACCAGAACTCCGACGATTTCGTCTTCGACAACGAGATGCTCTCCCAGATCATCTACAGCGGCTTCCACATCGCCGAAGTGACCTGCCCGACGAAATACTTCGAGGAGGCCTCTTCCATCAATTTCCGGCGGAGCATGCGCTACGGGCTGGGTGTGCTGCGGGTGTCCTTCAACCACTTTCTGCAGCGCACGGGGCTGGGCAGGTTTAAGATGTATGAAAAACCGGCCCCTGCACAATGGGAACCGGCCCAAAGCGGCAACGGCGCCTGAGGAAGCCTTAAAAATCAATTGATCTCATGTCGGAAAAACTCGGGCGGTTTCTGGAGGATCATGCCGGGCGCTACAACCGCCCGGATTTTATTGAGGGCGACCCCATCAGCATACCCCACCGCTTCAGCCGCCTGCAGGACATCGAGATCGCCGGTTTCTGGACGGCCATGCTCGCATGGGGGCAACGCAAAACCATCATCAGCAGTGCGGCCGGGCTCATCGAAAGGATGGACGGCGCGCCATACGATTTCGTGCTGAACCACGAAGAGCGGGACCGAAGCCGTTTTCTGGACTTCAAACACCGCACCTTTCAGGCTACGGATGCCCTGTATTTCCTGGAATTTTTTCAGCAGTATTACCGCGGGCATGATTCGCTGGAAGACGCCTTTGCGCGCCACCTACGGCCTTCGGACGAGCATGTGGGGCCCGCCCTGGCGGGGTTTCACGATTTATTTTTTTCCCTGCCCTTTGCGCCGGAGCGCACCCGCAAACACATTGCCACACCCGCCCGGCAATCGGCCTGCAAGCGGCTGAACATGTTTCTGCGCTGGATGGTGCGCCGCGATGCCAGGGGCGTGGATTTCGGGCTGTGGCGGCGCATCCGCCCGGCCCAGTTGGTCATGCCGCTTGACGTGCATGTGGAGCGGGTGGCCCGCCGGCTCGGGCTGCTGGAGCGCAGGCAGGTGGACTGGCAGGCCGCTCTGGAGCTGACGGAGAGGCTGCGCGCCTTCGACCCCGGCGACCCTGTGAAATACGATTTTGCCCTGTTCGGGCTCGGCGTCCTGGAAAAAACGACAGGAGGCCCGCCGTGAACGGCAGGGCCTCCTGTCAAGTGCCGGTACAGTGGGCAGTTTTTCAGTACGCCAGTAAGCAGCGCCGGCTTGGGGCTGTTTTCCGATGGGCCGGGCCTGAAAGGCATGCCCATCGGTTATGTCCTGCTACTGGTTATTTTGGGATCAGGATTTTCCGGCTGGAAAAAAGCTGCCTTTATTCCTTATCGAAGCGCAGTTCCTGGATCAGGAATTGCCCGCCGGCTACTTTCATGTAGATGTAAACCCGGAAGGTTTTCCCGCCGGCGACCAGGTTGCCGATGCAGTATTGGGAGTCGTTGTTGGGCGACGCCCCTTTGTGCACCTGGCTGAAGGATGAAGGCTTGTTCTGGGCGAAGAACTGGCGGACGACGTTGATGGCCTGGGCCTTGTTGTACACGTCTTCCTGGCCCAGCACCGCCACTTCCACCGACTGGTCGAAGTACTGGCCCAGGGCGTCGGCGTTGCCTTCGCTGATGGCTTTGGTAATACTGGCCAGGTTGGCTTCCTGCTCTGCAGCCAACAGGGGGAAAAACGCGATCAGGAACAAGAAATTTTTCATAACCAATGGATTTAAAGTTCAGGGGATTTTAGTAGTGGGCCTCGTTTTCAAAATGCACGGGGCTTGAAATTTGTTCCTTAAAATCAGGTTGCTATTAGGACGCAGCAAAAATAAAACGTCACATGAGGGCCATACGAAAGGGGAAGTTCGTCAAGTGAAACGAAGGGAGGCGGTTGAAAATTGCCTGCCTCCTTTGAAAGAAGGCGCCCCTTTTGTTTTCAGTTGCCCCTGATAGCCAGTTCCAGGCGGGCCACCCAGTCCAGGTCGGTGGCCCGGTTGCAGTCCACGCAGAGGTTGTTGATGGGGTGCTCGCTCCAGGTGAAGATGAGTTCCTCTGCGGAATAAGGCTCTCCCCGGAGTTGTTCCCGGTAGTTGATGCCGTAGGAGGTTCGCTCCCAGTAGTGTATTCGGTTCATGCGTTCGAATTCGATGGCCTCGGCCACCCGGGCGCCGCCGTCGGGCAGGCGTTCCAGGAAGTGGTTGCTGTACATGGTGTGGATGAACATCCAGAGGGAAGCCTCGAAAGTGGGAAACATGGCGAAATCAGCGGGGAAGGGGTCGTTGCGGGTCAGGCTCTGGCAAAAGTAAAAGGATTCGCAGATCCAGGGTTTGGCGCTGTGCCGGATGCCGAAATAGTTGAAAGCCCGGTTGCAGAGGTAGGAGGCGCCCCAGCAGGTTTCCCGCGCCGCCTTGCTGGCCAGCACCCGCCAGTCGGCCAGATACCGTTGCCCGTAAACCCGGCACTGGGCGCTGATGTCGTGCAGAAACGCCGCCTGAAGGCGCGGATAAACCTTTGCCGGAATAGCTTCTGCCCGGGCTACGAATAGATAAAACCGCTGTGTCTCCGGAATGAAGCCCACCAGGTCGGGGCGCTGCTGATACAGCTCCCGCAGGATGGATTGCACGCTGTCGCCCTTCGCCGGCGGGGCAGGAGGCGTAGCGGCATTCAACGCCGTCGCCAGCACAAAAGTGAGACCCAGTACAAGCAGTTTACGGAAGTCCATGATGATTGCGTTTTTGCCGGAGATAAGAGGCTGTTGCAAAAGCCAGGCAAAAATAGGAAATTGTAAGGGATTGGTTATCAGGAAAGAGAGGAGATTTTATAAATTGCGGATGTAGCCCTGAACCACTACCGCCTCCTGCTGCCCAACGGGCAGGCCGGAACAGGGATGTTCGGCCCGCGTTCCAATCTTAGCTGCTGATATTCCCACACCAAAACACCTTCCTTAGTGTCAATTCCACACTAAATAAACATGCTTTTTATTTTCCAATTTGGTACCTTTGCCCCCATGGAAAAAAAGCGTGTTTTACTCGTCATCCTCGACGGCTGGGGCCACGGCCCGAAGCCGGAAGTCAGCGCCATTGCGCAAGCCAACACCCCTTTTGTAGATAGCCTTTACGGCAAATACCCCAACGCGGAACTGACCACCTTCGGCGAAGCCGTAGGCCTGCCCGAAGGGCAGATGGGCAACTCCGAAGTGGGCCACCTCAATATCGGCGCCGGCCGGGTGGTCTATCAGGAACTCGCCCGCATCAACAAGGCCATCCGCGAGCGGGAGCTGCACCAGAACCCGGAACTGCTCAAGGCGCTGCGCCACGCCAAAGAAAGCGGCAAAGCCCTGCACCTCTTCGGGCTGGTGTCCGATGGGGGCGTGCACTCCCACCACCGCCACCTCATGGCGCTCTGCGACATTGCCCGGGACAATGGCCTGGAAAAAGTGTTCATCCACGCCTTCACCGACGGGCGCGATACCGACCCCAAGAGCGGCAAGGGCTTCCTGCGGGAAGTGCTTAAGCACATCGAGGGCACACCCGTGCGCCTGGCCTCCGTCGTGGGCCGGTACTACGCCATGGACCGCGACAAGCGCTGGGAACGCACCAAACTGGCCTATGAGCTGCTCGTTCACGGCAAGGGAGAACCCACCGCCGACGTCCTGAGGACCATCATGGAACGGTATGACAAGGAGGAAACCGATGAGTTTCTCAAGCCGATCACCTGCGTCGGTAATGACGGGCAGCCCATCGCCACCATTCAGGATGGCGACACCGCGATCTGCTTCAACTTCCGCACCGACCGCCCCCGGCAGATCACGACGGTGCTCACCCAGCAGGATATGCCCGAGCATGGTATGAAAACCCTGGATCTGTACTACGTGACGATGACCCGCTACGACGAGTCGTACCAGGGCATCCACGTATTGTTTACCAAAGACGACGTCAGCAACACCCTGGGCGAAGTACTTTCAAAAGCCGGCAAAACCCAGGTTCGCATCGCCGAGACGGAGAAATATCCCCATGTGACCTTCTTTTTCAGCGGCGGCCGTGAGGCGGAATTCGAGGGCGAGCGCCGTTTGCTCATCCCCTCTCCCAAAGTGGCCACCTACGACCTGAAGCCGGAAATGAGCGCTTACGAAGTAACCGGCGCCATCGTGGCCGACATCGAAGCCCACCAGCCCGATTTCATCTGCCTCAACTACGCCAATGCCGACATGGTGGGGCATACCGGTGTCTTCAAAGCCGCCATGAAAGCTGCCGAAACAGTGGATACCTGCCTGAAGCGCCTCATCGAAACGGCCCTGAAATACGATTACCAGGCCATCGTCATTGCCGACCATGGCAATTCCGACTACATGGTCAACGAGGACGGCACGCCCAATACGGCCCACACCATGAACCCGGTGCCCATCTTCTACATCAGCAACCACCCGGAGGGCTACCGCATCAAAGGCGGCAAACTGGGCGACATCGCTCCGACCATACTGACCCTGATGGACATGCCTGTCCCGCGAGAGATGGACGGGGAGGTGCTGGTGAGCCGGGGATAGGGGGATAGGGTGGGCGATAACCTTTTGGCCGGTTGCCGGTTATTATAGAGGCAAAAAACACCTTATGAGACAAACGCTCCTGTATCTGGCATTGGCGCTGATACTGATTCCCGCCTGTTCCGGTGGTATCGGAAAAAAAAATGCAGGCCAGCCGCAGGCTTTTTTCGGCCTGAAGGAATATATGCAGCAGGAAACGCAGCAGCTTTCCGCTTTGCAGCCCAGGGTGCTGAAGCGCATTTCCATCGACGGGAAAGCGGAAGAGCAGGTTTTCGATTCCCTCGATTATTCGAAGGAACTGGCTGTTTTTTCCCGTTCGGACATCAATAAAACCGCCTGGTTCGACAAATACCGCGTGGACAGTACTTTCCAGGCAGGGCAGCTCCGGCAGGCCACCTACACCGCTCTTGACGAAAAGCTGAAGACCCGCCTGATGGAGATTGAATATGATGAAGGAGCGGTAACGTCCGTCCACATCCTCAACCGCACCGAAAGCCTGGTTGCCGATGTTTACCAGGATATGTACTACCGGGCAGGAAAAGGCTACAGCCTGATGACGAAGCAATCGACGGCCTTGTCTGATGAAAAAGAGATCAGGGTGGAGGTGGCGTTTCGGGAACTTTGAGGGAAGGGGGGAAGTAAAGCCTTATGAATTCTGTATGCCATGTGGGCGGGGAACTTGTTTTTTGAACCCTACTGAGGGCAAAAAAAAGAGGCAGCGCTTACGCAGCACTACCTCAGCCCTAACCAAATAAAACCAAATTATTCTTTTATAGCGAAGTATCTATTTTCGGGTCACGCCACAAAGATAAGTACTTTGTGTAAAAAATACAATTACAAATTTCATAAAAAAAAGCCGAACCTTTTCGACTTGTAGTACAATAATAAGCGAAATATTTGAAAAAATCTACAACCCCTGTTTTGGCACGGGACTGGCGGAGGAATTACCCAGGGAGTGTCGAATATTAAAGGGATGGATTTCCTGAATTTTCGGAACAAAATTCGGTCTTAGTTTGGAAATCAAAACAACTTTCCGGCTTTTGCTGCGGCAATTTTTTTGAAATTTTTTTTGGAAGCTCTATTTATGGCCAATTTCCCGGCCGCCTTTCAGTTCATCCTGATATTCCCTAAGGAGGTTCCATTCGCCGTTATTGGCCAGGCGGGCCTGGGTGGGCCAGGTGGCGGGGTCATGGAGGTTATAGCTGGCGCCGGCGGCATCGAGGATGGCGTTCAGTTGTTCGGCGCTGGCGTCGGCCAGGTCGGCCCAGGTGTTGAAGCCAGCTGTTTTGAGCAATTCTTCAATTCTGGGCCCGATGCCTTCGATGGCTTTCAGGTCTGTCGGGTCAGCAGACAGGGCGGCGACGGAGCCTTTGCGGAACGCTTCGGGGTTTTCCAGTTTTTTCATGGCCAGGTGAGCAGCCTGTTCTACCCAGTTGTCGCGTTCGATGCGGCCCTCGAAATACTGGATAGCGGCGGTTACTTCGCGGATGCGCTCGGAGTCCCAGGCTGCGATCTCGTCGTAGGTGAATACGCCGATTTCGTGAAGTTTCTTTTCCAGGAAGGGGCCGATGCCGTCGATGCGGGTCAGGTCGTCCTGTTCGGGCGCTTCATCCGGCAGGATGATCTTTTCGGCTAGTATCTGTTTATCTGCGCCGATGACGACTTCCGGCTCATTTTCGATCAGGCTGGCGTCGGGGAGCCCGGGGTGAGGGTGCAGGGCGGAGATTTCCAGCGGTTCGCCGGCGCTCAGGGGCGGTTCGTGCGGGATGCTGCGTTCGGCCGGCTGGCTGCTTTCCTGAAGTTTCCTCAGCCCCAGGCGCAGTTCCTGGTTCTCCTCGCTGAGGCGTTCCAGGCGGTTTTCGAGGGCTTCCAGCCGGTTGCGGGTGGCGTTGTAGATGCTCTGCATCTGAGCCAGGTCGTTGAGCGACTGGCCTTCCTGTTCCAGGGAACTGGAGAGTTCCAGGTTGTGGGACTGGAGGGAGAGGAGCTGTTCGTTGAGGGCGGTGATGTGTTCCTTCAGGCTTTCTTCCTGGTGATTGTGGCCGGCGAGCTGGTTATTGAGGTCTTCGATGGTGGCGGTATATGATTTCGCGCCGGCTTCCAGTTCCTCGATCCTGCGGTTGAGCTGGAAAATGTCGCGATGCAGGCTGCCCTTTTCCTCTTCGATCCGGCTTACCCTGGCCTCCGCTTCTTCCACGGCGAAGCCTGCCTTTTTCAGGTCGGCTTCTTTCAGTGCGAACTGTTCCTGCAGCGCCTCGAGTTCAACGCGTACTTCCGCCAGTTCCTTTTCCTTTTCCTTCAGTTCCCGCCGGAGCAATGCCACGCGGCGGCTTCTGAGCAGGTAGCCCACCAGCAGCCCGAAGAGGAATGCGATGAGCATGATAAACAGGATGGCGTAGCTGTCCTGGGTGTTGAACTGGGCGAAGAGTTGGCTGAAATCCATAGTTTGGTATGCTAGGGTAAAAGAAATTAGTTCAGGTCACTGGCGTCTTCCAGTATTTTTTCATCCTGTGGTTGTCCGGCCTCATCCTTGTTTTCGAGGATGAAGTTGACGCGGCGGTTTTTCTGGCGGCCTTCGGGGTTGTCGGAGCCATTGGGTTTGGAATTGGGCGCCACCGGCCGTTTTTTGCCCATCGATTCCACTTTGATCTCCGCCTTTACGCCAAGGGAATCGGTGAAGTATTTCCTGGCGTTTTGCGCGCGGCGCAGGCCGAGGCTGAGGTTGTAGGCATCGGAGCCGATGCTGTCGGTATGCCCCACGATCGTCAGGGTGGCGGCCGGGTTGAGCCCCAGGTAGGTTTTCACCGAATCGGCATAGAGTTTCAGGGGTGCGCCCGGCAGGAAGACATCCGAGTTGTATTCGAAATTGGCGTCTGAGAAGGTCATGTTTTTAAAGGTGAAGACGACTTTCTCGAAGCCCTGGGGAACCGCATTGGGGTCGTACAGGCTGAACAGCAGGGGCTCCTGCAATTGGTTGTCCTGGCTCAGGCCGTGGTCGAGGGAGAAGCGGCTCTGGGGGATGCCCCGTTTCATGAGGAGTTTCCTGGCCTGGTCAGCGCGCGCCAGGCCGATATTTTCAAAGTAACCCGGCGCGATGCTTTTTTCACTTTCCCTGTAAAAGCCGGTGATGGTCAGGTTCCTGTCGGGGCGTTGCTTCAGTATGGCGGCCAGGGTGTCGAGGAAGGCCTGGTTGTCGGCGTTCAGCCTGGGGGCGGCGCTCGCGGAATCGAAGGCGAACTGGTCGTACCCTTGTAGCAGGACGGAATCCCCTTCGGTGAGCTTCAGGGTTTTCAGCCGGACATCTTCCACCACGGCCGCTTCTTTTCCGCAGAGCTGGCGCACCTCGCAAACGAAATACCAGCGCGCAAACAGCATGTAAACGCAGAAGAGGAGAAAAACCAGAAAAGCAGCTAACCGCATAGGGCAGGGGTATTGGTTATGTCTATATGCCCGGCTTTCCGGCGCGGGCCGGCCTTGTTATTCTGAGGAGGGAACCATCGGTTTGCCCCCAGTAAGCTCCTAAAAGTAGGGAATCCTGTGGTTTTTTCCATGCCTTTTCCCGAAATCTAACACAATAGCCCCGCAATGGGGCCATCCGGAATAGCCTTTTACGCGTTTTCTTTTTATTTTCCGGGTAAAAATGACCTCTATGAAAATAAGATGCCAGGCCGGCAGCATACGCCTGCGGTTGCGAAAATCGGATATCGAAGCCCTGAATAAGACGGGAGCCGTGCAGGAGGAAATCATGTTCGCGCCGGGCCAATCCCTGATCTTCGAATTGGCCCTGGCGGATGTGCCGGCCCTCAGCGCTATGGTTCAGGGCAGCCTGGCCAGTGTGCGTATTCCCCGGGCGGCAGGCCGGCAATGGATCGATACCGGCCTGGTCGGGCTGGAAGGCCTGCAGGATGCCGGCAAGGGGCAGGAACTGCACATCCTCATCGAAAAAGACTTCCCCTGTAAACACCAGCCGATGGAGGATAAGTCGGATACGTTCCAGGAGTTGGCCTGAGGGTATATGAGTAAGGTGTGCCGTAGCTTTTCATACCGACGAAGTCAGGTTGTGGGCCGAAATCGGGCAGGCATAGCGGATTGAGGCTAAAACTCAGCACTGCCCACTGGCGTACTGTAAAACGCCCTCCCTCAGGCCCCGAGCTCTTCGAGGCTGGCCAGTATCCTTTTCCATTCTTCCCGCCTTTGCACGACGGTGGGGGGAGCGGCGCGTTCGGCGCAATGCTCCACAGCGCAGCGCTCGCAGGTTTTGTTGACTTCCCGGAACTGGATAGCGGGGTCTTCGAAGAAGGCGATCCTGTTGCGGGTTTCTTCATTGGCCAGCAGTCCGATGGTCACGCTTACGTTGCGGTTTGGAGTGGGGTAAGCCGGGCGGGCGATGGTGAGGCAGAGGTATTCATCTTCGGTGCCGATGTAGTGGGACCGCTGGGCGCGCACAATGGTATCGACGAACTTCCCTTCCTGCTGGAGTTGGTTCAGGTCCCGGAGCAGGGACAGGGCGACCCAGCGGCGGCAGTAGTGTTCGGACAGCGCATTGCCGTGGGGGTGGTGCCGCCGGCTGAGGTGCAGCTCCTTGTCGATCTCGAAGGTATCGGCGCCGGGGTCGTGGAGGAAGCGAAGAAAGAACAGTTTGTCCATGCCGAAAAAGCGCGGCAGGATATTGGTCAGCCGATGATAGAACATTTCCGGAGTGGCTTCGTACTTTTTCATGATGCCCAGGAAGGCCTCCCCTTCCCAGCGGGGCTTTTCGAAAAAGGCTTTTAAGTCCTCGATGAACGGATCGCGGGGAATGTGCAGGGCCACGGAGAAATAGATGGCTTTGGAGTGGTTAAGCACTTCCTCGAAGATGCGCCCCCGAAGCAGGGAAGATGTATTGGCCCGTTCACCGAGCCGGAGGAACTGGAATCCCAGCTCTTTGCCGAACTGGAAGCTCCGCTGGATGTGGGACAGCCTGCTGTTGAGCAAGAGTTTTTTCTCCCCCGGCACGAAAACCGACCGAAGCTTCATCAGTTCGGGGTAGTCGCTGAGCCCGTCTTCCACGACCTGATAGCCAAAGCGGGACTCCAGTATCTGCTTCAGCAGGTCGGCGGAGAGCGGGCGGGTGGCGGGCAGGTTAAATGAAATAGCGAACCGGCCTACGGCTTCCTCCAGTTCTTCAAAATAATTATTGTGAAGTTCCAGATAGGAGCGCAGGGCCCCGAAGTAGAAATTCTCCTCCTTCAAGGCATAGTTGCGCGACAATTCCAGCAGGGTGGAGATAAAAGCCCCCACCCGCACCGGCGCATTGGCGATGATTTCCACAACCTTCGACAGTTCGATGCCGAAGAGGTCGAGCGGCAATTCATTGAGGAAATTGGACTGCAGCAGTTCCCCCACTGGCGCCATGCTTTTGCTGAGGCTGAGCGACACGAGTTCCTCGCGGCTGGCGCCCAGGGCCGCGGCCAGGCCTGGTATTTTATCCTCCTTGGGATATTTCTTGCCCTTTTCGATCTCGTTGAGATAGGATACCGACAACTTGGATTCCTTTGACAACCCGGCAAAGGAAAGCCCTTTCGCCTGGCGCAGTTGCTTCACTTTCAGGCCGAAAAGTATTCTTTCGTATTGGGATTTTGCGCTCATTGGGCGAAATTTAGCGAATTTTCGCGAAAACCTAACTTTGTTTTAAAGGATGGGAGAATTCAATCTGCTTCCCTGAGTGCACGCACAGGTATGCCGATTCCTCTGATCTTCTTATTTTCCACCCCAATTGTAAGCGGAAACATGAAAGAACAATACCTCCAACGTGCTACGGCATTCGAAGCCAAAGCTGAAGCGCTCCAGAAGAAATACAACCGATACAGCCTGGTGCGCCTCATACTTTTTGTCATAGCTATTGGCCTGGCGATTTATTTCTGGACGGCGGTACACGAGCTTGCCGGGACCGTTTTTACGCTGGCCTTTCTGTACATTTTTTACCGTTTCATCCTCTGGCACCAGGCCATTCAGGAAGGGGAGAACCACCATCGCCGGCTGGCCCAGGTGAACCGTTGGGAGGCAGCCTGTTTCGACAACGATTATTCGGCCTATAAACCGGGCGAGGAATTTGTAGATCCCCAACATCCCAACGCTGTGGACCTTGACCTCTTCGGGCCCTGGTCTTTTTTCCAGTTCGCCAACCGGGCCGGCACTGCTCTGGGGCGGCAGCAGTTGGCCGCCTATCTGCAGGCGCCGGCCGAGCCCGACGGCATCCTGCACCGGCAGGAATCGGTGGCCGAGCTGGCCGGGATGCTGGACTGGCGGCAGCACTTCCAGGCCTACGGCTTGGATGCGCATGACAGCCTGGAGCACATCGGGCTCCTGAGGCAATGGCTGGGCGCCCCACCCTTCCTCCGCAACAAGCGGTGGATGGCCGCCCTGCTCTTCCTGTCGCCCTTCTGGGCGCTGGCCGCGCTGGTGCTATGGATTTTTTACCTGCCCTGGTACTGGGCCGTCCTGTTTTTCCTGCCCCCTGCCTGGCTGCTTAAGCGATACAAAGAGCAGGTTGACAAGGCGCACCTGCAAACCACGGCGGCCGAGGAAACCCTGGCCCATTACGCCAGGCTCATCCGTCATATCGAGGGGCAGGCTTTTGAAAGCCCCCTGCTTCGCCAATTGTATGCCGCTTTTGGCCAGGAGAGGCCCTCCGCGTCCGGAGCTATGGGCCGGCTGTCGTACATCATCAGCCAGCTCAACGTCCGGTATAATTTCTTTGCCATTTTCCTCAACCTGGGCGGCCTGTGGGACCTGCAATGGGTGTATCGCCTGGAGTTGTGGAAGGAAAAAATGGAGGGGCGCCTGCCAGCCTGGTTCGAGGCCATGGCCGGGTTTGAAGCGCTCAGCAGTTTTGCCAACATGTACTACAACAACCCGGACTGGGCATTTCCCGTGCTTCACGACAAGCCTTTGATCGAGGCCGGGGCTTTGGGCCACCCGCTCATCCACCGTGACAAACGCGTTTGCAACGATATAACGATACCTACCGACGGGCATATCAAGCTGATCACCGGCTCCAATATGGCGGGCAAGAGCACCTTCCTGCGCACGCTGGGCCTCAATCTGGTTTTGGCCATGGCCGGCGCTCCCGCCTGCGCCCGGCGGCTTGCGCTGCCCCCGCTGCAGGTTTACACCAGCATGCGCACTCAGGATGCGCTGCACGAAAGCACCTCTTCCTTTTACGCCGAACTGAAACGGCTGAAGTTTATCATTGAAGCGGTGGAAGCGGCAGCAGGCAAGGCTCCGCCTGAACGCCAGGCATTTTTTCTGCTGGATGAAATTCTGAAGGGCACCAATTCCAAAGACCGCCACACCGGCTCCAGGGCCCTCATCCGGCAACTGATACGAAGCCGGGGCTCGGGGCTCATCGCCACTCATGACCTCGAACTTGGCCAGTTGGAAGCCACTGCCGGAGGCGCTGTCGAAAACCTTTGCATCGAAGTGGAAATTCAGGACGGCGCGTTGTATTTTGATTACAAATTGAAAAAAGGCGTCAGCAGGAGTTTCAACGCCACCCTGCTGATGCAGCAGATGGGCATCAAGATAGACGCAGTGACATGAGGGTTTACAACCTTGGCGTGGCCATTGCCAACAGGGAGGAAGTCACGGAACTCTACCTGCACAACATGGGGTTGGAGCACATTCCGCCCGTCGTTTTTGGCATGCCCAGGCTCCAGAAGCTGGACCTGAGCGCCAACCAGATCCGGGAGATCCCACCTCAGGTAGGGGAGTTGCGGCAATTGCGCAGCCTTGCCCTGCACTTCAATCAATTGCAGGCTCTGCCGCCCGGCTTGTTCCGGCTGGAGCAACTCGCAGAGCTCAACCTGGGCCACAACCGGCTACAAACCCTGCCGCCTGCTATTGGCATGCTCCGGCGGCTCCAGCAATTGCGGCTCAACGACAACGAGCTGGCCGAACTGCCCGTAGAACTTGGGCAACTGGAGGAATTGCGTTATCTGGACGTGCAGCACAACCGCCTGCGCCGCCTGCCGCCACAACTGGGCCGTTTGCCCGCCCTGCGGCAACTGCGCGCCGGCAATAATCAGCTCAGCCGTTTGTCCGGCAGCCTTTTCGGCATATCCACCCTCGATTTGCTCGACCTGAGCCACAACCGCATCGGCAGGTTGCCGGAACAGCTAGGGCGGCTGCAGCAGCTCACCGAACTCAATCTGCGCTCCAACAAGCTGGAAGCCCTGCCGGAGTCGATTGGCGGCTTGTTCATCCTGCGCCGGCTGCTGCTGGGCAACAACAAGCTGGCGCAACTGCCCGAATCCATTGGCCGCCTGCAGTGGCTGGCCAGCCTCTCGCTGGAGGGCAATAAGCTGCGCTTGCTGCCCGAACAGCTCAGCCAGTGCGCCCGCCTGCAGCATCTTTCGCTGGCGCGCAATCAGCTGGCTGCACTTCCCGCTTCGCTGGCGCGGCTGGAAAACCTGGAGTGGCTGGACATCAGCAATAACGCTTTCAGCGAATTGCCCCTTTTGCCGCTGCGGCTGGAAAAGCTCAACATCTCCGGAAACGCCATCAGCCTGTTGCCGGATCGGATACAGCAGCTGCACCATCTGAAAGTACTGGAAGCCACCAAAAACGGGATGGAGAGCCTGCCGGAGGAATTCGGGCGGCTGCACAAGCTCGAAAAACTGGATCTTGGCGGCAACCCCATGCCCAGCCTGCCCCAGCCCCTTTTCTTTCTGCCCCAGCTCGAAAGCCTCGATGGCCCTGCCGATGCCGGGGCGAGAAAAAAACTGCTGCGGTTTCTCAGGCTTTGCAGGGCCCGCGAGGTGCCCGCCCGCCTCCGGCTGGTGATCTACGACATCCTGGAAGAAGATGGCCGGAGGCTGAGCACCTTTCCTGTTCCGCTACTGCTGGAGGCCCTCCGTATCGGCATGAGCGACGTGGCTTATCCCATCCGCCGGAACCTGTTGTACGAACGCGGCCTGCAGCCGGAAATCGAGGGCGACGGGCAGAATGCCTCGGTATATGTGTTGGGGGAAACGGGCTACAAACTTCCGGAGCTGAAAGCCCAGCTCTCCCAGCTCGGGCTCCGGCTGGTGGAGCGCCCCGACGAGCCGGCCGACTACCTGGTGCTCGGGCGCGTATTGCACGCCCTGCAGGCGCCGATACCCACGGCGGCCGGGCGCTTTGTTTCCCGTCCGGCATTTACCGCTTTTCTCAACAGGCGCCTAGGCCGGAAACTGGGGCAGGAGGCGCGGCCGGCCCAACTGGAAAAGCTCCGCCACATGTTGTTCAGCCCCGGCGCGCCCAACCGCAAACTTGCGCTACAGCTTCTGCAAAGCGGCGGCGTGCCCAAAGCGATGCTCACCGACCTGTTCCTGGCCTGGAAACTGGGTTATGAAGACCAGGCGAGCCTTGAAAACCTGCTTTTGCAAAACGTTTCCGAAGAGGCCCTGCGCACCATGTACTACCCGCTCGGGCTGTCGGGCCGCACCTCAGAGGCGACGCTCACCACCAACATCATCAAGTACACGGAAGACAATGAATTCGACGGGCGGCGCATTGCCGAATTCCTGAACGAATCATACGGGACAGGGCATCATTACCTGCGGAATTTCACTTAGCTGGACTTTAGCATTTTGCTGTGGGCCAGAGGCTGCCTGGTTTCGAGGCTGCCTTGGCGTCCTTAGTATTAAAAAAATATGATGAGAACCCCTCAGGA
>CAUJDW010000157.1 GCA_963169455.1 Bacteroidota bacterium | reverse complement strand
GTGGTTTTTTTTGTTTTGTTGTTCCCCTGGTGGTTTCAAAATTATCACCGCCCCCGGCTTTTGCGGGCGCCTCTTCTCTTTTCTGTTTCAAAGGCGGCGGTTTAATTCTTCACCACTTCATAATAGTACCCGTCAACGGGGTGCAGGATCATGGTGATGGTGTAATTCCCAGCCTCGGCAACGGGAATATCCGCACCATCTCTTTCGAGCGTGCCGTCCAGCCCGGTGTCGCCGAAGTTGATGCCCCAGCCGTCGTTGGCGCGGAACTTGATTGCACCGGCGACGAGGTCGAGAGTGATCGTCCACTCAAAGTCGTTCTGGAACGTCATATCTGTGTCGTTATCCCATCCGCCCGGGGTAGCGCTGCCGATGAGCCCCCAGTCCGTCTTTGTGAAAGTGGCTGAGCGGTCGTTGAAGTCAATGCGGATGAGATAGAATCCGCTCTCGCCGATCATGGCGTCCTGTTCACCTTCCTGGACGATAAAGCCCGGGTTGGCCGGGTCCATGCCCCAGTCACCCGCCCAGTCCTGGACCTGCAGGAACTTAAAGCCCGTGCCGGCTTCCAGAGGCGCATAGATCTCAAAAACGCCGTCAGCTACTTCTCTGAACGGGATGGACTGGCTGGGCGTCCAGGAGCCATGAGCAGCCAGGCCGCCGACGAGATAGAGGTTTTCCGGGAACAGGCCGCGGACGAACTCAAAGCTGTAAGCCAGTGACTTGTCGTTGAATATGACCTTGTAAATGGCATCCGCTGCGGTAAAGGTGATATTGGAGCCGAACTCTTCGGCTATGCCGTCTCCATCAGCATCACCCCAGTTGCGGCCCATGAAGTTGGGATACTCGGCGAACCTGAACAGGTCGCCGGGGCGGAGGCGCACTTCGGGCAGTTCCCAGGTGTTGTCGCTCACGAGCGTAAAGCCATACTCGTCTCCCTGGAAGTCGTTGAATGAGCCCAGCAGATACAGGCCGTTGATGTTGGATTCGATATTGACGGCAGGCGTAATGGTGTAGGCCAGGGTCTGGTCGTTGAACCGGAAGTTCACCAGCCCGCTGGGGCTGCAGGCCGAGTTGGGCCCGCCTCCCGTGGTGTTCTGGAGGATGCCGTCGCAGTCGGGGTCGCCCCAGTCCTGGTCGGTCCAGTCAACCGTGTTTTTGAGTTTCCATTCCGAGCCCTGCATCTCGATGCCCAGGATTTCCCAGGTATGGTCGGCCACCAGGGTCAGGGGGTCGGCGCCCCAGCCGTTGAAACCGCCGGCGATATAAATGGCATCGTAATTGGCGGCGAAAGGCAACAGGGATATCTCAAAACCCGACTCCCGGGTAGTGGTTTGGCCCTTGGAGTCGGTTACGCTGGTGGAGATATTGTACAAGCCGGGGCCCAGGAGTTCGGCATTGAAAGAAGCTCCTTCAATGACGATGGAGTCGCGCGTGCCGGACAGGTTGGAGGAAGCACTCGCCAGCTCGTTGCCCAGGTCGTCCGACAGGCTTACCGTGCCGGAGGCCAGGGGCGAAACCGTGCCGTCCACAAATTCAACTTTGATATTGAAGTTGCCGATGACGACCTTGCTGCCCTCGCCCGGGCTGACGCTCAGAATGCCCGGGGGGAAGTCGGTCAGGGCTTCGATATCCAGCTCATCCTTGCTGCAGGAAAAGATGAGGGTTATGCCCAGCAAGGCGATGGAAAATAATTTTATGAAGTTTTTCATTGTCCGATATTTTTGCAGGGGCTACGCCAGGCAGCCCCTGCGCCTGTAAACGAAATTAATAGTTGGGGTTCTGCTTGAGGTTTTTGTTGGCCAGGATTTCCGAGGCCGGGATGGGCAGAATATTCCGCCAGCTCTCCGTCGGGCGGCCTTCTTTAACCCCGCCTTTCCAGGGCCAGACGCCGTTTTCCGTGAACTGGTTGAAGCGGATCAGGTCCTGCCGCCTGTGGCCTTCCCAGAACAGCTCGCGCGCCCGCTCATCGAGGATGAAGTCCAGGGTGAGGGCGTCGGCATTGATATTGCCTCCGTTTCCGTTGTAGGCCCGCTGGCGCAGTTGATTGATGTAACCTACGGCAGTACCGATATCGCCGCCCGCGCCGCCGCGCAGCACGGCTTCTGCATACATCAGGTAGGCGTCGGCCAGGCGGAACATGGGGTAATCCGTGTCGCAGTGGGTCAGGTCGGAACCGGGAACGCCTTCGGAGGTGACGTTGATGAATTTCTCAATGGCGTAGCCGTCGCTGAAATTGCCGATGGAGTTGATCTCCCTGTTTTGCCCGTTGGTGTACAACAGGGCCCGTTCATCGATGGCGCCCGTCGCATCCGGGAACAGGTTGGACAGGGCGCTGGTCGTGCGCAGCCCAAACCAGGCGGCGTTGACGCCATAGCGGTGGATGATCTCATCGGGGAATTCCTCGCCGGTTTCGTCGTTGACGTTGTCCTGCATGCTGCCTCCAAGCGGAGCATGGACCAGATAAGTCATGCCGCCCCAGGTTTGGGTATTCTCACCGTCGAAGGGTATGGCGAAAATGATCTCCTGGGAGTTGTGGTTGTCCGCCATAAAGAGATGGCTGTAGGTGTCCTGCAGGCTGTAGAGCCCCGTAGAGATAACCTTGTTGCAGGCATCGATGCATTCCGTAAAGCGGGGTTTGCCGGTGTAAACTTCCGAATTCAGGTACAGTTTGGCCTGCAGCATCCAGAGCGCGGCCCTGTCGGCGCGGCCATATTCGTTGGCGCCGGGCGCGGCCATATCGGCCTCGATTTCTTTCAGCTCGTTTTCGAGGAAGTTGAAAACCTCTTCCCGGCTGGCCTGAAGCGGCGCGTCGGAACCGACAGAAGCTTCTTCGGTATAGAAGGGGATATTGGCAAACAGGTCGATGCCGTGCCAGTAGCTCAGCGCGCGCAGGAAGCGGGCCTCTGCGCGGTAGTGGCGGACGTCTTCCCGCACGGCTGCGCTGACTTCGCGGCCGTCCAGCTTGTCATCCGTCGTTTCACGGAGGTATTCATTGGCCATCGACACCTGGAAGAATATGCGGTAGTACATGGCGCGCACGAACTGGTTGTCGGAGGTCCAGTTGTGGTTATGCAGGTCGGGAAGGCCTTCGTCGCCCCAACCGATGACGGCCTCATCGGTGGTCAGTTCCTGAAGCTGCCAGTACTGGCGCAGGTAGTTGGAGAAACCTTCGTCCAGGCTGGAAATATCGGCCTGCCCGGCAGGGCCCTGCTGCCCGGTAACGGCAATACCCGCATAAATCCGGGCGATGAATGCCCGGTAGGAAGATTCGTCTTCAAACAGGTTTTCGGGCGTGGCCCGGTCCCGCGGCTGAATATCCAGGTCCGTACAGGCCGTGGCCGCCACCAGAAGGATAGTTAAAGCGATATTGATTACTTTTTTCATGGTTCAGGTTTTTATGCGTTAGGACATTACAAGCCGAGGCTCAGGCCGACAATAATGCTTCTTGCCCTCGGGAAGGGGTTCCTGTCGATGCCGTTCGGCACTTCGGGGTCCATTCCGGAGTAGTTGCTGAGCACAAAGAGGTTCTGGGCAGTGGCGTACAGCCGCACACTGTTGAACACAGCCTCCGGATTGAGGGTGTAGCCCAGTGTGATGTTATCCATCCGCAGGAACGAAGCATCCTCCAGGTAATAATCGGAGAAGAATTGTGCGGTTGTGAAGTTCGTTTCCAGCACCGACGTGTGCAGGTTGTTAAGAAAGTTCGGGTTGACGGTCAGGTTGTTCCACCAGCCGCGGGCAGAGGCATTGTTGTTGTAAACATAATTGCCCAGGCTGCCGCGCAGGGTGAAGCTCAGGTCGAATCCTTTATAGAAAAGGCTGGATGTCAGGCCCAGGATGACCGTCGGAGCCGGTTGCTCGATGACCCGTTTGTCCAGGTCGTTAACAATGCCGTCTCCGTTTTGGTCCTGATAAATATCGGCGAGGTTGACGACGCCGTCTTCATTGTGGTCAACGCCATCGGGCAGGGGGAGCCCATTGGCGCCGAGCTTGTGCTCATAAAGGTAGAAGGAACTGACGGGTGAGCCTACCTGGTGGATCTGCACCTGGTTGCCGACGCCGCCTTCGATATTCCCGGTGAGTACGCCCTGTTCGCTGATGCGGTCGATCTCCAGCACTTCATTCCGGTTGCGGGCGACGTTGAAGCCCAGGTTCCAGCTGAGCCCCTTGACCCGGTTGTCGACGACCACGGCGTCGAGGGTCAGCTCTATGCCCTGGTTCTCTACTTCGCCGATGTTGGTCAGCACCCTGTCGGACAGGTTGGTGCCGGCGGGGACGTTGACGACGAACAGCAGGTCTTCGGTGCGCTTGTAATAGTATTCCAGTGCGCCGCGAATGCGGCCATTGGCGAATCCGAAGTCGAGGCCGGCGTTGTAGGAGGAGGTTTCCTCCCACTTCAGGTTGGCGTCGTATGCATCGGGCCGCACCGTGGTGACAAAGCCATCGCCGAACTGGTAGCGCGCGCGGAAGTCGCTGAAGCGGTAGGTGGGCAGGTAACCGAAGTCCGTAATGTCCTGGTTACCCGTAATGCCGTAACCGAGGCGGAGTTTCAGGTCGGAGAGCACGCCCTCCAGCCCGCTGGCGAAATCTTCCTCCAGAATGCGCCAGGCAAAGGCTGCGGAGGGGAACCAGCCCCAGCGGTTGTCCGGCCCGAAGCGGGTGGATCCATCCCGGCGCAGGGTGGCCGTCAGCAGGTATTTGTTGGCAAAGCTGTAGTTGACACGCCCAAAGAAGGAAATCAGGCGGTTCTGAATAAAGGTGTTGTAGGTCGTGAATTCAGTGGCCGGAGAGGTGCTGTTGGTTCCGAATGCATCGCCGTCCAGGTCAAAAGCCGTGAAGGAGGGGTATTCTTCCGTGAAATCCTGGAAGGAATAACCGGCGGTGAAGTCGAAGCTGTGGGAGCCGCCCATCGTGGGTTTGTAGACAACGTAGGCATCCAGCAGCTTGTTGAGCCGGTAGGGGTTTTCGATGAATATCTCACCCGTGCGGTCGCTGACCGGCGGGCGCAGGTAGGTGGTGGGGTTGAAACGGCGCACCTGGCCGTTGGTCACGTCATAGCCCAGGTTTGTCTTAACGGACAGCCCGTCGAGCAGGAAGCCCGACAAGTCGTATTCCAGTTCAATGTTGCCTATGCTGCGGAAGTTCTGCCCGACATTGTCGATCTGTTGGGCAGCGGAAACCGGGTTGCGCGGCGAGAGGGCCACTCCATATTCGAAGAAACCTGCAAAGGCCGTGTTGTCCGGGTCAAAAACGGGGTGGGTGGGGTCGAAGCTCCAGGCGGATCCCACCTGTCCGGGGTCGAAGCGGTCTTTGGTGAAGGAGCCCTTTACATTGGTGTTGAGCTTCAGGCGCCCGTCGAGCAGGTCGTGGTTGTAGTTCAGGGCGACACTGGTGCGCTCCGTTTCAGAGGGGGCCACGATGCCCTCCAGTTGCTGATAACCTACCGAGACGCGGTAGCCGATATTTTCGGCGCCGCCGGTGAGGCTCAGCGAGTGGTTCTGGCCGGCAGCGGTGCGCAGCATCTCGTCATACCAGTTCGTATTGGCGTTGCCCATCTGGTTGAGCCGCTCGGGAGCTTTGAAAGTCACGACGTTGCGGAAGGACTCCGCGTCGAATATGGCAGGTTCGCTGAGGATGCTGGAGGTCGTGTAGTAGCCGTCATAGGCCAGTTGGGTGCGCCCTCCGGCCTTGCCCTTTTTGGTCGTGATAATGATAACCCCGTTGGCGCCGCGCGACCCGTAAATGGCCGTCGCGGAGGCGTCTTTGAGCACCGTGAAGGTCTCGATGTCGCTGGGGTTGAGGAAGTTCAGGGGGTTTCGGCCGCTGCCGATGCCCTCGTTGTCGATGGGCACGCCGTCGATCACGTACAGGGGTTCGTTGCTGGCGTTAATGGAAGTCCCGCCCCGGATGCGGACTCTGGCCCCGCCGCCGGGTTCGCCGCTGTTGGTAGAGATTTGAACACCGGCAACCTTGCCGGCGATCAGTTGGTCGGGGGAAACGATGGCGCCCCGGTTGAAGTCTTTTTCGGAAATGGCGGTAACAACGCCGGTCGCATCTCCTTTTTTAACCGAGCCGTAGCCGATGACCACCACTTCCTCCAGTATCTCGATATCTTCGCCCAGCTGGAAGTTGAGGGTCACAGCCCGTCCGCTGACCACATTGGCCGTCAGGGTTTTGTCGGCGAAGCCCGTGTACGAAGCCCGGAGTTGTTGCTCGCCGGCCGGCAGGTTCTCCAGGATGTAATTTCCGTCAAAATCGGTGGCGGTGCCTTTGCTGGTGCCGACCACCATAATGGTTGCACCGATCAAAGGCTCGCCTTGGTCATCGGTTACTGTCCCCTGGACAGTTCCCTGCGCGTAAGCCTGGGCAGCCAGAAACAGCATAGCCCATAAGGCTACGGCGTACCGTAAGTGTTTTTTCATAAGAGCTTCAGTTTTAAATTCAATATGCTTTGGTAAGATCATCATTACCCAGCCGATTAGTGTTTAGGTACACTAACAATATCGTTTGAATGAAGAGGCGTAAACTGCCGGTGAATCAGGCAGAAGTGGTGCTGAGTATAGAGCTTGGAATAACTCGCTCCGAATGCAGGTTTAACCAGCAACAAATATATCTTTTGAGTGTAAATTCACCTATTTTCAAGGGGAATTATTTTTATCCCGGGGGCCTGATGAAAAATACCCGACATTTCCTGCTCCCCCATGTTACTGTTTATTCCGGGGGGCAAAGTACGCATTATTGACAGGGAGGGAAATGACCTTTGTCAATGGGGTGGAGGGAATGAGGGAGCCTCTGGAGGGGCTTTGCCTGCGTCGCGGCTCAAGAATCCATTAAAAGATCGTTCGTGAGGGGTTATGGGCCCGAAACGGCCTGATGTGCAGGTTATTCTTTGATTATCATGTGGTTTTGAACCTCTTTCCCGTATATGGCCTGCAGCAGGTAATTTCCGGCGGGCATCCCCCCCATATTGATTTCCACTTCATCGGACATGCCACCGTTTACAATAAACAACTGGCGGCCTTCCGGGCTGAACAGCCGCACTTCCCGGATTGGAACATCAGATTGCAGGATGAGGCGCCCGGCTACGGGGTTGGGGAAAAGCCTGAGTGCAGGAAAGTGCGTTTCCGAAAGGGCGTTTATAAACAGGGATATGGGTTCGGAAAATGCAGTGCAGCCGTTGCCGTCGGCCGTTTCAACGGAATATTCCCCGCTTTCTTCCGCCAGGTACGACTGCTCCTGAGCTCCCGGAATGGGCGCCCCGTCCAGATACCATTGATAGGAAGATGCGCCGGACGAAGTAAGCACATTGCCCTCCGCCGCGATCTCCGGGATTTCCGGCTCGTTGAATGTTGATTCCAAAGCAAGGATGGCTTCAAGGGCGCAGTATTCATTGAAAATGCCCAAATGGTATACCCCGTTGGCGAAAATCGGGAAGGTAAGGCTTTCCAGGGTGTCGATGGTTTGCGAACCATCGATGGAAATGGTATAAAATTGCCCGCTTTCTCCGGGAAGGCTGAGCAGGATGGTATCGCTGCCCAGGCAAAGGGTAGGGGGGTAGGCCAGGCTGTAGGCAGGGTTGGGCATCGCGCCGAGGATGACTTCCATTTCATTGGAAAGCGCGCTGCAGCCGCCTTCCCTCACTTCTACCTGATAGGCCCCTCCCTGCGTAATGCCCAGTTCCGGGCTGGGGCCCTGGCTTACTTCCAGCCCGTCGAGGTACCACACATACCACTCGCCCTGCGATGGCGTGGAAATCACAGGCGGGGCGTCTCCGCAGAAGGTAAGGCTGGAGTCGGGCAGAATGGCCTGGGGCCGCGGCGCAAACTGGAATTCGACGGATTCAGAGGTGTCCTGGCATATCCCATTGCTGGCGGCCAAAGCGTATGCACCGGATTCTGTCAGTTGTAATACCGGGCCGCCTGCCTCCAGTGGCTGGCCGTCTTTCATCCACTGGTAATCAGACAGGCCCTGCTGGACGGCCGTAAGCACTACGGTGTCCCCTTCGCACAATTCGGCAGGCGCCGCCACTTCGAAGGCGGCGCTGAGAGCCGAAGGGGCTTCGAAATCAATGCTGTCGGCCGAGAGCACGAATAATCCATGGGTGATATCGGAAGCGATGATGTTCCCGGAGGGCAGGTAGGGATACACGCCCCAGCACCCCTGATAACCAGCGTAGTTCACATTCTCCGGATAGGTATCGTAATAAGCCACACGCTGAACATCCCCGGGCACGGACAGGTCAAAAATCTGCACCCCATCGTGATAATAGGAAATGATGGCGTACTGCCCTCGTATGAAGGGGTTGTGGGCAATACTGCTGGTGACGGCCGGAGCGAGCAGGGCAGATTTGAAAAGGCTTAACACGGTAATCTCGGCGGGGTTGGAAACATCAGCCAGCTTCAGGCTCCGCCCGTGGGTTTCGTCGGCAAACACGAGCTTGCTGCCGTCTTCACTGAGCCAGCTGGAATGGTTGTAACCCTGCTCCGGATAGGTAGTCAGGCTGCCCAGGGCGGCCAGGTTGCCGGGGTCGCTGAGGTTGTAAATGCCAAGGCCCTGGCTGCCGTGTGAGCAATAGGCAATATGGTTCCGTACGTAGATATCGTGGATGTACCCCCCCGGAAGCGGTATGCTTCCCAACAGCTCGGGATCGGCAGGGTTCCCCGACAAGCCCAGGATGATAACGCCGTTGGAGCGGGAATTCGAGCCGGCCACATAAAGCCTGCCCTTGGCTTCATCGATGAAAATATTGTGGGAAGTCAGGAAATGTGTGGTGATCTGGTTTACCAGGCTCACCGTATCGGGCAAAGCGCTGAGGTCGAAGATCATCAGCCCGTCAGACCCCTGGTCGGCAACAGCATAGGCATAATGGCCATAGGTTTTGAAATCCCGCCAGACGGAATTGACGCTGCCGGGAAAGCGCCCGATCTCCCGGGGCGAGCCGGAATCTGTAATGTCCAGAAAATGGATGTACCGGGCCGATCCCAAAATGGCGAATTCCCGGCCTTCGCAATCGGCGTACCCCCAGATGTCGTTGTATTTGACCGAGCCGGCCATGGGCAGCCCCAGGGTGTCCCAACTGCCCAAAAGCGACATATTGAGCTGCGCCTGAGCGAAATGACATAAGAGGAATGCGGTAATAATTATTGCTGTCCGTTTCATCGGTGCATATCAGGTTAAAACTGGTTGAGAAACATGGAGCGGTGAAAAAGCCCGGGAATCCTTTAACTTTGCCGAAATCCCGCGAACGAATGAGCAAAGATAAAATATTGGAAGTAAACAACCTTTGTACTTCCTTTTTTACGGATGAAGGAGAAGTGAAGGCCGTCGACAACGCCAGCTTCGCCATCCACCGGGGCGAGACGGTGGGCATCGTCGGGGAATCTGGTTCGGGAAAATCAGCCACGGCTCTTTCCCTGATGCGCCTCCTGCCGTCACCTGCCGGAAGGGCAGTCGGCGGCAGCGTGCTTTATTATCCCCAGAGCGCCTCACAGGGGGTGGATTTGCTGAAGCTGCCCCGCACAGAAATGCAAAAGATCAGGGGAAGAGAGATTTCAATGATCTTTCAGGAGCCCATGTCCTCCCTGAATCCGGTTTTCCGATGTGGGGCCCAGGTCAAAGAGGCCATCCGCCTTCACCTGAAACTGGACAGGGCGGCCGCCAGGCTGCGGGTGATGGAACTGTTTGAAAAAGTCCAGCTGTCAAACCCGGAGCGCATTTACCGTGCGTACCCGCATCAGCTTTCCGGGGGGCAGAAACAGCGGGTGATGATCGCCATGGCCATGTCGTGCCAGCCCGGGGTGCTCATTGCCGACGAGCCGACCACTGCATTGGATGTAACGGTTCAGAAGGCCATCCTCGACCTGATGAACCAGCTCAAGGAGGAGATTGGAGCCTCCATCATCTTTATCACCCATGACCTCGGGGTGATCGCCGAAATTGCCGACCGCGTGATGGTCATGTATCAGGGCCGGGTCGTGGAAGAGGGCAATGTGCTGGATATATTCTCCCGCCCGCAGCACCCCTACACCAAATCCCTGTTGGCCTGCCGCCCTCCCCTGGGGCGCCGCCTGCGCCGCCTTCCGGTCATCAGCGATTTCATGGAACTGGTGGAGAACGGGGAAGGGCAGCCCGAGGCTCGTGAAAAACTGGATTCTGTCGAGCAGGCGATCGCCTCCGTGCAATTGTCGGCCGAAGAAACCAGGCAGCGCCTGGAGGAACTCCGGCAGCGCCCGCCGCTAATGGAAGTGAAGGGGCTGAAAACCTGGTTTCCAGGCAGGAGGAACTTCTGGGGCAAGCCTCTGGAATACATCAGGGCCGTGGATGATGTCAGCTTTGATGTCTATCCCGGTGAAACCCTCGGGCTGGTTGGGGAATCGGGCTGCGGGAAAACGACGCTGGGACGGTCAATCCTGCGCCTGGTTGAACCCACCGGCGGGGAAGTGCTGTACAAAGGGCGTTCCCTTTTCAACCTCAGCCATGAAGAGATGTCGGGCATGCGCCAGGAAATGCAGATCATCTTTCAGGATCCCTATTCCTCGCTAAACCCCCGCATGACAATAGGGAAGGCGATCATGGAGCCCATGCAGGTGCACGAGTTGTACAACAGCGAGGAAGAACGGCGCGAGCGCGCGCTCCAGCTTCTTGATATCGTCAAGCTCGAACCCCGACATTTCAACAGGTACCCCCATGAGTTTTCCGGCGGCCAGCGGCAGCGCATCGCCATCGCCCGCGCCCTGGCGCTCAACCCCAAATTCATCGTCTGTGATGAGTCGGTTTCAGCTCTCGACGTTTCGGTGCAGGCCCAGGTGCTGAACCTGCTGATGAGCCTGCGCGAAAAATACCGCTTCACCTATATTTTCATTTCCCACGACCTGTCCGTTGTCAAATTCATGAGCGACCGCATGATCGTCATGAACAATGGGCGGATCGTGGAAGAAGGCCCCGCCGACGAGGTCTACGCCAACCCGAAAGAAGCCTACACCAAGAAGCTGATCGATGCCATACCGAAGGGGAGGGTAGAAGATATCGCCCGCCGGCTGCGGAAGGGCGGGTAAAAACAGGAAAGGCCTCCCGGGATGCGGGAAGCCTTTCCTGTTTGCCAGGCCCCGATAGCCGTGAACGGCTATTTCAGGACTACAAATTTCTCGGCGCGGAAACCTTCCGGCGTGTTGACGGCCAGGTAATAATGCCCTGCGGGCAGTTTGCTGGTGTCAAAGGTGAAGACGCCTTCCTGAACGTTTTGGACGGATTGCCGCATCATCACCTTTCCGGAGGTGCTCGTGATGATCATTTCGGCTTTGTCCGCAACTTCGTCCAGGCTGAGCCTGACGTTCAGGTAGTCGCCGGCCGGATTGGGCATGAGGGCCACTTTGTAGCGGTCGAGCGGCGGGCGGGGTTTGACGGACACCGGCGTAAATCCGTCCATGTGCATGCGGACGACCAGGTTGTAATTGCCGCCAAAGCCATCCATGTTCAGCGCATCGGTAAAGACAACTTCTTCAAAGCCTGCATAGGAAGCAGTGCCGGAATAGGTCGGCCAGGGTGGAATGCCCAATGCGGAGTTGACGCCGTTATACTGCACCATCAGCAGGTAAATCCCGTTCGCAGGTAAAATGATCGGGTTTTCCAACTCCATGGTGAGCACCTCATACGGCCCTTCTTCGCCCGTCAGGACATAGGACTGGAATCCGATCGGCGTGAAATTGTCATAAGTCGTTTCGGCGCCGACCACCCCGTCACCGTCGGGGTCCGCATCGAACAGGGTCAGGGTGAATACGTCGGAAAGCGGGTCGCCGGTATAGAGGGAATCCGGGTTGCCCAGTGAGAAGGAGAAGTGGGTAACCGTTCCTTCGTTTGCTCCCGTATAATATACGTTGCCGAAATCGTAAACCAGGAAGTTGGTTACGAAATCTTCATCTGTGGTAGATATCCAGCAGTCGGTCGGCCAGGTGCAGATGGCGCCGTTATCCATCTGGAAGGTGTAGTCCGTGATCTCAAAAGCCCGGGCCAAGGTGTCGCCGGTCAGGGAATTGGTAAAGACCATCTGGTATGCCCCGGCTTTTTCCGGCAGGTAATCATCGAATTCGATGGTGGCCACGGAAGCCGGCAGGATGGTGTCCTTCGAAGCGTTCAGGGTTACGATATTGCCATCGGGTTCGACGATCTCCACTTTTGCAGAGATGTTTAGAACGGGCAGGGAATCATTGATGTTGAGCAGGTCCACCTGGATTTTGTCCAGCGGTACTACCTGATCTTTCGGCGTTCCGTACGCATAGGGCCCGAGGTCTCCGAAGAAGCTTCTTACCTGGAATGTGGCGATGATCGTTTCTCCCGCATCTACTTTGGGGACAAACTGCGCGGCATCGGCGGTTTCGATGAATACGGCCGGGATTGTGACGGCCAGCCCCTTGTCATCGCCGGCAGCCATGCCGCCGGTGGCCGCTCCGCCATTGTTGACGACGATCACCCCTATTGCTCCGGCGTTTTGGGCGTAGTAGATTTTGTCGCTGAAAAAACAGACACCACGCCGGACCAGGGCAATCTTGCCCGTGTAGTCGGCCATGGAGCTCGTATCGCAGCCCAGCGAATCGAGGCCATCCCCGGCGATATCGTCATCGTCCACCCAGATCAGTTCGCCGCTGACCGTCTGGCTCAGCGGCTGGACGCCCCAGGTATCGGAATCCGAAATAGAAACATAATCGTATTGCCGGGCAAAGCCGCCCGGCCCCTCGACGATCACATCGACCGGAAAAGGCGAATCGTTGGGAATCTGCCCGAAGAGGGCGGATGTGGGGAACGCCAGCAGAAACGCCGCCATTCCCACGAGAAGCAATTTGGTAAAGTTGCTATTCATACTTAGTCCATTTGATTGTGAAACGATTGAAAAAAGACGACTGAGTTAATCAAAAATAAAAATTCGCGGGAAAATTCCACCTTTTTTGCAACCTTTTTTCTTTTGAGCCCGTCTATACCCTAAACCGGTTGTCGGAAAAAAGTGAGGATTGGCCGATGAGAACTTGACCTCCGGTATAAAAAGCTTAAATTGAACGAGTTTTTATAAAACATCTACCAATGAAAAATCCTAGCACCCGTACTGTTTTGTTTTGCCTGTTGGTAGCCGCCAGTATCTGTTCCTATGTTTTTCTGAGTTTCGCCTCTTCCAAAAGCACCTCTGACAATGAACTTGGGGCTGATCTGAAGATGGAGAAATACGAAGAAAACATGGAAACAGAAGGAGCCCGCGTGGTTCTGCCCGATGTCCAGTTGATCAAAAACATCATCCAAAGCGGAAAGCGCCTGCTTCCAGCTTCCTGAACGGCATCCAAAGACAAGGATCAAAAGAAAAACAAAAGCGGATAGGGGAGATTCCCCGTCCGCTTTTGTTGTTTCATGGGTTCACTGTTGAAGCTGCTCCGGAAAGTGTCAGGCACGGAAATCCACGAAGGAGGCACAGAGGTTCACAAGAGCAGGGTTCTGTGTAAAAGAGATAGGCAGTCCTCTGGCCTCTCCTTAAAGCTGCCTTTCCAAAGCCAAAGCCAAAGCCAACAATATAGCCATATAGCCATATAGCCATATAGCCATATAGCCATATAGCAATATAGCAATATAGCCATATAGCCATATAGCCATATAGCCATATAGCCATATAGCCATTTTCTTAGGCTACTCCTGGAGTTTCTTCCTCCAGTACCGCAACAGGCCGGCAACGCTCATCCAGGAAGGGTTGGCGTTTTCGTATAGCTCCAGTTGTTCCTCTGTGACCCCTCTTTCGCGCAGTTGGCCCTGCACGTAAGCCTGAAAAAGCGGCGTCAGCGCTTCGGCATTTTCGCCATTTTCAAAGTGCGGCTTCATCCAGCCGGCCCAGTCCAGCAGCGCCGTTTCCAGTTCGTCGAGGTGAGCAGAAATGCGTTCCCCGGGGATTTGCCCGTAGTGCGTCAGGCACAGCTGGCCGATGTCCAGCGAGCGGATGAGCCGGAGGCTTTCCTGCCAGTCTTCGATGTTGATATCCGGCGGAGGGCAGGGCGGCATTACCGGCCCGCCTTCGATTTTGACGCCGGCCACGTCGCCGGTGAAGAGGGTATCCCCACCCTGCCAGGCGATGTGGTGCACGGCATGGCCCGGCGTGTGCCAGGCTTTTATGGCAATCCCGCCTATGAAAATCACTTCGCCGTGGTCAACGGTTTTCAGGCGGTTACCGGCGATCGGCTTGAGTGTGCCCCACAGCCTGTCCATGTCGTCGCCGTAAATGCGCGTGGCCGAAGCGAGCAGCTTCGACGGGTCGTGCATGTGCGCCTCGCCCAAAGGGTGCAGGTAAATGGTGGCGCCCCTTTCCGCCAGCGCCCAGGCCGCCCCCGCATGGTCGAGGTGGATATGGGTGATGAAGACGTGGTGGATGTCTTCAAGGGCATAGCCTTTTTCCTGTACAGCCCGCTCCAGATGCCCGAATGTAGAGTAGGGCCCCGTCTCGATCAGGATCGGCCCAGCTCCTGTTTCGACGAGAAAGGAGGCGATCGTGTCGGGCAAATCCAGGAAATTCAAGTCTAAAACGTGTAACATTTCTCTGATTGTGTTTTCAAATAGTCCATATCAATACCCCGCCGCTTGTCCGTCCTTCCTCGATTCCGAGGCGCCGAAATATCGGCATAATATCGGGTATTTACTTTTTTGATTCAAATTTTTACTCAGTTAAAATTTTCTCAACAATTCTTTTTTATATCAAAAAGAATAACCATTAAGGAAATCCCTGACAAACATCCGCCGCCGGCCCTCCAACTGAAGCTCGTGCACCTGGACGTAACCATCGGAAGTGGCGATTTTGAGAAAACTTCTGTTGTCGGAAACGAAAGCGCCGGCAGGGTGGGAGGGGGGCGTAAAATCCCGGCTGGTGCGGAGTATTTTCAGTTCCTTGCCGTCCAGCTGCGTCCAGGCTGCCGGATATGGGCTCAGGCCCCTGATAAAGTTATGAACCTGCTGCGTGGGCCTGTCAAAGTCGATCCCGCAGGTTTCGTGGAACAGCTTCGGCGCTTTCGTTGCCTGGCTGTGATCCTGTTTCTTCAGGCTGTAATGGCCGGATTCGATAAGGCGGACGGTTTTCAGCACGGTTTCTGCGCCGAGCAGCATCATGCGGCCGTGTACGTCGCCTGCTGTTTCATCCTCCCCGATGGGCATTCGCTCCTGCAGGATAATATCACCGGTGTCGATTTCGTGCCTGATGAAAAAAGTAGTGACCCCTGTTTCGGTTTCTCCATTGATGACAGCCCAGTTGATGGGGGCAGCGCCCCTGTATTTGGGCAACAGGGAGCCGTGCAGGTTGAAGGTTCCGAATTCGGGAAGGCTCCAGGCTTCTTCCGGCAGCATGCGGAAGGCTACGACGATTTGCAGATTGGCCTCAAGCCTTCGGAGTTCTTCGATAAAGGCCGGGTTTTTGAGGTTTTGCGGTTGAAGTACGGGGATGCCATTTGCCAGGGCGTATTGCTTAACCGCCGGCTGGATGGCCTGCTTCATGCCACGCCCGCCCATTTTGTCGGTAGCAGTTACGACAGCTGCAATATCATAGCCGTTTCGCACGAGAATGTCAAGGGATGGCACTGCGAAGCCGGGGGTTCCCATAAAAACGATGCGCAAACTCATAACAACAGGAGTTGGTTTTAATGGCTGATTGTGGTAATTTTATTCTTTTACCCAGGCATTTTAAAATCTGAATACCATGATCAGGACTTTTGCATGTTTGCTTTTCTGGTGTATGCCGGCAGCCTGGAGCCCGGGCTTTGGGCACGGTAATTTGGAAAATTACCCCCACATAACCAAGGTTGCCGGCGAAGTTCCTGCCGATAATTTCCTCCATCCCGCCGATACCATCCCGGTAAGAGAAGACTTCGACGCCCCGCTTACCGGCGCAAGGTATACGCCATACGACCCCAATCCTTTCGGAAACAAGGCGGATGCGCCAAAAGTCATCCCCATCGTGCCGATTGAAGTGGACCAGTCCTTCAGCCAGGTGAAGAAACTTCCGGCGGATTTTACCGGCTTCCGGATCGAGATTATGGCTGCCGAGGAACCGCTGCCGGAAAACCACGACATTTTTTTCCAGCATGGCAATCTCGCTTTGGAGAAGCTCGGCGAAAAGGCTTATTCCTATACCCTGGGGCAATTTCCGAGCGCCGGGGAAGCAGGTGAATTTATGGCCAATTTCCTTCAGCAGAGGTATCCGAATGCGAGGGTCATCGAGTATTCGGAAGGCAAACGCCTGAATTGATATGCAGGAGAGGGATTTTAACTGGACTACCGCCGACGGCATTCGCATTTGCGCCATGGAATGGCAGGCTGAAGCTCCCAGAGGGGCCATCTGCCTCGTCCATGGCCTTGGAGAGCATATTGGCCGTTATGCGCATTTCGCCCGCTATTTTACAGGGAAAGGCTTCAGCGTCCTGGGGTTCGACCGCCGGGGCCACGGCCGGTCCGGGGGGCGGAGAGGGCATTCGCCCAACATGAGCCTGCTCCTGGATGAAATTGCCCAGTTGCTGGTGGAAGCGAAAGTGCGATACCAGAGCCTGCCCGTTTTTCTCTACGGCCACTCGATGGGAGGAAACCTGGTGCTGGCCTATTCGCTCAGCCGCCACCCCGATATCCGGGGTGTGGTGGCTTCGGCGCCCTGGATCAGGCTGGCCTTCCCTGCTCCATCTGTCAAGATCGCTCTGGGAAAAGCCGCAAGGGCGCTGTATCCTGCTTTTTCACAGCATACCGGGCTGAAAACAGAACAGCTGTCGAAAGACCCCGATGTGGTGCGCGCTTACGAACAAGACCCACTGGTGCATAGCCGCATCACGGCGGCAATGGGCGTCGGAATACTGGAACAGGCCCGGTGGCTGGATGAATATACGGGGGCTTTCCCCCTGCCTCTGCTGATCATGCACGGAAGCGAAGACCACATCATCAGCCCCGAAGGCAGCAGGCAGCTTGCGCTCCGGCTCGGGGGCGATGTCACCTACCGCGAGTGGGAAGGCCTGTATCACGAAATCCACAACGAGAAACAGCAGGGCAGCATTTTTGACTACACCTGCCATTGGCTGGAAGCCCGCCTGGAGAAAAAAGCCATGGCTAAAACCGCTTAATCGATTCGATGATATACAGTGGCCGCTGTTTTATCTCATTGTATATGTTGGAAAGATAGATCGACATGATGTAGAGGTTCAGGCAGGTGGTGGCGAAAAAGACGGCGATGAGGATGACCAGAAAAGTCCAGCCGGAGAAGGGTTCTCCGATGTTGCCGAACAGGTCGATGCCCGTGAACTTTACCTTCAGGGCATTAACGATGACGCCTAACAGGAAAATGACGGAAAAAATGAAGATCCACAGCAGGAGGCTGCGCAGGAAGGTCGTATAGGATGTTATTGCAACCAGGGAAGTGCGGAAGCGCTCGGAAAACCCCTCGTAATAACCGGTATGGAGGGGCATGTCTGTCTCCAGAAAAGCGGTCTTGTACCCCACAATGGAATAGATGGCCTTCATGTAGCGCAAATTTTCCCGGAGGCGCAGCAGGGAGTTGAGGGCCCGCCTGGAAATGATCCGGGTGTTATGCGCTTTCTCGTCTATCTTCAGGGTGGAATAATGCTTCAGAATATAGTAAAATATGCTGTAAAACGGCCGGAACGGCAGCCCCACTTCCCGGTGAGGCGCCCGCAGGTAAACGATGTCGTAATGCGCTCTGGTTTTTTCAAAAAGTTTCAGCACCCATTCCGGCTGCTGATAAAACTCCAGCCCCAGTATTACCGTGTAGTCGCCGTTGGCGCGGTCCAGCCCTGCCAGAATGGCGTGGTTGGGGTTCGCCTGCCGTGACAGGTTCAACAGGTATATGTTGTGTTTCAGCCCATCGGGCAGCGGGTCGATACAGGGGTCAACCGGGATGCCGAAATTGTTGTTGACCAGGATGATCTCAAAATCGGAGAAATGCTCCGAAAGGAGGGGGTAGAGGTTGGACAGGTAAGCGGGCAGCACCTTCAAGTCACCTGAATGATTGACTACTCCCACTATGGAAATGAAGCTGTTGAACATGTTGCCTTTTCAAATTGGCGGGAAAATTACCTAATTGGCGCCACACTTCCAAAGGGCTTATGAGGCCGGGGCGGCATTTACCGCAAAAGCGCCCTTCCGGGCCGCAAAAACACTCAAAAAGCCCTGTTTTTAAAGAATTTAGGGCAAAACTGTTCCAAAAGAGGCCCGAAGGCCTTATCTTTCGTGAATTATATTGTTACGCCGATTTTTATTTGGTTTTTTTCAGAACAGCAGGCCCGGGCATATACAAGGCCGGGTAAGGAGAAATGCCACGGAAATTCCCATTTTACCAGCAGTTGGACTCCATGGATTGTGGAGCGGCCTGCCTGCGAATGATATCGCGCTACTGGGGCAGGTATTACTCCCTGGAGTACCTCCGTGAGCTTACCTACATGGGCAAGCAAGGGGTTTCTATGCTCGGCATCAGCGACGCCGCCGAACACATCGGCCTGCAGTCCCTGGCTGTGAAAACGACCTACGACCGGCTTTCCCGCGATATCCCCCTGCCTTGTATCGCCCACTGGAAACAGGAACATTTCGTCGTGGTCTTCCGGGTAAAACAAAACCACGCCTGGATCGCAGACCCCGCCGCCGGCATTTTTAAACTCAGCCGCGAAGAATTCATCGAAAACTGGGTGAGCGACCTGGAAGACGGGCAGGGCCTGGGCGTCCTGCTCCTGCTTGAAACAACGCCTGAATTTTATGAGCGGGAAGAAAAAGCCGTCAGCAAAGCAGGCTTCGGTTATATTTTTTCCTATTTCAGAAAATACAGGCCCCTCATCATTCAGCTTATCGTGGGCCTTTTCATCGGTACGGGCCTGCAGGTCGTCTTCCCCTTTATCATCAAGTCGGTCGTCGATATCGGCATCGGCAATGTCGACCTGAACTTCATCAAGATCATACTGCTGGCTCAGTTCTTCCTGTTCCTGACGCAACTGGCGGTCGAACAGGTGCGCAGCTGGATCATGCTGCACGTCGGCGTGCGGGTGAATATCAGCCTGATCTCGGACTTTCTGGTGAAACTGACCAAGCTGCCCATCAAATACTTCGATTCCAGGGCCAGCGGCGACCTGCTGCAGCGCATTGCCGACCACGAAAGGGTCCAGCGCTTCCTGACTTCTACTTCCCTGCTGTCCATCTTTTCATTCGCCAACTACATCGCTTTCTCCGCCGTGCTGCTGATCTGGAGCAGCCTGGCTTTCTGGGTCTTCTTCATCGGTACGGTACTGTACCTGGCCTGGATATTCTTCTTTCAGTCCATCCGCCGCGACCTCGACTACAAGCGCTTCGACCAGTCTTCCGAAAACCAGAGCAACCTGATCGAACTGATCAACGGCATGCAGGAGATCAAGCTGCACAACGCCGAAAAGCAGAAGCGATGGGCCTGGGAACGCATCCAGGCCCGCCTGTTCCGCACGGGTATGAGCGCCCTGCGCATCGGACAGATACAACAGGCCGGAGCTTCCTTTTTCAACGAATCCAAAAACCTCATCATAACCTTCATCGTCGCCAAATCTGTGCTCGAGGGCAATATGAGCCTGGGCATGCTGCTGGGCGTCCAGTATATCATCGGGCAGTTGAATGCGCCGGTGAACCAGTGGATCGACTTTCTCCGCAACATGCAGGAGGCAAAGATCAGCCTGGAACGAATGAACGAGATCCATACAAAAGAGGATGAGGAAAACATCGAGGAAAAGATCACACTGCTGCCGGAATCCGGCGACCTGATCATGGATGGGGTTACTTTCCAGTACAATGGCCCGCATTCGCCAACCGTGCTGCGCAACATCAACCTGCGCATCCCCAAGGGGCAAACGACGGCCATCGTCGGCACCAGCGGAAGCGGCAAGACCACCCTGGTGAAACTGTTGCTCAACTTTTACCTGCCCTCTGAAGGTTCCGTCCGCCTGGGAGACATCAGCCTCTCCAATATCAACAGCCGCCTGTGGCGCAGCAGGTGCGGCGTCGTCATGCAGGACGGCTACATCTTCTACGATTCCATCGCCAAAAACATCGCCCTCGGTGATGAGATCATCGACAAGAGAAAACTGCTCAAAGCCGTAAAGGCCGCCAATATTCAAAGCTTTATCGAATCTCTTCCGCTCGGCTACAATACCAAGATTGGCCAGGAAGGGCTGGGGCTCAGCCAGGGCCAGAAACAACGCCTCCTGATCGCCCGCGCCGTCTACAAAAACCCGGATTACCTCTTTTTCGATGAAGCTACTTCCGCCCTGGACGCCTACAATGAAATGGTGATCATGGAAAACCTGGAAGAGTTTTTCTTCGGCCGTACGGTTGTCATTGTCGCGCACCGCCTGAGCACCGTAATGAATGCCGACAATATCGTCGTACTCGAGGGTGGGGAAATCGTGGAGCAGGGCACGCACGAAGAGCTCACCTACCTGAGGGGAGCCTATTATCAACTGGTCCGAAACCAACTGGAACTCGGAGCCTAAGCCGGCCGGAGATGATGGAAAACGAAAATATCGAAATCCGAAGCGAAGAAGTCCAGGAAATACTGGGGACGCCGCCGGGCTGGATGACCCGGTACGGCACGCTCATCCTTCTCGTTGCGCTGGTGGTGGCCGGTTATACCGGCTTCCTGGTAAAATACCCCGATACGGTCGAATCAACGGTGCGGATTTCTTCCACCGACCCTCCCAAACGCCTGGTCACCCAGTTCCGCGGCAGGGTGAAAATGATCAGGGTGAAAAACGAATCCAGGGTCCGGAAAGGCGAAGTGCTTATCGTTTTCGACAATATTGCCAATATCGGTGAAGCGAATATCGCAGACGTGCTCACCCTTGAAAACGCGGTCATCGCCGCCGGAGGCCCCGATGATTCCACGCTTCAGGCCTTTAAAGTGCCCGACGACCTGGTGCTGGGAGAACTGAAAAACAGCCTTTTCGAGTTTTACCGCAGGCAGGACGAATTGAAGTACTTCCTGTCCGACCCCTACGATAAATACAGCCTTGAGCAACTGCGCCGCGAATTGCGCAAGCTGCAGAGTATGGCGGCCAGCGACCGCGAACGCATGAACAGCATCAACCGCCAGATCGAGATCGTGGAAGGCCGCCTCCGGCGGGAAGAGGGGCTTTCGAGAGAAAACCTTCTGGCCGAAGAGAGGGTGGAGCGCACCAGGGAAAGCCTCAACAACCTGAAACGCGCCCGCGAAAGCGTGGAGTCCTCCATAAAAAGCAGGGAACTGGACATGGACCGCATACGCGCCGAAATGACGGGTGTCAGAGCCGGCTCCAGGGAGAACCAGGAAGAGGCCGTATCTGCGCTTCGGGAAAGCTTCCAGTCCCTGCGCCGCGACCTCAACGCCTGGAAAGAGAAATACGTCATCAGCTCACCCATCGACGGCATCGTATCGCTGGATATGGAAAACATCAGCGAACAGCAATTCATTGAAGAAGGCCGGGAGATAGGCGTGGTGGTGCCCCTGAATGAACGGGAAACCAGAGGCGTGATACAGCTCGAACTGGCCAGGTCTGCGAAGGTCAGGCCCGGCCAGAAGGTAGTGGTTCAACTGGATAGCTACTCCGTTGCGGAATATGGCGCGCTGCTTGGCGAGGTAAAGGAAAAAAGCCAGGTGCCCATCGATGGAAAAATCACCGTAGAGGTTGCCTTTCCCCGGGGGCTCGTCACAACCCTCGGCCGCCGTATCGAACCAGCCCAGGAAATGCCCGGAAAGGCAACCATCATCACCAGCGATAAACGCCTGATCGAAAGGGTGTTTGAAAATATCCGGGGCGCCGTTTCTCAGGAAGGCTGAACCGGAATAAGCGCGTTATGAGGCTTCGGAAAGCCTTTCCGGAGGCTTTCCGAAGCGCATCCTGCCATTTACAAATGAATCACCTCGCCGTAAGCGGCGGCTGCCGCTTCCATAATGGCCTCGCTCATGGTGGGGTGGGGGTGGACTGCCCTGATGATTTCATGCCCCGTGGTTTCCAGCTTGCGTGCGGCGACCACTTCAGCGATCATTTCCGTTACGTTGGCCCCGATCAGGTGCGCCCCCAGAAACTCTCCGTATTTGGCGTCGAAGATCACCTTGACGAATCCTTCCTTGGCGCCCGAAGCGCTGGCCTTGCCGGAGGCCGAGAACGGGAACTTGCCCACTTTAAGGTCATAACCGGCCTCTCTGGCCGCCTGCTCCGTGTAACCCACAGAGGCGATTTCAGGGGTACAGTAGGTGCAGGATGGAATGTTGTTGTAGTCCAGCGGCTGGGGGTTATGCCCGGCGATCTTTTCCACGCAGATGATGCCTTCGGCGCTGGCTACGTGAGCCAGGGCAGGGCCCGGCACTACATCGCCGATGGCGTAGATGCCGGCAACATTGGTCCGGTAAAACTCGTCAACCTGTATCACGCCCCGGTCCGCCTTTATGCCCAGGGCCTCCAGCCCGATATGTTCCGTGTTGGGGGTGACCCCGGCTGCCGACAGGACAATGTCGCAATCGATCTCCGTCGTTTTCCCGCTTTTCCGGTCTTTTACCGTGACCTTGCAGCCCTTGCCTTTCGTGTCCACCGATTCAACGGAGGTATTCCCCAGCACCTCTATGCCTTTTTTCTTGTAAATTTTGCCCAGCTCTTTGGAGATATCGGCATCTTCCCGGGGCACCAGCCCCTGCTCCAGAAATTCCACTATGACGACCTGGGTGCCAATGGCGTGGTAAAAATAGGCGAATTCCACCCCGATGGCGCCCGCTCCGATAACCACCATTTTTCCAGGCTGCTGGCTAAGGCTCATCGCTTTGCGGTATTCGATGACCTTCTTGCCGTCGATCGGCACATTGGGCAGTTCCTTGGCCCGGCCGCCGGTGGCTATGATGATGTGTTCGGCACTGTACTGTTTCTTGGCGCCGCCGGCGTCCGTCACTTCCACCTTTTTGCCGGGCGCGAGCACCCCATTGCCCTCCAGCACGGTAATCTTGTTCTTGCGAAGCAGGAAGTTAACCCCCTTGCTCATGCCGTCCGCAACACCTCGGCTGCGTGTGATCATCCCCTGAAAATCGGCTTTGGCTTCGCCCACCTTTATGCCGTAGTCTTCGGCATGGCGGATATATTCAAAAACCTGAGCACTTTTGAGCAGGGCCTTGGTGGGAATGCAGCCCCAGTTCAGGCAAATTCCACCCACAGACTCCCGCTCCACAACAGCTACCTTCATTCCAAGCTGCGAGGCCCGGATCGCCGCCACATAACCACCCGGCCCGCTTCCGATAACAATGAGGTCAAATTTATCCATGATCTTCGGTTTGATTTTATGCTTGTCTTTTCCGGCGCAAATATAAATAAAAGCAGGCAAGGAGGGGAAAAGGGAGGGGCGTAATAAAAAAACCCCGCCACTTCCCGCGGCGGAGCTCATTTAACTTGCTGATACTTAAATTCTTTATAGAACCTGATTCTATGATTCTTCAACCGGAGGCAAAGCCAGGACGGGAAGAAGGTTCCCGGCGCCATGTTTTCTGTGGAAAAAATTTCTGGATACAAGAGAATGGCCGCTTTCCTGATTTCTCCTTCGTAAAAGTATTCAAAATGATCCTGCCCGGCAAAAAAAAACACTGACAATTTGTCGGACATCAAAATGATGAAGCTTGTAATTTTTTTGGTTAATTTACTGTAAACAAGAACTATAAAAATTAAAAAAAATCATAAAATAACAACATTCCCGCTTTAAAGGGCCTGAAAACCAATGGGAAAAAAAATGTGCCCGGAATGGGCCGATTCCCCCTTCTCGGGGGAGGAGAATGCATCCTGAGAGAGGCGCCGGGGTGAAAAAGGACAAGCCGGCGGCAATCAGGAATGCTCGCTAAGGGTAATGAGCAGCACGGCTTCGGCGGATGAAAAAACGACTTCCATTTTAAAGTAAAAGCCTTCCTGCAGGGCCACGGATTCACCCAGCCTGATCTGGCTGGTATTTTGGGAAATGGCCTGCGCCAGGCTCCGGTAAGAAAGGTATTCCGGCCCGATTTGCCCCAGCCGGTCAAAAATCCTCGCAGCTTCGCCGGCCCAGAACTCCTCCGGAGCGGAGCGGAAATCGCCGGCAAGATGGAAGTGAAATTCCTGGCGTATGTGATCGCAGCCGCTCTGAATAAGGGACAGCCTCAGCCCGTCCGAGAAGGACAATTCTTCCTCGGCTTTATCTCCATCCAGGCGGAAACTATGCGCTTTTACGGTTGGCAGCCCGGCATGGAAAACGGGCTCCGGGGCGCCGTAAAGGCAGCAGGAAAAAGGCTCCGGCTTGGCAGGGCCGCCACAGCTTTGGATTCCCCCGAAAAAGAGGCAGGGCAAAAAAATCAATAAAAGATGCCGCTTTGACAATCCAGGCATAAAAGAATAATCGATGGTTAAACAATCAACCCGCCGGCTACGTTAGGATGGGGCTGTTTATAAGGAACAAATTTTAAGGAATTTTTTAAAAAATACCGCATGATCAACTCGAATTATGCTCCGAATGGGAAACAGCTCTCTTCCAACGGGCGCTCCAATGGCCGGCCGGCCGGCATTATCTCCGATGAGGAGGAACCCCTGCACCTCGCAACTTCCTTCGATACGCCTATGCGCCCGGATGCCTTCGTGCTTTCGGACGAGGAAAAAACCCGGCGGATCGAAGGGCATTTCCGGGAGATCATGGGCATCCTTGGCCTCGACCTCCGGGACGATTCCCTGAAGGGGACGCCGGGAAGGGTCGCAAAAATGTTTGTGCAGGAAATATTCTCGGGCCTTCGCCCCGACAACAAACCTGCCATATCGCTGTTCGACAACAAATTCAAATACCGCCAGATGCTGGTGGAGAAGGGAATCCGGGTGCAGTCTTTCTGCGAACACCACTTCCTGCCGATTTATGGCTCAGCTCACATCGCCTATATCGCCAATGGCAAGGTGATCGGGCTCTCCAAACTCAACCGCATCGTCGAATATTACGCCCGCCGGCCCCAGGTACAGGAACGGCTGACCGTGCAGATCGCCAACGAGCTCAGGCGGGTTCTGGGCACCGACGACGTCGCCGTTTACATCGACGCCAAACACATGTGCGTGGAAATGAGAGGCGTGCAGCATGAACACAGCAGCACCGTAACTTCGGAATATTCGGGAAAGTTCCTCAACGAAAACACCCGCGCCGAATTTTTGCAGGCCATTCGTTAAAAGCCCCAGCGCAAAAAAACAGTTATGTCCGTAGAGATATTATCCAATAAAAAGGTACTCATCGTTGGCGCAACAGGCGGGATTGGATGGGAAGCCGCCAAACTGATCAAAAACAGCCAGGCGAAGCTGTTCATCAGCGGGCGGAATGGGGAAAAACTGAGCCGCGCTGCTTCTGAACTGGGCATCCCCCCATCCCGGGTTTTTATTATGGATATCACCAGGCCCGATGAGGTTGCAAGAGTGGCTGATGCCATCCACCAGGAAGAGGGCGCACTGGATATCCTCGTCAACGCTGCCGGCATTGGCCTGCTTAGCCCCCTTGAAAGCTTATCGTATGAAGATTTCAGCCGCGTGCTGGACATCAATCTCAAAGGGGCGTTCAACCTGATGAAAGCTTTCCTGCCGCCTATGAAGGAAGCCCGGAAAGGGCTGGTGATAAATATCCCGGGCGTACTGGGCAAAACGCCAATGGCCGGCGCTGCAGCTTATTCTGCTTCAAAATACGGCCTGGAAGGCATGCTGAAATCTATCCGGGAAGAACTGAAACGCACCGAAGTGCGCATCACTAACCTCTACCTCGGCGGGGTGGACTCCCCCTTCTGGGACAACATCGGCGTCCGGGCCAACCGCGACAAGTTTATTGCGGCCAAATCAGCCGGCCGGGCTATATGGTTCCTGTGCCAACAACCTGTTTCCGGGGTTGTGTCTGAGATGGTGATCCAGCCTTTCAACCACCAGGTGATCTGACGCTGCCCCGGGAAGCCTGCTGAGCGGAACATTTTTCTGAAAAAAAACCGGAACAGGCTGAAGGGCTGTTGATTTTTTTTAATAAAAAGAATATGATATTAAAAAATCAAAAATCAGCCAAATATAAATTAAACAGCAGGTTTGAATTTTGATAAAAATTTCAAATCACTGCGATTTGTCACCGACTTCAGGTGATAAATGTTATTGTCTGAGGCCTTGGTTAGGGGTAAATTATGGGCGCATAAAACCAACCTGAAATATGTCGACCCTGGCCAAAACTTCCACAGACAAAGTAACCGCCTTCCTGGAATGGTTACGCAACCGCACACCGAATGAGCCTGAATTCCATCAGGCAGTCACCGAAGTCTCCAAAGTAGCTATCCCTTTTATTGAAGCAAACCCGAAATACCAGGGATATGGACTCATGGAAAGGCTCACCGAACCCGACCGGGTTATCAGTTTCCGGGTAACCTGGGTAGATGACAGAGGACAGGTACAAGTAAACCGCGGATACCGCGTGCAGTTCAACAATGCGATAGGCCCCTATAAAGGAGGGCTTCGATTCCACCCCACCGTCAACCTGGGCGTGCTGAAATTTCTGGGTTTTGAACAAATCTTTAAAAACAGCCTGACGGGGCTGCCCATGGGGGGCGCCAAAGGCGGTTCCGACTTTGACCCCAAAGGAAAATCCGAAGCAGAAATCATGCGCTTCTGCCAGGCTTTCATGTTGGAACTGTTCCGCCATATCGGGCCTGATACCGACGTTCCGGCCGGCGATATCGGGGTAGGGGGGCGCGAAGTAGGATACCTCTACGGCATGTACAAGAAATTGCGCAATGAACACACCGGCACGATTACGGGTAAGGGCTTCGAGTACGGCGGAAGCCGCATCCGGCCGGAAGCCACGGGCTACGGACTGGTGTTTTTTGTCAACGAAATGCTGAAGCTCCGCGGCGAAAATCTTGCCGGCAAGGCCGTAGCTGTGTCCGGTTCGGGCAACGTCGCCCAGTTTGCCGCCGAGAAAGCCATCCAGATGGGCGCTAAAGTGGTAACCCTTTCCGATTCAACCGGCACGGTCTATGACCGCAACGGCATCACCCTGGAAAAACTGGAATGGGTAAAGGATCTCAAGAACGTCCGCAGAGGGCGCATCAAGGAATATGCCGACCACTTCAATGCCATTTATATCGAAGGAGCCAGGCCCTGGGGAGTCAGCTGCGATATTGCGCTGCCTTGTGCAACGCAAAACGAACTGAATGAAGAGGATGCCCGCATGCTGATCAAAAACGGCTGTATGGCTGTTGCAGAAGGCGCCAACATGCCCACGACTCCGGAAGCAATCGAACTCTTCCACGAGGCCAATGTGCTCTTCGGCGTCGGCAAGGCAGCCAATGCCGGCGGGGTGGCCACATCAGGCCTGGAAATGTCGCAGAACAGCCTGCGCCTGAACTGGACGCGGGAAGAAGTCGAGGAAAGGTTGTTGCAGATCATGATCGACATCCACAGCCAGTGCGTCAAATTCGGCAGGGAAAGCGATGGCAGGATAGACTATGTCAAAGGGGCCAATATCGCCGGCTTTGTCAGGGTCGCTGAAGCCGTGATCGCACAGGGGATTCTCTGAGCCAGCGTCGGTTCAAAATAAAGAAGGGCTCCTCCGGAAACGCTCCGGAAGGGCCCTTCTTTATTCAATCAGAAGCCTGCCTACCGGGGGCTTCCGGAAGCATCTGTGCTCTTCTGGCTCAGCAGCCTGAAGGCCTTTGCGAAGTCGGGCAAGCCGTACCCCAGTTCGTTATCCGGCCTGGCGGCCTGGCTGGCGCTCTGGCGAACAGCGTCCAGCACTTCCAGGTTCGTCTTGTCGGGGAAAGCCTCCCAAAGGCTGGCGATCATGCCCGCCAGAATAGGAGCCGCGAAAGAAGTGCCCGATCCATTGGAAACCCTGAAGCTGAAAGCATCTGCCACGGTAACCCATGCTCCGGGCGCGGCTACATCAGGTTTGACCCGCCCGTCGGCAGTGGGGCCCAGGGAACTGAATGGCGCCCGCTTGCCTTTAATATCTGTCGCCCCGACTGCCAGCACCGAGCGCGCGTCGGCAGGGATGCCGATGTGCTTCCAGTCGGAAGTTCCTTCATTGCCCGCGCTGGATACGACGATCATGCCCCTGGACACCGCGATATCGGCTGCCCTGCTGGCTACCGACGACTTTCCGTCCAGGTTTTTATATGCATAATCCATTTTCTGGTCGCTGAATGTCGTGTACCCCAGAGAGGAGTTTACTATATCCGCACCTATACTGTCGGCGTACTCCAGCCCGGCGACCCAGTGGCATTCTTCAATGCGGTACTCACCCCGGGTATCTTCCGTTTTGATGCAGGCGTAAGCCGCTCCTGGTGCAGTACCGACAAAAACCCCCGGCACATTGGCGCCCATCGTGGACAACACCTTGGAGCCATGGGTGCTGGATTCGAATGGGTCGGCATCGCCGTCAACAAAATCCCAGGGCATGGACAGGCGCCCCCCTGTGCGGATGCTGTCAAAAAAGGGGCTCTCTTCCACCCCGATAAAACCGCCGTCCAGCACGGCCACCAGAATGCCCTTTCCATCGTACCCCAACTGGTGCAGGGTGTCCCCCTTCAACAACTTCACCTGCGCGGCGCCGTAGCCGTAGGGTTCGTTATCCAGGGCCCTGGACAGCAGGCTGTCCTTTCTGAAAACGGGCTTTTTGCGTTCGGAAGCCCTATACGGCAGGCCGGCGTAAAAAACCGTATCGACAAAAGGAAGAGCGCGAATGGCTTCCAGTTGGCCTTCCTCTGCAATTACGGTGGCGGCGTTTAACCAGCGTGACCGGTGGTGCACCTTTGCCCCGGCCTGGCTCAACTGCTCCAGATAGGCCGGGTTGGGCGGCAGGTCCAGTTCGCTGGCCGGAATGCCCCGCTTTTGCCGCCGCTCGATGGCGCGAGGGGATAGGTAATCGGATGGCCTGTCTATACTGTACGGTGATTGGGCCTTGTCCTTGAACGCCACCCAATAATATTTGAGCCCGGCTTCGGAATCCTGGGCAGGCAGCCTGAAATAAGAAAGCAGAAAAATGCCGGAGGCAATTAAAAAAATTGATTTCATGGTCAAAGTATTTCAGTGTCTAGTTGAATGCGAAAGCGTTCTTCCAGCTTTTCCACAATTAGCGGAAGCAAAGCCGGTTTGGTGTATTCGCGGTTGATTTTGTATAAAGTGTCCTTCAGGATGAAAGGCTCGACCACCCTGCGGGGAGCCTGCCTGGTGTAAAAATCCTTTCTGTGCAGCTTGGCGGGTGTCTGAAAAGGCCGGTTGCTTATGGCCAGGGCGTATAGCTGCTGTTCGATACCTGCGCCTTTCCACTTTTGCGCGCCAGCCTCGTCCCTGAGGTAGAGGAAGACGCAGGGGCCTGAAACAGCAAACTCGATACCCCACAATACATCGCCTTCACGGGGCGGCATAAGCGATTCCTCCAGGTCGGGATGGTATGCCTTTTTCAGGTACGCTTCTCTTTTTTGCCTGACAAGGCTCCCGCCATCAGCCCCGGGAACAAAAATTTCCTCGTTGTAATAACTTTCTCTGAACCAAAGGCTTTGAGCCTGGAACTCGTAGCCCTTTTCCTGGAAAAGGCCGAGGTAAAAAGGCAGTGGGAGAATAGGTTCGGGTCCGTATATTGCCAGATAGCAATGGTTGTCCCTCGGCTGCAACCGAGCATAGATATCCATCTTCAGCCGGGAAAAGCCCTCCTCCCATAGTTGTAGTTGGCCGATCCATGCCGGGTTGTATGGGCCCGAACCCAGGCAGCATAGCGACAATTGTTCTTCCAGGGTTTCTATTTCCCTGCTCAGTTCGTCCGCCTTTTGCCTGGCTTCCAGGTAATAGGCGTAGCGCTCTGCATCCTGGCGGTTGCTCCAGAACCGCTGTTTGGCCTTCCTCTTCTTCTGCTCCAGAATATCCAGCTCACTGAGGAGGCGAACGTAAAAATGCCCTTCCTTCAGCCTGGCGGCCTGCCGCCGCAGGCTGCCTGCATGGTCGGTGTGGCTGATTATGGTATATTCTTCGATCAGAAGATCAAGCCCCAGCGGGTCGGATTCTGCGATGGCCTGTATTTCGCCTTTCCGGGCTACCACCCTGACTTCGAGCTGGTCGTCCACATCTTCGGCATTGAGCACTTTGGCAAGGGGGACAGTCAGGCCGTCGCGGATTGTGCGCTGCAGATGGCGGGCGCCATACCTGGCATCGTATCCTTTTTCCGCAAGCAGATCCAGGGCGGCGTCTTCGATCCGAAGGTTCATTCGGCGGAAACGTATGCCCTCCCGCTGCCGGAGTAATGCCACCTCGCGCACGACCACGGAGCGGAGCGTATGCCGGCCAAGCGGCGCAAAGGGGATGACCTGGTCGATGCGGTTGAAAAATTCAGGCCGGAAATATTTCTGCGCCTCCGACAGGAAGTGGGCGATGGCTTGTTCTGCCCTGCCATGCTGGCCCCAGCCAATCGGATTCTGGGATAAGCTCTGGGCGCCGATATTGGAGGTCATAATAATGATGGTGCTGCAGAAATCCACCACTTTGCCCTGGCTGTCGGCCAGCCTGCCTTCGCCCAGGATTTGCAGCAGCAAATCAAAAAAATGTGGGTCCGCTTTTTCGATTTCATCGAACAGGAGCACGCAGAACGGCTCCCGCCGGATAGCGGATGTGAGCAGCCCTTCCGAAAAGTACCCCGTACCGGTGAGCCGCAATACGGAATATGGAGTGGAGAACTCGCTCATATCGAAACGGGCCATCCGGCCGCGCCTGCCGAATATGAATTCCGCCAGGGTTTTTGCCAGTTCTGTTTTTCCGACGCCTGTAGGGCCTACCAACAGCAGGGAAGCAATGGGCTTGCCTGTGCGCGACAAGGCCGTTTTGACCGAGGCCAGGAGCCCGGCAATGCTTTCTGCGGCGGCTTCCTGGCCGAATATCCTGGCGTTGAAATCCGCCCGTATGGCCTTTGTATCCATGGGGATATCGGGGTCAACCATAAAGCGGGGCATGCCAGCTTCTTCGCAAAACCGCTGTATCACTTCTGCCCGGGAAACGTGGATGCTTTCCCCCATGGAGCCGGCCGCACTCCCCTTGTTGATCAAAAGGCTCTCCAGAAAGCGGATCGTCTTACCTGGCATGCCCGAATATGGCGAAAAGCGGCGGTTGAGCCGTATAGCCTCCCGGATGGCTTCCTCCTCGATGCTGACGCTTTTCTGGCGGCCAACATCCAGGGCCTTCTGCAGAATGATGGCTTCAAGAGCGGAGCCTTCCGGCTCCTTCAGGTGTATCTGCTGGAAACAGGACAGGTAATTCGGGCTCTGAAGTTCGATGCGCGCCAGTTCCTCTTCCGTGCATTCCGAAATGAGGGTAATCTCACTCCGGTTCAGGAATGGCCTCAGGTAATCGGCCATACTCACGGCATTGCCCTCGTATTTCCCGACTTCGAACAGTTCCATGAGGTTGCGGACAAACAGGATCTGCCCGGCGCCGGTAAGTTCCTGGCAAAGGAGAGACAGGTTTTCCTGCCAGCCCGTCTCCTGGATCAGTTCCTTGATCATCGTGGAAGCCGTGGTTTCCCATATCTGTTCCCTTATCCGGCGCTTTTTCTGTTGCCGGGCCAATTCCCACACGAGAGCGGTTTTGCCTACCCCGGATGGCCCGACCAACAGCACATTCCTGGTAAAGCGCCCTTTCAGCGCACGGACAAGCTGCAGGAGTTCCTCTTCCCGCCCGAAGGCCGCAGGAGATTTGACATCCAGTAATTTGGCGACCCGCGGCAGCCATTTTTCCCGGTTCTGCAACTCCAGGCTTTCCAGCTCGGCCGGGTTCGGCGCTTCCAGGGGGATTTCCTGTTGCTGCAGCTCCACGCTTTCATACCAAATTGCAGACACGATGTCCTGCACTGCCTGGAGGCGCTTTTTTTGAGAGAACTCCAGATAAAGGGCTTCTTCCATCCGCTTCTTCAGCGATTCCTCCCCGTCTGCGAATGCTTCGAGCCTCAATGCGGGCAGCAGCCCCCAGATCCCTTTGCCTTTCTGGTTGTAATAATAGTCGAATTCCAGATGAAATTCAGGATAGCTGATGCCGTCCCTTGCGGCGGGGAAACGCACTTCCACCTTGCTTTTGAAAAAATCACCTTCCTGGTATTCATCGAGCAGGTTATGATGCTGGCCGGCATTCAGCACCTTGCGCTGCAGCGCGCCTGCATACTCGCCTGCAACGGATTGCAGCGATTGCCCTATGCGCAGCACGGTATTGTCGGAAAGGGGAGAAAGAAGGCTCAGGCCGGGGTGCAAATGCAGCCGAAACGCGAAAAAAGGTATGGAAAACTTAAACGCCATATTAACGCCCGCTTATGCCTTTGAAATGGGCGGCAAGTTCGCCTGCCGCATCTTCTTCGCCGCTTTGCTGGTGGTATGCGATACTGGCCTGCCGGTAAAACGGTTCACGCTCCGCCAGTTTTTCTTCGATAAATGCCCTGAGAGCGGATTCGTCCAGCCCGCCGAGCAGGGGGCGCTGTTCCTGTTGCGCCCGCAGCCGCCTGGTTAAAACGTCCACGCCGGCGCTGAGGTAAACGGTGAGCCCCTGGCCCTTCATCCATTGTAGGTTGTCGAAAAAACAGGGCGTGCCGCCTCCGCAGGCAATTACGGCATTCGGGTGGGCCCCCGTCTGTTGCAGCACCTGCCGTTCCACCTGCCTGAAGTAAGCTTCCCCTTTCCGGCTGAAAATTTCCCGCACGCTTGCCCCTTCCTTCTGCTCGATCAACGCGTCGAGGTCGAGGAAGGCGCATTGAAGGGTGTTCGCCAGGCGGCGCCCCACATAAGATTTCCCGCTCCCCATGAAACCGATCAAAAAAATGCGCATGCTGAAAATAATTGCCGGACAAAATAAGGAATTAGCAGGGGCTTTTAGTTTATTTCAAACAAAACAACCGCCGGGGAGTTTTATTAAGTGCAAAGCCTTTCTTTCAAACCGGCCGCCGGCTTTCCTGATTCCCTAATTTTATTACATTTGCATGGCATTTGAACAAAATCCGGCTATCATGATACAGAAAACAATCATATTGGCTGCAGTGGGGGCGCTGGCCCTGAGTTGCAGCGGTTCCGGGCAACCCGAAGCGGTTTCGGAAAAGACGGTCGAAGAGATCAAAAGCCAGGGGCCGATCAGCAATGCCGACATCATCCGCAGCCCGGTGACGGCTGATGAGCCGGTTGACACCACCAACGTAGCCAAAATAGAATTCGAAGAGCCCGATTTCAACTTCGGGGAAGTCAATGAAGGAGAAATCGTCGAACACGACTTCGCCTTCAGAAACACAGGCAAAGCGCCTCTGATCATCAACAACGCGCGCTCCACCTGCGGCTGCACCGTCCCGGAATGGCCCAAAGAACCGATCCCTCCGGGAGAGGGCGGCGTGATCTCCGTGCGTTTTGATACGAAGAACAGGCCGAACCAGCAATCCAAGCCAATCACTATTACCGCCAATACCTACCCGGCTACGAGCAGAGTGTTCCTTTCTGGTTTCGTGTATCCGGCAAAAGGAAGTGAAGCGGAGAAAACGCAATAAAAAACGAAAAACTAATTATCAAAAAGATGAATTCAATGGAAACCTTATTGTTACAGGCAGGTGGCGCCGGTATGTACACCAACTTCATTTTCATCGGCGCCATGATCCTCATTTTCTGGTTATTCCTGATCCGCCCCCAGCAAAAGCGTCAGAATGAACAGAAAAAATTCATGGAGGCCCTCCAGAAAGGGGAGGAGGTGGTCACGGCCAGCGGCATCATCGGACGGATCAACAAAATCGAAGATACCATCATCACCCTGGAAGTAGCTAAAAACACTTTCATCAGGGTAACCCGCAATTCCATTTCCAAAGAAATGACGGAAGCACTCGTCAAATCGGATGAAAAATCTAAGGAATAGGCTTGTCCGGCTTAAAATCCAGGAAGACAGGGCTATCCTCCTGATGTGCATGGGGATAGCCCTGATATTTTGGCTCCTGGTCAAATTGTCGCAATCCTTTCAGACACGTCGCCCGGTTTATTTTGAACTGGATTTCCCCCAGGAAAAAGCACTGGCGGAAATGCCCCCCGCCGATATGGCCGTGGAACTCGAAGGCTCCGGCTGGAGCCTGCTCTTCGATTATTTTGCCCATCCCAGGATCAAACTGGCCTATGACATGCAGGAGATCGACCGGCTCAATCTTAACCGGGGGCAACTGCGCAACGACATTGCCCAAAGGCTGCGCGGCAATGATATCAGAGTGCTGGAAATCAACTACGACAATGTACTCCTCGCTCTCGAAGGGCGCAACACGAAAAAGGTGCCCGTTCTCGTCCAGAAACGCCTCACATTCGCCCCGGAACACCATCTGAAAGAGCCGGTCTCTCTCAAACCGGACTCCATCAATATCAGCGGGCCAAGCTCCCTGATCGACAGCATCCGCTACTGGCCCACCGACTCGCTCGTCCTCAAAAACCTTAAATCGGGCCTTACCCTAACCCTGAACCTGAAAAAACCGGGGCGGGAGTTGCTACTTTCCGAAACGAAGGTGGAAGCCAGAGCCGAAGTGGAACCCTTTACGGAAAAGACGATGTATGTTCCGCTGCTCGTAAAAAATGCGCCGGACAGCCTGCGCATTTTCCCGGATAAAATCACCGTCACATGCAAACTCGGGCTGAGTAAATTCGACTCCGTCTCCTTCCGCGATTTTACCGCAGAGGCCGACCTGAGCGGCATCTCCCCCAAGGGGCCCAACAACACGGCGCCCATCGTGATCACCAGGCAGCCTTCCTACATACAGAACCTTCAGTTCTCGCCTAAATCAGCCAAGTTTTTTATCGTGGAAAATACCCGCCCGAAGTCAAAAAAATAACCTTCTTTGACAATTCCTGTGGACAGTGGGCCGGTAATCGCTATTTTTAGGAAAAAATCCGGTGGGCCATGATCAAAAAGAAGAGCGTTGAGGAAATACTGGAGATCGCAAAGATAGAGGAGGTCGTGCAGGACTTCGTCCAGTTGAAACGGCGCGGCGTCAACCTGATCGGGCTGTGCCCTTTCCACAGTGAAAAAACGCCTTCTTTCAACGTTTCGCCTTCCAAAGGCATCTTCAAATGTTTCGGCTGCGGCAAAGCCGGCGATTCCGTGAATTTCGTAATGGAACACGAGAATCTCACCTTCCCCGAAGCGCTGCGCTATCTTGCAAAAAAATACGGTGTCACCCTGGAGGAAACGGAGCTCTCGCAGGAAGCCCGGGCAGAACAACAGCACCTCGACAGCCTGTATATCGTCAACCAGTACGCCCTCGAGTATTACCGGGGCCAGTTGTTCGACACGGATCTTGGCAAAAGCGTGGGGCTGAACTACTTTCGCGAACGGGGGTTCCGCGAAGAAACGATCCGGAAGTTCGGGCTGGGCTTCGCCCCGGATAAACCTGATGCCTTCGTAGTAAAGGCCACCCACGACGGCTACAACCCGGAACTACTCAAAAAGGTGGGCCTGATGAGCCAGTATGGGCGCGATTTCTTTCGAAGCCGCGTCATGTTCCCCATACATAACCTTTCCGGAAAGGTGGTCGGCTTCGGGGGGCGCATCCTTGCCAAGGATGTCAAGGCGCCGAAGTATATCAACACCCCGGAAACGGAAATTTACACCAAAAGCAAGGTGCTCTTCGGCGCCTTCTTCGCCAAACGCGCCATCCGCCAGCTCGACGAATGCATCCTCGTGGAAGGGTACACGGATGTCATTTCCCTCCATCAGGCCGGCATCGAAAATGTGGTGGCTTCTTCCGGCACGTCTCTCACCGTGGACCAGATACAGCTCATCAGGCGCAATACCGAAAACATCAAAATCCTCTATGACGGCGACCTGGCGGGCATCAAAGCCGCCCTGAGGGGGATGGGCATGGTGCTGGAACAGGGGCTGAACGTCCGCATAGTCGTGCTTCCGGATGGGGAAGACCCCGATTCTTACCTGAAACTGGCAGGCGTGGAGGCGTTTAAAACCTACATCAGCCAGGAAGCCAAGGACCTCGTCATGTTTCAGGCAGGGCTGCTGCAGGAAGAAGCCGCCGGCGACCCGATCAAAAAGGCAAACCTGATCAGGGATATCGTGGAAAGCATTGCCAGGATTCCGGAGCCTATCAAGCGGTCGCTTTACATACGGGAGTGCGCCCGCATCATGGAGGTCGAGGAACAACTGCTGGTCAATGAAACCAATAAGATCGTCGCACAGCACTTCAGGAAACAACAACAGGAAAAAGAACGCGCACAGCTCCGGCAGTTCGAAGCAGAACAGGAGCTCCTGCAGGCGGAACCGGCGCGGCCAGCCCTGAAGCCGAAGGAAGAAACCGCCGCCGGCGACGCCTTTCAGGAAAAGGATATCGTCCGCATCCTCGTGGCGGGCGGAGCCAGCATGTTCGACCCGGAAGAGAAACTCACCGTCGCACAGTACATCATCAGTAATATAGAGGATGTGATGGAGGATTTCGACAACAAGCTCTATCAGCGCGCCGTCCACCTTACCCGCGAAAGGCTCACGGCCGGCGGGGAAGCCAACACCGGCTTTTTCCTCAACCACCCCGATGCCGAAATCCGGGAAATGGCCATCGGGCTCGTCACCAGCCCTTATGAATACAGCGAAAACTGGGCAAAGCGCTGGGAGATTTTCCTGACCACTCAGAAAATGCCTGATGAAAATTTCATCAGCGACAGCACCCAGGCCCTGAAGCGCTTCAAACTCCGGAAATTCGACAAGATGATCCGGCAGAATGCGGAACAGGTTAAACGCCTTTTTGAGCAGAAGTCAGACGAATATCTGATCTACCTCAAACTCGACCAGAAGCTCAAGGCCCTGCGGAATAAACTGGCCGGGGAACTGGGCACAGTTGTGCTTTAGGGCAGTAGTATAAGTGCTTCATGGCTTCACCGGCAAAGCAGTGAAACCATGAAGCTGGAAGCTTTGCCAACTTCCTTCTCAGGCGTTCCTGTTCATGCAGTTCAGGTCTTCAAAGGCCTGCATCAGGCGCGCCCTAAAGGTTTTTTCCCCGCTGCGGAGCCACTGGCGTGGGTCATAAAACTTCTTGTTGGGCTTGTCGGCCCCTTCCGGGTTCCCGATCTGGCCCTGCATATAGTCCCGTTTTCCTTCGTAATAATCGCGGATGCCGTCCCAGAATGCCCACTGCAGGTCGGTGTCTATATTCATTTTGATGGCTCCATAACCGATCGCCTCGCGAATTTCTTCCCTGGAAGAGCCGGAGCCGCCGTGGAAGACAAAATTGACCGGGTTTTCGCCGGTATTGAATTTTTCCCTGACGAATTCCTGCGAATTTTTAAGGATGACAGGCTTGAGCGACACATTGCCCGGCTTGTAAACGCCATGGACGTTGCCGAAGGCTGCAGCAATGGTGAAGCGTTTGCTCACTTTGGACAGCTCCTCATAAGCATAGGCCACTTCCTGAGGCTGGGTGTAGAGGCGGGAGCTGTCCACCCCTGTATTGTCCACGCCATCTTCCTCGCCGCCGGTGACGCCCAGTTCGATTTCCAGCGTCATGCCGATCCTGTCCATCCGCCGCAGGTAGGCAACACAGGTTTCGACGTTCTCCATAAGCGATTCCTCAGAGAGGTCCAGCATGTGGGAGCTGTATAGCGGGTAGCCCCGCTCCTCGAAAAATTGTTCGCCGGCTTCGAGCAGCCCGTCCACCCAGGGCAACAGTTTACGTGCGCAGTGGTCGGTGTGCAGGATTACGGGGACGCCATAGGCCCTGGCCACCGCGTGGACGTGCATGGCTCCGGAAACGCCGCCGAGGACAGCCGCCTGCTGCCCCTCATTCGACAGGCCTTTACCGGCAAAAAAGTGGGCCCCGCCGTTGGAAAACTGGACGATGACCGGGGAGTTGACATCGCGTGCTGTTTCCAGGACGGCATTGACGGTGTTGGTGCCAACGACGTTTACTGCCGGCAAGGCAAAGTTGTTTTCGTTGGCAAAATTGAACAATTCGGTCACTTCATCGCCGAAAAGGACTCCGGGGCGGAAGCGTGCAGAGGTTAGTGTAGGCATGATTTATTGAGTATTTTCCTTAAAAAAATAGCTATACTGCCGGATTGGCCCGGCAATATAGCTATTTTAGGCGTTCCCGGGAAAGCCCGGGAACACCTAAACTAAGGAATCACCTGCTAAATCACACCCTTTTCCGTCAGGTACCGCTCGGCATCCAGGGCTGCCATACAGCCGGTGCCGGCGGCAGTTACCGCCTGGCGGTAGACATTGTCCTGCGCATCGCCGCTGGCGAAAACGCCCTCAATATTCGTATGCGTCGTTTTGCCTTTTGTGATGAGGTAACCCGTGGAGTCCATATCCAGCCAGCCCTTAAAAATATCCGTGTTCGGCTTGTGCCCAATGGCTACGAAAAAGCCTTTTACGGGAATCACGGATTCTTCCTTCGTCTTGTTATTGACGATGCGGACGCCCTCCACTTCCTGCCCGCCGAGGATTTCCAGCGCTTCCGTATTCCAGTGGACCTGAATGTTTTCGGCTTTTTTTACGCGTTCCTGCATGATTTTTGAAGCCCGGAGTTCGTCGCGGCGAACGAGCATGTGCACCCTGGGGCACAGCTTGGAAAGGTACAGAGCTTCCTCGGCAGCCGTATCACCGCCGCCGACGATGGCGACCTCCTGGCCGCGGAAGAAGAAGCCGTCGCACACGGCGCAGGCAGAAACCCCTTTGTTGGTCAACCGTTTTTCAGATTCCAGCCCGAGCCATTTGGCGCTGGCGCCGGTGGAGATGATCACGCTGTCGGCATGGATTTCTTTGCCGGACTCCGTCCAGGCTTTGTGGACGGGGCCGCTGAAATCGACCTTTTCGATCATTTCGTAGCGCACATCCGTTCCAAACCGCTCGGCCTGTTTGCGGAAGTCCTCCATCATCTGGGGCCCCATAATCCCATCGGGATAACCGGGATAATTTTCTACGTCGGTGGTGATCATCAATTGCCCTCCCGGTTCCCTCCCGGTAAACAGGACGGGTTTGAGGTTAGCCCTGGCGGCATAGACAGCCGCTGTGTATCCGGCCGGGCCGGAACCGATGATCAGGCATTTTACGCTTTCGATCTCTTCTGCCATGTGTTTCTCGCTTTTTCGGGCAAAAATAACAATAATGCCTTTTGCAAAAATGTAATCCGGGTCACATACCCGACAGTGTTGATATCCTGCCTGTCAGGCGCCAATTTGAGAACGCCTGAGCCCGTTTTGTGGTTGAATAAAAAGGAGCTGACAGGCCTATGCCGAAAAAAAAGCCCGCTTGGCCCACATTCTTTGCCAGCCCGGCCTTTTTTCGGTAAATTGATCAATCAAAACAAGTACAACCATGATCTATACACTGGCGTTTGCTGTTGCAGTCGGGAGCCTTGCCCTTTGGTTTATGTATCAGGCCGAGGAGGCGAAGAGCAGGCTTTTTCAGCGTTCGTTTTTCGGTGCACTTGCAGTTTTCATCCTTGCAGTCCTGCTGGCTGAGGCATCCTGGAGCGACAAAATGGGAATTCTCTTCCGGGACCTCCTGGTAATGGGGGGCTTCGGGCTTGTATTCCGGATTCTTGCCGCCAGGAGGGCGTGGCTTATCTATGGCCTTGTCGCACTGGCCTTTGCCTTCCTGGGGTATTATCAGGTGTTTATGTCAGATAGTTTCGCCACCGGGGATAGCGCAGGAGAACCCCTGGACAGCTCCGGCGAATTGCTCGTAGAGCTGGCCGAAGGCAGCAGCCCGGACGTGCTCGATGCCGTTAAGGGCAAATATAAACTGGAATTCCAGCGGGCATTTGGCCCGGCCTCTCCGGAATCCACGGAACTCGATGATTACTATCTGGTAGATGTCCCGGCTGAATATGCCGGCCGGCTTGAAGAAGTCATCAGGGCAGTCCGGAAGGCCCCAAAGGTCGATTGGGTGGAACCCAATGAGGCTATATCGGTTTCTCCTTCGGAAGGGCGCATTGTTCCGGCGCCAAACAAAGAACTGGGGCTGAACGACCAATACCTGGGCCGCCTCTGGGGCTTCCAGGCCATGGAAGTGAAAAAGTTGCTCGATTACCTGGAGAGCGAGAAAATAACCCCTGCACGCAAGGCCTTGATCGCCATTCTGGATACCGGGGTTGATGCCGGCCATGAGGACATCAGGGGCAACTACCGGTCTGTCAAGGCGGCTTATGACAACGACCCGAAAGGGCACGGCACCCATTGCGCAGGTATCGCCGCAGCGGTTTCGAACAACGGGCTGGGCATTGCCTCTTTTTCGCGCGATAATTCCTTTGTGGAAGTGGCCAGCATCAAAGTGCTGAACGCTTCAGGCATGGGTTCCCAGCGCAGCATCATCGACGGCATTATCCAGGCCGCCGATGCAGGAGCAGGCGTCATCTCCATGTCGCTGGGCGGAATGTCCAACCAAAGCAAGGAGCGCGCTTACCGCAAGGCGGTGGAATATGCAGGTAAAAAAGGCGCCATCGTGGTAGCGGCTGCAGGCAATTCGAACAGGAATGCCCGTGGGTTCGCCCCGGCCGGCGTTCCCGGTGTAATAGCGGTAAGCGCCATTGACGAGGAGCTGCAGCGGGCTGTTTTTTCGAATTATGTCACGGATCTGGAAATGGGCATTGCTGCTCCCGGAGTCAATATCTTTTCCACCATTCCGGGCAACCAGTACGCTTCCTTCAACGGCACCTCCATGGCCACGCCTTATGCCGCCGGCCTGCTTGGGCTGCTGAAAAGCATCGACCCCGCCCTCACTACCAGAGATGCTTATGAAATCCTGAAAAAAACAGGCCTGCCAACCAAAAACAGGAGGGAAACCGGACCGCTTATCAATCCGCACGGAGCCGTAGAGATGCTGGTGAGCCAAAAAAGGTAGATTCCAGCCAGGCTGCCTGCCAAATGGCGTGCAACCCCTGTACTTTTTCCGGTTTTAAGCGCCGGATTGCCCGTGTTTTGTTATTTTTACACGCATCCAAACAAAATCCCCTGCATGGCCAAATTCAGGACGAACCACAACCGCCAGGGCAAAGGCAGCTCTGGCATGATCATAAAAGTCGGCTTATTCGGAGCGATCATCAGCGGTTTATTTTTCCTGTTCAACATGTTCATGGGAAACGGCCAGGCGGCCCCACCGGGCGGCGGCGGAGCACCACCAGTGGAGGAGGAGGGGGACTATTTCCTGCCGGAGTCTTCCACGGGCGCCGTCATACGGCATAAGTACTTCGCACTCTCTTATTCGGAAGAACACGAACAGGCGGAGTGGGTGGCCTATCGCCTGAGCCGGCGGGAACTCGAACAACCCTGGCTGGAGCGCAGCAACAGCTTTCGGCCCGACCCCTCCATCGGAACGGGGAGCGCAACGCCTGATGATTATCGCAACAGCGGCTACGACCGGGGCCACCTCGTGCCGGCCGCCGACCGGGCCTTCAGTGAAGATGCCATGGATGAAACTTTCCTGATGAGCAATATCAGCCCTCAGTCGAAAAATTTCAACAAGGGCGTCTGGCGGGAACTGGAAGAACTCAGCCGGAGCTGGGCCAAACGCGAGGGGCAGCTATATGTCATTACCGGCCCCGTTTTGAGCCTGAAGCCCAAAGGGGAAATCGGAGAAAACGGCGTTTCCGTGCCCGCCGCCTTTTTCAAAGTTTTGCTCGACCTGGAAGAGCCGCAGGTAAAAGGCATCGGCTTTGTCATCCCAAATGAGGTCAGCTTCGAACCGCTCTACAAATTTGCCATGCCAATCGACAAAGTGGAGGAAGTAACGGGGTTCAACTTCTTCGGTGAATTGATGCCCCTGGAACTGGAGGAAGAAGTGGAACAAAACATGAACATAGACCTTTGGGAGTTCAGCAAACAAAAGCACCAGCTTCGAATAGAGAAATGGAATAACCAACAATAATTGAATTCTGATATGTCTGTCCAAAAAGAAAAATTTATCGCGCAAATGTCGGAAGGCTACGCCTTCAAAGGCCCTTCCATCATTCTGGGCGGCGCCATGCTGGAAGGGGAATGCATTCCGAATACGTTAGTGAAAATCCCCCTGAGGACCCTGAACCGACACGGGCTCATCGCAGGCGCCACGGGTTCGGGTAAAACCAAAACGCTTCAGATCCTCGCCGAGCAGCTTTCCAGGGCGGGCGTGCCTTCCCTGCTGATGGACATCAAGGGCGACCTCTGTGGAATTGCCGTTGCCGGCGCCGGCAACGCCAAAATTGAGGAACGCCACCAGCGCATCGGGATTCCCTTCACAGCCGGCGGAAGCCAGGTAGAGTTCCTGAGCCTTTCCGGGGAAAAGGGCGCGCGCCTGCGGGCGACCGTGACGGAATTCGGCCCCGTTCTGTTTTCAAAGATACTGGGCCTGAACGACACCCAGGCCAGCATAGTATCCGTCGTTTTCAAATACTGCGATGATAACCAGATGCCCCTGCTGGACCTGAACGACTTCAAGCAGACCCTTCAGTTTATCACCAACGAAGGCAAGGTGGAAATAGAGCGGATTTACGGCACCATTTCCTCCACTTCCGTGGGAACCATCATGCGGAAAATCATCGAACTGGAACAGCAGGACGCCAGCCGTTTCTTCGGTGAGCGCTCTTTCGATGTGGACGACCTTTGCCGGCTCAGCCCGGATGGGCGGGGCGTGGTTTCCATCATCCGCCTGACGGATATCCAGGGGCGCCCCAAGCTGTTCTCCACTTTCATGCTGCAGATCCTGGCCGAGATATATTCCAGCTTCCCGGAAGAAGGCGACCTGGATAAACCCAAGCTTGCGATCTTTATCGATGAAGCCCACCTCGTATTTGAAGAAGCATCCGAGGCGCTGCTGGATCAGATCGAAGTGATCGTCAAGCTTATCCGCTCCAAGGGAGTGGGGCTCTTTTTTATCACCCAAAACCCGGCGGACATTCCCGACGATGTGCTCGGGCAGCTGGGCCTCAAAATCCAGCACGCCCTTCGCGCTTTCACCGCCAAGGACCGCAAAGCCATCAAACTGGCTGCTCAGAATTACCCGCTGTCTGATTTTTACGACGTCGCGCAATCCGTAACGGAACTGGGGATTGGCGAAGCGCTGGTGACGGCCCTGAATGAAAAAGGCATTCCTACGCCATTGGCGCACACGCTGCTGCGCGCGCCCGAATCGCGGATGGACGTGCTAAGCCCTCAGGAAATTGACAGTATTGTCCAGCGTTCGGCGCTTGTCCGGAAATATAATGAGGTGCTCGATTTGAGGAGCGCGCACGATATTCTGGCAGAAAAAATGGCGGCGGCACGGGAGGAAGATTTTCAGGAGGAATTGCAGGAACAGCAGGAACAGGCCAGGTCCGTTTCGCGCCGCAAGGAGAAAAGCACATTCGAAAAGATCATCAGCAACCCCACCACCCGGCAGATAGGACGGACGGTAGCCCGTGAGCTCACCCGCGGGTTGTTGGGCGTACTGGGAATAAGCGGGTCGAGCCGGCGCAGTACTACTACCCGCCGCAGAAAACGTTAAGCTGGCGGGCAGGGCAAAAATCCGGCGCCCTGAGGGCCTGCTCAATCTTTCAGCAGCAGCAGCGTAGGCCTGAAATTCTTCTGATAGGTTGACCAGGGAGTCTTCTTGTAGTGGTCCTGGGCGAAATAGGTGGCTATTTTTTCGAATTCCTCGGGCGGTTTGTAACCCACGATGGATTGGATAACTTCCTGTTTCTCATCCAAAAAGACAACGGATGGAAAGCTCAGCCGGCCTTTCAGCAGTTCGGCGGCGAGTTCGTGGTATCCGCGCTTGCCGTTTTTAACGTATTTGTAAGCCTTGCCCTGATACTCCAGCTCGCCCCGCTGCTCGGCGTCGAATTTGACAGGGTAGAAATTCTCGTTGATGTAACGGGCGATACTGGGCTCCTCGAAGGTGGCCGTATCCATGCGCTTGCACCAGCCGCACCAATCCGTGTAAACAGACAACAGTATCTTCTTCTTTTCTTTCTGCGAAAGGGCCATGGCTTCTTCCCAGCTCAGCCAGTTTACGGCAGCCTGGTTTACGCCATGTCGTAGTATTTGTGTCTGTTCGGCCGGTTTGAATGAAAGGGCGCTCAGGGTGGCGAAGATGATCAGTATGGCACTTAACCTTTTCATTCTTTATTTCAATTTTTCTGCTGTGGTCAACAAATGTAACAACAAACAAACAAAATAAAAAAGGCGCTTATGGTGGCGCCTTCGCACTTTAAATGAAGTTTAACGATTGTAAAAGCGGGGCCTATCGGCGGTTTTCGAAGACGAGCAGTTGGTCGCTGCCCAGCCTGAAACCGGATTTTGGCTCTACGGGAATCTGTGGGGCCGGGCGCCCGGGGTAGAGGTGGGTTCCCGTGACAAACACCCTGGCTTCGTCCCAGTATCCGGACTCCAGGAACAGTTCCAGCGTCCGAATTCCACCTTCTACGAAAAGCGTAGTGATGTTTCTCCGGGCCAGTTCGCCGAGCAGGCTGCCAATGAGGCCATCGTTGAATGGCAGGGGCAGCCACCCGGCTGAATTTTTCAAGGCCCGGCCGGGGGGCAGCTCGCTTACCAGCAGGGTAGGAGCTTCGGGGCCGAAAAGCGCCAGCCCGGGAGGGAGCTTCCCCGAACGGCTCAACACGATGCGCACGGGCATTTTTCCAAACCAGTGCCGGTTGGTTAGCTGGGGGTTATCGATGCGGGCCGTGTTGCCGCCTACCAGTATGGCATCAATCTCGCTGCGCCATTTATGGACGAGGCGCTTGGAAAAGGCATTGGACAACCAGAGCTGGCGGCCATCCGGCGGAGCGAACATGCCGTTTGCCGATTGCGCAAATTTCAGGATGACATAAGGGCGGTGCGCACTGACAAACGTATTTCTCGGCCGGCTCAGGGCCTGGCCTTCTGCTTCAAGAAGGCCAACGGAAACATCGACGCCGGCTGCCCGGAGCCGTTCGATGCCTGCCCCGTTGACTCCCGGCGTGTGGTCCAGGCAGGAAACGATAACTCTTGGGATTTTTTTTTCCAGGATGAGGCTGGTGCAGGGCGGGGTCTTTCCGTAAATATTGCAGGGCTCCAGGGAAACATACAGGGTGGAGTAGGGAAGGAGCCCCTGGTTTTCCGGAGCAACGCTGTTTACGGCATTCACTTCGGCGTGGGCTTCGCCATAGGCCCGGTGAAAGCCTTCGCCGATAATGCGCCCCTCATAGGCCAGTACGGCCCCGACCATTGGATTGGGCGAGGTGCGGCCCGCCCCCAGGCGGGCGAGGCTGAAACAGCGCTTCATAAATATGTACTCCTGCATTAACAAAAACATTACAACAGGTTAGAAAATATTTGGCGAATTCATTAATTTTCGCACCATTCACTCCCGGCAATATTTTGCAATATCCCTTTTTTGTTTCTCAATATATAATTTCCCACTTGAACATAGCCTCGGAATATTAATTTATTCACCTAAACAAGAGAGCGCGTGTTATACAAAGTTAAACTGAAAAATGCGGACGAAACCGTATTGCTGGACGATAAGGTATACGAATACCTGACCACAGACCCCTATCTGGTGAAGGTGGATTTTATCAACAACCTCCGGCGGCATTCCAGCGGCTGTGCTGTTTTTCAGAAAACCTGGAAAAGGGCCGATGGCGGGTACAAAACCGAGACGATCTATCTGCACAAGCTCATCGCGGAAAAATTTCTCTTCGACTCGAAGAGCCGGGACAGGAACCTGGTTGGCGCCAGGAACGGGAACAAACTGGACTGTCGCCTGGAGAATATCCTTTACCGCTCCCGCTCGGTGGCGAGCCGCAAGCGCAAGACCAGCAGCAAAGTAGGCTATACGGGGGTTTACAAGGAAAACAGCCGATACCGGGCTGTCATTTCCATCAACCGGAAATCCGTACATATAGGCATGTTTGACACTCCGGAGGAAGCGGCGCAGGCTTACAACAAAAAATCGAAAGAATTATACGGAGACGATGGCAAGCTCAATGTAATCCGGCCGCGCAAAAGCGGGGAAGACGAAGAATAAGCTGACCCCTTACCCTTTTATTGCCCGCGTCATTTCCCGCTTTCCCGGCGGCCCTTTCAGGGCTTCTATCGTAAACCCCAGGTTTTTGAGCGTTCGCTTGACGGCCCCTTTCGCGCAATAAGTCACCAGAATTCCTTCTGATTTCAGCGCCTTGTACATCTTTTCCAGGACTGCTTCCTCCCAGAGTTCGGGCTGGGCGCCGGGGGCAAATGCGTCGAAATAGACGATGTCAAACGCCTGTTCATCCCGGATGTCTTCAAAGCGCTGAAGCCTTTTCCGGAAACTGAAATAAGGCGTAATGGCGTGTGCTTCCTCCCAGTTGGCTTCGTGCAACTGCATGAAGTGGGCCGCGGCTTCTTCGCCCAGCAGGCTGGGGTAGTTGAGCAACCCGGCCTGCCGGGGAGTGAGGGGGTAAGCTTCAATTGTTTCGTAGTGGGCCTGCACCTGATGCCTGTTCGCCTCGATCAGGGTGAGCAGGGCGTTGAGGCCTGTTCCAAATCCCGCTTCGAGTATCGACACACTTTTGCAGAGCGGCATTTTGTAAAAAAGGCCGGCCTCGATGAAGACGTGCCGCGACTCCTGAATAGCGCCGTATCTGGAGTGGTAACTGACGCCATAAGTATCGGAGAAGACAGAATGAGAGCCGTCCTGTGTTTCGAAGATCTGTCCTGCCTCCATGGCTGCTCTGGCGATGATCGTGAACTTGTTCTTTAAATCCCGGGTTCGGGCCACTTTACCCGTTCGTTAAAACAAGTTGGCTGCCACATCGACAAGGGTTGAAAATACATCGTTCAGGGAAAAGTTGGTTGGGCAACCATAGCCGCGGTTGCAGGATGAGAGGATGACGGCGGCGGCAAGCGTTGCTGCGATGGTGCTCATTCTTCTGAGGTTCCTGATTTTCATTGCTTTTCTGATTTTGGATATGTTCTTTTTTTGTGTCTGGACGATTTGGAAACGCCTCTTGATGGAGGCTTATTATCAAATGAAAACGCAAAAATACTAAAACTGCTGTTTCCGTGCTATAATATTGCAGCCCGGCTCCATTTTAACAGCCTTGAACAAGCTTCGGCGCTTGTTGTTAATCCAGGTAGTTTTACTATTTTTGCATTCCGTTTGCGGGTGGTTCCAGGATATTCAGGGGTTCAGGCCCCCATTGCCTGCAGCGAAAATTCAATCATGTTAACCATAAAAGGATATGGCAAGAAAACTGGCACTACGTGACGCTTTGCGCGAAGCTATGATAGAAGAAATGCGCCGGGACGATACGGTATTTCTGATGGGGGAGGAGGTTGCGGAATATGATGGCGCATACAAAGTCAGCAAAGGCATGCTCGATGAGTTCGGCCCGAGGCGGATTATCGATACGCCCATCGCCGAGCTCGGTTTTGCCGGAATCGGGGTAGGCGCCGCTATGAACGGGCTTCGACCGATCGTTGAATTCATGACCTGGAACTTTGCCGTTCTGGCCTTTGACCAGATCGTGAATAACGCCGCCAAAACCCTTTCGCAGTCCGCCGGCCAGTTCAAGTGCCCCATTGTCTTCCGGGGGCCTTCCGGTAGCGCCGGCCAGCTGGCTCAGCAGCATTCGCAGACTTTCGAGAGCTGGATGGCCAACGTCCCCGGCCTGAAAGTCATTTCCTGCGTGGATCCCGCCGACGCCAAAGGCTTGCTCAAATCAGCCATTCGCGACGACGACCCGGTTTGTATGATGGAATCCGAGTTACTGTATGGCTTCGAGGGCGAAGTTCCCGAGGGTGAATACCTCGTTCCGATCGGCCAGGCTGCGGTGCGGCGCGAGGGTATGGATATCACCCTGGTTTCCTTCAACAAAATGATGATCCCAACCCTTGAAGCTGCCGACCAACTGGCCAAAGAGGGTATTTCTGCTGAAGTGATCGACCTGCGGACCATTCGGCCTCTGGACTATAAAACCATCGTTGATTCGGTTAAAAAAACCAACCGGCTCGTCGTTATCGATGAGTCCTGGCCTCTGGCCGGCGTCTCCGCAGAAGTGGCCTATGGTGTCCAGAAGTATGCCTTTGACTACCTGGATGCGCCCGTAACCCGCGTCAATTCCGCCGATACTTCCCTGCCTTATGCGCCTACCCTGGTGGATGCCTACCTGCCCAACGCAGATAAGATTGTTAAAGCGGCAAAGGAGGTGATGTATATAAGGTATTAGGGGCTGCTTGGCCAGCTACGGGGTGGCTTCCCCTCTGGGTTCTCTATATTTCAGCCACCCCGTGGCCGGCCCTGCTTTTGGTGTATGCTGCATAAAAAACTGGAAGACAGAGGAGCTTGTTATTGCAAGTTATTGATTATCAAATAGTTGTTTGGTATTGCTTTTTTTTTCTGCCCCCAAACTATTTCCCGCCGTCTTGCGTTATAGAGTTTATTCAATATCCAAAATAAGTCTTATATCCCATGCTGACCCTTTTGATCCTTTCCGTGTTATGGAGCAAACGCCACAACGTGCGCAGATTTCTTTTTCAGTTTTCCCCGGTATGCCGCCTGCTTGCTGTTGAGTGCAGGAAGGTATAAATAAACATTCGGGCAGGGGGCATTTTTATTCCTAAGTGACTTTTCTCACTTTACGAGGCCGCCGGAATGTTTTCTTTTGCATGAAAAGCGAAAAGCTCCTGTCATCATGCAAAAGTTGCTGTATTCATTTGTCCTGCTGGCGCTTGGCGCCTTTCCTCTCTTTTCTCAGCACGGCCATCCGGGTACTTCATCTCCGGAGGAAGGCCATGAATTCGGGCACTGGCGGGTTGCCGTGCTCATTGGGCACACCTTTGTCCCTGCAGGCGAATCGCAGGAACATCTGGCCATACCATCCTGGGGCCTGGACCTGGAGTACTGGGCAAGCCCGGCCTGGGGTGTTGGGCTGCACAATGACCTTGAAATACAGTCATTTATCGTAGAACAAGGCCATGAAGAATTCCTGGAGCGGGAATATCCGATGGTGTTTACCCTGGATGCCCTGTTCAAACCATGGCGAGGCCTGGTTCTTCAACTGGGCCCCGGCTTGGAAGTGGAGCGCCGGGAGAATTTCTTCCTTGTCCGCTTTGGAGCAGAGTATGAATTCGAAGTGGGCCATGGTTGGGATATTTCGCCAACCCTGTTTTACGATACCCGGAAGGAAGCTTATGACACCTGGTCGATAGCGCTTGGTATAGGAAAGAGGTTCTAGGGCAGGGGAGAAGTGGATAAAATTTCCCACTTTCAAAAAGTCTTTCTATGTTCGCATAGCATTGAGAAAGATTGGTATGCCCGAAATTTCCGAAACGCAGCACAGTGCTTTTCAGAGCATCGAAATAATTCAGGGTGGAGAGGGCTTCTTTCAGCGCCTGCTATGGCTCATCGAGGCCAGCAGGGAGGTCATCCATCTGCAGTATTACATCATCAGCGATGACGAGACCGGAAGAGAGGTGCAGCAGGCGCTCATCAAGGCCGGAAGGAGAGGAGTGGAGGTGAATATTCTCGTGGACGGCATCGGCAGCGTTAACCTTCCGAAGCGGTTCCGCAAGGAACTGGAGGACGCCGGGGCCAGCCTGCGTTTTTTCTCGCCCGTCAAATTTTCCATTCCATTCAGGACGGGGCGCAGGATGCACCACAAACTTGCCGTATTCGATAAGAGCAAAGCCCTGGTGGGAGGATTGAACATTGCCAACCGTTACCGAGGCAGTTCTATGGAGCGCCCCTGGCTGGATTTCGCTGTTTTCCTCGAGGGGGGGGAGGTTTGTGAAGAACTGCACAGGCTGGCGGCCAGTATTTTTTTTAAAAAACCGTATCCAAAGATTTCCCTTAAAAAGCTACTTAAAAAAGGACGCCTTGGCCGGAGCAAAGTAGAGGTTCGCCTCAATGATGTCTTCCAGGGCAGGCGGGAAATCCGCCGGGGGTATAATCGGGCGATTATCGGCGCCCGGCGCTCGCTGACCCTGGTAGCCAGTTATTTTCTCCCAGGGCGAAGGATGCTCAAACTCATTTGCAAAGCAGCTTCGCGGGGCGTTGATGTTCGCCTGATACTCCCCGGGCAAACCGATGTGCTTTTTTACAGCACGGCTGTTAAATACCTGTACCCCAAGCTCCTGCGATGCGGGGTGAGGATATTTGAGTACCAGCCGGCCATTCTGCATGCAAAAGTGGCTGTTGCGGATGGCCGTTGGTGCAGCGTGGGGTCTTTCAACCTGAATGACCTCAGCGACCTGCTGAGTGTGGAGCTGAATATCGAAATTTTTGACCAGGAAGTAGCCGGCGCCTTTCAGGAGCACCTGAATCAGGCCATCCTTCTGGACTGTGTGGAGGCCAACCCGGCTGATTACCTGAATGCGCCCTGGCATGCCAGTCTGGCCAGGAAATTGTTCTACCTGGGCATTATCCAATCCATACGCCTGCTGCACTGGTTTACCGAAGAAAGGCAGGAGGCCAAGCCTTGAAAAACCCGCCTTCACCTTACACGGATTTGCATACCCAGCCTGATGAGGTCGCCCGGCAGGTTATTGAGCTGCTTCAGGCTTTCGACATTCGTCTGGTAGCGCCGGGCGATGTTCCAAAGCGTATCGCCTGTCACTACGGTATGATATACGGCGCCCTCATAGGAATAGGGCTGGATTGCCGGCGGGTTATTGGTTTTCCATCCCCGCAATTTCAGTAATTCTCCCGCAGCAGGTTGTTCACCCGCTTCCAGGCGGTTGCGGGCCAGCAGCCTGTCAAGGCGCACGCCATAGCGCTGGGCAATATCGTACACGGACTCCGAAGGCTGGACTTCATGGGTTTCCACCGGGCCTTTGAAAGCTCTTCTTTTTGCAGCGAGGTACACCTTCTGGCCTGCCGGCAGGAGGTAACCGGTGGGCAGGTCTTCGTTGTACACGAGGAGGTCGCCCACAGGGACTCTGGTGCGCCAGGCGATGTCCTGAGCGGTTTCATAACCTGAGGCGATCGTAAATGGCACGTTATTGGTTGTGGAAACGATAGGGGGCGGGGCCAGCGCCGAGGGGCCGGCAGGCATAACGCCCAGCTGGTCGTATTGCATCAATTCGTAGCGTTCGATCAGGCCGGCCAACTGCGCGGCATAAGCCGGGTTGGTTGCATAGCCGGCCTGTTGCAGGCCATTGGCCCAGCCTGCGTAATCCGTGGGATCCAGCCTGAATAAAAAGCCGTAGCGGGTTGCTTTCAGGGGCGAAATTAAAAAACCGGAATGGTCGATAAAACTGGCTTCAACGGTAGGGTAGGAGCGGAAACAGGATTCCACCCTGTAGCCATCCGGGCCGTAGTCGTCGTCCTTTTTGAAATAAGCCGCTCCGCTCCAGCCGCTGCCGCACTTAATCCCGAAATGGTTGTTGGCCAGCACAGCCAGTTCACTGCGCCCGGCGTTGGATTCCAGGATGCCCTGTGCGAGCGTTATGCTGGCGGGGATTCCTGTGCGGGCCATTTCCCGGATCGCGATATCCTTGTATTGCTCGATGTACAAATAGTGCGCCGGGCTGTTTTGCCCGGGAGCCTGAATGAAAACCAGGCACAGCGGAAAAGCCAGAAAGGCGTTAAGCGGACGGATCATAAGGAGGGAGTCAGGCGGGCAATGTACAAAAAATACCCGAAAGGAGGCGGGAAGGTGGGAGGGCTCTTTTTTTATTTAACATAATATAAATTATAGGACAAAATAACGGATTGAGCGGCACTCAATACCTGGAGCGGAAAAATACAGGCCGGGGCATCTATTCAAATGCCCTTGAAAACTTCAGCGCTAACGAACTCGCAATGAATGATTCTGGCGAACATTTACCGCTACAGGCGCCGCCCGGCTTCTGCGAAAAAACCAGAGCCCTGGCTGGAAAAACTCCTGACTCCAATACATCAGCGCTTTTCCAGCCAGGCGCTCCGTTTCGCCGGCATGTTTTATTTCCCGAAGGCACTCTGCTTTGCGCAAAAAAACATTTGCGGAAATACGGATAATTTAAAACAATTTGTTTTATCGGCTTTTTGCGATTAAGCGGGAAGCCACCTCGCCATTTTCCAACTCCAGGGAAAGCACATACTGCCCGGCGGAAACCGGAATTTCAGGAAGCAGAAAGGCGTTGAAACCGGCATTGCCGTCAATCCGGCCGGCCCATACTCTTTGGCCAAGGGTGTTGGACAATAACAGGCGCACAACTCCTGCCTGTTTCAGGGAAAAAGCCAGGGTGGCTGGGCCCTGAAGCGGGTTGGGGAAAACGCCAAGCCCTGATATAGCGCCTGCTTGTTCCTCCGCGGAACTTACATTGCCGACAAATTCCCGCTCGAAGGCGAAATCGCCGCTGCCCGCGCCAGAGAAACTGGTGAAAATGATTTTCCAGACATCGCCGGAGGCTGTTTTGAGGAAGTAAGCCAGGTCGTCGTCCAGTGCCCATTGAAAGAGCTGAAGGTTAAATTCTTTCCAGTCATACCCGATCACATCGAGGGAGGATTGCAGGGAATCCTGGTATTCTTCGAAAGTGACGGCCTGCGGGTCCACGCCTTTGGCTTCCGCCACTTCCACACCATAACCGGACAGCACGCCTGTTACCAGGTAGTTCACGGGCTCGGGCGAACCATCCTCGAGGGGCGCGCTGTAGCGGGTGAACAGGAGATCCCAATGAGGGGGAATGAAATCCACCACCTCTCCCCCACCGGCAAAGGAGAAGAAGGCCACATCGCCGAATTCCGCCTTGTTTATGGTTTGCACCACTTCGCCGGAGCCGTCCAGGTTGGCGTATTTAAAGGTGTATATTCCCTGATCAAGGGAAATGACCTGGATTTTCCTGTAGGCTCCGTTCCTCAGTTTCAGGACGAAAACCTCGTCTCCGACGACAGCGCCCTCAGCCTGGTTGAAATAACCCCAGCCGTAGTCGTCAGGGTCGCCGGGGTCTTTGCTGGCATTGAAGGCGCCATGGCTCCAGCTGGATTCGTCATTATAGAGCCGGACACCCAGGTTGCTCTGGCTGATGGCATCGTTGAAATCATCTGTCGGAGCTTCGTACAATTCCAGCTCGTTTCCCGAAGATTCAACAGCTTCATTGACGTGGATGCCCCCGTCCTGTGCGCCTGCAGCAGAAAAAGCAATATCCCAGTCGGTATTGAGTACATTCACCATTTCATCATTCTCAAAGGAGTAGAAGCCCTGAATGATATAAGAGGGCCCGTAGGTTCCCTGAACGGTTTGGCCATTCGCCAGGCCGGCCCAGAGCGCCATTGCCGAAAGGAGTACAGTATTCCTCATAACTTTTTCTATTTAAGTGATTTGTAAAATTAGCCAGGGATGCATGGGGCTCCGCACTTTCCATGTCATTTTTCAGTAATTAAGTAGTTGGGCACGTTGGATTGCCTATATTGTTCTGCTAAATGTGTCAAACTACTTAGTCACCTTAAATTATTATTTTTCAGGCAAAATTGGAATTGAAATGGAAGCCTACGCAAAGGTGCTCAACTACGCCATCCCTTTTTTTATCACGCTTTTGCTGCTTGAAGCGATTGTTGCCCGGATAAAAGGCGCAAAGGTTATCCGGAGCATGGACACCTTGTCGAGCCTGAGTTCCGGCCTGACGAACACCATAAAGGATGTTCTGGGGCTAACCCTTGTCATCGTTTCATACGGCTGGTTCGCAGAGCATCTTGCCCTGTTTGAGATCAGCTCCAGCTGGCTGGTATATGTCCTCGCCTTCATCGGGCTGGACTTTGCCGGCTACTGGGTGCACCGCCTGTCGCATGAAGTCAACTACTTCTGGAACCGGCACATCGTGCACCACAGCAGTGAGGAATACAATTTGGGTTGCGCGCTGAGGCAGTCCATTTCCGGTTTTGTTTCCATCACGGTTTTTTTTCTTATTCCCATTGCTTTTCTGGGCGTACCTGAGGAGGTGGTCAACGTCGTAGCGCCCTTACACTTGTTTGCCCAGTACTGGTATCACACCCGCCTGATCGGCAAGCTTGGGTTTCTGGAAAAAGTCATCGTAACGCCTTCCCACCACAGGGTGCATCACGCCATCAACCCGGAATACCTGGACAAGAACCTTTCCGCTATTTTCATCATCTGGGATAAAATATTCGGCACTTTCCAGGAGGAACTCGACGATGTGCCGCCGGTGTACGGCGTGACCCGCCCGGTGCGCACCTGGAACCCCATCATCATCAATTTTCAGCACCTCTGGCTTTTGATGCGGGATGCCTGGCGCACCCGGTCCATCGCCGCGAAGTTCAGGATATGGTTCATGCCAACCGGCTGGCGGCCTGCTGACGTAGCGGAAGCCTATCCGGTGGATTCGATCCGGGATGTTTATCATTTCGACAAATACGAGCCGGGAGTTTCCCTGCGCCTGCAGTGGTGGTCATGGGTGCAATTCGCCTTCACCTTTGCATCAATGATGTACCTTTTCAACATGCTGGGCGCCATTGGCTTTCAGGGAGCGCTCGCGTACGGAGGGTTTCTCTTCCTGTCCATTTTCAGTTATTCGATGCTAATGGACAAAAACCCCCATGCCTGGTGGGTGGAAAGCGGCAAGTCGCTTATCGGGCTGGCGCTGGTCTACCAGCAGGGCGACTGGTTTCTGCTCAACACAATTGCGCCCGGTGCAGCCTGGGGCGTCGCAGCCTATTTCCTGATTTCCGCCCTGGTGACGCTGCTTTTTGTGCAGTATGAAATCCTGCCGGAAAAACCGCTGAGCGGAGGAAAGCACCTGGCTGCCGGCTAGTACATCAGGTAGCAATCAGAGCCATTTTGGTGCTGTTTTTCAACGAGTTGCGCCTTAAAAGCATGTCCCCTTATTTAGTTCCCACCAGTGCAGCAGGCAGGGGTTCCTTTTGAGCCGGGCAAGCATCCGTGCACCTCCCTGGCCATATCCCCTACCCCATCCAGGCTCTTTTTTTGACAATCGGCATTGATTATATTTGTATTTGTATTATTTTTGGACCCATCAGCTACATTGCGCCACAGCAGTGGTTTTCCTCATTTCGAAACTTCACCCCGGTTAAATTCCTCAGTTCAGGCTGCCCGACAGACAGTACGCATTGCTTTGGGGCAAGGTGAAAGGGGCAAGCTCTCGCATGCAACAAATTGAAAGCCAGTGCAAACCAAAGCCGGGCAACAGCCGGCTGCCGGAAGGCGAGAAAAATATTACACGCTTAAAAACCAAAAATCGATCCAATGAAACTCAAGCACTCTATCCTTTCTCTCCTGCTCCTGCTAATGTCCGGGAGCGTCCTTCACGCCCAGTTTCCCTGTTTTAACGGCGTCACCCTTATTGGGCCAAACGGGCCGAACCCGGTTGACCTTTGCCAGGATGGGCAGGGGTCGCGGGTCAATTTCACTACCAACCTGCATGCCCTTCCCATCGGCTATCTGGTCGTCGATGAAAACGATATCATCGTGTACATCGGGCTGAGCGGAACGATTGACTTTTCCAGCCTGGCCGGGAATAATTTCAGGGTTTACGGCTTCAATTTCGTCGGCCCTATAACGGCAGAAGCCGGCGACCCTTTCGGCACCCCGCTGGCGGGGGGCTGTTATGCGCTTACGGCAAACTTCATTGAAGTTACCGGCGATGCGCTGGCAGGCGGCACGGTGAGCACAGAAGCCGGCGAAACCGTGGCTTATACCTGTCCGGGTGACGGCCTGGCTGATATCGTCCGCTTCGATAGCGCGGGGGTGGATGCCAGCGCCAATTTTACTTACATCGTTACGGACGAGAACAATGTGATCACTGCAATTCTGAACGGCGACAGCGCAGATTTTGAAAGCGACAGCACCGGTGTTTCCCGCGTCTGGGGCCTGGCCTACCTCGGGGCCCTTACTGCACAACCTGGCGACGATGCCGGCGCAGCCAGCCTGGCCGACGGTTGTTATTCCATTTCGGAAAACTTCGTCACTATTTACCGGCAGGAGCCCCGGGCCGGTACGGTCAGCACCGAGGATGGCGCAGTTGATGTTTTCCTCTGCGCAGGGGGCAGTGCTTCCACCCTCATCCGGTTCGACAGCATGGATGCCGGAAACAACGACTATGTGTATATCGTCACCGACACCAACAACGTCATTCTGCTGATCAGCAGCTCGGATGAAGTGGACTTCGACACCCTGGGTTCCGGAATCTGCCGGGTATGGGGGCTGGCTTTCACCGGCAACCTCACGGCAGCCCCCGGCGACACCGCCTCCGTGGCCAGCTTGTCGGACGGCTGTTTTGTTTTGTCGGACAACTATGTCACCATCAATAAGGATGGCGCCGGCGGCGGCATGGTTTCCGCAGAAAACGGCGATACTGAAGTTTACACCTGCCCGGGCGACATGGTGGCGGATACCGTCCGCTTCGACAGCAGCGGCGTAGCGGCCGATTTCTTTCAATTCCTGCTCACCGATACGAGCAATATTATTCTGGCTTTGCCCGACACCAATTTCATTGATTTCGAATCATATAATCCCGGCGAATACCGCGTCTGGGGGCTGGCCTTCAATGGCGCGCTTACCGCTATGGTGGGCGACACCGCATCCACCGCTACACTGTCGGATGACTGTTTTGCCCTGTCGGGCAATTTTCTCACGGTTTATCACCTCAAGCCGGAGGGAGGCCAGGTGAGCACCGAAGCTGGCGAAACGGAAGTTTATAGCTGTCCGGGGGACAGTATTACGGGCTTCGTCCGCTTCGACAGCATGGGGGTTGCCGGCGGTGCTTATTCCTATCTCGTAACCGGCGAAGACAACGTCATCCTGTTTATACCTGGTTCGGACAGCGCCGGGTTCGACACCCTGCCTGACGGCAACTACAGAGTCTGGGGCCTGGCCTATACCGGCAGCCTTTCGGCGATGCCAGGCGATACTGCCTCTGCAGCAAGCCTGGCGGATGGTTGTTTCTCGCTTTCCGAAAATTTCATTAGCATTTTCCTGGGATTGCCGGAGGCAGGCACGGTTGCACTGGAAGGCGGCGGCACAGTGGCTTATGTCTGCCCGGGCGACAGCATCCCCGACCTGTTGCGGTTTGACAGCCTGGGGACAGGAAACAGCCCGTACGCCTATCTGGTAACCGATACGAACAATGTGATCCTTTCTGTTTCGGCTTCCGGCGAAGTAGATTTCGAAAGCGCTCCCCTGGGAGCCTGCCGGGTATGGGGGCTGGCCTATATTGGAAACCCCACGGCCCAGCCCGGCGATACGGCTTCAACAGCCACGCTGGCCGACGGCTGTTTCGACTTGTCTGAAAATTTCGTCACCGTATTCAAAGAACAGCCTGTTGGAGGGACGGTCAGCACCGAATCGGGGCTGACAGATGTTTACCTGTGCACCTGCGACGGCCTGGCCGATATCGTCCGTTTCGACAGCGCGGGGACGGGCAATGCTGCTTTCACATACCTGCTGACGGATACCGCAAATACCATCCTGAGCCTCCAGGCCGGCGACGAGTTTGACTTTTCCTCCTCCAGCACCGGCCTTTACCGGGTATGGGGGTTGTCCTATACCGGCAACCTGACGGCTCAGCCCGGTGACGATGCCGGCTCCACGCTCCTTTCGGACGCCTGTTTCGCGTTGTCCGGCAATTTTGTCCGTATCGAAGTCGATGCCGTTGCCGGCGGCGCCGTATCGACGGAAAGCGGCGAAGTATTCGTTTCACTCTGCCTGGGCAGCACCCCTGCAGATACCATCCGCCTGGACAGCAGCGGCGCAAGCGGAAACAGCTATGCCTTTATTCTGGCCGACACCAATAACGTCATCCTGGATGTATTGCCTTCCAATATGATCCTCCCCGACAGCCTGGGCGGCGGCCTGTACCGCGTTTGGGGGCTGGCCTACACCGGCAACCTGACGCTGCAGTCCGGCGACACCGCTTCGGTAGCGCCTCTGGCAGATAGTTGTTACGCTTTGTCGGACAACTTTGTCAGCCTGGAGTTTTCGGAAACCCTGGGAGGCGCCGTAACTACCCAAAGCGGGGATACTTCACTTTTCCTTTGCGTTGGAAACAATCAGCCGGACACCATTTCTTTTGACAGCACGGGCTTCACTACCGGATTCTACACCTACCTGCTCACCGACACCAATAATGTCATTCTGGAGGTCATTGCCGGAGACAGTTACGATTTCGATTCCTCCGCAGCAGGCATTTTAAGGGTATGGGGCCTGGCCTATACCGGCAGCCTGACGGCAATGCCGGGCGATACGGCCTCTGCTGTTGCCCTTTCCGATGGCTGTTTTGATTTGTCCGGTAATTACGTAACAATCAACCTGGAAGGAATCGACGGCGGAACGGTACAAACGGAGGATGGCGCCACCACTTTGTTCATTTGCCCCGGCAACGGCATTGCCGATGTGGTTCGCTTCGACAGCCTGGGCATTGGAGCAGGCGCTTTCACCTATCTGCTAACCGATGAGAACAATGTCATCCTTGAGATTCTCACCGGTGACAGTTATGATTTCGAGCCTTCCGGAATTGGGCTGCTCAGGGTATGGGGGTTGGTGTATGAAGGCAACCTGACGGCTGATGTGGGTGATATCGCCTCCAGTTCCGTGTTGGCGGACGGCTGTTACGCCTTATCCGGCAACTTCGTGACGGTCTACCGCGAACAGCCCGAGGGTGGCTCCGTAAGTGCAGATGGAGGGCTAAGCGAAGTGTATACCTGCCCTGGCGACGGCGCGCCCGACATCGTCGGCTTCAGTTCAAGCGGAGCAAGCAACAGCCTGTATGTCTTTGTATTAACCGATACGAATAATGTAATTCTTGAAGTGCTTATTGGAGACACTGCGGATTTTGAAAATGACAGCACAGGCGTTTCCCGTGCCTGGGGGCTTGCCTATACCGGCAACCTGACGGCCATGGCCGGAGACACGCTTACTTCGGGAGTGCTTTCCGATGACTGTTATGACCTTTCCGACAACTTCGTCACCATTTTCCGGGAAGCACCCGAGGGCGGCACGGTAAGCACCGAAAGCGGCCAGGATACCGTAACTGCCTGCGTCAGCGACGGCCTGCCCGACATCGTCCGCCTGGACAGCACCGGAACCGGGAACAGTAACTATGCCTATCTGGTTACCGACACCAGCAACATTATCCTGAGTGTGGCAACAGGTGACGCTGTTGACTTTGACGGAAGCAGCGGCGGGATTTCCCGCATCTGGGGGCTGGCCTACACCGGCAGCCTGACGGCCATGGCCGGAGACACCGCTTCCGTAGCGCTCCTTTCCGATGACTGTTACGACCTTTCCGACAACTTCGTGACGGTAATTAAGGAGCAACTGATCGGCGGAAGAGTCGTAACCGAAGATGGGGAAGTTTTCGTATATACCTGCCCCGGAGACGGTGTGCCGGACAGCATTCGCTTCGACAGTATTGCCGTAGTGGGCGGAGCATTTACCTACCTGATCACAGACACCAACAACGTCATCCTGTCGATTCCCGCGGAAGACTTCGAAGACTTCGACGATGACAGCACAGGCGTATCGAGGGTTTGGGGGCTCGCATACAACGGCGCTCTGCTCGCCATGCCGGGCGACACCATTCCCTCCTCCAGCCTGGCCGATGCCTGTTACGCCCTTTCCACGAATTACATAACCATATACCGCGACATTCCCGACGGCGGCACTGTCAGCACGCCGGACAGTACTACCGAGATCAATGCCTGCACCATTGCGAACCTGGAAGATGTGATCCTTCTGGACAGCATGGGCGCAGTGAACAGCCTTTTCGCATACGTGATAACGGACACCAGCAACGTGATCCTCTTCCCGCCCAGCCTGGATTTGTCCGGCCTGAGCGGCGCAGGGCTCAGCCCGCTGCGGGTATGGGCGATGGCATATACCGGCGAAATTACAGCCATGGTGGGCGACACCGCCACGATCGCCGCCCTTTCGGATGATTGTTATGACCTCTCGGACAACTTCATCACGGTCAACCTGGAAGAAGTGGCCGGCGGCCTGATCCGCACTACCGATCAGGAGACGGTAACCTACGTTTGTGCGGGTGATGGAAATCCCGACGTACTCTATTTTGAAAATTACGGCGTCATCGGTGCGAATTACGCCCTGTTGCTGACCGATACAAACAATATTGTGATCGGCACGAACGGCGGTTCAGACCCCACCAATTTTGAAAGCCTGGGCGTGGGCATCACCCGCGTGTGGGGCCTGGCGTATTCTGACAGTTTGCTCGCCATGCCTGGCGACACGGCTTACCTGGCCGTTCTGGCCAGCGGCTGTTACGCCCTTTCCGAGAACTTCGTGACTGTGAACCAGGATGTGCCGAACGGCGGCCGGATCACGACGGAAGAGGGCGACACGGTGGTGGTTGTTACACCAGCTGACGGGTTTACCGACTGGGTGCGTTTCGACAGCTCAGGCGTGAGCAACAGCAGGTTTGTTTACCTTCTCACGGATTCCAGCAATGTGATCCTGCAGATACTGGACGAAGACGTGTTCAACTTCGAGAATTCAGGTTCCGCCCCGAACCGCGTTTGGGGGCTTGCCTACACCGGCGCTTTAACCGCCATGGTTGGAGATACGGCTTCTGTGGCCAGCCTGAGCGACGACTGTTTCAGCCTTTCCGAAAATCATGTTGCAATTCAGAAGAGTTCCGGCATGGGTAGCAGCCCGAACGTCCTGGCCCAGCCGGAAAGCCGCAGGGAAGAGCTGTCTGTCGAACTTTGGCCGGTGCCGGTGGCGCATACCCTCAGCGTGCGCATCGACCAACCGCAGGAGGATGGGTTGGGAAGCGCCAGGATCGAAATACTGGACCAGGCAGGCAGAGCGGTATTCAGCCGCGCTGTGGATGCAGAGGCCGGCATACAGCAGATGGAACTGAACGTGGAAGCCCTTCAGCCCGGCTTCTACATGCTCAGGTACTATACCGGCCGCGAAGTTAAAACGGCCCGCTTCCTGAAGCAGTAAGGAAATAGCCGGCAGTGGCTCATTTCTCCTTTTCGGGGAGCGTGGCCGGTTGCCGGGTGTGGAGCATGGTTGGAGGTTTACTCCCTTGAGTAGCCTCCAACCATACCTTTAAAATTTTCTCCTGATGGTCAGTTGGAGGTCGGAATTCAGGTGGGTGGCGTCATCCTGGTAGAAATGGCCCGGGCTAAGGTCGCGAAAACCCTGGATGTAACGGGCATCCAGCGACCAGCGCGGGTGAAAAGCCCATTCCATCCCAACGATGAGCCCAAGGTCGCTGCCAGCCAGGTTCCGGCCGGCTGCAGGCCGGCCAGAGCCTGATGTCGTGGGGCTCTGGCCACCCTGGCCAAAATCAGCTTCCTCTTCCCGCTGCATGGAAAGCAACCCAAAACCGTTTTTGGCTTCAAAGATCAGTGAGGGCCTCAGGCCGGCCAGCAAGGCGGTGCGCGGGCTGAGGCGCCGTTTGAGGACAAGCGGCATTTCCAGCGCCAGGAAAGCTTCCGTCGAATACCTTTCTTCCCTGGCCTCCAGAAAATTGGAACTGTTGTACCAGTAACTCACAACCGTATAGTCAAGGTTGTAATTGTTGACGTATTTGGCGTGCAATTCCGCCTGTATGCCCCATTTGTAATTCCACTCCACCCCACCGAAAAATCCCAGCAGGGGCGTTGCGGAATAGCTAAAGTTGTGGTAGTCGGTAATCGTGTTATTCAGGCCCAGAAGTATGCCGCCGTACCAGTTCCTGGCGGGCTTTAGCGCAGATGCCGATGCAATTGCTCCGGCAGGTGGGCTGTTCAGGCTTCGGGGAAGGGGTATCGCCCCGATTGCCGGAGCCGGCTGATCAGCCCGCAATTCCAGAAGTTTGCCGGTTTCGATTTCCACGGGGGCAGGCGCATCCTTCGATTCGGCCGTGGCCGGAGGAAGCACCTCCGTCAAAGCGCCGGGTTCTGATATTTTCAGTTGCGGCAAACGAGCCAGGCCGGCGCCCTGCGTTTCAGTAAGTGGGGCCGGGCCGCTTTCCGGCATGTCGGGCCGTGGGGTGGTTTTTGCGGTGGCGGGCCCCTCTCCTACCCCCGAATTCGGGGATTCCACCACGGGTTTATTCAATGTTTGAACTTTATCCTCTTCTTTTTTATCCCCCTTTGCGGGGCCTGGGTTCCCATCCTGCCCTGCCGCATTTTCGGCAGGTGCGGGGGCGCTAAGCTGTGCGGCATTTCCGAGATTAGCCGTCGCTACAGGACGGGTAGAATTATCTGCGAGCCGGGAAGGCAACAGGATAGCGATGGTGGTGATGGCAAGGAAAGCCAGCAGGCATGCGGCGAGCAGGAAGGCTTTCCTTTTCCTTCCGGTGGCGGCTGGCGGCCGGGTTCCGCTCAGCAATTCTTCCATGCCGGCCCAGTCGGCCTGCGAATAGCCATCCGGCTGATAATCCCGGATCTTTCCGCCGAATTTTTCCCAGAATTTATCGTGGTGGCTCATCTTCTTACGAATGATAGTTTTGGAGTAAGCGTTTCAGTTCCTTTTTTGCAATGGATAGGTGCCAGCGTGAGGTGCCCACGTTCATGCCCAATTGCTGTGCGATCTCTTCGTGTTTATAACCCTCGATGACGTACAGGGAGAATACGGCCCGGCTCACCGGCGGCAGTTGCTGAACCATTTTCAGGAGGTCTTCGGCCGACATTTTGTCCAGGGCGGAAGACGGAATAGCCGGTTCGGGTGCATCTTCCAGCGCCAGGGTTCGCCGGGGTTTCATTCGCCGGACGTGGTCCAGGCAGACATTGACGGCGATGCGGCTGATCCAGGCGGGGAATGCCTGGAGGTCCTTACACTGCCCCAGGGCCTGAAATGCCTTCAGGAATGCCTGGTTTACGAGGCTCCCTGCCTCATCGTGGTCTGTGGCGTAGCGGAGGCAGATAGCAAAAAGTGGGTTGTAGAATTGCTGGTAAAGGCGTTGCTGGGCCTGCCTTTCTCCTCTAAGGCAGGCATCGACGATGGCCTCTAGCTCAGTGCGTTCTGTTTTCTGTTCTGCCTCCACGGAAGTAAGAGTCAGCCTGACTTGGTTTGGCGCCATCTCTCCATTTTGTAGTGATCGGAGAAAAGACGGATGCAATTTGGCGATCGTTGGGAAAAAAGTCAAAAAAGTTTCAGTTGAGGTGTGCGGAATTGTTCGAAGAGGGCCAGGTTATATTCCGCTTTCTCATTTTTGGGGAAGTACTTTTGCCGTGCCAGTTTAAACTGTTGAGCAACCATATCGGCGATTTCGCCTTCCCCCCGCATGCGGGTTCCGAATCGGCTGTCGTTGAGCTGGCCGCTGTGGCAATCGCGAATCCGGTTCAGCACCCTGTCGGCCCGGCCCGGCATATTTTTCCATATCCAGTCTTCAAAGATTTCCGCCACATCGCCGTTGAGGCGCACCAGGGTATAGGCGATGGAAAGGGCTCCCAGGCCTGCGGCTTTTTCCGCCATGCTGAAAATTTCGTGATCGTTCAGGCCCGGGATGATGGGCGCCAGCATGACGTTTACCGGGATGCCGTTACCTGCGAGGGTTTGGATGGTTTTCAGGCGCGACTCGACAGAAGCCGTTCGGGGTTCAAGTTGCCGGCGCAGCCCTTCGTCGAGGGTTGTCAGGGAGATGGAAGTGCGCAGAAGGCGGTTTTCAGCCATGGGCTTCAGTATGTCGAGGTCGCGCAGGATAAGGCTGTTTTTTGTGATAATGCCGACGGGGTGGCGGTATTTCCACAGTACTTTCAGGATTTCCCTCGTGATTTCGAGTTCCCTTTCAATGGGCTGGTAGCAATCCGTGTTGCCGGCCAGCATAATAGGTTCCGGCTGCCAGTTTTTCTTTTTAAGCTGTTCTTCCAGCAGGCGCGGCGCATCTTCCTTTACCAGGATTTTCCGCTCGAAATCCAGCCCTGCGCTATACCCCCAGTAGTTATGTGTATTGCGGGCATAGCAATAGATGCAGCCGTGTTCACAGCCCTGATAGGGGTTCATCGACCAGCCCATGCCAATGTCGGGGCTTTCCACTCGGTTGAGGATGGTTTTTGCATGGACTTTGATGTATCGGGTGCGCGCCGCAGGATCTTCCGGTTCGCCTTCGCGGACGTGCTGTTCGAAGCGGTTGGCCGGGTTGATCTGGGCTCCCCTACCCTTGATATATGAATCTTGCTGGCTCAATGTTTTTGTTTTACGAACCAAATATACAAAACTTTTTGTGTTTTAAAATAACCAGAGGCCCTCCCGCTCCAAAAAAACCGGCCCTGGAGTTCAAAACGGAATTTCTTTATCTTTAACCGCACAGCTGAGCCAGGAGAAAAAAACACAACCGCATGAAAATATCCAGAAAGGCCTTCTTTAAAGGCCTGGCCTTAGGAACCATTTCCCTGCCCTTTGCCATTCGCGCCCTGGGCGGAAAAAATTACGGGCAGGAAGAACCCGGCGCCCCCAACCTGATTACCGGCAAGCGATACCAGTGGAAAATGGTAACCACCTGGCCGCCCAACTTTCCCATCATAGGCGAGGCCTGCACCCGTTTTGCCGAAACGGTCGAGCAGGTGTCGGGAGGCAGGATTCAAATTCGCGTTTACGGGGGCGGCGAACTGGTGCCTGCGCTCGAAGCGTTTGACACCGTCAGGGCCGGAGGTGCGGAAATGGGGTCAGGGTCTGCCTATTACTGGGCGGGAAAAGCCCCGTCCGCTCAGTTTTTTGCCTCGGTGCCCTTTGGCATGAACGCCCAGCAGCTCAACGCCTGGCTGCTTAGCGGCGGGGGCATGGAAATGTGGGAAGAACTTTACCGCGATTTCAACCTGGTGCCCATGCCCGGAGGAAATACAGGCGTGCAGATGGGCGGCTGGTTCAACCGGGAAATAAACAGTATAGCGGACCTCAAGGGGCTGAAGATGCGCATTCCGGGCCTGGGGGGCAACGTACTGGAAAAAGCGGGCGGCGCCCCGGTGCTGATGGCTGGCGGAGAGATTTACACCGGCCTGGAGCGGGGCGTCATCGACGCGACGGAATGGCTGGGGCCTTACCACGATATGCTAATGGGTTTTCACGAGATCGCCAGGTACTACTACAGCCCTGGCTGGCACGAACCCGGCACCATGCTGGAGTTTTTCATAAACAAGCAACTCTACGACAGCCTGCCGGCCGACCTTCGGGCCATTCTGAGGACATCGGCCCTGCGGGTGCACGTCTGGACGCTTGCGGAAATGGAGGCAAAAAACGCCGAAGCGCTCTCCCAACTGCTGCAAAAAGGCATAAACCTGCGCCGGTTTCCCACCGAGGTGGTCGAAAAAATGCGGGCCCTCACCGAAGAAGTGATATCGGAGATCACGGCCGCCGATGCTTTTGGCCGCAAGGTGTACGAATCCTACGACGCCTTCCGGAAAAAGGCGGTGAACTACTCCCAGATCACAGAACAACTCTTTTATGGCCAGCTTCAGGGCGATGCAACCCTGAGGCTGGGGTAAAAGTCTATTTCACCAGCACATAAATGAGGCCCGGGAACAGGATCAGAACCAGCAGGAACAATAGTTGAATAAGCACAAAAGGTATGATGCCCCGGTACAGGTGGGCGGTGGTGATTTCCGGCGGCGCCACGCCTTTAAGGTAAAAGAGGGAAAAACCGAAAGGCGGCGAGAGGAAGGAAGTTTGAAGGTTGAGCCCCAGCAGCACGCCGACCCAGATGAGGTCTATGTTTAACTCCACGAAAATGGGAGCTACCACAGGTACGATGATAAAGACGATCTCGATAAAGTCGATGAAAAAACCGGCGATGAAAACGACGATCATGACCAGCGCCAGGAAGCCCATCGGCGAAAGGTTGGAAGCCCGTATGAGGTTTACGAGGTAAACATCCCCGTTCATTTCCCGGAAGACGAATGAAAAAACAGTTGCGCCCATCAGAATGACGAAAACCATGCTCGTCAGGTGGGTGGTTTCTCTTGAAACCACTTTCAGAACCTCCCAGGAAAATTTCCCCTGAAGCACAGTAAGCAAAGCTGCCCCAAAGGCTCCCACTGCCGCCGCTTCCGTCGGGGATGCGATGCCTGTAAAAATGGATCCCAGGACGGCGATGATCAGGAAGAGCGGCATCAGGAAGGCTTTCAGCACCTTGCCCCAGAAGCCTTCCCTGCGGAAGGCTGTGACCTCCGATTCCGGCATGCCCGGCGCGAACTCCGGCCTGAATTTTGCCAGAATGATGATATAGATAATGTAGCCCGCCACCAGCAGCAAACCGGGCAACAGCGCTGCAGCGAACAACTGCCCGACCGAAACATTCATGACACTGCCCAGTAAAACGAGCACGACCGATGGCGGGATAATTTGCCCCAGTGTGCCCGAAGCAGCGATTGCGCCTGTTGCCAGTTCGGGTTTATACCCCCGCTTGAGCATAGTCGGCAGGCTGATCAAGCCCATGGTCACAACGGTCGCGCCCACTATTCCGGTTGAAGCGGCCAGCAAGGCTCCGACGATCACCACGCTGACGGCAAGCCCTCCTTTGAGCCCGCCGAACAGCATGGCCATGGCTTCCAGCAGGCTTTCCGCCAGGCCCGACTTTTCAAGCATAATGCCCATGAAAACAAAGAGGGGCACCGCGAGCAGGACGTAGTTGCTCATTACCCCCATAATGCGTGGCGGCAGCGCCGTAAAGGTTCCGGGGTCCAGAAAACACAGAGCGTATAAAACGGAAATCCCTCCCAGTGTGAAGGCAACCGGGTAGCCGTACAGGATGAGCAGGAAAATGCTTATGAAGAGCAGTAGCGCCAGAATTTCCATTTGCTTGCCTTATTTGGTATCCGTTTGGCCTTTTTCCCCATCCGGTGATTTTTCCCCGGCCAGCACGAGGGCCGAATCGATCAGGCTGGCGATGCCCTGCAGCAACAGCAAGGCCGCGCCAATAACGATCGAAAATTTTATGAGGTAACGAGCCGGAAGGCCGCCGGGGTCTGGCGAGGTTTCTCTGATCTCATAGGAACTCAGGGCATATCCAAAGGAGGTGTAGGTGATGAGCAGGCACCAGGGAAGCAGGAACAGCAGGGCTCCCAGGAAGTCGACCCAGGCTTTGTCTTTAACTGAAAAGCCGGCGTAAAACAGGTCGACCCGTACATGGCGGCCGTGCCGGAAGGCATAACCGGCCCCCAGGAGGAAGATCAGGGCGAATAGGTGCCATTCCAGTTCCATGATCCAGGCTGCTGTGGCGCTGAAGAGGTAGCGCGTTACGACGTCAAAACAGACCAGCAACACCAGTGCGGCGCAAAGCCAGGACACCGCCCGCCCTACCCATTCGTTGAGCCTGTTTATAGCTGCAGACAACTGCTCCAGCAAGCCGGCCATAGAAGTTGATTTTTCGCAATGAAGATTTTCGGCTGTCCCGCCGAAAATAGTAAAAAAGCCGCTTCGAAGTAACTTCGGAGCGGCTTTTTTGGTTCAGGCAGCCCGGTCGTACCTGTGGAGCCTGAGAAACTCGATGATCTGGATGAGTTTTTCGGCATATCGCCTGTCTGTGGCGTAGCCCGCTTTCTTCAGGCCGTGCGCCCAGCCTTTGTAGTCCGTTTGCCGCAGTTTGAGCAGGTGTTTGTAGCGGGGGCTGTTCAGCAGCAGGGAATGCTCGCGGTAGCTCTCGCCCGGGGCATCGAACACCCGGAACATGTCGTAGATGTCATCGTCTGTATAGTTGCGGCAGGTGCAGCCCCGGCATTTACTCCGGCACTTGATGCCGAAGTGGTTGTTCGACTCCCGGGACAAGCGGCTTTCACCGGCGTTGGACTCCAGCAGGCCCTGCGCCAGGGTAATGCTGGCGGGGATGCCGTATTCCCGCATTTCCTGCAAGGCGAGCGGGGCGTACTGCTCGATATATGCCTTACAGGTTCCGATTTTTGCTTCCACGATATCGGGGTGGACATTTTTGCGGCGCGCATAATCCGGGCTCAGGATAAAGGTGAGGTTGGAGAAGTCATTGGCCGTCCGTTTGTCCGGGCTTTTGTTTTTCCCGGAGGTGCTGTTGCCTGCTTGCACCTGGGAGACATTGCGCGGGCCCTCTTCCCGGTATGCTGCAGGGAAAGCGGAGGCGCCCCCAGGGGAAATCTCCTGCACCCCTTCCGGAGAAACGATCAGCGAACCGGCCGGCGGGGCGCCCAGCCCAACCTCAATGGAAATATCCTTAAAGAACAAGGCGTAGAGCCCCATCCCCAGCATTAAGGCCCTAAACCAGTTCCGGTTGATGTAATCGGATACGCCCCTGAGAGAAACCGCTATCCCGTTTTGCTGTGCCTGGGTGAGTCCATATTGCATCATGCGCTGTCGTTTTGGTTGAAATAATCGCGTATGATGCAAATATAAAACAAAAAATGTTTAATTGCAATTATAAAAAAACATTTCGTTTTATTTTTTACACCCGCGGGGTTTTCCCAAACCCCGCGGGTGTAAAAATAAACTCACCGCCGAAACACTTCCGCCACCACGAGTTCTTTACTTCCGTGCTTATAGGTATAGAAGCCTTCGCCCGCCTTGGCGCCCAGTTTGCCGGCCATCACCATGTTTACCAGCAGGGGGCAGGGGGCGTATTTGGGGTTTCCAAAGCCTTCGGACAGCACATTGAGGATGGACAGGCAGACATCCAGCCCGATGAAATCGGCCAGTTGCAGGGGCCCCATGGGATGGGCCATGCCCAGTTTCATCACCGTATCGATTTCTTCCACCCCGGCCACCCCTTCAAACAGGGAATAAATGGCCTCGTTGATCATGGGCATCAGGATCCGGTTGGAGATGAAGCCCGGATAATCGTTGACTTCCACGGGCGCCTTTCCAAGCCTGGAGGATAGGTTCATGATGATGGCCGCCACTTCATCGGTAGTGGAATAGCCCCGGATCACCTCCACCAGTTTCATGACGGGCACGGGATTCATGAAGTGCATGCCGATCACCTGGCCGGGGCGTTTGGTTGCGGCGGCGATGCGGGTTATGGAGATGGAAGAAGTATTGGAAGCCAGGATGGCGCCCTGAGGGGCATGGGCGTCCATTTCTTCGAATATCTTCAGTTTCAGGCCCACGTTTTCAGTAGCCGCCTCTACGACGAGCTCTGCTTCCCGCACCCCTTCCGCAAGGCTGGTAAAGGTTTTGATCCGGGCCAGAGCCGCCTTCATTTCCATTTCGGTAACCTTCTCCTTGGCCACCATCCGGCCGAGGTTTTTCTCGATGGCCACCATACCTTTATCAAGGGCGGCCTGAGCGACGTCAACCAGGGAAACCTGGTATCCGTGCATGGCGAACACATGGGCAATGCCGTTGCCCATTGTGCCGGCGCCGATAACTGTTACTTTTTGCATAATCCGGGCTTGTTTGGTTTTTCGGGAGCGAATATACGAAACTATCTTTGCCGGGCCGGCGCCTCCTCCGAAAGCAGAGCCCTCCAGCCTGCGGAAGCTCGCCGGGCGGCAGTTGGAGTATGGATTTTATTGTTTGTAAAAAATTGATTTACAAATAATTAAAACCTGTATCCACAACAAAAGCATTGTTATCCACAATCGGCCCGAAAAGGTGGGGGTAGATAGCAGGCTTTTGACGGAAATGTATAAAGTTTTCACTTACTGGCCTTTTAAAACACTTACGGCGGAGGGGCAAAAAAAAACGGGAAAACTTATCAACATCCGTTTCATGTTTAGAGATTTTTTCCCACCTTTGTAATCCTCCTTTTATCTAAGTTGGGCACAAGAAACAACATTTAGATCCGGTAGTTACAACCAATGCGAGGATTGGCATCCAACCCTTCCGTTGCGTCGCCTTATGAACCTAACTTGCTGATACTCTAGGCTTTTTAAGTCAGGAATTTCATTTTTTCACTACAGCTATCAACTGGGTAATGACAAGAGATCATGCTACAGTCTGGGATAACTGTCTGCAGACTATTCGTAAGAACGTAAACCAACAGAGTTTCAGGACCTGGTTCGAGCCGATCAAACCGGTCCGCCTGGAGGAAAATGCCCTTACCATTCAAGTCCCAAACAAATTTTTCTATGAATGGCTGGAGGAACATTACGTCAACCTCCTGAAGATGACCATTCGCCGCGAATTGGGCGACCAGGGCCGGCTGGAGTATCAGATACTGATGAACAACGGCGGCCATCACGGGCACAACCACAGCGCCAAACCGCTGAAAGCCGCCGCTGCAAATGGCGGTGCGGGCAGCGGGGATAGCCTCGCTCCCGGCATGGTCGATTACCAGGCTATCAAAAACCCCTTTGTCATCCCCGGGATTAAAAAGGTCAGGATCGACCCGCAGCTCAACCCGAATTATCTGTTCGACAACTACATCGAGGGAGACTGCAACCGCCTGGCCCGTTCGGCAGGGCTGGCCATCGCCAAGAAACCGGGCGGCACTTCCTTTAACCCGCTCGTCATCTTCGGAGATGTTGGCCTGGGGAAAACGCACCTGGCGCACGCCATCGGCAACGATGTGCTGAAGCGCTTTCCGGACAAGGTGGTGCTGTACGTCTCTTCGGAAAAATTCACCAACCAGATCATCCAGTCTATCAAAAACAACGCAGTAAATGACTTTGTGAATTTTTACCAACTCGTGGATGTCCTCATCGTGGACGACATACAGTTCCTGGCCAACAAACAAAAAACCCAGGAGATATTTTTCCATATCTTCAATCAGTTGCATCAGAGCGGCAAACAGATCGTACTGACCTCCGACCGGCCGCCCAAGGACCTCGACGGCATGGAGGAACGCCTGATATCCCGCTTCAAATGGGGCTTGTCGGCCGACCTGCAGGCGCCGGACCTGGAAACCCGCATCGCCATCCTGGAGGCCAAAATGAGCCAGGAGGGCATCGAGATTCCCCAGGATGTCACGGAATTCATCTGCTTCAACATCCAGAACAACATCCGGGAACTGGAAGGCGTGCTGGTCTCACTGGTGGCGCAGTCCTCCCTCAACCAGCAGGAAGTGGACATGGAACTGGCCAAGCGGGTGATCCGCAATTTCGTCAGCCAGATCAATAAAGAGATCACGGTGGACTATATCCAGAAGCTCGTTGCGGAACATTTCGGGCTGAATGTGGATAAGCTGCAGGGCAAGACCCGCAAACGCCAGGTCGTCATAGCCCGGCAACTTTCCATGTACCTGGCCAAAAACCTCACTGACAAATCGCTCAAGGCCATAGGCGAAACCTTTGGCGGCCGCGACCACAGCACGGTCATCTACTCCTGTAAAACGGTGCAGGATCTGATGGAAACCGACGCGATCTTCAAGGATACCGTATCGGAGCTCGAAAAGAAAATCAAGCTCAGCCTGCACGAACAGTAGGCAAGCCCGCCCCGAAAAAAAGAGCCGCCTGGATGATTCCGGCGGCTCTTTTTTTGCCCTTCTGTAACTATTTAGGTTGGAACGCGGGCTATACCCGCGAAGTGATAATCACTGAGCCTTGGGAGGGCCACAGGCCCGCGTTCCAGATTGCCGCTAAAGGAGCCCTAAATAGTTACGCCCTTCTCCTCGTTTATTACATCCAGAACGGATAAACCTGGCCATTGATCGTGAATGTTCCCTGGTTATCACAGGCGCCGTTTCCATAATCGACAATTACCGGCAGCCCGTTGATGTCGAGGATGCCCGTCCCCTTGCTCACGTAGTTGCAGGCATTGGCTTTTTCCAGGGGCGTTTGGATGAGCCAGTCCACCGTTTCGCCGTTAGTCAGGGAACTGAAAATGTTTCCGGTAACGTGGTAGACATCGTCGTGCCAGTTCCACCAGGTCGGATGGCCTGCGGCCTGGGTGTAGGTTTGGTTGCCGCTGAAGGAGAAAGTGTAGTTGTTGGGGTCAGTCAGCCTGATATCCTGGGCGGTGATACTCAGGATAGCTGCGGAGGGTGTACTCAGGTTCGTGAAAATGAACTGGCCTTCGATTTTCACTCCGTCTTCCGAATAGTTGTCATAAGCAACCGTAATTCCGGCATTGGGCTCCCAGAACGCCCCTACTGTCATTACGACTTTTCCTGATTTCACCTTGCCATCAGCATCGGTGCAGCCGGCCCCAAAATCAACAGTGATGACCTTTGGGAAAACCAGCGGATCTGGTGGTGTAACGGTGACGTCGCCACAGGTATCCGAGCGGCTTTCCACGGCGCCGCCGTCAACAATGCCATTGGCATGCTCCGCCCCGCGCTGGGCAATATGGAAAGAGGAAAGGATCAGTTGCTGGCTGAGCAGCGATTCCTTTGCTTTTTCGATTGTAGCCTCGTCGGCGGCAGGCGCCGGGGCGGGTTCTTTTTCACAGCTTGAAAAGAAAAGCAGAAAGGCAGCGGCAAAAAACAGAAGCGATGATTTCAATTGATTTTTCATTACCTAAGTTTTTGGTGAAAGAATTAAAAAAATCATGGCGCTGAAATTCAATGGCTTGGAAAGCGGCGCGCCATTTGAATGCAACATAAAAACGACTGAGTTGAAAAATCCCCCCCCTCTCGCCGGGGGAAGTTTTTTTTTGAAATCTCTGGTGTGTCGGTAAACGTCTTAGTGTCAGTTATTTACTTCATTTAAATTTCACGAACAAAGTATAGTTGGGCCTTGTTAATCTTCCACAGATTTTATCATTCATCAAGCCATTAAAAAACGGACAAGCCGAACACCGTATCAAAAAGTAGGCATTCTAATCCCTGAAAAATGAAGAAATCAATTTCTGCCTTTTGTTTCGTCGGCATACTTTTCATGATGGCGTGTAGTAACCCAACTCAGCCGAACACTCAGGCCGAAGCATCCAAAGCGCCAGAGTTAAAACCCCTGGTGCAGGAAGTTTTAACAAAAGAACAGCGAGACGCCCTTACACCTGATGAGGTGCTCAATTCTTTCAAGGAAGGCAACCAACGGTTTATCAACAACGACCTGACTGCACGGGACCACTCCGCCCAGGTAAGAAAGAGTGCAAATGGCCAATTTCCAAAAGCGGTTGTTTTGTCCTGCCTGGATAGCAGGGTTCCGGTTGAAGACGTATTTGACCGGGGAATCGGGGATGTTTTCGTGGGCAGGGTAGCCGGGAACTTCGTCAACGAGGACCTGCTCGGAAGCATGGAGTTCGGCTGTAAGGTGGCGGGCGCCAAACTGATTCTGGTGCTTGGACATGAGCATTGCGGTGCAGTAAAATCTGCCATTGACGACGTAAAATTGGGCAACATTACCGCCATGCTGAGCAAAATCCGGCCAGCCGTGGAAAAGGTGGTTTATGACGGGGAGCGCTCCTCCAATAATGCCGAATTCGTCCACATGGTTTGCGAAAGCAACGTGAAACATACCATCGAACAGATCAGGTCGAACAGCCCGATACTAAAGGAAATGGAGGACAAAGGGGAAATAAAAATCGCAGGCGCCGTATATGACATGGATACGGGTGTAGTGACTTTTGTGGAATAAGAACTGTGCCTAAAAAGCGGGCGCCCCTGAATAATCAATTATTTCATCCGGGCCGGGTTGTGCCGGCCCTTACCTTTTCTTATGAGAAAGCTTTTCCTGTCAGGGCTTATAGCCTTTTTGTCTCACTTCGCATTTGCCCAAAATGAAATTGACGAAGGCCAGTTGGGCGCCTGGTACATGTATTTTGTCACCAAAACATTCAAGGACAGCCGCTTCGGACTGCAAGGGGACTACCAGTTCCGCTTCTGGAACATGGGCACCGACCTCGAGCAGATGCTGCTCCGCACCGGGGCCACCTTCCGGCCTCAAAATGCGGACATCATGTTTACTCTCGGCTATGCCAGCATTACCAGCGGTGCATTTGGCGAAGACGACGAAACGTCCTCGGAACACCGGATTTACCAGGAGGTGCTTTTCCCGCAAAAAATCGGCTCGCGCTTCCTGATTACCCACCGCCTCCGCTACGAGCAGCGTTGGGTCGAAGGCCAGGATTTCCGCACCCGGTACCGCTACAACCTGTTCCTGAACGTGCCGCTCAACAATACTATACTGAAAAAAAATACGGTTTACATTGCCCTCTACAACGAAATTTTTATCAATGGCCAGACTGACATAGGGGACGGCCGAACGGTGCAGTTTTTCGACCGCAACCGAACCTACCTGGGACTGGGGTACAATATTCTGGACAACCTGCGGGTGCAGGCCGGCTGGATGAAACAGACGACAGTGGACTGGAGTAAAGGGCAAACGCAGTTGAGCCTGCACCATAGTTTTTGAGGGATACCTTTCTGCTGTTTCGCTTGCCCAATCCGCAGCCTGAAAAAATGAAAACTGTTTTTTAGATTTGTGCAACCGATTGCTCGTTGATCGGCGCCGCCCTGCGCAGCTGTAAATCCTTCATCATCGGCGTCATCGTGCCGTCTGCCGGCCGGAGCTCCTTCTCCTCCGTAGTGCGGGGCATCCAAGGCGTGGCCAGTACTTCTTCGCTCAAACGACAGTGGCCAAAGACTCCTTCTCTTCAGGGTGGGATTTTTTTGAATCGGTTGCAAAGCAAAATTAAATTATGGTGCAGGGCTTATGGATACCTTATTCAACATCAACAAAAAAGTAGCCGTCGTCACCGGCGGTTCCGGCATCCTGTGCGGTACGATAGCCAGGGAGATGGCCCTGCGGGGCTGCAAAGTGGGCATCCTGGGGCGTACCCCGCCCAAAGTGGACGAAATGGTGGCAGACATCCGCTCCGCAGGGGGCGAGGCACTGCCGCTCGTAGCCGACGTGCTCGACGCCGAAGCCCTGCGGGCAGCCTGCGGCCTGGTGCTGAATGCCTGGGGCAAAATTGACATCCTCATCAACGGCGCGGGGGGCAATATTCCGGGCGCCGCCATCCCGCCGGAAGAAAATTTCTTCCAACACCCTTTCCCAAACCTGCAGAAGGTTTTTGCACTTAACTTCGATGGGACTGTACTGCCGACGATGATTTTTGGAAAAACAATGGCCGAAGCCCGGTCCGGCAGCATCATCAACATTTCCTCCATGACGGCGCAGCAGGCGGTGACCCGCGTGCCGGGATACTCGGCTGCCAAGGCGGCTGTGGATTGTTTCACCAAATGGCTGGCCGTGGAGGTTGCGCTCAAGTTCGGCGACGGCATTCGGGTGAACGCCATCGCTCCGGGCTTTTTCGTCACCGAACAAAACCGCCGCCTGCTCACCAATGAAGACGGAAGTTACACCGAACGCGGCGCCGCCGTTATTCGCAAAACTCCGGCCCGCCGCTTCGGTGAACCGGAAGAACTCATCGGCGCAGCAATATGGCTAGCTTCCGATGCTTCCAGGTTCGTAACGGGCACAGTCATCCCCGTCGATGGCGGCTTCAGCGCCTGGAGCGGGGTGTAGGGGGATTGTTATATTGCTATAGTGTTATATTGCTATATTGTTATATTGCTATATTGTTGTAGTGCTATATTGCTATATTGCTATAGTTCTATAGTGTTGAGGCTGCTCCGGAAAGTGTTAGACATGGAGATTCACAGAGTCAAAGCAATGGATACCAAGGCTTCGCGAAACTCCGTGTTTCCTCTGTGTGGCTCCGTGTCAAAAAAGAGGGCTTTCCGGAGTGCCCTCATTGTTGTATTGCTATGCGAGTCCAGGGCTAAGCAGTTGGGCACATTCAGCAGAACAATATAACAATCCGACAATATAACCCTAGCCCCAGGAACAATGCTGTTGACGCCGTATTTCCGAAGCAGTATGAGTGACAATAAATGTGTCCAACTACTTACCTGGAGGCTGATCCATTAGTCTTTAAATGACTAAAAATCAAAGGAATATGAAATACTTGTCCTTTCTCCTCCTCCTCTTCCCTATTCTGAATAACGCCATCTCCCAGGAGCCGGCCTGGCAGGAACTATTCGACGGAAAAAGCCTTGAGGGTTTTGAGCAGCTCAACGGCAAGGCCGGATTCAGGGTTGAGGACGGCTGCATCGTGGGTGTCAGCACTGCCGGCGAGCCCAACAGTTTTCTCGCCACAAAAGCACACTACGACGACTTTATCCTCGAATTCGAAGTCATGGTTGACCCGGCCCTCAACTCAGGGGTGCAGATACGCAGCAACAGCCTGCCTGAATATCAGAACGGGCGGGTGTTCGGCTACCAGGTTGAAATAGACCCCAGCCCCCGCGCTTTCAGCGGAGGGCTCTACGACGAGGCCCGTCGCGGCTGGCTCTACCCGCTGGCCCGCAATGTCAAAGGCCAGCAGGCTTTCCGCAACGGCCAGTGGAACAGCTATCGCGTCGAGGCCATCGGGCATACGATCAAAACCTGGGTCAACGGCGTCCAGTGCGCCCACCTGGCGGATGATATAACAGCCATGGGGTTCATCGCCCTCCAGGTGCACAGCATTTCGGGCGAAAGCCTGGAAGGCAGGGAAATTCGCTGGCGCAGGCTGCGTATCCTGACGCAGAACCCATCCCAATACGCCTGGCCCGACGACCCGGAGGTTCCCCAGATTTCCTATCTTGTCAACAAGCTGACCGGCTTGGAAATACGCCGCGGCTGGCGCCTGCTTTGGGATGGAAAAACGAGTAAGGGCTGGCGGGGCGCCAAACTCAGCCACTTCCCGGAAAAGGGCTGGGAGATTAAAGAGGGCGTGCTCACGGTGCTCGCCACCGGCGGCGGCGAATCAGCCGGCCCTGGCGATATCATTACTACCGAGCAGTTCAGCGAGTTCGAACTCGAGCTGGAATTTATGATCACCCCCGGCGCCAACAGCGGCATCAAGTATTTTGTCGACCCCGGGCTCAATAAAGGGGCGGGTTCGGCAATAGGCTGCGAATACCAGCTGCTCGATGATGAGAACCACCCCGACGCCAAAATGGGCGTGGGCGGAAACCGCACCCTGGCTTCCCTTTATGACCTGATCGCAGCCGACAACCTCTCGACGCCTGGCAGGGGGAAGCAGTTCAAAGGCGTGGGAGCCTGGAACAAAGCCCGGGTCGTTTCCCGAAACGGCAAAGTGGAGCACTGGCTGAACGATGAAAAAACCGTGGAGTACGACCGCCGTTCACAAATGTTCCGGGCGCTGGTGGCCTACAGTAAGTACAAGGACTGGAAGGGCTTCGGGCAATGGCCGCAGGGGCATATCCTGCTGCAGGACCATGGCAATACCGTGCATTTCAGAAGCATCAAAATCAGGGAATTATAAAGCAATCATCAAACATCCTAATACTATGGCCGGCCAAAACAAAATCACGCGCAGGAAATTTGTCAAAAACTCCATCATCGGGGCGGCAGCCTTGTCATTTCCGGCTGCCAGTTACGCCCGCATCCCGGGCGCCAACGAAAGGGTGAACCTTGCCGTCGCCGGGCTGAACAGCCGGGGCCAGGCGCATATCGTTGCAGCGGCAGCCGTAAAAAACACGGCCATTACCGCCTTCTGCGACGTAGATTCCAGGGTTTTTGAAAAGTGCCAGGAGATACTGTCCAAACAAGGCGGCGCTTCCGCCCGCACTTTCGTTGATGTTCGCAAGTTGTTGGAAAGCAAGGACATAGACGCCATATCTATCGCCACTCCTGACCACTGGCATGCCCCCATGGCGATCATGGCCATGCAGGCGGGCAAACACGTTTACCTGGAAAAGCCCTGCTCTCACAACCCGCAGGAAGGCGAATGGCTCATCGAGGCCCAGCGCCGGACCGGAAAAGTGCTGCTTGTCGGCAACCAGCAACGCTCCGCCCCTACCTCTATGGAAGCGGTGCAGGACATCCGTGAAGGCATCATCGGCCAGGCATACTACGCCAAAGCCTGGTACAGCAATACCCGGGGCTCTATCGGCAGGGGCAGCAAAACGCCTGTACCCGCATGGCTCGACTGGGAGCTCTGGCAGGGGCCGGCGCCCCGCCGGGAATACAAGGACAACTGGGTGCACTATCACTGGCACTGGTTCTGGCACTGGGGCACCGGCGAGATCAGCAACAACGGCCTGCATGAAATGGACATCTGCCGCTGGGCCCTTGGGGCCGGTTTTCCGGTAAAAACCACTTCTGCAGGCGGGCGCTACCACTTTCAGGACGACTGGGAATTCTACGACACCCAAAATGCCTCCTTTGAATTCGAAGGAGGGAAAATGATCAATTGGGAAGGGCGCTCCTGTAATGGCTTTCACCAGCACGGCCGCGACCGGGGCGCGGCCATCCACGGCACGGAAGGCGCCATACTGCTCGACCGCAACAGCTACGTCGCCTATGACAAAGCGGGGAAGCTGATCAAACAGGTCAACGAACGCAGTTATTCCGCCACGACGGATACCGTCGGCATCGGCGGGTTGGACGTGTACCATTTTGAAAATTTCATCAATGGCATCCGCCTGGGGGAAAAACCCCATTCGCCGATTGAAGAAGCACACAAGAGCACCCTGCTCTGCCATTTGGGGAACATCGCCCAGAAATTAGGCCGAAGCCTGCACACCGACCCCCAAAACGGGCGCATCCTGAATGACGAAGAAGCCATGGCGATGTGGCGGCGGGAATACGAAAGCGGATGGGAGCCAAAGATATGAGGCCATGAAAGGACTGGAACAAAGCTGGCGCTGGTTTGGCCCCGGAGACCCCGTCAGCCTTCGGGACATCAGGCAGGCGGGGGCAACCGGTATTGTTACCGCTTTACACCACATCCCCAATGGGGAAGTATGGCCTTTAGGTGAAATTCTGAAAAGAAAAGCGGAAATTGAAGCGGCCAGCTTGCGCTGGGCCGTGGTGGAGAGCGTGCCGGTTTCGGAAGACATCAAAAAACAGGCCGGCCAATGGCGGCGCCACCTGGACAATTACGGGCAGAGCCTGCGCAACCTGGCAGCCTGCGGCATCTATACCGTCACCTACAACTTCATGCCCGTGCTGGACTGGACGCGCACTGGCCTGGATTTTCCGTTACCCGACGGCTCCACTGCCCTCCGCTTTGACAAAACGGCTTTTGCTGCTTTCGAACTGTTCATTTTAAAAAGGCCGGGCGCACAGGATGAGTATACCGATGCCGAGATCAGCCGGGCCGAGGCCTTTTTCAACGAAATGGCCCCGGAGGAGCGGAAAACCCTCAGCGCCAATATCATTGCAGGGCTGCCGGGGGCGGAAGAAGGCTATACCCTGGCCCGGCTCCAATCGGCGCTGGACAGTTATGAACACATAGGGCCTTCCGAATTGCGCAACCACCTTGTCGATTTCCTCAGATACCTGGCCCCCGTAGCCGAGGAAGCCGGCGCCCGGCTGGCCATCCATCCGGATGACCCCCCCTACTCCATCCTCGGCCTGCCGCGGGTCGTCAGCACGGAAGCGGATGTGGCTGCGCTTTTTGATGCCGCGCCCAGCCCCGCCAATGGCCTTTGCTTCTGCACCGGCTCCTTCGGAGTGCGGCCCGACAACGACTTGCCCGCCATGGTGCGCCGCTTTGCCAGCCGCATCCACTTCATCCACCTGCGCAGCACGCAACGCGATGAGTTCGGCAACTTCCACGAAGCCAACCACCTGGAAGGCGATGTGGATATGTACGCCGTAATGAAGGAACTGCTGGCCGAGCAGCAGCGGCGCAATGCCCCAATTCCCATGCGTCCCGACCACGGCCACAAAATGCTGGACGACCTGGGCAAAAAGACAAACCCGGGTTATTCCGCCATCGGCCGGCTGCGGGGCCTGGCGGAACTCAGGGGGCTGGAGATGGGGATTCTAAGGAGTTGGGAAAAACCCATGGCCGATTGATGAACTACATTCAATAAAAACACGATGTCTCTGACCGGCAAAAAAACCAAAGCCAGCCCTTTTCCCGGCGACGATTTTCTGCTTGAAAATGATTTCGCGGCCGGGCTCTATCACCAGTTTGCCGCCGGATTGCCCATTATTGACTACCACAACCACCTGCCTCCGGAGGAAATTGCAGTGGATAAACAATTCGGGAATATCACGCAGGTTTGGCTGCAGGGCGACCACTACAAATGGCGGGCCATGCGGGCCAATGGGGTGGAAGAATACTACATCACCGGTGCGGCAAGCGACTGGGAAAAATTCGAAAAGTGGGCGGAAACCGTCCCATACACCCTGCGCAACCCCCTGTTCCACTGGACGCAGATGGAGTTGCGGCGGTATTTTGGCGTGAATGCGCTGCTGAAAAAAGAAAATGCCACAGCTATCTACGAGCAATGCAACGAGATGCTCCAGTCGCCGGAATTTTCCGTTCGCAACCTCCTGCGGAAAATGAAGGTGGAAGTAGTTTGCACCACTGACAGCCCTGCAGACGATTTGCGCTGGCACCGGCAGCTTGCCGAGGAAGGCTTCGAAATAAAGATGTTGCCGGCTTTCAGGCCGGATAAAGCTATTTATATCGAAAAGGAAGGCTTTCCTGCTTATATGGACGAGCTGGGGGCGGCAGCAGGTATTCGCATCACTAACTTCCAAAGCCTGCTCGGCGCTCTGCAAAAACGGATAGATTTCTTCCATGAGAACGGCTGCCGCCTTTCCGACCACGGCCTGGAACAAGCCTGCGCCGAAGATTTTACAGAGCGGGAGGTGGACAACATACTCCAAAAAAGGCTTTCGGGAAGGCAGCTCGAACAGGAACAGGCGCTTCGGTATATGTCCGCCCTAATGTTCCATCTGGGAAAGATGTACCATGCCAGGGGCTGGGTGCAGCAGTTCCACCTGGGCGCCCTGCGCAACGTCAACACCCGGATGCTGAAGCGGCTCGGCCCCGATGCCGGTTTCGACAGCATCGGCGATTTTACCCATGCGGGGGCCCTGGGCAGAATGCTGGACAGGCTGGACCGCGAAAACAGCCTGGCAAAAACCATACTGTACAACCTCAACCCCCGCGACAACGAAGTTTTCGCCACCATGGCCGGCAATTTCAACGACGGCAGCATTCCCGGAAAAATGCAGTATGGCTCCGCCTGGTGGTTTCTCGACCAACTTGATGGTATGGAGAAACAGATCAACGTCTTGTCGAACATGGGCCTGCTCAGCCGCTTCGTCGGCATGCTGACGGACAGCCGGTCTTTCCTCAGCTTCCCCCGGCATGAGTATTTCCGCCGGCTGCTGTGCAACATTCTGGGAAGGGACGTGCAGCGCGGTTATCTTCCTGCGGATATGCCCTGGCTTGGAAAAGTGGTGCAGGATATCTGTTATTACAATGCCAGGCAGTACTTCAATTTTTAAAAAAGAAAGCCCGACAAATTCCAGGAGCATGAAAAAGATCGTCACCTTCGGAGAGATCATGTTGCGGCTCACGCCGCCGGGGTTCCAGCGCTTCAGCCAGGCGGCCTGTTTCGACATCGTGTACGGCGGCGGCGAGAGCAATGTCGCCGTATCCCTCGCCAATTTCGGCTTACCCGTGGAGTTCGTCAGCCGGATACCGGCGAATGATATCGGTGAGTGCGCCATCATGGAGCTCCGCAAGCGGGGCGTCGGCGCCGGCCATATCCTCAGAGGAGGCGAGCGCCTGGGCATCTATTTTCTGGAAATGGGCGCTGTCGCCCGGGGCAGCAAAGTGATCTACGACAGGGCCCACAGCGGCATGGCCAGTATCCGGCCTGGCATGGTGGATTGGGAAAAGGTATTCCGCGACGCCCAGTGGTTCCACTGGACGGGCATCACCCCAGCTATTTCGCAGGGCGCCGCCGAAGCGGCCCGGGAAGCCATTGAAACGGCCAACCGCATGGGCATCACCGTTTCCTGCGATTTGAATTACCGGAAGAACCTCTGGCAATACGGCAAAAAATCTTCTGAAGTGATGCCGGAACTGGTTGCCGGCTGCGACATCCTGCTCGGCAATGAAGAAGACGCCGAAAAACACTTCGGCATTCATCCCGAAGGAGTAGATGTCACCCAGGGCGGCGCCCTGGACGCCCGGGCCTACCACTCTGTATGCCAGCAGTTGATGCAGCGTTTTCCAAAGGTTAAAAAGGTTATCATCACGCTGCGGGGCAGCATCAGTGCTTCGCATAATACCTGGTCGGGAGTGATGTGGGATGGCAATGAGCTGTACGGCGCCCCAACCTATCAGATCACCCACATCGTGGACCGGGTTGGCGGGGGCGACAGCTTTATGGCCGGGCTGATCTACGGGTTGCTTACTTATGGCGATAACCAGAAGGCCTTAGATTTCGCGACGGCGGCTTCATGCCTGAAACACACCATCTATGGCGACGCCAACCTGGTGACGGTTGCGGAGGTGGAAACGCTGATGAAGGGTGATGCCAGTGGCCGGGTGAGCAGGTGAAACTGATTGGCTGGATGCTGAATGGCTTACCACAGTAAGGTTCCGGGACAAAAACGAGAGAATATGACCAAATACACAAGAATACAAGTATCACAAAGCATGTATGAGCAGGGCATGGTTTCTCTGTTTTACCATGGCGATGCGGAAGTAAGCAAACAGGCCGTTGCCGCCTGTTACCGGGGCGGGGCCAGGCTTTTGGAATTCACCAACCGGGGCAGCTTCGCCCATGAGGTGTTTGGTGCATTGAATAAGTTCGCCCTGAGAGAGCTGCCGGGCATGATGCTGGGAGTGGGCTCTGTGGCGGATGCGGGTACGGCTTCCCTGTACCTGCAGCTGGGCGCCTGTTTCATTGTCAGCCCTTCCCTTCGGGAGGATGTGGCCCTTGCCTGCAACCGCAGGAAAGTGTTGTACATACCCGGCTGCGGGACGCTGACGGAGATCGGGCGGGCGGAGGAGCTGGGCTGCGAAATTATCAAGCTCTTTCCCGGCGGCGTATATGGGCCGCAGTTTATCAAAGATGTGCGCGGCCCGCAGCCCTGGACGAGCATCATGCCAACGGGCGGGGTGGCGCCGCAGCGCGAAAACCTGGAGGCATGGTTCGGTGCCGGCGCAGCCTGCGTGGGCATGGGATCGCAACTCATATCGGCCGAGGTTTTGAAAAACCAGGATTTCGGCGCACTGGAAGAAAAGGTGCGGGAAGCGCTGGTTTTGATCAGGCAAATCCGAAGCAGAAACTAAATGGTTGGCGCAACAGAACGGATCAGGAGAACAGTGCGCCCCGCCTGTCGGTGGGGCTGCCTGCTTGTTGCCTTTTGCCTGGCCGCATGCAGCAATAGCGATGGCGCCAAAACCCTCAAGCTGGCCCATGGGCTGCCCACCGGGCATCCCGTGCATGAGGGCATCATGCGGATGGCGGAGCTGACAGCGGGCAAATCCGGCGGCAGGCTGAAGATCGAAGTTTACCCCAGCCAGCAGCTCGGCACGGAAAGGGAATGCCTGGAATTGCTGCAGATAGGAAGCCTCAGCATGACCAAAGTTTCTTCCGCCGTGCTGGAGAATTTTGCGCCCAAAATGAAGGTGCTGGGCCTCCCCTACCTCTTCCGCAGCCGAGAGCACGCCTATAAAGTTTTCGACGGCCCGGTGGGACGGGAGCTACTGCTGGAAAGTGAAAAATACTGGCTGCGTGGGCTTACCTACCTGGACGCCGGGCAGCGTTCATTTTACACCAAAAACCGCCCCCTGTACGGCCCTGACGGCCTTAGAGGGCTGAAGATCAGGGTACAGGAAAGCCCTGTCGCCATGGGTTTGGTGCGCTCCCTGGGCGCTGCGCCCACGCCTATTTCCTGGGGCGAATTATACACCGCCCTGCAACAAGGCATCGTGGACGGGGCGGAGAACAACCCACCCAGCTTTTATACCTCCCGGCACTATGAAGTGTGCCGGTATTATTGCCTGAACGAGCATACCGCAGTGCCCGACGTCCTGCTCATCAGCACCCTGGCATGGAAGCGCCTGACGCCCCGGGAACAGCAATGGCTGCAGGAAGCCGCCAACGAAGCAACGGTTTTCCAGCGGAAACTTTGGCAGGAGTCGGAAGAGGAGGCGCTGGAAGCAGTACAGAAAGCCGGCGTGGAGGTCATCCGCCCCGACAAAAGCCTGTTTATGGAGCGAACAAAAGGCCTGCTGGAGGAATACAGAAAGGACCCTATGATGCGTGAATTGATAGACAAAATCCAAGCCGTACAATGAAAGAAGCCGTTGACAAGCACCTCGGGCGCCTGCTTATCCTCCTGATGGCCGCCATCACCCTCGATGTGCTGTGGGGCGTATTCACCCGCTATGCCCTGGGGCATCAGGCAGGCTGGACGGAAGAGCTGGCCCGTTACCTGCTGATCTGGATCGGAATGCTGGGCGCCGCTTATGTGTCGGGGCAGAAAAAGCACCTGACGATCGACATTTTTCCGTCCAGGCTCCAGGCACGGGCGCAGGCCAGGCTTTCGGTTCTGATCAATATCCTCATAGGCGGTTTTGCCTTTTCGGCCATGCTGATCGGCGGTTTGCGGCTGATGTACATCACCCACGTGCTGGGGCAGCTTTCTGCGGCCATGCGGCTGCCGATGGCTGTGGTTTATGCCGCCATACCCCTGGCGGGGCTGCTGGTGGTTTTTTATTCTGCAGAGGCCCTGCTCCGGGAGTCCCGGAGCAGTGTGAATTAGCCTGGAACTCATGGAAGTATTCATTTTAATACTCACATTCCTCATCCTGCTCGGCATCGGAACGCCGGTAGCCTGGAGCATCGGCATCAGCAGCCTGTTCACCATGCTGGTAAGCATTCCTGCGCTTCCTGCCTTCACAACGGTGGCTCAGCGCATGGGTACGGGGCTGGACAGTTTTGCGCTGCTCGCCATACCCTTTTTCATCATTGCGGGAGAGATCATGAACCAGGGCGGCATAGCGCGCCGGCTGGTGGAATTTGCCAAAACGCTGGTAGGCGCGCTTCCCGGCGGGCTGGCGCACGTCAACATCCTGGCGGCCATGCTCTTCGGGGCGATTGCGGGCTCGGCCGTAGCGGCGGCAAGCGCCATAGGAGGCATCATGGGAAAAGCGATGGTGAAGGAAGGCTACAGCCGGCAGTTCGCCGCAGCGGTCAACATCACGGCTTCCACCACAGGGCTGGTTATTCCTCCCAGCAACATTCTCATCGTGTATTCGCTGGCCAGCGGCGGCGCCTCCATTGCTGCGCTTTTCCTGGCAGGTTACCTGCCGGGGCTGCTCACCGGGCTGCTGCTGATGCTGGTGGCCGGCTTCTGGGCCAGGTGGAAAAAATTCCCGGTCGGCGAACGCAGCAGGCTCCCCGATATCTGGCGAACCTTTGTCGCCGCGTTTCCCAGCCTGCTGCTGCTGGTGGTCGTCATGGGCGGCATCGTGGCCGGCATTTTTACGGCTACGGAAGCTGCCGCCGTAGCAGCCGTTTACTGCCTGGTGCTGGCCTTGCTGTACAGGGAAATCAGCTGGAAGAACCTGGGCGGCATCCTGCTCAATTCGGCTTCCACCACAGCCATCGTCATGCTGCTCATCGGCGCTTCCATGAGCATGTCCTGGATTTTGGCCTACGAAAATATTCCTCAGAACATCACCGCCCTCCTGCTCTCCATCAGCGCCAACAAGGTGGTTATCCTGCTTATTATCAACATTATTCTGTTGGCCGTCGGCACCTTTATGGACATGACCCCGGCCGTCCTGATTTTTACGCCGATCTTTCTGCCGGTAGTGGAGTCGCTGGGCATAGACCCCGTTCATTTCGGCATCATCATGGTGCTCAACCTCTGTATCGGGCTGTGCACGCCGCCCGTTGGCTCCGTACTTTTTGTAGGCGTCGGCGTAGCGGAAACCACGATCGAAAAAGTCGTAAAGCCCCTGCTCCCGCTTTTTATCGCCATGCTTATTGCGTTGGTGCTGGTGTCCTACCTGCCGGGCCTGAGCTTGTGGCTGCCCCGGGCTTTCGGGTTTTAGAACCTTTGACTGCATATCCGGCGAGCACCTCAAGGCTGGCCTCAGCGTGTTTTTTCAGGGTTTCTGAAAAATCCATATTTTACGGGCCAGAAAACCAAGCCCATGGTGACGAAAAACCGCCTGAAGCGCCTCCTTGCAGATGGCGATACCCGGCAAGCCATCGAATCCCTGCTTCAGATAACGGAATCCGAAAGGGATAAACGCCTATACAATGAGGCCATCCACCAGTCCTCCCGTTATCAACAGGCAAAACAACAGGAAATATCCGGCGCCAGCGGGCCCGGTGAATTGCGCATCGAGTATTCCAGGATACACCAGGCTTTACTGGATATTATCGACCGGCTTCCAGAAAGCCCTACTGCAGGAGGGCCGGTGGTGGAAACCGAAAAAGCGGAGGCTTCTGCCCACCCCGCTCTGCCGGGGAAAGGCTCCGGCGCTGCAGTTTGGCTGGGCGCTGCCGCATTGCTTGCGGCCATCGGAATGTTCCTGTCGATGGTATGGTTGCAAGAGAAGATGGGCAATGCCGAACCTTTGGGCGAACTGCTTTTCATTGTGCTGCTCGGCATTCTGGCCGGTATCGCTTATTTCCAGTTGATGAGCGGAAGCCAGGCCGAAGGGGAAGGCAAATGGCTCGGCATGAACCTGAAATTCAAAGGGCCTTTAGTGGCTGGAGTCCTGGTGGCAGTAGGAAGTTTTGCGTTTTTGCAGGCACGTGGTGTGGAGAAAGAGCCTTTCGATTTTACCGTGCGCTTTGAAAAGCCCGATTTACCTGCTTATCCCGAAATCGAGATCGAATCCTTTAAACTTTGGGATCGCAGAGGCTGGACACCAGCTTCGGTGATAGATAACGAAGGCCTGACGGCTGATTTCAAAAACCTTAGCCGGGAACTGATCGGCAAAAAAGCGCCGGTGCAACTAAATGCCCGCTTCTGGAAATTAACCCGGGACAGCCTGCTGGCTACTGAAGAAAGCCCGGTTTTACGGCTTGAGCCCGACGGCAGCCTGGGCCTTGTCGTGGGCAAAGTCACTAATGCAGACGGCTCAGCGCCGATTGAGGGCGCCTCTGTTGAAATCGAAGAACACCGGGAGTTTACTGATGAAAAAGGAAACTTCAGCTTCCAGATTCCCAATGAGCGGCAAAAAACGAGCTACCGCTTAATGGCATCGAAAAGTGGGTTTTCGATAGCCTCTCATGAAGTGCACCCTGGCAGTACTTTGATCATCATCCGCCTGAACAGGCTGAAAAACTGACCTTATGAGAATACTGCTGCTTTTTTTCATCCTTCTGTCCTCCCACTTTTGCCTGGCCCAAAACCGCTCTGTCAAGGGCATTGTTATCAACAAAAGCAACGAGGGTGCTCCTGAGGCCGAAGTCCGCCTCATTCCCCTAGATGACGCCAATGAAGCTTATTCCGGGACTGACGGAAAATTCACGATCGAATTCCTTTCCCGGAAAGCCGGAGAATCCGTAAGCCTGTTGGTGCAAAAGCAGGGCTTTCAGGTGCTGGGAGCCGACGAAAAGTCTGTCACAGTGGTCATTCCCAACGACCCGCAGGAGCGGGTGCGCATTGCCATCGTACGGCAGGACGATTTTGATCAAAGGGTGAAGCGCATCACCTATACCCTGGAAAAACGCATCGCCGAGCAGAGCCGGAAGATCGACTCCCTCATCGCCCAGCGCGGCTTCGGGGTAGCCGAGGATGAGCGGGCCGCGCTCACCAGCCAGATCACCGCTCTCTACAAACAGGTGCGGGAACTGGAAGCCGGCAAAACGCAGCTGGCGAAGCGCCTGGCCCAGACCGACCTCAATGAAGCCTCGGGATTCGCCCGCGACGCGCTGAAAAAATTCGTGGAGGAAGGCGACATCCGGGCCGCACTGGCTATCCTGTCACAGGAAAAGCTGGATGAATTCTGGGATAATGTGTTGTCACAGGAAGAGAAAGTACAACGCGCCAAAGCCCAGGCCGTGGAGAACTACATGATCCGTGCGCGGATGCTGGCTGCAAACTTCGAATTCCCGGCGGCCTACCGCAGCTATCTGGAGGCCATTGAAAAAGACAGCACCAATATTGAAAACCTCCTTGAGGCGTCCTTTTTTCTGCATAAACAGAACCAGTACTCAAAGGCAGTTCCTTTATATCAACGTGCATCAGGCCTGGTGCGAACGGATAATGAGCGCGCCACCATGCTAAACAACCTGGGCCTGTTGTTAACGGCCAGCGAATCCTACGCCGAGGCTGAAGCCGCATTCAGAGAAGCCCTGAAAATCCACAGAGGGCTGGCGCAGAAAAACCCCGATGCCTTCCTGCCGGATGTGGCCGGAAATTTGAGCAATCTGGGGCTTCTGCTAATGGAAAAAGAATCCTACGCCGAGGCCGAAGCCGCATTCAGGGAAGCCCTTGAAATCCAGAGAGGGCTCGCGCAGAAAAACCCCGATGCCTTCCTGCCGGATATGGCTGCTATCCTGAACAATCTGGGTAATTTACACCACGGAAGAGAATCTTACGCCGGAGCCGAAGCCGCCTTTAAAGAAGCCCTGGAAATTCGATGGGAGCTGGCGCAAAAAGACCCCGATGTTTACCTGCCGGATTTGGCCGGCACCCTATATAATATGGGGAATTTACTCTTCGACAGAGGGTCATATACTGAGGCTGAAGCCATCTTTAACGCCATACTGGAAACCTACCGGCTGCTGGTGCAGAAAAATCCGGATGCTTACCTGCCCAGCTTGGCAAAAACCCTACACAGCTTTGGCAGCCTGAAAACCAAAACCATGGACTGGGATGCCGCCGCCAACCTCTACGGGGAAAGCCTCGATATCCGCCGGCAGCTTGCCGAAAAAAGCCCTGAAGCAGAAGGCTTGAATTATTGCCAGGCTTTGCTGGCCCAGGCCCTGTTCTGCAAAGATTGGCTGGAAATCGACAGCGGCGCCGGCTGTAGGGAACAGAGCCTGCAATACCTGAACGAGGTTGAAAGTTGGCTCGCTCGTTTTCCCGAAGCGCACCCAAGAGCGGATGTTTTCAGAAAGGGGGTTGCCTGGCTGCGGGAGGAGCTCGGCGCCTACGCACCTGAAAACATGCCCATCCTGAAGCTGCAGAAGGCTATTGCAATGCTGGAAACCCAAAGAGAGGGCGCCGCCGGAGAAGCTGCCCGGCTACCCTGGCAAATACAGATCGTGGCAAAATTAGACAGCCTTTACACCCTCCAGCCGGAAAAAGAAACAACGCGAACCCGCCTGGCCAATGCCTCCGGCAACCTGGCATGGTATCACCTGTTCACTCACCAAGCCAAAGAAGCTGAAGAAGCAGCCCGCAAAGGGCTGGCAGCCGATCCTTCCGAGAAATGGATACACACCAACCTGGCGCTGGCATTGCTCTACCAGGGAAAGTGGAAGGAAGCAAAAAAAGTGTACGAAGAATGGATGGAATTATCCTTCGATGATGCCAATACCTGGCGCGATATATTCCTCCAGGACCTTGAAACACTGGAAAAGGCGGGGGTGGAACACCCTGATGTGGGGAAGGCCAGGGCCTTGCTGGAAAAGTGAGGATTGGCTCTTAATATGAAGCCTTCAGCCAGAACAACAACAAAACCATGGCCAGCGCCACCAGCCCCTGCAGGCCCGTCATAATCGTAAACGTCCGGTAGGCATCTCTTATTCCGATGCCGCCAAACTGGGAGACGACCCAGAAATAACTGTCGTTGGCATGAGAAACCGTCATGGCGCCGCCGCCGATGGCCAAAACGGCGAGCGCCAATTCATAGGGCGTGTCGAAACCCATTGCAGCGACGAGTGGGGCGAGCATGGAAGAGGTGATGACAAGCGCATTGGTGGAGGAGCCCTGCGAGCTTTTCAGTAAAGCAGCAACCAAAAAAGCTATGATCAGAAAAAAAGCCCCTGAAAACTCCCCGTTTTGCACCCAGGCTGTAGCCATGCCGGCTACGGGCGTCGCTTTGAGCACCCCGCCAAATGCGCCGCCGGCGCCGGTGATAACAAGTATCGGGCCCGACAGCCTGATGCCCTCCCCCACCCATTCCGTGAGTTTTGCCCGGCCCCGGCTCCGGAAGATCACAAAGGCCAGGAGCAGGCCGGCGAGCAGGGCGATCAGCGGATGCCCTGCGAAGTGCAGCCAGCGGGCCCAGGCGCTTTCAACCTTCAAAAAATCGATTATGGAAGAGGAAGCGATCAGCAGGATGGGGAGCATAATAGGCGCCAGCGAAGGTAAAGCGGCAGGTAGGCCGGCATTTTCTTCCGGCTCCTGCCCGCTTTCTGCCGCTTCGATGTTTTTCCCTTTTGCACAAGCGAAAAAATAAGCTGCGGCTGCTGCAGGAATAGAAACTGCCAGCCCCAGCAACATGACCATGCCGAGATAATTTCCTGCGCCGAGATTGCCCGCTGCTGCTATGGGGCCCGGCGTAGGCGGCACCAGTGTATGGGTGGTGTACAGCCCGGAGGCGAGCGCCAGGGCCAGGGTGGCTTTTTTGGTTGTTGTTCGCTTTGCCAGAGCGTTGTTCAGGCCGGAAAGGATGACAAAGCCGCTGTCGCAAAAAACAGGCACCCCCACAGTAGCCCCGATGGCCGACATGGCCAATGCGGGCCGCTTCGGCCCCACGGCTTTTAAAAGCAGCTCCGCAATGCGCAGGGCAGCGCCCGACCGCTCCAGGATGAGCCCGATGATGCTGCCCAGAACGACGATGAGCCCGATATAACCCATAAGCCCCCCAAAGCCGGAATTGATGGCCTGGATGACATCCGCCGCGGGCATGCCAGCCGCCAGGCCAAGCCCGAGGCTGGCCAGAAGCAGGGCAATGAATGGGTGTACTTTCCAGAACGACGAAGCCAGCACGATGAAAACGATGGCGGCGAGGATAAGCAGAAGAAGAGGCAAACCTGTGAGCATGGCAGAGATTTTTTGGAGCCGGGACAAAGACTAGGGTTATTTTGCTGGATTGTTATATTGTTCTGCTGGATATGCCCAACTACTTACCAGGGGGGCAGTGATCCCGAAACGGGGCCATATCCGCAATTGCTCATGCAAGCAATACACGGTTTGCCTGGCCTGGCCATTCACGGGCTGACTCGCGTTGATTTTGCTGGAGTTCAGTCGGCCCGTGGCTTTTCTATGGCCAGGTTGATGTTATTATTCAAAGTGAACCCCCCCGTTTCCAGGGAATGAAGTCATCCTGCCCCAGCCGGGACGCATGGGTGGCTATTTCGCCGCCGGCCACTTTGATGATGAGTTCCAGCAGTTCCTCCCCCTTGCTTTCGATGCTGTCTTCGCCGGTGATGATCGTGCCGGCGTCGATGTCGATGATATCCCGCATTCGTTCGTATAGCCGGGTGTTGGACGACATTTTAATGACCGGCGCGACGGGGTTGCCGGTGGGCGTCCCCAGGCCTGTGGTAAAAACGATGATGTTGGCGCCCGATCCGGCCAGGGCGGTCGTGCTTTCGACATCATTACCGGGCGTGCACAGCAGGTTCAGGCCCTGCCTGGTGACGGGCTCCGTGTAGTCCAGCACATCCGTTATGGGCGAAGAGCCGCCCTTGCGGGCCGCCCCTGCCGACTTCATGGCGTCCGTAATCAGCCCGTCCCTGATGTTGCCGGGGGAAGGGTTGTTTTCGAAACCCGAACCCGAAGCCCTGGCCTGTTCCGAATAGGCGCGCATCAACCTGGAGAATTTCTCCGCCGTTTCCCCATCCACACAGCGGTTGATCAGCTCCTGTTCCACGCCGTGGAGTTCCGGGAATTCGGAGAGGATGGCCGATCCGCCAAGGGCGGTAAGCAGCCCGGAAGCATGGCCCAGGGCCGGGTTGGCGCTAATGCCGGAGAAACCATCCGACCCGCCGCATTCCAGGCCTAGGCATAGCTTGCTCAGGGGCGCGGGCTGCCGGCTGTGCCGGTTGGCTTCGGCCAGGCCAACAAAGGTCTTTTTCACCGCTTCGGCGATCAGGGCCCTTTCAGAGCTGATCTTTTGTTGTTCCAGTACGTACATCGGTTTGGAAAAAGCCGGGGCTATCCGGTTAATGGATTCCTCCAGCAGGCGGTGCTGGGCGTGCTGGCAGCCCAGGCTCAGCACCGTGGCACCCGCGACGTTGGGATGGGTGATATAACCGGCCAGCAGCCTGCAAAGGGCTTCGCTATCCTGCCGCGTGCCGCCGCAACCGCCTTCGTGCTTCAGGAACTTGATGCCATCGACATTCGGGAACAGCCTGTTCCGGCGGATGTCCATGCCATCCCGTATGACCTCCGCCTGAAGCAGTTCCTCCGCCGAAGCCCCCCTGCGGTAGGCTTCGATGAGGGGCTTCATATCCACCGAAAAATGGCGGGTGGAAACATATCCAAGTTGTTCCGCCATAGCTTCCCGGATGACGTCCAGGTTGCGGTTTTCGCAAAAGACCAGCGGCACGACGAGCCAGTAGTTCATCGTACCCACCCTGCCGTCTGCGCGGTGATAGCCGTTGAAGGTGCGCCCCTGCCAGCGTGACACATCGGGCGGTTGCCAGTTGCTTTCCTGCCGGAAGCGGCCGTATTCCCGGCTGGCGTGGACGGTGTTTTCGGTGGAGATCCGGGACCCTATGGGAATCGGGTGGGTTGCTTTGCCCACCAGTACGCCGTACATGATGAGTTCGTCTCCCGTATCCAGGTTCCGGATGGCGAATTTGTGCTTTGCCGGTACGGCCTCCGCCAGCATGATATCCTGCCCGGCAAAGGGGATGGCTGCGCCGGCAGGCAAGTCCTGCAGCGCAACGAGGATATTGTCTTCGGGATGAATTTGTAATATTCGTCCGGGCATTTTTCCTTTTTACTTTAACCAGAACCTGCCTCTTACGGCCTGACTGTCTTTCCCTGGGCTTTTTGCATGGGGTTCAGTACTTTTCCCTGCTTATGGGCTTTGAACACCTGGAAGCGCGTCGGCATTTCCCGCACAGGCCAGTTGTTGTTTTCCTCGTCGATATCCGCTGTTTCCCGGAAGGGGTCGATTCGGATAGCCGTCACTACTTTGTCTTTGACGAAGGCCTTGGAAAAGCCGTTCTCGTTCATTCGCCATATCGTCACCGGCAGGCGCTGGATCTCCGAACTGCCGTCTTCGTAGGTCCATTCGATGATAACCGGCATGACCAGCCCACCCTTGTTGCTGAAGTGGAGCTGGTAGTAGTTTTTGCCGTCGAACAATTCCTTTTTCTCTTCGGGGCTGTAGGTTTCCTCGTAGAGGTGGAGCGGCATTTTAAAAATCGAGTCGCCCGTTTCCCAGGGCTTGTAGCTGGTGTAGAAATCGCGCAGTTCGGGGTCTTTTTCTGTTTCGGAGGCAATGCCTGTTTCTCTGTTGCGGATCTGGTTGATATCTTCGAAGGGCTTGCTGTTTTTTTGAGAAAAGGTGGCCTCCTGCTTTTCCGGGTCGTTTTCCAGGTCAACCTTAAACCATTTGATGCTGTCCAGGGAGATATCGACGGCATCGGTGGTGTAGAACCAGCCGCGCCAGAACCAGTCGAGGTCCATGCCGCTGGCGTCTTCCATGGTTCGGAAGAAGTCGGCCGGAGTGGGGTGTTTGAAAGCCCAGCGGCGGCCGTATTCCCGGAAAGCGTAGTCGAACAGTTCGCGGCCCATGATGGTTTCCCTGAGGATATTGAGCGCGGTGGCCGGTTTGCGGTAGGCGTTGCCGAAGTAGTCATTGATGTTTTCACTGTTGGTCATGATGGGCTCCAACTGATCTTTGGGCAGGCTCATATAGTCCGTGATGAGGTGGGCCGGCCCGGCCCAGGGGGCGTAGTTGTTGTCGAACTCGCGTTCTGCGATAAACTGAACGAAGGTGTTGAGCCCTTCGTCGAACCATGCCCACTGCCGTTCATCGCTGTTGATGATCATGGGGTAGTAATTGTGCCCTACTTCGTGGATGATTACTGAGATAGCCTGCTTTTTGGCCATTTCCGAATAGGTGCCGTCTTCTTCGGCCCGCCCGGGGTTGAAGCAGATCATGGGGTATTCCATGCCGTTTTCCGCCTCCACCGAAATGGCCACCGGGTAAGGGTAGGGAATGCTGAATTTAGAATACGTTTTGAGGGTGTGGGCAACCGCTTTGGTGGAATATCTCCGGTAGATGGGGTAAGCTTCCTTGCCGTAATAGCTCATGCACATAACCTTTTTCCCATCCTCGTTGATGTGGGGCATGGCGTCCCAGATGAACTTCCGGCTGGCCGTCCAGGCGAAATCCCGGACGTTATCGGCTTTGTATATCCAGGTTTTTATTTCCTTGCCTGGTTTTTTCTTTTCGTTGGCCCGGGCTTCATCCAGGGTGACGATCTCCACCGGCTCTGATGCATCCTGGGCTTGTTTCCAGCGTTGGAGTTGGGTGGGAGACAGGACGGTGGAATAATTGAGGCATTCTCCCGTTGAGCCTACCATGTAGTCGGCGGGTACGGTCATTTTCACCACGAAGTTGCCGAAGGTGAGGGCGAACTCTCCCCTGCCCGTAAACTGGTTGGTTTGCCAGCCTTCATAATCGCTGTACAGGCAAAGGCGGGGGTACCACTGGGTGATGGTGAACAGGTAGTTGCCGTCGCCGGGAAAGTATTCGTACCCTCCCCGGGGGTAGTTGGCGAAATTTTCCGCCAGTTTGGCGAAGTGTATCCGGTCGAGCAGGTAATAGTGCCATTTGACCATAAAAGAGAAAGATTCTCCGGGTTTGAGGGGCTGCGGCAGGTCAACCCGCATCATGGTATTGTTGATGAGGTGCTTCAGGGGCGCGCCATTGGCGCCGGTTACTGCTTCGATTTTGTGGCCGTATTTTTCCTTTTCGCGCCAGGACTCCAGCAGCCGGAGGTCCGTTTCGCTCATGGCGGGCTTGATGGAGCTGTCGTCGAAGTGCTGGTTGTCGTTATCCGGCGAGTGCTGGTTTTCGTCCAGTTGCAGCCACAGGTAGCGCAGGGTATGGGGCGACTGGTTGTAATAGGTAATCCGCTCCTCTCCGTCCAGCCTGAGGTTTTCCACATCGAGGCGGCACTCGATGTCATAGTCGCAGCGCTGCTGCCAGTACTCCGGCCCGGGGGCTCCGTCCGGCCCGCGGTAGTCGTTGGGCGGGGGCAGGATTGCGCCGAGTTGTTCGAATTTATTGCCGTGGCTGGCGCTGGGGTTGTTCTGGCTGTATGCAGGAAAGGACAGCGTCAGCAGGAGGGTGATTATCTGAAATAGTCTTTTCATGGTGAACGGGTGTTTTTAAAATGTTCCGGAAAGTAAAACTAAAAATTTTCATAGATTGTGGAAGGGCTAAATATTGCTAGATGATGTTACCTATAAGCCAGATGTACAACCAGGCGAACGGCGCTTTCCAGCAACAGGAACTTACCGGCCTCTCTGCAAAAGAAGTAGCGGAATCGCGGAGGAAACATGGCGCCAATGTCATAAAAGATAAAGAATCAAGCGGTTTCTGGCGGGTGCTGAAAGATGTAACCACCGAGCCTATGTTTCTGCTGTTGCTGGTTGCTGCAGGCATTTATTTTCTCCTGGGAGAATATTCCGATGGCCTGATCATGATTGCGGCCATCATCTTTGTTTCCGCCATTTCTCTGTATCAGGAAACCCGGAGCCGGAATGCGCTCAGAGCGCTCAAAAAGCTCACCCAGCCGAGCACCAAGGCCATCCGCAGCGGGTTGGTCGTAGAAATACCTACGGACGAGGTGGTCGTCGGAGATTTGATCGTCGTGGAAGAAGGCAATGTCATTCCCGCCGACGCCACAATCCTGCAGTCCAACGATTTTTCCCTCAACGAATCCATTCTGACCGGTGAATCCTTTTCGGCCAGCAAAAACAGGGAGCCCGGCAACAACGAGATATTCTCGGGCACTCTGGCCACTTCCGGTTCCGCCACCGCAGAAGTAACAGCAGTAGGCCTGCAAACGCAACTGGGGCGGATCGGCAAATCCCTGGAAGGCATTGAAAAAAGCAGGACGCCCCTGCAGGTTCAGATCAATTCCTTTGTCAGGAAAATGGCCGGCTTCGGCGTGCTGGCATTTCTGGTGGTTTGGGCAATTAATTATTTCGAATCCGGAGGCCTGTTGCACGGCCTGCTGCACGGCCTGACCCTGGCCATGTCCGTCCTGCCGGAGGAGATTCCCGTTGCATTTGCCACCTTCATGGCCCTTGGCGCATGGAAAATGGCCAGAAACGGCGTGCTGGCCAAGGAACCCCGGACGGTGGAGAGCCTCGGTTCGGCGACGGTTATCTGCATCGACAAGACCGGGACGATTACGGAAAACAGGATGAAGCTGGCCGGCATATACAGTTTCCCGGAAAAAAAGCTTGCCAGCCTGGAGGAATGTGCCTCAGAGGCCTGCAGGCGGGTGGTGGAATACGCCATGTGGTCGAGTGAAGTAAACCCTTTCGACCCCATGGAAATGGCAATTCATGAGGCCTATGCCAAAACGGCGGAAACGGACCGGCGCAGCCTGTTCAGGATGATCCACGAATACCCCCTGAGCGGCGCCCCTCCGATGATGACCCATCTATATGAAAATGAACAGCGGGAGAGGATCATCGCCGCAAAAGGCGGCTGGGAAACTGTGCTTGCCTGCTGCAGCCTCTCAGCTGCCGATAAGGAGGAAACCAGCCGCCAGGCCAGGGCGCTTTCTCACCAGGGGCATCGGGTGCTGGCAGTGGCCAGCGCCGGTTTCGGGGGCGATGATTTCCCCGGGGACCAAATGGGTTTTGACTGGCAGTTCGAGGGGCTGATCGCGCTGGAAGACCCTCCAAAACAAAATATACAAGAGGTTTTCAGGCGTTTTTACGATGCCGGCATCAAATTAAAGATCATCACAGGGGATTACCGGGACACCGCGCTGTCCATCGCCAGGCAAACCGGTTTCATGGGCCTGGAAAAGAGCCTTTCCGGGCAGGAGGTCATGGAAATGGAAGCAGCCGGGCTGAAAGCAGCCGTGGAGGAAGTGAACCTGTTTGCCCGTATGTTCCCGGAAGCCAAGCTCCGGGTGGTGGAGGCCCTGAAAGCCAACGGAGAGGTGGTCGCCATGACCGGCGACGGGGTCAATGACGCCCCGGCCCTGAAATCGGCCCATATCGGCGTAGCGATGGGCGGCAAAGGCACCGAAACGGCCAAACGCGCCGCTTCCATGGTCATCATCGACGACAACCTCGATAAAATAGCCGACGCCATTTTCCTGGGCAGGCGCATCTACTCCAATTTCAAAAAGGCCGTACAGTACATCATTTCCATCCACATCCCCATCATCCTGACGGTGAGCATTCCGCTGATATTGGGCTGGAAATTCTCCAATATCTTCTCCCCCATTCACATCATTTTCTTCGAATTGATCATGGGGCCCACCTGTTCCATTATTTTTGAAAACGAACCGATGGAGAAACGCCTGTACGAGGAAAAACCCCGGAAAATGACGGATTCCCTGTTCTCTTTCCACGAACTGGCCATCAGCATCATACAAGGGTTGCTGATTACGGCGGGAGTCCTTTACCTGTATAAAACCGCAATGGATTCCGGTTATTCAGAGCCTCAGGTCCGCACCATCGCCTTTGCCGCCATCCTGATGAGCAATATTTTCCTGACCCTGGCGAACCGGTCTTTCTACTACTCGGTTTTCAGGACGATCAACTACCCCAACCCGCTTGTCCCGGTGATACTTGCCGTTACGGCCGCCATCCTGGCTGCCGCCCTTTTCCTGCCTGAAGTGCGCCACTTTTTCGAGCTGCAAGCCTTACCGGCGCCACAGCTCTGGAAATGCCTGGCCGTTTCCTTTGTTTTCGTCTTTTGGGTGGAGCTTTACAAATGGGGAAAGCGCCTTAACCGGAAGCCAAAAAGTTAGGAAAAAGCAGGAATTATTTCCCTCCGATTTGGTTTGATCAGATAGAAGCTTTTCTCAACCAAAATCAACAGGCCATGGTGGGAACATTCATTTGCGGAACACTTCTTTCCGCATTCCTGATGGCCTCCTGCGGAAACAAAGATGTCCACGAGGGGCCAGTCACAGGCTTTACACAAGCGGAAGAACCTTCTATCAGGTTCAAGCTTTTTTCCTACATCGACGCCCAGGGGACGGGAGGCGAAGCCTTCCGTTTTCTGATGCCGGAAGGCTGGAAATTTTCCGGCGGCATCACCTGGGTGCTGGACGTGCCGGCCATGCCGGCCACGGCTGCCTTCAGGGTGTACAACCCGAACGGCGCCGAGGAATTCGAAGCTTTCGGAAACTACTGTTACTTCTGGACGGACAACCAGATGACCCTGAGTATCAACCCGCCGGGCTCCCGCTATTTTGGCATGGTTGTGCGCCCCCCTGTTTCGGCGGCTGACGCCCTGCAGCAGATTCTGCTGCCCCAGGTGCAGGCCGGCAGGGCAGGCATGCAAATCATCAGCGCCGAGGCCCTTCCCGAACTGGCCCGCGCCGTGGGGGCCGGCAATTTGGGCGGCGGTTACGTACAAACCTTCGCCGATGGCGCCAAAGTGCGGGTCACTTACACCCGCAACGGCATCCCGATGGAGGAGGAAATCTACGGCGTCATAGAGGGGATGTATTTCCCCGTCCAGTCGATGTACGGGACCACCACCAATGTCATCTGGTACATGGAATACCTCTTTTCCTTCAAGGCCCGGCAGGGTGAACTGGAAAAACACGCCAAAATTTTCCAGACCATTACCTCTTCCTTCCGGATCAACCCGCAATGGTACGCCAAATACAGCAACATGATCGAATACCTGGCCCAGCAGCAGATTCAACGCATCCACAGCATTGGCGAACTCAGCCGCACCCTCAGCCAGATGAGCGATCAGATGCGGGCCGAAAACCTGGCTCAGTTCGAGGCCCGGGGAAAGGTGTACGATCAGGCCTCGCAGAATTTCAGCGACTACATGCTCAACATCAACCGCTACTATGACCCCTTTGAGGGCCGGGAAGTGGAGCTGCCCAGCGGCTATAACCACGCCTGGGCCAACAACCTGGGCGAGTATATCCTGACTGACGACCCGAATTTCAACCCCAATGTAGGCTCCAACCTGCACTGGGAGAACCTGGAAAGGAATTAACCTGCAGAGCGCATGAACGCCGGACGGCAGCGCGGGCGCAGCGGGTGGAAAACAAAAGGGGCGGTTGCTGAATTTTCGGCAGAGCTGCATATCTTACAGCAAAACGAGATATGCCATGAAATTCAGACTTGCCTTTCTGCTCTGTTTCTGCCTGGGCGCCTTGCCTGCTTTTGCCGGCCCCGACAACATCGCCCCGCTGGCCCGCGTGAAGGCCGTCTCCGAAATAAGCCCGGCCTACGCCGCCGGCAATATCACCGACGGCCTTATCGGCCTGAACGGCAAAGGAGAATGGGCCTCCCAAAGCAGCATGACCTTCTGGGGTTATAGCGACTACCCATGGGTCGAACTCGAGTGGGAAAATGAAGTGGCCATCGGGAAAGTCATTCTCTACGACCGCCCCGGTGAAAAGGCGCACACAGCCGGCGGCAAACTGATTTTCAGCGATGGGAGCATCATAGAGGTGACGCAAATCCCCAACAACGGCAGGCCCAGGCTCGTCAGCTTCAGCCCGAAAAAGGTGAAATGGCTGCGCTTTGAAACAACGGACGGCGACGGCCTGAACCTGGGCCTGTCCGAGATCGAAGTATTCCCATCTTTCGAAGATTATCCCGACCACGTATCCTGGGTGGACCCCTACATCGAATCGGCCCGGGGCCGGTATTTCTTTTTCGTGACCGGCAGCCAGCCCTTCGGCATGATCAGCGCCGCGCCGATGACCCGGAACAAAAACCAGTACGGCGGCGGGTACAACTACAATTCCACGGAAATACTGGGCTTCCCCCAGGTGCATTGCTGGATGCTGTCCGGCCTCAGCCTGATGCCCACTACCGGCGAGGTGAACCCCTCACTCGGGGAACAGGAGTGGAAATCCGGCTTCTCCCACGATGACGAGATCGTGCAGCCGGGTTATCACAGGCTTTTTCTGGAGGATTACGGCATCTGGGTGGAACAAACTGCGACGGACCGGGCCAGCATTTACAGGCTCACCTATACCAAAGACGCCCCGAGCCGGATTTTGCTGAACCTCGGCGGCTACCTTGCTACGGCCACCATGACCGATGCGGCAGTTGCGAAAGTCAACGAGCGCGAGCTGGAAGGCTCGTTCAATACCACCGGCCGCCTGTGGGGCGGCCCGGAAGACGTCCGCATCTTCTTCGTCGTCCAGTTCAGCCGCCCCTTCGATCAAATGGACGCCTGGAACGGAGCGGAACAGCGTTATGATGTGGACAGCTTCCGAAGCGGGCCGGAAAAAACGGCGCGTACGGAAGGCCCCTGGAGTTATTACGACGCACCCACTGCCGGCGTAAGCGCCGGTTTTCAGGCCAGAGCGGGGGAACAGATGCTGATAAAAGTGGCTATTTCCTATACCAGTATCGAAAACGCGCGCAACAACCTCCGCCAGGACTGCGGCCACTGGGATTTTGACAAAGTGCGGCGGGATTCCAGAAAGGAATGGAACGAATGGCTTGGGCGTATTGACGTAAAAGGGGGAAGCCCGGCGCAAAAGGTAAAGTTGTACACCGACCTGTGGCACGTCCTGCTGGGCCGGCACAAACTCGACGATTTCAGCGGAGATTATCCCGATTATACCGAAGGCGAAAGGCGGGGCAGCCAGGTGGTTAACGCCAAACTGAAAACCAGGGCCCTGCCGCGGGACGAAGCCGGGAACGTCAAATACCACATGTACAATTCCGACGCCTTCTGGCTCACCCAATGGAACCTGAACATCCTCTGGGGGCTGGGCTGGCCCGAAGTGCAGGACGAATTTGCCGCCTGCCTGGTGCAGTATGCCGAAAACGGTGGGCTACTGCCCCGCGGGCCCTGCGCCGGAGGCTATTCCTTCATCATGACCACCTGCCCGGCCACCAACCTGATCACAAGCGCCTTCCAGAAGGGAATACTGACTAAAAAAGAGGCGGAGACGGCTTATGAGGCCATGAAACGCAACCACATGCCGGGCGGCATGATGGAGATAGACGAACGGTATATCGAAAAGGGATACCATCCGGGCAATGCCGGCATTACAGTGGAGGCCGCCTTTCAGGACTGGGCTTTGTCGGAGATGGCCGGAAAACTGGGAAAAACGGAGGATCAGGCTTATTTTCTGAAGCGTTCCGGGGGCTGGAAAGCCCTTTACAACCCCAGGCACAAACTGCTTTTCCCAAAAGACGAAAGCGGCACCTGGCTGCACGATGACCCCCTCAGCGGCCAGGGCTGGGTGGAAGCCAACGCCTGGCAGGCCACCTGGTCCGTCTCGCACGACATCCCCGGCCTGGCTGCATTGATGGGCGGGGCGGACACCCTGTGCGCAAAACTGAACTTCGCTTTCGAACAGGCGGCTCCCGAGAATTTCGTCTTCGGCTACAGCAACGGCTATGTCAGCTACGCCAACCAGCCGGGCTGCTCCAACGCGCACGTCTTCAATTACGCCGGCCAGCCCTGGCTGTCGCAGTACTGGGTGCGGCGGGTGAAGGAGCAGGCCTATGGGGCCGTCACCCCCAGCGAGGGCTACGGCGGCCACGATGAAGACCAGGGCCAGATGGGCGGGGTCAGCACCCTGATGGCCATCGGCCTGTTCAGCCTGCAGGGAACCTCCTCGGCAGAGCCCGTTTACGAAATCACCAGCCCTGTATTCGATGAGGTAAACATTACGCTCGACCCCAGGTATTACCCCGGCGGCCAATTCACGATCAAAACCTACAACAATTCCGCGGAGAACTGCTACATCCAGCGTGCTCAACTGAATGGTAAACCGCTGGATCAGTGCTGGTTCTACCACCGGGACTTCGCCCGGGGAGGCCTGCTGGAAATCTGGCTGGGCTCCGAGCCGAACAAGAACTGGGGGCTGGGGCGGTGAGCCAGGGTCGAATATTGGTTAATTCCGGATAATCAGCGGGCTCCCAAAATCCAGGAAGAAGCCTTCCAGGTTTTCCACATCCGGCGAACCGTCAAAAGCTATGAAACGGTAGCGCGAGTTGAAGGGCTGGCCTGGCGGCAGATCAAAGGCCCCGCTCACCATGGGCGCAAAACAGAAGTAGGGCATGTCGGGGTGAACGCGCACGTGCTGGGGAAAGCGAAAGTTGCCGGGGTGATCCATTACTGCCAGGCCGGCCGGGCCGGAAGGTGTAGGCCCGTAGAGCGCCGTCCATCCCGGGCGGGTGTGGTTGGCGGACAGGCGCGTTTCGCCTGTCCCGGTGGCCACTTCCGCCGCTGCCAGGAAGCTCGTGCTGTCGGCCGGGTTCCAGTGTCCGCTTCCCCGGATGCCGAGGCCTCCGTAGTGATATTCCAGGATATGCAGGGTGTCCTTTGTAAGATTCAGCTGGTTGGATTCGATTTCCCAAATGAATGGGTTGCCGTGGTTGTACAGGCGGATGATCCACCTTTCTTCCAGCACCGGCCCGAAAGCCTGCGCCTTGTGCTGCAGGCGCACCAACGCCTCAGCAAATACCGGCCCGCTGATCAGGGTGTCGAGCGCCAGGTGTACTACCGTCCCCGTTTCCTGCTGCTGGTTCCAGAAGTCCACCTTTTCACCCCGGAAAAGGGTATTGACCCAGGCCATAAAAATGCCGTGCTGATGGGCGTGCCCGGCCGGAAAGCCGTCTGTGAGCACCACGCCGCCCGGGCTGAAGGCAGGGTGAATAAACCCGCTACGCCGGTAGTGGCCAGCCAGGCCGGCGGGAAGCTGTTCGGCCAGGGCGTAACGGAGGGCAAGCTTCTGGCCTGCCATCATGTTCAGAAAGCTGTCGGTTTCCACTGCCCATGCTTCCACCCGGGGGCCATCCTTCCTCTTTCTTTTTCTGAGGATGTACCGGCGCTGCTCTCCTGCCTCCAGGGGCGCCTCCAGAACTGCCGCATAATGGCCAGGATTGGAAGCCTGAAGCGGCAGGACGGCCCCTGTACCCATGTTTTCAAGCACCATCTCCCCTTTCGGCAGGGGTTCCGCAGGTTCGATGAAAAAAGGCGCTCCGGCCGGGCGGGGTTTTTCTGCCTGGATGGTGAAGTACTGGGAACGGGCGGGCGTGGCGGCCAGAAGGCAGATGGCGAGCATCATCAGAAAGCCCGATACGGCCATGGAAATGGTTTGGTTATTTGACATGGGAAATGTTATCTTTAGTAAATCTTCAATCAAAGCTGTAACAGCACAAAAACCGGCCAATATGGCAGACAAAATTTCCCGCCGGCATTTCCTCACGGCCGTCAGCATGCTGGCGGCGGGCAACCTGCTCCCCTTCCCCGTCCGGAGTTTCGGGCTTAACCGAAAACTGCGCGTAGCCCTGGTTGGCACGGGCATCCGCGGTGTCGATTTCTGGGGAAAAAGGCTCGTGGACGAGTATTCGGATCTGCTGGAATTCACCGGCCTCTGCGACATCAATCCCGGGCGCCTGTCCTTCGCGCTTCGGTATATGGGCGTAAACTGCCCCGTTTTCACCGGCTTTGAAGCCATGATCGCCCAGGCCAAACCCGATTTGGTGATCGTCTGCACCAAGGATTCCACGCACCACGAATTCATCATCAGGGGGTTGGAGCTGGGCTGCGACGTGCTGACGGAAAAACCGCTCACCACCGACGAGCAAAAATGCCAGGCCATCCTTGAAGCCGAGCGGAAGACGAACCGGCGGCTGATCGTGGGCTTCAACTACCGCTGGGCGCCCTATATGGCCAAAATTAAGGAACTGCTGGCGGAAAACACCATCGGGCGCATCACTTCCGTGGACTTCCACTGGTACCTGAACCTCTATCACGGCGCTTCCTACTTCAGGCGCTGGCACGGGCTGCGGCATGAGGGCGGCACCCTGTGGGTGCACAAGGCCACCCACCACTTCGACCTGCTGAACTGGTGGCTCGACTCCGACCCGGAAGAGGTTTTTGCCTACGGCGCCCTGGAACACTACGGCAGCAACGGGCCCTTCCGGGGGAAAAACTGCCGCAGCTGCAGCCATAAAAAAGAATGCAGGTTCTACTGGGATATCACAGAAGATGAATTCCTGATGAACCTCTACGCAGCCAATGAACACCATGACGGCTACCTGCGCGACAGCTGCCTGTTCCGCCACGAGATCAATATCTATGACAAAATGTCAGCACAAGTCCGCTACGCCAATGATGTTGTCGTCAATTACTCCCTGACGACGTATTCCCCCTTCGAAGGCTGGCGCATTGCCTTCAACGGCATGGACGGCCGCATCGAGGCCTGGCAGGACATTCCCTGGCTGGAACAAGGGGAGCTGAGCCAGGCCGAACTGCACGCCCGGGAAATGGCCCAGCAGGCCGGAGGCATGGAGCACAAGCCCATCATCGTGCACAAAAACTGGAAGGATTACGAAACCGCCGTCGTCAGCTACCCCCGCGAAGGCCATGGCGGCGGCGACGAACGCCTGCAAAACAAGATATTCAAAAACCCGGAAGAACCCGACCCCCTGAAGTTTGCCGCCGGCTCGCGCGACGGCGCCATGTCCATCCTCATTGGCATCGCCGCCCGCAAGAGCATCGAATCGGGCCGCCCGGTTCGCATTGCGGAGCTGACGGACCTCGAGCCGAGGGCGAAGAGGCTGTGAGGCTACCTTAACGAAACCTCCGAGGTTTCGTTAAGGTAATCTCCAATGCTCAGCCCCCAATTTCCTGCCCGAAAGTTATCCGGTGCCCGTCGATGGTTTCCAGATGGAACTCGCGCATGCCCCAGGGCTTGTCTTTTGGCGGTTGGCGTATGGAAGCGCTGTTTCCGATGAATTCCTCATAGATGGCATCGATGTCATCCACGTGGATATAGGCGAAATAGGAGTGGTCGCCAAGATCCCTTGGGTCAATGGCGTCCGTGCACTCTCCCAGCATGAGCCGGCAATTGTCCCGCTCGGCAAATCGCCAGCCGGGGTCGCCGACTTCCCTTACCTGAAAGCCGAGAACATCCTGGTAATACCGGGCTGACTTCTTCAGGTCGTGCACGGCGAGGACATGGCTGTTTTTGGTGATTTTCATTGTTTTGCGTTTAATGTTTTCCGCCTGAAAATAAAAAAACCGCTGCGAAACGCAGCGGCCCTTGCCGTTTTGTCGGGGCAGCAGGATTCGAACCTGCGGCCTCCTGCTCCCAAAGCAGGCGCGCTAACCGGACTGCGCTATGCCCCGTAAATCCTTAATCATTCTTCTGCAGCCCAACCTGCGGCCTTCCCGGCCCAAGGCCGGGACGCGCTATGCGGACTGCGCTATGCCCCGTAAATCCTTAATCATTCTTCTGCAGCCCAACCTGC
>CAUJDW010000156.1 GCA_963169455.1 Bacteroidota bacterium | reverse complement strand
TGTCCGAAGGCAGATCTGGCGAAATCAGAAATTTTTAACCTCCTATTTGGAGGGCGATGTTAATAATTCAACGGACGCTTTCTTTAGCCTCTTGGTTTCCTTGGCTACCAGGGCTGCCTAGAATGCTAAAGTCCAGCTTAGGTTTTTCACGATGAACTCCGGAAAATCAGCCACGCAACCATGCACCAGAGCAAGCTGGCCGAACTGCTTCAAAAACTGCCTGTGCGCCAGTTGCAGCGCTTCGGGGAGTTCCTGCAATCGCCCTTTTTCAATAAAAATAAGGAAAACGAGCTGCTTTTCAATTATTTATTTTCCTTCGCTCCCGATTTCAATGCTCCGGAGCTGGAAAAAGCGGCAGTAGCCAAGGCCCTCGAGCTGGACGAACGCGCGCTGGCCTACCGCATGAGCGAACTGTTGCAGCTCCTGGAGCAGTTTCTCCTCGCAGAACACCAGCAGGCCAACCCGCTGAACCAGCAACTGGCCCTGATGGAAATCTTTGACGAACTGGAATTGCCCAAACATTTCAGGGCCGCCCTGCGCAAGGCGCAAAAGCTGGCCGGGCAGCAACCCTTCCAGGATGCAGCCTACCTGCAGCACCTCTACCGGATCAGCGAGCTGGAAAACCGCCATTCCGTGCGCTATGAACGCAACTACCGCGAGGAACTCCAGCGCACGGCCGACGCCCTCGACCGCGCCTACCTGGCCGGCAAACTCCGCTATTCGCTCGAAATGGCCAACCAGAGCCGGATACTGGATGTCCACTACGATCCCGGGCTGGGCGAAGCAGCGCTGAAGTGGGCCGGACAGCAACCCTTCGAAGATGCGCCCGTCATCCTGATCTACATGAATGCCCTGCTGATGCTGCAGCAGCCGGAGGAAGGGCAGTATTTCGACAGGCTCCACCAACTGCTGCGCGAACATTCGGGCCTGCTATCCCCACAGGAGCTCAAAAACCTCTATACCTATTTGCTCAACTACTGCACCCGCCGCATCAACCAGTTTCGCGACGAATCCTACTACGGCCATTTCCTCGAGATCAATGAACTGCTCCTGGAAAAGGGCTTGTTGCTGGAAGACGGGCGCCTGGCCCCCTGGCGCTACAGCAACCTCATCACCGTCGGGCTGCGCACCGGCAGGCTCGACTGGGCGTACCGCTTCCTGCACGAGTACAAAGCCTATCTGCCGGAGGAATTCCGGGAAAACATCTTCCACTACAACCTGGGGCATTATCTGTACCGGAAAGGGCAATACGGCAAAGCCCAGGTGGTGCTCAACCAACTGGACCTGCGCGACCTGCTGCTGGCCGTGGCGGCCAAAAACCTGCTGGCCAAAATCTACTACGAAACGGGGCAAACGGAATTGCTGCTCAGCTTCCTGGAGGCTTACCGAATCTACATATACCGCCAGCCGCTGGCCAAAGCCGAATTGAAAAAACAGGTGCGGAATTTTATCGACTTCACCCGCAAACTGGCCAAACTGGCGCCTTTTGAAGTGGAAAAGAGAAAGGAACTGGCCAGGCGCCTGCCCCCCGCAACGGAGGTGCTGGAAAGGGAATGGCTGGGGAAATGGCTGGGGGGGTAGGTATATTGTTATATTGCTATATTGCTATATTGCTATATTGCTATATTGCTATATTGCTATATTGTCAAATTGTCGTATTGCTATATTGTCATATTGCTATATTGGCGGCTCTACTGCCGGCACTACAACAATATGACAATATAACAATACAACAATAAGGATAGGCCGGCTTTACCGGGCCACCACGAACTTCTTCGTTACGCGTTCGCCATTCGTCATCAGGTGGATGAAGTACACGCCGGGCACGAGGGCATTGGCGTTCACTTTCGCTTCCTGCCTGCCGGCGTCGGCGTTCATTTGCTGCTGTTGCATGATGCGGCCGGTGAGGTCTGTCACCAGCAGTTGAACCTGGCCGGCTTCGGGCAGAACGAAGACGGCGGTCAGTTCATCGCGGGTGGGGTTGGGGAAAACGGCCAGGCTGGTGGAAACGGTTTTGGAAGAAACGCCTTCCACCGTAAGGCCCTGCTCAGGCCGGCCGGTGCGGGCGCCGCCGGAACAGCCGGAGATCACCACGTCATCGATGTACACCTGGTCGTCATCCGCGGAAGCATCGGCGCGGAAGCGCAGGCGGGTGTTGCTGGTGAAGGGGCCGGAGATCACCACCGATTCGAACTTGCGCTGGCCGTTCAGGAAATCGACGTTGAAGTTCAGGTCCTTCACCGTGGTATAGGTGGAGCCGCCATTGGTCGAGATCTGCAGCCAGAAATCTTCATTGGAGTTGTCGAAGCTGACGGTGATGTAGGAGAAATCAACGGTGATTTCCTCATAAGCCGTCAGGTTGAGGTTGCCGGTGGTCATCACGGAAGAGCTGGTATTATCCCTCAGCTGGATGGAAAAGGTTCCGCTGTTGGCATAGGTGGCGTTGTTGGTGCGGATGCAGTCGGTGCCGCCGTCCGTCCAGATGCCGAAGCCGGAATCGAAGTTGTTGCTGTTGATGGTGCTGTAGGTGCAGCCGGAACTGCAGGGCGGGCAGGAGGAGCCGCCGCAGTCCACGCCGGTTTCGTCGCCGTTCTGGATGCCGTCGCTGCAGGTCGGCGTGGAGCCGCCATCTGCGATACAGAAGGGCGTCGTTTGCGAGGAGCCGAAGGAGCCGCCGGAAGCCAGCACGGTATTGTCCGAATCCCGGAGGGTATAGGAACCATTGCCGTAGGAGCAGCAGATGCCGTCGCCGTAGGAGTCATTGATGGTGAAGGTATAGTTGCCGGCGCTCAGGCTGACGGGTATGTTGATGGTGGAGCCGTCGGGCTGGCTGCCGTAGGTTCCGCCGGAAGCCACGGTCGCACCGCTGGAGTTCTTGATGTTCCAGCTCGTTTCCTCGGGGTAGTTGTCAAACGTGATGCTCACCGTTACGGGGCTGGTGTTGGAGCAAACGCAGGCGGGGCACGAAGAGCCGCCGCAGTCCACGCCGGTTTCGTCGCCGTTCTGGATGCCGTCGCTGCAGGTGGGCGGCGATACCGTGCCGCAGCCGTTGCTGCTCAGCAGGCTGGCGCGCGCGCCGCCTGCGTCGAACAGGGCGCGCATGCGGGTTTTCTGGCCCTGGGTGTAGAGGTTCATGCAGGCGTCGTCGGAGTAGTCCATGTAGTTCTGGAACATGTCGGGCTGGTCGCCGGCGCCGGAGTTGCAGCTGTTGGGGCCGGGGAAGGTGCAGGGCGAGCCGGTGTAGTTGGGCGCGCCGGCAACCGGCGTATCGCTGACGAAATCATCCACGCTGCAGCCGCCGTCGCCCCAGATGTGGCGCAGGTTCAGCCAGTGGCCGACCTCGTGGGTGGCCGTGCGGCCCAGGTTGAAGGGCGCAGTTGCCGTGCCGATGGTGCCGAAGTAGGCATAGTCGATCACCACGCCGTCGGTTGCGGCATTGCCGCCGGGAAACTGGGCATAACCGAGGATGCTGCCGCTGATGTCGCAGACCCACATGTTCATATAACTGCCCGCAGGCCAGGCATCTTTCCCACCGGTGGAGTTGAACTTCACGTTGTTGCTGGTGGTGCTGAATGCCGTCACCGATGTGGCGGTGCGGGTAATGCCGGTGGTGGGGTTGCCGTTGGGGTCCACGGTGGCCAGGCAGAACTCGATTTCCGAATCCGCAGCAACGGGCAGGAATACGCTCGGGGTACTGGAAGCGTCGGCATTGAGCCGGCGGAAGTCCGCATTCAACACCGCGATCTGGCTCTGGATCTGCGCATCACTGATGTTTTCCGTGGAGTTGTTGTACACCACGTGCACGACTACCGGGATGGTGATGACGCCGTTCACCGCGCGCTCCGGATTGTTTGCGAACTGCCGGGCGTGCTCTTCGATTTGCATGAGCTTCAGCATCCGGGTAGGATACAGAAGCTCTTCGTACTCCAGGTGCTCCATGGTGCCGCAGTTGCGGACCTGAGCGAAGAGGGAAGCGCTGATGCCCAGCACCAGCAAAAGGCTCAAGTAAACGTGCTTAACGCTCATTCGAGGGCGATTTTTGAAAGTGATAGAATGATGATAATAGTTTGCTAACCAGTCTTGCAGGTATGCCGCATGCCTGGCTGAAAACAGTCCAACCTGTTTACGGCCAACGCATTGTTGGCATACCCAATAAATTGCCGTTAATTAATGAAAAGTGATTGTACGACTGGGCCCGGTGCTAAAGGTGATTCTTTTTCGGGTGACGGTATGTCCGCGTGTTTGTTCTGCCAGGTGGTGCAAATATAGAGAAAAGTTTGGTGTGTGAGCCAGATGGCTAAAATTTTATTTTTTATTTTCAAATGCCTGATTTTCAGTTGCTTGTATTTGTTATTTTTGCCTGGAATTCAACTGTTCAGGCCATGAGGAACACACTCGCGCTTCTTTTCTTCCCTCTTCTGCTCACTGCCCAGCGTTTTGACCCCGGCCTTCGGGAAGCTTTTATCCCCTACCGGCTGCAGGACAAATGGGGGTATTGCGGGCCGGACAAAAGCCTTCGCATCCCTGTCCGGTATGAAGAGGCCGGTTTTTTCCGGGGCGGCTATGCCGTGGTCAAACAGGAAGGCGGGCGCCATCTGATCGATACGGCGGGCGGCAGGCTCACCGGCAGGCCCTACAGCCGCATCGTCTTCAGGGAGGGCCTGGGGTATGAACTGTGGGATTCCGCCGCTGTGGCGCCGGTGTATGCCATTGTCACGGAAGGGCGTTTGCAGCCTCTGGGCCTGCCCCCGGAACCATTGCCCGACAGCCTGCCGGCCGAAGAAGCTGCGCGGCCCCTTGCGGCGCCCGTGCTCAACGGCGTTTACAGGGAAGGCGGCAAATACGGCTTCCGCAGCGGCCGGGCCATTCCGGATCCCCGCACCGGGGAGTTGCAGTACGACTGGGATTTCCTGATCCCTCCGAAATACGACTCCCTGCTGGTGTTGGGCCCCAACCAGTTGCTCGCCCTGGAAGGCGGCAAGTGGGGAATGGTCGGGCCCGATGATGAGCTGTTGCTGGAAAAGGAATACGAGCATATCGGTTGGGTGGCCTTCTGGGGCTCCCGGGCCTATCTGGTCAAACGCGCCGGAAAGTGGGGCATCATCAGCCGAACCTTCCAGCCCCTGATGCCCATTCAATACGACACCCTCGTCCTGGAAGGGCAGTTCATCATCGGCGCCGCCGGCGGCAGATGGGGGACTTTCAACTCCTATGGCCAGCCGATCATTCCGCTGCAATACGACTCCCTCTTTTACCTCTTTCCCCGCTTTAAATGGTTCGCGGCCCGGAAGGGCGGGCTGTGGGGCGTCATCGACGAAAAGGAAAAGCCGGCATTCCCCTTTCAATACCTGGGGATCAAACATTTTACGGGCGATTTCCTCATAGCCAGAGACAGCCTCGGCTGGGGCCTGGTGGACGCCAAAAACCAATGGGCCCTGCCTGCGGGCTATGACGACATCGGCCTTTCCGTCGTCGCCGGCGCGCCTCAATTCACGGCTTTCCTGCTCGATAAGGGGGGCAGAAAGGGCTTTTACTGCCCGGAGGCCGGGAAAATGATTCCGCCCAGATACCTCGCCTTCCACGGCTTCGACACCAACAACCTGGCCAGGGTGGAAACGGAGGGTGGCCCGGGTTATGTGAGCTGGGATGGGGTGGAATATTTCGAGGATTGAGCCTTCGGCCCGCGGCCCGGTTAAATTCGCGGGGCAGCAGTAAATAGTTGCGCTTGTTTCCTTACATTTAGGGTAAAACCACCACCATGAAGATACCCGCCCCGACATTGGTTTTACTTTTATTGCCCGCCATTTTCACACTGTCCGGCTGCCTGTCCGAACCCGAAAGCGACCCTATGGAAGTGTTGCTGCAGGCGGAGGCCCGCCGCTTCGAAAAGGCCCCGGAAACTGTAGGTTTCGATTACCTGGATGATGCCTACGCACAGCTGAGCCTGTTGCACGAGTTCAACCGCCTGTGGGCGCTTGAAGAGCTCACCACCGATGAGGCCGCCCAGGCTGCAGCGGGCCTGGACTGGGATGACGGGGGCGCCTGGAAGGAACTGAGCCTCCACACCTGGGGCCCCGGGCATCAGGCCGTGGGGGAAGCCTGGACGGCGCTGATAAGCGGGCTGGCCACCGTTTACAATGCCCAACGGGTGTTTGCAAGGGCTGAGCGCACCTCCGAAACAGACGCCATCATCGCCGAGGCGGAATGCCTGCGCAATGCGTTCAACTATTATTTCATAAGCCTTTTCGGGCAGGTTCCCGCCCGCGACGAAGCGGACGAACCGGTGGCCTACAGGCGGGATGAGGCCTTCGCCCTGGCCATAACCGCCCTGACGGGCATCCTGGAAGAACTGCCGGAAAAAACGAGGTTCAGCGATGAACGCGCATTATTCCGGATGAACAAATCCGCCGCCAAAGCCCTGCTGGCCCGCCTGTATCTCAGCCAGCGGGAATTCACCGGCAGCGGCGCCGGGGAAACGGAGGCTCTCCAGGCCGTCATCCGCCTCTGCAGCGAGATCATCAACGCCGGGCTCTATGGGCTGGAACCCGATTACTGGGGCAACTTCCGCGCCGATAACGGGATGCGCATCTCGCCGGCCAACGAACTGATCCTCACCGCCTGGAACGGGCCGGACGGCGGCTTTACCAACAGCTTTATCACCAATGCCCTCCACGGCGCCCATTTCGGCAATGCCGGCAGTTGGAACGGCTTCTGCACCCTTGCCGAATTTTACAACAAATGGGATCAGCAGGATCCCCGCTTCCGCGGGCCGCGCATCGGGGAGGCCAATGCCTTCTTCGGCTTCAACGAGGGCTATCAGTTCGACGCCAACGGAGACACCCTCCGCCTGCCCGACGGCAGCCCCCTGCAGTACACCCCCGATGTAAGCCTGGGAGGGACGAACCCGGCTGCGGGCGTACGCCCCGTCAAGTACGAGCCCGACGGCATCCTGGCCAACCCCTTCCGGGGCTCCGGCAACTTCTACGCCATCATCCGCCTGGCGGAAATATACCTGATGAAGGCGGAGGCCGAGCACCGCCTGGGCCAGGAAACGGCAGCCCTGGCTACGCTGAACCTGCTGCGGGAATCCCGCGGGGCGGCGCCTTTGCTGTCGATCACCGAAGATGCCCTGCTGAACGAGTACGGCTATGAGTTCTGGTGGGAGGGCCAGCGCCGCAGCCACCTCATCCGCTTCGGCCGCTACAACGATCCGATAAGCATCCGCCCCACGGAAAGCGGGCCGCACCGCAGGCTGTTCCCCATCCCCCAGCAAGCGCTGGACGCCAACCCCCTGCTGGAGCAGAACCCGGGGTATTAACAGTGCGGCAGCGGGCAGAGCCTTAGAAGGTTCTGTTTAGGGTTACAAGTTTTTTACCCGGCTGAACGCAGTAAGGACGGGCAGGATTTCAGCGCTAAACTTCCGAAGTTTCGCCAGGTTGAAACGCTGATAAACTTCGGAAGTTTCCCTCAGAGCAGCCGGGCGCCTTCAAATAACTGTGTCGGCACCCCGGTAAAAGCCGGGTTATCAGGGGAACCTTAAACCTGGAACCTGGAATACCCAATGGAGACTGGGAGACTGGGAGACGAGGTGAGCCCAGGGCAACCCTGTAACCTGAAACCTGTAACCCTGAAACCTGAAACCTGAAACCTGAAACCTGAAACCTGAAACCTGAAACCTGAAACCTGAAACCTGAAACCTGAAACCTGATACCTGAAACCTGAAACCTGAAA
>CAUJDW010000155.1 GCA_963169455.1 Bacteroidota bacterium | reverse complement strand
ATATTTTTTAAAAATTTTTTTTTTAAAAAAGTGCTTCGGGGGCCCGCCCCTTCTGGCAACCCGGTGGTAATACCCCCTGTTTTTGGGGTGGGGGCCCCGGGGCCCCGAAACCGCAAAAGCAGGTCAGTTCTTGGTTATTTTCAGGGGGCGCCCGGGTTTCAGTTTCTCATTGGGCGGGATGCGGTTGAGGTGGATCAGGCCCGGAAGGCTCTGCCCGGGGCTTTTCCGGGAAATATCTTCCAGGGTTTCCTTTTTCCTGACGATGTAAAGCAGGTGCCCGAACTGGTGGTTCTGCGCTGTTTGCGGGGCGACCCTGGACAACTCCAGCATGCTGGCCGGTTGGAGGGCAGGCAGTTCAGCCATTTTTTCCAGCGGCTTGAATCGGGCGATCTCGCGGGGGCGGAAGATGATGAGTTTCTGCCCCTCCCGGACCTCGCCGGATGGGAGGTGGTTCCAGGCCACAATCTGGTGTTCGGAACAATTCAGGGCCGAGGCGATTTGCTGCAGGCTTTCCCCCTTTTTTACGGTGTAGGTAGTCCGGATATAGGGGTCTCTGCCGCCGGTTTTTAGTTTGTCGACGAGGACCGGATCGTTGTTGAAGAATTCGTCGCCCGGATTGTCGGGGCGGTGGGTTTCCATATAGTCGCGGAAGGCCTGCATGACGCGGCGGGGAAGGATCAGGTAGTTCCCTGCCGGGTTTTCGGGTATGATGCCGCGCTTGTAGGCCGGGTTGAGGGCCTCGATGGTTTCCAGGTTTAGTTCCGTTACCTGGGCGATGCGGTGGAAACTGATGTAGTCATACACCTGAATGGTTTCCGTGATCTGCAGGTCGAGCGGGGGGTAAGTGGGTACGATCTCGTGTTCCTGGTAATATTCCATGAGGTAGGTGGCGGCGATAAAGGCCGGCACGTAGTTGCGCGTCTCGCGCGGCAGATAGCGGCGGATGCGCCAGAAATTTTTGCTGCGGGTGCGTTTGATGGCGCGGCTCACCCGGCCCGAACCACCGTTGTAGGCGGCCAGGGCAAGCGCCCAGTCGTCATATTTCTCGAACAACCTGGACAGGTGTTTCATCGCCGCCTGCGTGGCCTGATGGGGGTCGCGGCGCTCGTCCACCATGTCGTTGATATCCAGGCCGTATTCCATCCCTGTGCGGGGCATGAACTGCCACAGGCCGACGGCCCCGACGGGGGAAGTGGCGTGCGGGTCGAGTGCGGATTCCACCACGGAGAGATACTTCAGCTTATCAGGGAGGTTATTTTGCTCCAGGTAATCTTCGAAAAGCGGGAAGTAGAGGACGGTGCGGCCCAGTATGCGCTCGGCTTTTTCCCGGTTCCAGATCACATAACCTTTGATATAGCCTTTTACCACCGAGTTATACTGGTGTTCGACGAGCGGGTTTTCGATGGCCCGCAGGCGCTCGATTATGGCCTGCTCATCGTATTCCGGATAGTTTTCTTTTGCTGAAAGGGCGTGGTGAAAAAACAGGAAAAGGGCAAAACCCAGGGATAGAGAAAGGAATTTTCTCGGGGAATGTCGTTCCATCATTCAGGAATTGGTTGAAAAAGTATACCGCCACGCGCCGGAAAATGTTTCAGGCTTTTCTGCGGTATTTCCGCCTTGTTTACTTGCGGCAGCCGGTTTTTGCATTATTTTGCTGAACCGATATTGGCAAAGGTAAGAAAAAATACTGCCAGCCTGTTTCACCTTGTGGAAAGTGTGGAAAAAAAGTCGGGGGCTTGGATGGCCCGGGAAAGCCTGAAACGCGCTAATCTATTGGCCCCAAACAACCCTTCATCCCATTTTACAATCCTTACCTTTGGAAAGAATAAAAAGAACTTCCATGCGCATAACCGCTTTACTTCCCTTGTTACTCCTTGTTTCGGGGCCGATTCAGGCCCAGAAATTACTGCAAATTGAAAAATACGGCAGCCCCCGGACTACCAAGATATTCATAGGAGACCCCATCACCTATCAGTTAAGGGGGGCGGAGGGCTTTCACAGCAGCTACATCGAAAACATCCGGATCGAGGACAGCCTGCTGGTGCTGGCCGACCGCTATGTCAAAGTGTACGACATTGCCGCCCTCCGCTATGATCGCGGCTGGCCCCGCGCTGCAGGCAAGTCCCTGTTCTGGTTTGGTGCGGCCTGGTCGGGTTTCGCCGCAGCAGGCTTTGCCTTTGACGGCGACGAGGAAACGAACTACCGCTGGGCCGATGCCATCGTGACGCTCTCCTCCTGGGGGCTCTCGCTGGCGATCCCCAGGCTTTTTGAGCACAAAACCATCCGGATGGGGAACCGCAGGCGCCTGCGGCTGCTGGATTTGCGGATGAACCCCGAGGACTGGGAGAAATGAGCGCCCGAAAAAAAACCTGCTTTTAAATGTTAAAACCCTTTCCCGCCAACTGCACTCCGGGAAATTTGAATTAATTTCATATATTATTTTTTCACAAACATTGATTCATTTAAAACCTGAGAGTGATGAGATGGCTATCCCCCCTATGCCTTCTGGTTTTCTTATGCCCCCGGGCCTATGCTCAGCCGGCTATGACGACGCCCAACGGCTGGGCGTACGAAGTGCTCAGGCCCGGCAGCGGGCCCGGCCTGAACGCGCAAAGCGGTGCGCTTACCCACAACCAGCTTGCCGACGGCTCGGGCAAAGTGCTGGTTTCCACCTATCAGATCGGTGTTCCTGATTACCAGTTGATGTCCGACCTTTCGCCGGCTTTCCAGCAGGCTTTTTCCGTGATGCAGCCGGGCGGCAAATACCGCTTTTTCATTCCCATGGAAGATTTCCGGGAAGCCATGCGTTCGCAGGCAGCCCTGTCTCTTTCCGGCCCCCGGGTGATATGGGATATGGAGTTGCTGGAGGTGCTGCCGCCCAAGCCCGACGGGGCGCGGCTGGTTGCCCAGGCGATCCGGCAGGACGGCCCCGATGAAGCCTACAAACTGTACGAGTCTCTGCTTCGGAATGGCTCCGCCTATTTTGGAGAATGGGAGGCCAATCAGGTGGGCTACCTGTTCCTGCAGCAGGGCAGGACGGACGAATCGATCCGCATTTTTTCCGGTAACGTCCGCAATTATCCGCGTTCGGCCAACGCACACGACAGCCTGGCGGAGGCATACTTAAAGGCAGGTGACGCCTCACAGGCAGCCGAGCATTACAAAAAGTCCCTGGACCTCAACCCCCGCAATGAAAATGCCCGGGCCATGCTGGCCAAACTGAAGGAGTAAGGCCGGCGCCGCCCCAAAGGCTTATTATCGGTAACAGCACTAGTGCCGACAGCACTAGCCACCGGGCATCAAGGTGGATTTGGGAAGATTCATGTTTCCATGAAATCATTTGCACGGCAGGCGCTAATTTCTTAAATTAATGAGGAATAAACCTCCGTCATGAGAGCGCCTGTCCTCTTTCCCACTTTGGCCCTTTCGTTCTGGCTTTTTTCTGGTTGTGGCGATAATGCTCCGCTTTCGGCGCCGGCGGCAGGCGGGGAGGTTTCCCCGACTGCCGTGCTGGACCTCGCCAGCCTGCGCAAAGGCAATGAGCTCCTGGCTGCCGTCGATATTGCCATCCCTTACGACCTGACGGCCCGGGCCCCCCGCGAATACCGGGCAATAGCCCTGGAAAAAGTGTTGCGGAAATACTTCGGCCCCTTGCTGGAGCCTGCCGCTGCCGATTCGCTGGTGCTGATCCTCGTCTGCAAGGATGGTTACGCGCCATTCCTTCCCCTGAAGCAGGCTTTGGGCGCCAGGGGGTATCTGGCTTTTAAAGCACAGGATTCTCCTATGGGCAAGGACTGGCCCGACAGCCTGGCTGAAAGCTATGCGCCCTTTTACCTGGTGTGGGATGTGCCGGCGGAAACTGCCCCTGATTATCCCTGGCCCTACGGGTTGAGCGAGATCCGCCTGGCCCCGCCCGCCACGGCCTACGCCGATGCCTATCCGAAGGGCAACGGGGCTGTCATGGCCGGTTTCGGCATTTACAGAGACAAGTGCATCAGGTGCCATTCCATCAACAAGGTGGGCGGCAGTATGGGCCAGGAGTTCAACTACCCGAAGAACCTGGCCGAATACTGGAAAAAGGCCGATGTGAAAGCCTTTGTGGACAACCCGCAGTCATTCCGGTACAACAGTACGATGACGGAGCACCCTGCGCTTTCGGATGAACAGTTCGAACTGCTGTGGGCCTACCTGCTGTATATGAAGGAGCACAAACTGAAAGAATAGCCCTCAGAGCGTGAAATACCGGATGGCCAGTTCGTACCCCTTCATGCCCAGCCCCGCGATGAGGCCCCGGCAATTGGCGGAGAGATAGGAGTGGTGGCGGAATTCCTCCCGTTCGAATACATTGGAAATATGGAGCTCGATGACCGGCGTGCGTATGGCGGCGATGGCGTCGGCAAGGGCGATGGAGGTATGGGTGTAAGCGCCGGCATTGAGCACGATGCCGTCGTAGGTAAACCCCACCTCATGCAGCTTGTCGATGAGGGCGCCTTCGTGGTTGCTCTGGAAGTAGTGCAGGGTGAGGTGGGGGTATTCGCCCTGCAACTGGGCGAAGTACTCCTCGAAGCTCTGCCTGCCGTAGATGTGCGGTTCGCGCGTGCCGAGCAGGTTGAGGTTGGGGCCGTTGATGATGATGATCTTCATGAGCACTAGTTGGCCATATCCGACAGGAATTTGATGCGCACCAGTTGGATTTCCTCCATAGATATGTCGTCTTCCCTCAGTTCTTCGTAGGCAACCTCGGCTGCATCAGTGGCGGCGTTCATGAAATACTGGACGATTTCTTCGCGGGTGTATTCATCGAGGGTGTCTTCCAGGTAGTAGTCGATGTTCACTTTGGTGCCGGAGGTGACGATGGCGTAAAGTTCCTGCAGCAGTTCTTCCATGCTCAGGCTGTTGGTGTCGGCCAGGTCTTCCAGCGGCATTTTGCGGTCGATGCCCTGGATGATATTGACCTTCACCTTTGACTTGTTGGCCACCTGTTTGACGACGAAGTCGTTGGGGCGTTCGATCTCGTTTTCTTCAACGTACTGGTTGATGAGTTCGAGGAAGGGTTTTCCGTAGCGCAGCGCCTTGCCTTTGCTGACCCCGGTGATGTTGGCCATGTCCTCCATCGTGATGGGGTATTGCGTGGCCATGTCCTCGAGGGAGGGGTCCTGGAAAATGACGAAGGGGGGCACGCCATGCCTTTTGGCCTCCTGGCGGCGCAGGTCCTTCAGCATTTTCATCAGGTTGTTGTCCAGCACGGCGCCGCCGCCGCGGGGTTCCTCCACCTCTATGGTTTCCCCCTCGTAATTGTGGTCGATGGGGATTTTGAAGGAATGCGGTTTTTCCAGGAAGGCCCGCCCCTTGTCCGTGATCTTCAGCAGGCCGTAGGACTCGATGTCCTTGCGCAGCAGGCCGTTGAGCAGGGCCTGGCGGAAGACGGAACTCCAGAAGGTTTCATCCTTGTCCTTTCCGATGCCGAACAGCGGTTTCTGGTTGAAGCCGAAATCCTTGATCTCTTTGGAATCCTGGCCGCAGACGAAGCCGATCAGGGTTTTTATGCCGTAGTTTTCATCCAGTTGCAGGACGGCCTGCAGGGCGTGCTGGATTTCCTTTTTCACCTCCACCCTTTCTTTGGGATGCAGGCAGTTGTCGCACATTTTGTTGCAGTTTTCCTCCTGGAAGGGCTCGCCGAAGTAGTGCAGCAGGAAGCGCCGGCGGCAGGCGCTGGCTTCGGAATAGGCCATGACCTCGGCCATGAGCTGGGCCCCCATTTCGCGCTCCGCGACGGGTTTGTCGCGCAGGAACTTTTCGAGTTTCAGGATGTCTTTGTAGGCGTAGAAGGCGATGCATTTGCCCGTCAGCCCGTCGCGGCCGGCCCGGCCGGTTTCCTGGTAGTAGTTCTCGATGCTCTTGGGGATGTCGAAGTGGATGACGAAGCGCACATCCGGTTTGTCGATGCCCATGCCGAAGGCGATCGTGGCGACGATGACGTCGATCTCTTCCATGAGGAAGTCGTCCTGGGTTTTGCTGCGGGTTTTGGCGTCGAGGCCGGCGTGGTATGGCGCGGCTTTGATGTCATTGACTTCCAGGACCTTGGCGATGTCTTCGGCCGATTTCCGGCTTTGAACGTAAATGATGCCCGACTGCCCGGGCATGCCTTTGATGATCTGCACGATCTGTTTGATGGCCTGCTCCTTTTTGCCCTTGGGGCGCACCTCGTAGAACAGGTTTTCGCGGTTGAAGGAAGAGATGAAGGTTTTCTCCCCCCTCATGTTCAGGTTTTTGACGATGTCGGACTGCACTTTAGGCGTGGCCGTTGCCGTCAGGGCCACGATGGGGATGTCTTTGTTGATGGCGTCCAGCATGGCGCGGATGCGGCGGTACTCGGGGCGGAAGTCGTGCCCCCATTCCGAGATGCAGTGGGCCTCGTCAACGGCCACGAAGGAGACGTCGACCTGCTGGAAGAATTCTATGTTTTCGTCCTTGGTGAGGGTTTCGGGAGCGATAAAGAGCAGTTTGGTGCGCCCGTCGGCGATATCCTGCTTGACCTGTTTCATCTGGGCTTTGGTCAGGGAGGAATTCAGGAAGTGGGCCACCTCATCGTCCTGGCTGTAACCGCGGATGGAGTCCACCTGGTTTTTCATCAGGGCGATCAGAGGGGAGATGATGATCGCCGTGCCATCCAGCATGAGGGCCGGCAGTTGGTAACAGAGGGATTTGCCGCCGCCGGTAGGCATGATCACGAAGGTGTCATGGCCGCTGAGGACGCTATTGATGATCGCTTCCTGCCTGCCTTTGAAGTTGTCGAATCCAAAGTACCGCTGTAGCGCCTCATGCAAGGTTTCTTTCGTCACTGTCATGGCTCGCTAGTTCATTTTTTGACTTACTTTTGTGCTTTGGCAAGTTGGGACGGGCTTCTAATTTACTAAAATTTATTTTTTGCGGGATTCTTAATCCTTTTTTTATCAGTTGTTTGCAGGCCCTTTTTTCAAAAGCCTCCAAAAATACGAAAAACAAAGTGATTTCAGAAGCATTAATTGCAAAAACAGCCCTGCGGACCATAGAGATCGAAGCCGAGGCATTGATGGCGCTGAAGCCTAGTATAAATGCCGATTTCACGGCCTGCGTGGAGGCCGTTTTCCACTGCCGGGGGCGCCTTGTCGTCACCGGCATCGGGAAAAGCGCTTTGGTCGGGCAGAAGATCGTCGCCACCCTGAATTCCACCGGCACTCCCGCCCTGTTCATGCACGCAGCCGATGCGATCCACGGCGACCTGGGCATGATACAGCCCAGCGATTTCGCGCTCTGCATATCCAAAAGCGGCGAAACCCCGGAGATCAAGGTGCTGGTGCCCCTGCTGAAAAACCTGGGCAACACCCTCATCGGCATGGTCAGCAACCGCGACTCCTATCTGGGCAGGGCGGCCAGGTACGTGCTGCACACGCCCATTTCCCAGGAAGCGGACCCCAACAACCTCGCCCCGACGGCCAGCACCACCGCCCAGATGGCGATGGGCGACGCTCTGGCCACCGCCCTGCTCGCCCTGCGCGGTTTTACCCCCCTTGACTTCGCCCAGTACCACCCCGGCGGCGCCCTGGGAAAACAGCTTTATTTGCGCGTACACGACATTTTCCCGAACAACGAAAAACCGGCCGTGCGCCGGGAGGATTCGGTGCAGCGGGCCATCCTGGAAATGACCTCCAAACGCCTGGGCGCCACCGCCGTGCTCGACAGCGACGGCCGCCTCTGCGGCATCATCACCGACGGCGACCTTCGGCGCATGCTGGAGCGCGGCGCCGACATCAGCAAGCTCCGCGCCGCCGATATCATGAGCACCAGCCCCAAAACCATCCACGGAGACGATATGGCTGCCCTGGCCCTGCAGTTGATGCGTAAAAACAGCATCACCCAGCTTATTGTTGTCGATAGCGACAAAAACTTCCTGGGTTTCGTCCACCTCCACGACCTGATCCGGGAAGGGCTGATTTGACGGCACATCGGAAGGCAGAGCCATCAAGTTTTGGCTTTGTTAGTGAAAAGTTTTCGGTATGCCGGTATGCCTGGGAGGTTTTAGCCTGCCGGCTTGCCGGCCACCCTCACATCCAAAAGCCATGTCCTTTAAACCATACCTGATCCTCTCTCTTTTCATAGCAGCCTGTACCCGGCCCGGGGAGCGGGAGGTGCGCCCGGCTTTTTACCACTGGCAGACGCGGCTGGAGCTGAGCGCCGGCGAGCGGGCCCTGGTGGACAGCCTGGGGGTGAAAAAGCTTTACGCCAAATTCTTTGATGTCGACTGGGATGCCGCCTTTGGCGAGCCGGCCCCGCTGGCGGAGGTGCAACTGGCGCCGGGCACTTATGCCGGGCTGGAAATCGTGCCGGCGGTGTTCATTACCAACCGCACGCTGGAGCGCCTGCCGGCCTCCGGCCTGGAAGTGCTGGCCGGGAATATGAGCGATAAGCTATTCAGCCTGGCGGAAGCGGACAGCAGCCTGCATATAAAAGAGGTGCAACTCGATTGCGACTGGACGGCCAGGACGCAGAAGGCTTACTTTCAACTGCTGCGCCTGCTGGAAGAGCGGCTGGCCCCGCGCGGCATTTCCCTGTCCGCCACCATTCGCCTCCACCAGCTTCGCTATCCCGAACGAACGGGCGTGCCGCCGGTGGAGCGGGGTATGCTGATGTTTTACAACATGGGCAGCCTGGACGACTGGGAGGAGCCCAATTCCATCCTCAACCTCGGGAAGGCGGAGCCCTACCTCGAAGGCCTGGGCGCTTATCCCATGCGGCTGGATCTGGCGCTGCCTTTGTTCCGCTGGGGCGTGCTGTACCGCGAGGGCCGGATGATCCGCCTGCTCAACAACCTGGATGCGGGGCAACTGTCGGACAGCAGCCGCTTCCGGCTGCTTGGCGAGGGCCGCTACCAGGTGCTTCAGGGCGCCTTCCTCGATGGCCATTACCTCTACGAAGGCGACCTGATCCGCCTGGAAGCCGTTGCGCCGCAACTGCTGCAGCAAGCAGCCCGGCGCCTCCGGAGCCTGCCCTGGGGTGATGAGATGAACCTGGCTTTTTACCACCTGGACAGCACGGCGGCGGCGGGCTTCAGAGCGCAGGATTTAAAAGAGGCCATCGGGCAATTCAAAAGGCAGTGAAAACCAGGCTGAGCTGTTTATGGTTTTAGAACAATACCCCTCCTGAGCCCGAATGCAGCACGGCGCTTGGAAGAAACCAAAAAGTTGATTATTTTGCAAAATAAAAACAACAAATAGTTTTATAATGGAGATCAGAACTGGCCTACATCTTGGAGATTGCGAGCAGATACTGAAAGGGTTGCCCGATGATTCTGTGGACCTAATTTTTACCTCTCCTCCTTATGCAGATCAGCGAAAAAACACCTACGGGGGGATCCACCCGGACAATTACGTGGAATGGTTCCTGCCTATAACCAAAGAGTTGCTCAGGGTGCTCAAGCCAAGCGGAACCTTTGTGCTCAATATTAAAGAAAAGGTAGTGAACGGAGAGCGAAGCACTTATGTGCTGGAGTTGATACTGGAGATGAAAAAACAAGGTTGGTTGTGGACGGAAGAATTTATCTGGCACAAAAAGAACTGTTACCCCGGGAAATGGCCCAACAGGTTCCGGGATGCCTGGGAACGTTTGCTGCAGTTCAACAAGGACAAAAAATTCAACATGTACCAGGAAGAAGTTATGGTTCCTGTTGGCGATTGGGCAAAAACGAGGTTGAAAAACCTGAGTGATACGGACAAGTCAAGAGACGAATCAAAAGTTGGCAGTGGGTTTGGAAAAAACATTTCGAACTGGCTGGGCAGAGAAATGGTCTATCCGACAAATGTTGTGCATCTTGCGACGGAGTGCAGCAATAAGAACCATAGCGCTGCATTTCCCGAAGGGCTGCCCGAGTGGTTCATCAGGCTGTTCACCAAGCCCGGGGATATGGTGCTGGATCCATTCATGGGCTCCGGGACGACAAATATGGTAGCCCAGCGGATGATGCGGAATTCGGTGGGGATAGAAATCCTGCCCGAATATTACGAAGAAGTAAGTAGCTGGACACATTTATTGTAACTCATACTGCTTCGGAAATACGGCGTCAATAGCCTTGTTCCTGGGGCTTGGGTTATATTGTTGGATTGTTATATTGTTCTGCTAAATATGTCCAACTACTTAAAGAGCAAAATCGAACCCAATCATCGAACCATTAGGCCATAAGGCTAGGGAAAAAAATGAAGAATTCCTGGACTCCTATGGCCGGATGATCAATAAATTCACCCTCGAGTTCGCTCAAAACTTCTGCACCCCCGAAGGAGATATCGACTGGGGCAAGCTCGTGAGATTCAATTCGGAGAAATAACCTTAGCCATAGGCTTATGCACCGCCTTCCCCTGTTTTTCGCCCTTTTCCTCCCGGCCCTGCTGCACCCCGCCCGGATAGCCAGCAATTGCCGCCCCCTGCCGCCCCCCTTTTACGGATACTCCTTCATCAGCCCCCGCATCCTTGACCCGCGGCTGCCGGGCGCCAACCTCTATGTCGATTTCGAGGCCCTGGAAGAATATTACAAAAAGAAAGGCGACCTGCAGGTGAAGGACAACCTGGAGGAATGGGAAGAGCGGTTCTGCGGTGTTCCCGATATTCGCGACATCAGCTATGTCGTTTACCAGGCTTCGATCGGGGGGCTGGAGCAGTTGCGCACGGCCATGCGGAGCCGCTCGGCCTCGGTGGGGTATGAGTTGGAGGACAACACTTTCGCCCGTTACCTGCTTCGGAACAAATGTGAAGAAACCGTTGACTACCTGATCTTCGCCAAGGAATGCGAACCCTACGTCGTTGCGCACAAGCCCTGGGAAAAATCCCAGACGATGTACGGGCTGATGCAAAAGCTCGTCACCAGAGGGCTGCGGGAATTCCGCAGGACGGAGTCCCACTACATCCGGCTGCGCTATGCCTACCAGATACTCCGCCTGGCGCATTACAGCAAGCAGTACGAACAGGTGCTGAAGCTTCACGATGAGCTCATGCCCCAGATCGATAACGATCCCAGCGTTGTGGAATACTGGATCATGGGCCACCGGGCCGGGGCGCTGCAGGCGCTGGGCCGCAATGCCGAGGCGGCCTACCTGTTCTCCCGCGTTTTTGAGCACTGTCCCGGCAAGCGGGAAACGGCCTACCGGAGTTTCCGGATAAAAAATGACGAGGAGTGGAAACAGTGCCTCTTGCTGTGCCAGAGCGACCACGAGCGCGCCGTCCTGTACGCCATCCGGGCCAACATGCCCGACAGCAGGCTGCTGGTGGAGATGAAGAACATCTACAGCCTCGACCCCTCGAGCCCTTTCCTCGGCCTGCTGCTCATCCAGGAGATGAAAAAGCTGGAGCGCGAGTTGCTGGGGCTGGGCTTCAACGACAAACGCGCGCTCAACAAGCGCTACTACAACGTACCCGGGCCCGACGCCGGCGCCCGCCTCGTCGGGCTGCAGCAATTCATCACCCAGGTGCTGGCCGAAGGGCTGGTGGCGGATGAAGCCCTCTGGCGCCTGTCCCACGCCTACCTCTACCTGGTCGCCGGCAACATCCCCGACGCGAACAAGGCCCTGCAGGACGCCCGCCGGGTAGTTTCCGGCAAAATGCTGAAGGAGCAACTGGAAGTCTTCGCCCTCGCCCTGAAGATCAGCTCCTACGAAGCCGTGAACGACAGCATGGAAAACGAGATCGGTTACATTCGCCAGTACGACCCCATTTATTTCCGGTACGAAGACTTTACCGATTTTACCGACGACAAGCTGGCCCAGCTCTTTCAGCAGGCGGGTTATCCCGGCAAGGCTTTTCTCATGCACCACCCTCTGCGCAGCCTGAAGCCCAACCCCAGCCTGGACATCCTGGACGAGCTGATCGCCATCTGCAACGACACCACCCGCACCAAACTGGAGAACGAACTCGTCATGCAGGGCGACAGCACCTTCATCAACGAGCTGATCGACATGCGCGCCACCTATTTTATGAGCCGATATGAATTTGAGGCCGCCCTGGAGACGCTCAAGAGGATGGACAGGGTGCAATGGGACAATTACGGCGTTTTCAACCCCTTCGTCGAGCGCCTCAACGACTGTGTCAGATGCAGGCTGCCCGATACCGTGACCGTTTACAACAAAGGAGAACTGCTCGAACAGATGCTCGATATGGAGTACCGCGCCAGGGCGGGCACAGAGCGCAGCGACCTGCTGTACTACCGGCTCGGGCTGGCGGTTTACAACATGACCTACTTCAGTTATTCCTGGAAAGCCATGGACTATTACCGCAGCGGCGCCAGCTTGTCTGTCGAAAACCTGAAAAACGGCGACGGGGTAATTCCCGGCCCCCGCTTCCCCTTCGGCAACCGGGAGCAGTTCGACTGCAGCAGGGCGCGCTTCTATTTTGAAAAGGCCCGGATCGTCACCAACGACCCCAACCTGGCGGCGCGGGCCACCTTCATGGCCGCCAAATGCGAGCGCAACGAGTACTACGCCAACCGCTGGCGGGAGGGGGTAGTCCAGACGTTCGACAATTTTGACCTGTTGATCCAGAATTATTCGGACACGGAATTCTTCCTGCGCGCCATCCAGGAGTGCAAATACTTGCAGGCCTACGCCACGCGTTAAAATGCAGCAGCTGCGGAACGAATATTTCTCTATTTTTGTAAGTCACCTGCTGTTCAGCAAGAAAATGCCAACATGATGAAAAACTACTTTCTCTTTCTGGGCCTGTTGCTGGTGTTCAGCGCCTCGAAGTGCGGCCGGAAAAGCGGCTTCGAGCTGGGGCAGCCCGTCCGCATGCAGATCGGCGAAAAAGCGCAGTGCCAGTGCCCGGGGCCGGTCATTCAGCTCACCGCCATCAAGGAGGACTCCCGTTGCCCCGAGTACACCAACTGCATCTGGGAAGGGCAGGCCGTCATCCAGTTGCTCATCGAAGAAGCCACGCCTCAGTACATAGACCTCACCCTCAGGGAAGGGCATCCGGAGTTGTCGAGCAAAAAGGCCGGCAATTTCATCTACCGGCTGGAGGAAGTGTCCCCTTACCCCCAGGCCGGGAAGACGATCAAGCCGGAAGAGTACGTGGTGGTGTTGACGGTGGAAAGTATCTAAGCGGGAAAACCGCGATAGCTCAAGGCCCTCAGAAAACAATCCTTACGCATGTTTTTTCCCATTGGTGACGATCAGGTTAAAGGCGGGCATTTCCCCCTGTTCAGTTATGCATTTCTGGTGCTGAACATTGCCGTTTTCTGGCGCCAGCTGCAATCGCCCGACATGCTGGTGGGCGCCTGGGGCGCCGTGCCTGCCGAGGTGATCGAAGGCAAAAACCTGATCACCCTGCTGACGAGCATGTTCCTGCACGGCAGCCTGCTGCACATCCTGGGCAATATGATGTTCCTCTGGGTCTTTGCCGACAACATCGAGGCCACCATCGGCAGCGGCCGCTTCGTGGTGTTCTACCTGCTTGGCGGCCTGGCGGCCCATGCCGGGCATATCTTTTTCAACCCAACGAGCATCGTGCCCACCATCGGCGCCAGCGGCGCCATCGCCGCCGTCATGGGGGCTTACCTCGTGATGTTTCCCACCTCCCGCATCAAGGTTTGGTTTTTCTTCCTCACTTTCCGCCTGCCCGCCCTGCTGTTCCTGGGCTTCTGGATCATCCTGCAATGGCTGAACGGCACGGCATCGCTGGAAGTAAGCACGGCCGACTCGGGCGGCGTCGCCTGGTGGGCCCACATCGGCGGCTTCGCCTTCGGCGCACTGGCCGGGCTGTACTTGCGCTTCCGGTTTCCCGTACCGGGCGAGGATCATGGCGGTTACCAGCACCCGTATTGAGGCCGGTGCGTTGCCCGCGGGCTCCGGGCGCCTGTAAAACGCAGGAAGGCCAAAAAACTACCCTCCGACTTTAGCCGCAGGGCCTTAAAATCATTACCTTTGCACCTTCATTCAGGGAAAAGCGCAAGAAATATGTCCGCAGAAATATTCGACAAAGTCAGAAGCGTTCAGGCTGAGATCGACGCGGCCCAGCCGCAGAATATGGAAGAGCTCGAGCAGTTCCGCATCAGGTTCCTGGGCTCCAGGAACATCATCAAGCCCTTGTTCGGGGAAATCCGCAACATCGGCAACGAGCGGAAAAAAGAGTTCGGGCAGGTAGTCAACGCCGCCAAGGAAGCCGCCGAGGCCAAATACGAGGCCCTCAAGGCAGGGCTGGAAAGCGCCGCCGAAGAGGCCGCCGGCCACGATATGGACCTCAGCGCCCCCGGCGAACCCCTGCAACTGGGCGCCCGCCACCCCATCGCCATCACGATGAACCGCATCATCAAAATCTTCGAACGCATCGGCTTCGTCGTGGCCGACGACCGCGAGATCGAGGACGACTGGCACAACTTCACCTCCATGAATACGCCGGAAGACCACCCGGCGCGCGACATGCAGGACACCTTCTACCTGAAGGGCAGCGCCGAAATGCTGCTGCGCACCCACACCTCCTCCGTGCAGGCGCGGGTGATGACCCGGCAGAAGCCGCCCATCCGCATCATCGCGCCGGGGCGGGTGTACCGCAACGAGACCATCTCCGCCCGCTCACACTGCCAGTTCCACCAGGTGGAAGGCCTGTACGTGGACGAGAACGTCTCCTTCGCCGACCTGAAGCAGACCCTGCTCTACTTCGCCCGCGAAATGTTCGGCCCGGATGCGAAAATCCGCCTGCGGCCGTCCTTCTTCCCCTTTACCGAACCCAGCGCCGAAATGGATGTTTACCTCGGCACGGCCACCGAAAAGGACTACCGCCTGACCAAGGGCACCGGCTGGCTCGAAATCCTCGGCTGTGGCATGGTGGACCCCAACACCCTGGAAGCCTGCGGCATCGATTCGGAAAAATACACCGGCTTCGCCTTCGGCATGGGCATCGAGCGCCAGGCCCTGCGGCTGTACGACATCGGCGACATCCGCCTCTTTTTCGAAAATGACGTGCGCTTTCTGAAGCAGTTCGCTTCGGCATTTTGAATGGCGGATAGCTTAATGGTTGATGGTTGGTTGTTGCCGCGGGAGGCAGGCTGCCTGCCCTTCAACCATCTCAATGAACAACTGAAAACGGACAACTCAAATGAAACCCAGCATACCCAAGGGGACCCGTGATTTTTCCCCCGAAGAAGTCGTCAAGCGCAATTTTATCTTCGACACCATCCGCGAGGTGTTCGTCCGCTATGGCTATCAGCCCATCGAGACGCCGGCCATGGAAGACCTCAGCACCCTGACCGGCAAGTACGGCGAAGAGGGCGACAAGCTGCTCTTCAAGGTGCTCAACAACGGCGACTTCCTGGCCAAAGCCGACGAAGCCGCGCTGGCGGCCCGCGATTCCAGTAAGCTGGTGTCCTCCATCTCCAAACGGGGCCTGCGCTACGACCTGACGGTGCCCTTCGCCCGCTTCGTCGTCATGCACCAGAACGAGATCACTTTCCCTTTCAAGCGCTATCAGATACAGCCCGTTTGGCGGGCCGACCGCCCGCAGAAGGGCCGCTATCAGGAATTCTACCAGTGCGATGTGGACGTGGTGGGCTCCGATTCCCTCGTTTACGAGGCCGAGCTGGCTCAGATCTACGATGAAGTGTTCGCCAGGCTGGGGCTGGAGGCGGCCATCAAGATCAACAACCGCAAGGTGCTGGCCGGCATCGCCGAAGCCGCGGGCATCAGCGAGCGCTTCACGGACATGACCATCGCCATCGACAAGCTCGACAAGATCGGCATGGCGGGCGTGGAGCAGGAGATGGCCGGGCGGGGCATCCCCGCGCCCGCAATCGCGCAGATCGGAAAGATTCTGGAGGCCCAAAGCCTGGAAGCGCTGAAACCCCTGCTGGCCGACAGCCCGGTGGGCCTGAAGGGCATCGAAGAACTGGAAGCGGTTTTCAATTACCTGGGGGAAGGAGAAACCAAAAACGAAGTCGTTTTCGACATCACCCTGGCGCGGGGGCTGAGTTATTACACCGGCTGCATCTTCGAGGTGCAGGCCAAAGGCGTGCAAATGGGCAGCATCGGCGGCGGCGGCCGCTACGACGACCTGACCGGCGTGTTCGGCATGCCCGGCACTTCCGGCGTCGGCGTGTCCTTCGGCGCCGAGCGCATCTTCGACGTCATGGAAGAGCTGAAGCTTTTCCCCGGCGAAAGCGCAACCCAGCTCCGGGCCGTATTCCTGGCCTTCGACGAGGCGGCCCACCTCTACGCCTTCCGCTGCCTGCGCCGCCTCCGCGCAGCGGGCATCAACGCCGAAATTTACCCCGAGCCGGCCAAAATGGCCAAACAGTTCAAATACGTCGATAAGCGCCAAGCCCCCTACGCCATCGTCATCGGCAGCAACGAGATGGCCAGCGGCGAGCTGGCGCTCAAGAATATGAAAACGGGGGAACAGGAAAACCTGAAGCTGGAGGGGATTATCGAGCGTTTAAGACAATAGAATAGTGTTCAATCTTTGATAAATTAGTTATCACAGCCAGTATTGTTTTTTTCCGCCAGTCAGAGACTGGCTAGTTATTCCGCATCGAGACGCGGTCTCTCGCGAACGAAGCATTTTCCTTATTTTTGCCAATGAAGTAATTTCTTGTTCGTGAGGGGACTGCGTCCCGAAACGGCAAAATGAGCAAGTCTCTGACTTGCGTATAAAAAAATTGTAGAGGGAATTGCTCCCTCGAGCCGAAAACAGGCGAGTTATTCCGTATCGAGACTCAGTCTTTCGCGAACGGAAAAAAATAACAACATGCCCAAATACACCACCCTCAGCCAGGTACAGCAAGCCATCCGCTCCGGTGCGGAAAGCTGTGAGTCGCTCGTGCAGTACTACCTGGGCCGCATCGAAGCGAGCCGGGCGCTGAACGCCTATGTGGAAGTTTATGCCGAAGAGGCCCTGGCCCGCGCCCGGGAGCTGGATGCGCAATACCGGGAAAAGCCGGAAGCTGCGGGGCGGCTGCACGGCATGGTGTTGTCGCACAAAGACGTCATTTGTTACAAGGATCACCGCGTTTCGGCCGGGTCGAAGATACTGGAGGGTTTTACCTCCCTGTTTACCGCCACGGCCCTGGAGCGGCTGCTCGCCGAGGGCGCCATCCTGATCGGGCGCACCAATTGCGATGAATTCGCGATGGGCTCCACCAATGAAACCTCGTATTTCGGGCCGGTAAAAAACGCGGCTGACCCCACGAAGGTGCCCGGCGGCTCGTCCGGCGGCTCGGCGGTGGCCGTGCAGGCCGACACCTGCCTGGCTTCTCTTGGCTCCGACACCGGCGGCTCCGTGCGGCAGCCGGCTGCCTTCTGCGGCGTGGTGGGCTTCAAGCCTACTTACGGGCGCATCTCCCGCTACGGGTTGCTGGCCTACGGCTCTTCCTTCGACCAGATCGGCCCCCTGACGCACTCGGTGGAGGACGCCGCCCTGTTGCTGGAGATCATGGCCGGGCCCGACGAATACGACAGCACCGCCAGCAGCCGCGAAGTGCCCGCCTACTCCCGGCAGCTTGACTTCGGAGGCAAGGCCCGGCTGGCCTATTTCAACACTGCCCTCGAACACCCCAGCCTCGACCCCGGCATCCGGCAGGCCTGCGACGGCCTGATCGGCAGGCTGCGCGCCGAGGGGCATACGGTGGAGGGCGTCGATTTCGAATACCTCGACTACATCATCCCCGCCTATTACGTGCTGACCACCGCAGAGGCCTCCTCCAACCTGTCGCGCTACGACGGCATCCGCTACGGCTACCGCAGCCCCGATGCCGGCAACCTGATGAGCACCTACAAGCGCTCGCGCACCGAGGGCTTCGGCACGGAGGCCAAGCGCCGCATCATGCTCGGCACATTCGTGCTGAGCGCCGGCTATTACGACGCCTACTACGCCAAGGCCCAGAAAGTGCGCCGCCTGATCAGGGGCAAAACGGAGGCCATTTTTAAGAGCTACGACTTCATCCTGATGCCCGCCGCTCCCGGCCCTGCCTGGAACCTGGGTGAAAAAATGGACGAGCCCGTAGCCATGTACCTGGCGGATATCTTCACCGTGCAGGCCAACATGGCGGGCATTCCCGCCCTCGCGCTGCCCGTGGGCGCACACCCCGGCGGGCTGCCGGTAGGGCTGCAGTTCATGGCGCCGAAATTTGAGGAAGGAAAACTGCTGGCCTTCGGAAGGTACCTGGAGGCATTGCTGCCGGGCTCCGCATAAAGCTTTGCCGGGTAAAATGGTTGAACGGGATATTGAACGGCCCTAACTTTGAGGGCTCCCTGGCGGAAACCTGAGCCGCGGGCCACAGGCCCGCGTTCCAACCTGAATAGTAACGATCAATCGTGCATATAAAGGCAAGAACAGGCCGGGATGCCCTACTTTTTTTCATCGCCTTGGTAAGGTACGACTTCTTTAACAAAACCTCAATACCCTCCCTAGAGTTCCAATCGCTCTAACCCTTTGATTAGATAGAACGGGGGGCTTGCCGCAGTAGCGAGCTCTTGCGAGCTATTGCCGGCTAGCTTTTGTTCTCGACAGCGTTTTTTATCCCATTTCTGCTACTATCGACTCAATGTCTGGCAGAAGATTGGGAATATCCTTTGTCGCCGTTTCCCAAACAGTTTCGAGATCAACGTCAAAATAGTCGTGAATCAACTTATCACGCATGCCAGCAATAGCCCGCCAAGGTATTTGGTAGTACTTTTCTCGTAGCTCCTTGCCCAAGCGTTTGGTGGCTTCACCTGCAACCTCAATTTTTCGAATGATCGCGTCTTGTTTTTCCTCGTCGGCCAAGAATGCTTCATAGCCTACATCTTCCAGGTATTGAATAACCTTTGAAAAGCTCTCCAGGATATGATCTAGGTAAATTCGGTCGTCTTTTTCCATTCGTAGATCGTAATGAGGTCTTTTTTAATGTACTCCTTGAGACGGGGGTTCTTTAGACTATTCTCCGTGACTAAGTCAATAGGAATGCCCAGTTTGTCACTCAACTCCTGCTCAATCTGAACGAGTCTGAGAAGGCTTACCCGGTCTTTAAATTTGATGAGGATGTCCAAATCACTGCCCTTCTCATTCTCCCCTCTTGCAAAGGAGCCAAATACACCAATCCTGACTGGTTGGTAGGGAAGAAGATATTGTAACAGCTTGGCTTGAAGTTCTTTATCCATGGCTTTCAGACATTCGCTTAGCTAAGATAACGATTTTCAGCCAGTTTTCGTTTCAATCTTTCCTATGTTGTCGAGACCGAGGGTGCATGCGGCGGGTATGGCCAGTTTTGATCCTCTTTCGTTGTAGTTTTAATGGCTTTTAACAATATTCTGATGCCTGAATTCGATGGAACCGTCGCTGCGGTTGTGGAGCTTGGGTTTTAGCCGCTTCCGGTGCTCCGATTTCCGGAATGGGATTTGCCGGGCTTCCATTGCAAACATCTCAAAGTAGTCCTGGACAATTTCGTGGATTTCGAGGGGGCCCAGGGGTGGGGCATGGGGTGGGGTTAGCGGTAAGGTATAAGCTGTAAAAGTAAAACTGCGATTGTCAAAATTGCTTTTTCCATTTTCTCTGCTTTTTCTGTTTTTAAATTGCACCCAACGGCCCGCACATACGACGTGCCGGCGATTAGCCGGCATGATCGCTATGTGTTTTGTTAGCGTCAGGCAAACCATTACAGCTCCCCTGCCTTCTTCAATATTTTCTCTTTGATCGATTCTGATATTCTGAAATTGGTCTTATCGATTAGATCCAGAATTTCCTTCACTGATTTTATTACTCTCTTCTCTTTGGCTTTGATCAGCACGCCCAGGGATCCAATAATTTCAATTTTCAATTCTTCTGCTACTTTCCTCCCTTTTCGCTCATCTATGATCAACAAGCTACCTTCAAATTCTAAAGCCAGCGTTATTGAGCTGGCTTCTCCTTTACCCAAATTCTTTGCTAATTCAAGATACTGGTTCTTATTCGCTATTTGCCGGACCGCTATCCAATCAGGCAACTCACCAAATTCCTCGGCAACTTCATCCGTCACGATGAGTTCAACAAAGGTATGCTGTAAAATTTCCAATCGGTTGATCTTATCATATATGATCAGGCAGCTTGTATCGGCTATGATCGTTTTCATACCTGTTTCAGAGTTCAATATCACTCACCTCTTCTATATCCTCAGCAGTCTCGCCAAATATCGAAACCCCATATTTGCCTACTTCTTCCAAAAACTGCCTTCTTGTTATCCCCACCAATTCTGCCGCCTGACCGGATGATAGTATACCTTGCTCAAATAAGGAAGCTGCTATTATCATCTTGACTTTGTCAAGTTCCACTTCTTCTGGCAGATTTATTATTATCGTCTTCATTATCAATCAATTGTAGTTGACGCCAAATGTCTGTCAGTACCAAGATAACACTTTATTTCCTCAATTCGGTTCATTTTTGTATTCTGTGCTTGCCACTGTCCTCTTCCCCTACGGCCAGAGAAGTTCGAAGAACTCAACGACTCCCAATGGGCTGAAATATCGGGGTTTTTTAACATCCAGCGCAAGCGGAAACGTAGTTTGCGCGTGGTTGTGAATGGCTTTTAACAATATTCTGATGCGAATTCGATGGAACCGTCGCTGCATTTGTGGAGCTTGGGTTTTAGCCGCTTCCGGTGCTCCGATTTCCGGAATGGGATTTGCCGGGCGAACAAAAACAACATTTCAGGGTAGACCCTAAAAGTATAGCTGTTGTGCTAGTTAATATTGCCAGGCGCCAGGATTTGGGCATCCGCTCTTTTAGCCTCCCAGCCTCCGAAGGAGGTGCAGCCTCCCTCATGCCCAAATCCTGAGGCTTTGAATTAACTAGCACAACTGGTAAGTATAGCGGTTAAAATGAAAAATATTTTAGGGGTCTTCATTTGCCCAGGTATTTCTCTTTAATAATACTGTCCTTCACAACTTCATTGCGTTACAATCAATAGGCAGGCCATATACCGGATTTTTTGCTCGAAATTCAAGGGCTCAATGTTCTTTTATCAGCAGGATCTCTTCGATGGTTCCCGCCCTGTTCATGCGAAATATCAGGGAATCATTCTGGAGTTTAGCAATCTTCACCTTCTTCTCCGCTTTCCCATCTTCAATGGTGTGCAAGTTATCTCCGGAGATCCAATATTTCCCTTGTTCAGTGGAGGAGCCGGAACTGGCCTCATACCGCCCGTCCTGCATAAATGAAAAGGACACCTGCGAATCTATTATTTTTTCATTGGTCATGTCTTTCCATTCCACGCCGATCCACTGGCCTATTAGTTGATCTTCATCAAATTTACTGGCACAGCCAAGCATCAGGGCCAATGCTACTACGATTAACTTTCTCATGGATTGATTTTTTTACAAGTATACGCTTTTGAGAGCAGTATGGAAAGCAAGGGCGGGATCGGAGCCAGGATGGCGCTGAGCCTTACCAGGGCCGGCGCCGCATTTTGTACTCCGCTTATGCCTGGTTTTGGCTGGTGAGAAGCGGGCACTATGCCTGGAGGCGGCTTCCCGGCAGTGTCTGAACCGGGATTTGCCGGATTAGAGGATTACCACGAGTACAATTGCCGGGATACCAACCAAGTTCGACATCCGGCGTACTATGCTACCACCCCGCCCGATGCCCCAACGCTGCGAGCACAGCGCTGAGCTTCACCAAATCCAGGCTCGTAGGGGGCGCTTCGCCGCGGGCCAGCCGGCGGATCTCTTCGATGTCGTCGGATAGCTGGCCGAGGGTGAAGCGGGAGGGCTCCTGGTAGGCAGCGTACCGCTCTTCCGAGGGGATGGCCCAGTAATAATCCACCGGGCCGAGCTCGATGGTTTCGCCTTCCCGGCGGCGCAGTGCTTCGAGCAGGGTGGAGAGGGCTTGTTCGATTTCGGAGAGGTTGATGTTTAGCATGTCAGGGGTGGATTATTTTGAGAATGTTGTTGTAAAAAGCCTGGATTTCCTGCTCCAGGTGGGCAATACGAGATTCGATAATCTTTTGCCGGGCCTGCTCATTCGGCGCATTTCGGAGGAAGCCCTGGTTGTCAAATTTATACGGGTCCTTTTTGTAGTTTTCCAGTTTCCGGATATGCTCTGCCATCCTTTGGTAATTGGATTTCGCTGCCTTGTAGTCGCTTTTCGACAACCGGCCTTTGGCCTGCTCGATTTCCTCCCGGAGGTTGGGCCGGTTCAGGTTTCCGCCGCCTGAGGCCGGAGCAGAATTTTCCTCAATGGCCTGCTGTATGATCGCTTCCATGCTCTCCAGCGGCGTCATCGAAACTACCTGTGTGGATAGCCCCTCTGCCAGCGGCCGCATCCACAATAGGATCAACAATAATAAGAAACCCAGAGAAATAATGGTTAAACTTTTCCTGTTCAGTATGACATCCATGTTCTGAAATTTTTGGGAGGTTATACAATCCGGAGGCTGGTATGCTCCAAAAGTAGGAAAAAACATTTGTAGACTATAGTCAGTGGTTTAAAAAATTTCACCTCCCGATCTTTCGGAATACTGAAGACTATGGTCATAGAAGCATTTGGTGAAGTTTTAAGGGAAGCCCGCGTGGAAAAGGGTTTGTCCCAGGAAGCCCTGGCTTTCGCCAGCGAGCTCGACCGTACCTACATCTCCATGCTGGAACGGGGAAAACGGCAACCGACAATCTCCGTGATCTTTAAACTGGCGGCGGCGCTGGGCGTTTCGGCAGCGGAAATGGTGGGGAGGGTGGAGAGGAGGGTGGGGAAGTGATGCCCCATGCTACCTGATAGGCCAGATGATCTTTGCCGTAATGCCTGAGCCGCCATTTTTCGTATTCCAGGATGAGTTCCTCGCCGAGGCAGCCATTAGTTGTTTTCAATAATTTTTATTTCATCTTCTGTCAATTCGTATAGTTGATAGAACAATTGGTTAATTCTGTGTTCAATTTCTTTGATATGTTCTGTTTCGTTTTTAATATTCGCTTCAATCACTTTTTTAACTTCTGAAACGATTTTGTCTTGCTCTCTTTTGGTTGCTGGCTTTATGTAAGTATTTAAGAGATTTGGCGAAGAATATAAAAGATAGCCACCTGACATTTTTAGCCCATCAAAAAAGCACTCAAATAAATATTGAAAAAGTTTTGAGTTTACCCAACCTAAAATAAATTCTGGAAAATATTCATCAGTGAAAGTGTGGATACAATTGGTATTTACAGAGGCATATTCTCCTTTATCATCATAAAATGCTTCGGGTGTAATAGCAATTTTTGCAAAAATAATTTTTGGTCTTGAATATAAATCGAAGCGGGTTTTACCTAAAACTGCTGCGGATTTTGGCAAGTATGGCGTTAAATACTTTTTCTTCTTATCCACAAGATGAGATTGTCCCCAAGTATTAGAGAACTTATCAATAGTTCCTGTATTTATCAATTTAAAACCTTCACTTTCGTTTATGTGTGCGTTAAAATCATCGGCTTCTTTTGCTGTTGAAGTAGCGTTAATTATTCCGCACTTGCCAAGAGGTTCGGATTGGGAAATGATTTTACTTACAATTTCATATTTCTCACTTAAAACAAAGCCAAGAATAAAGTCATTTAAAGAAAATAAATCTTCCGTTCTGTAAGTTCTGTATTTGATTGGCTGAAACTCATCAATAAAAGTGAATGACTTTAGATTATGCTGGTTTGGCAACTTCTTAAACAACGTTGTGATTGGATATGTAGATGCTTCTTTAAAAACCTTTACGTTGGAATAATCACCAATATTTAAGATGCTTGTTTTGTTTAGTAAAAATTCTCTTAATGCAAAACCATAACTGGCAGATAAAAATCTATTTGGAGTGATGTAGTTTAGATAACTGTTATCTCTTAGAATAATGTAGCCAAGTTCAAAAAAGTATATGTATAAATCTACTGAGCCTTTTGCAGTCGAATATGTGTTTTTATAAAAATTGTATTCGTTTTCATCTAAACTCTTTTTCAACTCCATTGCATTGACATAAGGCGGATTTCCAATTACCACATCAAAGCCCACAAAATCGCCATCATCATTTAGCACTTCAGGAAATTCAAAACGCCATTCAAAAGCATTTTCAAAAATCTTGTTTGCTTTTATTTCTTCAATTTCGGTTTCGAGTTTTTTGGTTTCTTCTGTGAGTTGTTGCACTTTCTTGTTCCAATCGGATTTTTCCTTTTTGCTCATTTCAAAAAGTTGCCCCTGATTGGTCATTTGATACAAGTCGCCTGAAAGTTTGCGTAGCTTCTTTACTTTCGGGTCATTCAACGAAATTTCACTTCTGAAATCCGATTTAATGTCGGCAATTAGCCGTTCCATTTCTCTTTTCTGCTCTTTGCTTTCAGCGTTTCGGTAAGTGTCAACGGCTATTCGGTAGCTATCAATTGTCCACTTACTTTTTTTCAAGGCTTGTTTCAGGTCGGCATCAATGGCAAAACGGCTTACCAAAGAGTTTCCGCATTTTATATTGATGTCAATGTTTGGAAGTGTTTCAAGTTCGGTGGCATTCTTGTAATAGGCATTTTTCAAAAGCTCAATCCACAAACGCAAACGGCAAATTTTTACCGAGTTAGAATTGATGTCAACACCAAAAAGGCAGTTTTCAATAATGGTTTGCTTTTCGTGGAAAAGCGTTTCTTGTATGCGTTGACTTTCTTTGTTGCTTGGGTTGTATTCAAAAAGTTCGCCTTCTTCGTCTGTTACAATCAATTCATCATTTACCACTTCCACCTGATATTCTTTCAGGCGTTTTCCGTCACGGTCTTGCAGAATTTTCAAGTCGTTTTTTACGGCAATCATTTCATTGAGTGCCGAAACCAAAAAGTGTCCTGAACCAACGGCAGGGTCGCAAATTTTGATACTGTTTACAATCTTGTTGGCTTCTTTTCGGTCTTCAATTTTGTCGTAAAGTTCTTCAAGCGTTGTGCAATTCCATTTTTTGGTTTCGTTGAATTTCTGCACAACGGCTTTGCGAATAGTTTCACGGCACATATACATTGTGATGAAACCCGGAGTAAAGAATGAACCGTCTTTGTAGCCGTTTATTTTCTCGAAAATCAAACCGAGAACCGATGCATTGATTAGTGTTTTGTTGTCTTCCTGAATTTCTTCTCCACCTTCTGCTCCAAAGTCGTAAGCATCTAAAAACTCAAATAAATATTGAAGCGTGGAAATATTACCTGTCCGTTTTTTGACTTGCTGGTCTTTCAGCACGGTTTGCGAAAAAATTGGAATTGTTTTATCGTCTTTCAGATTGCTGATAAACAAAGTAACCTGCTCAATATCGGTTGGCTCGAAAAGCGAAGAGTTGAGATAAGGCGTTTTTTCAAACGCCTTTTTTACATCTTCGTTTCGCTCGTCATACTTGCGAGCCAACACCTGAAAAAACAAACTATTCAGGTCGTCATAATTCTTGATTTTGTCAAGATTGAGAAAAGAAAATGATTTGTCGCCTTTGTGATAGGTGATGAGTTGGGCTTCCAACAACTTCAAAAACAATATTCTGTTTATCCAAGTGATTGAAAGTTCAAGAGCAACATTAAAAAGTCGTTCTTGTTGTGTGTTGCCGAATTGGTTTGGTTTTTCCAATCGGCTGAGTTTATCTAAGCTGTCAAGCTGAATAATCGCATCTTCAAGGAATGTTCCTGTATGTCGTTCACCTGCTTTATTTCGTTCAATCAGTTTTTTGCTTCCTTCTTTGGTTTCGGTTAGTCCGATAATGTGCAACAACTCGCTGTAAAAGCGTTTGTCAAGGCTGTTGCTGTCGTTGGTGAAAGGAAGTTTTAAAAGATGCTCAGGCGATAAAAGTTTGAATAATGCAATCAGCGAATTGTCGTCTGCTTTGTCAGTATTGCGTAATGGTTTTTGAAAGTCCTGAATGTTGAAGTAAGTAAATTCAATTTCAGAAGTAATGCTGTCAATAAACGGCTCGGCAATCTCTTTGTAAAATACGTCTGTTGTTTTCTTGCTTGCTTCAAAGTTCTCAAACTGTCTAACAAACGATTTGTTTTGAGCAAAAAGTCTTTCAAATAAATGCTCGTCAAAAATGAACCATTCGTTAATGTTGGTCGCAACTAAATGTTTTACTTCAAGATTTTTGTGTGTAATTCTCTCTCGTAAGTAATACAAAACCAATTCCTGAAATGCTTTTGCGTTCAGTTTTTTGGTGGTAATCATCTCGGCTTTGTTGGTCGGTTTCTTCGCTTCGAGAATTACTCCAACTGTCGAGTTTGCATTTTGTCCGTTGTGAATAACAAGGTCGTTTCGACCTTTGGTATTTATAAAATGGTTTGGGTCGTAATAGGTTTTCTTTAAAAAGTCAGAAACTAAGTTTTTATGAAACTCTTCGCTTTCCGTGTCATTTGTCCTGTCGAGTAAAGTAATGAGATTGGTCTTGAAACCTTCAATTTCAGTCCTGTTCGGTTTTACTTTT
>CAUJDW010000154.1 GCA_963169455.1 Bacteroidota bacterium | reverse complement strand
GAAGCTTGTCCGCATGGACGGCGTTAAAGGTTACAACCAGGTGGTTGTAAGCGGCAACGGCCTGCCGGCAGGCGTACTGACCTACACCGTGGCAACGGCTGAGTTCACGGCTACCAAGAAGATGGTTGTTGTAGAATAACCGTTTTCAGATAGCCAAGCCATAAAAGGCTGGGCAGCCATTCAGGCTGTCCAGCCTTTTTCTTTTGGCTTGCAATGTAATCAGATACCGTCCTCCCCTTTAAAATTGCTTTGGGCGATATAGAGGATCAGAATGCCGGCGATAATCATAGCCAGTTTGGCCACGAAGCCGAAGAGCGGCCCGGGAGCGTCGAGCCACCTGAGGAAAGCGAATTTGACGCCAACCATACTCAGTGCAATGGAAAGGAAGCCTAAAGCGGTGAGGAAAAAACCAACTATTGACAATATTCCCTTGTTCTTATTCATGTGTTTTTGGATTTTAACAGTGAGCAGAAAGTTTGGGTTTACCCTTGCGAATATACGGCTGCCAAATATTACCAAAGCGCTAACGACATTTTATGGTCAAATTGATTGAGTGCCCGCGGGATGCCATGCAAGGCATCAAAGAGTTTATTCCCACCGACAAGAAAGCGGCCTACATCAACAAGTTGTTGAAGGCCGGTTTTGACACCATTGATTTCGGGAGTTTCGTATCTCCCAAGGCAATTCCTCAAATGCGGGATACCCCCGAAGTATTGCGGCAACTGGACCTGGGCGCCGGCCCCACCCGGCTTTTGGCTATTGTCGCCAACCAACGCGGCGCCATGGACGCCGTGCAATATGATGAGATATCGTATCTGGGTTACCCTTTTTCCATTTCCGAAACCTTCCAGTTGCGCAATACGAATGCCACGCTCGAAGAATCCCTGGAACGGGTGGAGCAGATACAGCATATATGCCAGGCGCATGGGAAAAAGCTCGTGGTTTACATCTCCATGGGCTTCGGCAACCCTTATGGAGACCCCTGGAACGTGGACATCGTGCAGAAATGGGCAGATAAGCTCATTGCAATGGGCATCGGTATTCTGCAGCTTTCCGATACCATCGGGGTGGCCAGCCCGGAGAGCATCCGTTATTTATTCAGCAACCTTGCGCCCTGCTATCCGGGCATTGAATTCGGGGCCCATTTTCACACCCTTCCCGATAAATGGCGGGAAAAAGTGGAATCGGCTTATGAACACGGCTGCCGGCGTTTCGACGGAGCAATCAGGGGATATGGCGGCTGCCCCATGGCAAAGGACGACCTCACCGGCAACATGCCTATGGAAAACCTTTTGCTCTATTTTGAAGAGCGGGGGGTGGAAACGGGCGTAAACCGGGACGCATTCATTGAGGCTATGGCCATGGCGGGGGAGGTGTTCCCGGGGTAAGCTGGAAGCTGCCCGCCTCCGCAAAAAGCTTCGGCGGGTAAAAATGGTTGAATGGTTGTTTAGTCCCAGGCGGGCAGGCTATCCAACAAAAAAGAGCCCCCCGAAATACATCGGGAAGGCTCTTTTTTATTCTATTTCCGGTATCGTATTACATCATGCCCGGCATGCCGCCGCCCGGCATTCCGGCCGGCATCTGCGGGCCCTCCTTTTCGGGCTTATCGTTGATGACGCATTCGGTGGTCAGCACCATACCGGCGATAGACCCGGCGTTTTCCAGGGCGATGCGGGTAACCTTGGTAGGGTCGATCACGCCGGCCTTTTTGAGGTCTTCGAAGATATCGGTGCGGGCGTTGTAACCGAAGGCGCCTTTGCCTTCCATTACCTTCTGCAGAACGACGGAGCCCTCCACGCCGGCATTGTCGGCTATGGTGCGCAGGGGCGCTTCGAGGGCTTTTTTCACGATCTGCACCCCGATTTTTTCATCCTCATTGCTGCTTGCCACCTTATCGAGGGCATTGATTGCGCGGACGAGGGCGACACCGCCGCCGGCGACGATGCCTTCCTCCACAGCGGCGCGGGTAGCGTGCAGGGCGTCGTCAACGCGGTCTTTTTTCTCCTTCATCTCGACTTCCGTCGGAGCGCCGACATAGAGGACTGCGACGCCGCCTGCCAATTTGGCGAGGCGTTCCTGCAGTTTTTCGCGGTCGTAATCGGAGGTTGTGCTATCGATCTGCTGTTTGATCTGGTTGATCCGGGCTTTGATCTGCTCTTCCTGGCCGCGGCCGTTCACGATGGTGGTGTTGTCCTTATCGATGGTGATTTTTTCGGCCCGGCCCAGCAGGTCGAGGGTGGCGTTTTCCAGTTTGTAGCCTTTCTCTTCGCTGATGACGGCGCCGCCGGTCAGAACGGCGATGTCTTCCAGCATAGCCTTGCGGCGGTCGCCGAAGCCCGGGGCTTTGACGGCCACGACCTTGAGGTTGGCGCGCAGCCGGTTGACCACGAGTACGCCAAGGGCCTGGCTTTCGATGTCTTCAGCGATGATCAGCAGGGGCCGGCCGGCCTGTACGACGCGTTCCAGGACAGGAACGATGTCCTGCATGTTGGCAATCTTTTTGTCATGGATGAGGATAAAGGGTTCTTCGTACTCCGTCACCATGTTTTCGGGGTCGGTGACGAAATAGGGGGAGAGGTAGCCGCGGTCGAACTGCATGCCGAGCACTTCTTCCACGGTAGTGTCCGTTCCCTTGGCCTCTTCGACGGTGATCACGCCGTCTTTGGAAACGCGCTTCATGGCGTCGGCGATCAGGTTGCCGATCTCGTCGTCGTTATTGGCTGAGATGGCGCCCACCTGCCTGATCTTTTCAAAATCATTGCCGATGACTTCGGACTGCGCCATCAGGTCTTCGATAACCACTTTGACGGCCTTGTCGATGCCGCGCTTCAGGTCCATGGGGTTGGCGCCTGCGGTAACGTTTTTCAGGCCGGCGCTAATCATGGCCTGAGCCAGTACGGTAGCCGTGGTGGTTCCGTCACCGGCGATGTCGGAAGTTTTGGAAGCAACTTCCTTGACCATCTGAGCGCCCATGTTTTCGATGGGGTCTTCCAGTTCGATCTCCTTGGCGACGGTGACGCCGTCCTTGGTGATCTGGGGAGCGCCGAAGCTCTTCTGGATGACGACATTGCGGCCTTTGGGGCCCAGCGTCACCTTGACGGCATTTGCCAGGGCGTCGACGCCGGAGCGCAATTTTTCTCTTGCATTTCTATCAAAGCTAATTTCTTTAGCCATGTCAGGTTGGATTTTTTTGTTTTGTGATTACAAATTGGTTGACAAAGGGTTGGAAGGCTTCTTATTCATTGCCTTCCAGGATGACCAGGATGTCATCTTCGCGCATGATCAGGTAATCCACGCCGTTATATTGCAGTTCCTGCCCGGCATATTTGCCGTACAGCACGATATCGCCTACCTGAACAGTCATGAGGTTGCCATCCTTTCCCGGGCCGACGGCTACGACCTCGCCGCGCTGAGGTTTTTCCTTTGCGGTATCCGGAATGATGATCCCACCTTTGGTCTTTTCTTCTGCAGGTGAAGGCTTGATTACAACTCTGTCGTTGATGGGCTTCATAGTACTTCTTTTATGATCGGATTGGTTAAACAATGATGGTTCACACGCCAATGAAGCATTGGCACCCTTCACCTATCATACGGCATGCCAATTTTAATTTCATGACAATATTGCAGGTTTTGTTCCTGTTTGGCATGGGCCCCGGGCTGAAAGGAGCTGAAAGAATTGCCGGGCTTGTCATTTTGGCAAAAGAGGCATTATTTCTCCAAGGGCATAGGAGACAAACGGAAGCTGCACCCCATATCAGAAACTCCCGAAATGAATAAAGGCCTGTGTGGAAACACACAGGCCTTTACCCTGCTCCGCTGAAGCGGGAGCGCTGTTTATTGGGACAGCAACTGTTCTGCGCCTTCACCGCCGCCGCCAACCATCATACTGGTGATGATGCAGAGCAGGAAGAGCGCCGCTGCCAGGTACCAGGTCGCTTTTTCGATGAAGTCGGCCGATTTTGCTGCACCGAACATTTGATTGGCCTGGGCGCCGCCGAAGGTGGAGTCCACGCCACCGCCCTTGGGGTTTTGAATCAGCACCGCAGCCATCAGCAGCACGCATATCAGGGCGATAAAAACGGTCATTGCAGTCAACATAGATTATTCGCTTTTAAGGTTTTCGATTTTCGACGCAAAGTAATCACTTTTTTCCGGAAAAACCAACATCAGCCGCTGATACATTTCGCGGGCTTTGTCGGCCAGGCCCTGGGCGGCGAGCAGTTCGGCCAGGGTTTCGGAGGCGATTTCCTCGCTTTCGGTAATACTGATCAGTGCGTTGCGGGGCAGCGGGTTTTCCGGGTTTGTGTTTTTTTGCCGGTTCTTATCCTTGTTGCGGTTTTTCTTTTTGCCTTTTTCATCCATTTTTTTGGATTCCATCAGTTCCCCCAACCGGTTCTGGATGTGGGGCGCCTGGAACTGTTCTACCCAGCTGGTAAAGGATTGCCTGGGCTGCGGCCGGGCAGGTTGTGGGGTAAGCGGCCCATCCTGGCGTGGGGCGATGTGCCTGGTTCCCCGGGAATAGGGCTGGTTTTCCAGTGCGGTTAGTTGGGGGCTGATCCGGGGCCTGCCTTTTTTGTCGGCTGCCGCCCTTGCCTGTTGTGTGGAGGGGCTGCCTGGAGGTGTTGGAAAACCCGAGAAGAAACGGCTGATGGCAGCCATGTTCAACACCAGGCTTTTCTCCACCCGGAATGCGGGAGAAGCCGGTTCTGCCTGGACGGCCCTGGAGTGAAGCTGGCTGTCGGTGGCCGGTTCCGCCTTTTCGGTTTCCAATTCCTGCCTTTCTTCCGGTTCCTCCACGTGGTTTTCCATGCCTTCTTCCTCCTTCGGCGCCAGGCCGGCTTCGGCATCCGGTTCTTCGAAAACATCTTCCTCTTCGTGGGCGCCTTTTTCGGATGGGAAGGTAAAACTAAAGCCTCCGGGCTCAGGCGCCGGCGGGGCGGGTTGTATTCCGTCCGGTTTCGCTTCCAGGCCCAGTTCGGCCGGGGGAGGCGCGGCAGGGCTTTGATCCGTTCGGAGCAAGGCCTCTGCATCCACCTGTTCCATTTCAGAAAGGCTTTTCAGTTCCAGGTATTCTTCTTCCAGCAGGAAATTGTCGGTTTCGGGCCTGCTGGCATTGATCATCTTCATTTGCCGGTACAGGAATTTGCGGTCGGTGCTGTGGGCCGCCGCCCGGTGGAGGTTTTGTTCCCATTCGGGCAGGGCCTCCATATAGCTCTTCTGCAGGAGCAGCCAGTGCAGGTTCTGGCAGTAGGGGTATTGCAGGGCCAGGGTCCGGAGCTCCTGGTAGGAAATCTGGTGGAGGAGAGAAGGGTTGCGCAAAAAACGGGCAAAGCTGTCTGTGTTCATATCCTGCTGTTCTTTGGAGGAAAAGTAAGCCAATATAAATACGATTCCCCGGATTTTCAAGGGCGGGCGGCCCGTTCCAGCAGGAAGCTCCTGAGTTTGGCGACGGCCCTTGCGCGGTGGCTGATGGTGTTTTTTTCCGCAGTGCTCATTTCCGCGAAAGAGCGGGAGGAGCCTTCCGGAATGAAGATGGGGTCATAGCCGAAGCCGTTTTCACCGGTTTTCCGGTAGGCGATCCGGCCTTCGACGGCTCCCTCGAAGAGGTGTTCCTCCTCATCCAGGATGAGCGCGATGACGGTGCGGAACCTGGCGCGGCGGTTTTCCTGCCCTTTCAGCTTTTCCAGCAGCAGGGCCATGTTGGCTTCCGGGTCTTTGGCCGGGCCTGCGAAGCGTGCGGAGTACACGCCGGGAGCGCCTTCGAGCGCATCCACTTCAAGCCCGGTGTCTTCGGAAAAGCAGTTAACCTGAAAATGCCTGTGGACATACCTGGCTTTTTGCAGGGCGTTGCCCTCCAGTGTCGGCTGGTCTTCTGGCAGGTCTTCCGGGCATCCGATGTCTTTCAGCCCGATGATTGCGAAGGCTCCCCCGAGGGCGGCGTTGGCTTCCAGCACTTTGTGGGGGTTGCCGGTGGCAAAAACGATGGATTGCATAAGCGTCGGCGGTTTATGGTTTTGGGAAAAGCTCCTGGAGGGCTTTCCACAGTTGCCCTGCTTTTTCCCTGCCGCCCTGCCTGCGTTCTTCGAGAATTTCAGCCAGCCCGTGGGCCCGCAGGAAGGTGACGCTTCCCACCGTAACAGGCTGATAGAGCGGCAATTGAAAGTGAAGCCCCATATCCCGCGCTTCGATCCCGAAAATCAGGGCCCGGCGCAGGGGGTAGCGGTGCGAAAACCGGGAAAAACTAAAGATATCCCCCTGTGTTACCCTTATAAGGAGCACATCGATGGAAAGCCGGAGCCCGGCGGCCTGGAGCACCTTTTCCAGGAAGGCTTCGAGGGCGCTTTCATCCGCTTCCGGCAGGGCCCTTACAAAGGCTGCTACTTCCGCAGGAGGCGCAGCTGAAGAGCCCGGAACGGGTGCTGGGGCTTCCGGGGCGGGAAACAAAAGAAAGTCGAAAAAATCAGATTTCAAAATAAATTTCTATTTTTAAATTTTTACTAAAATTTTGTTCTGATGCAGCCTTAACGAAATGTTAAAAATAGAATTTCTGTATAAAAATACTTAAATTTGTACAAAATCCTAACCTATGAAGTACAATATAAGGATCACTAAAGCCAGGGAATCCCACCTGTCAGAGGTAGATTTCGACAACATTCCGTTTGGGCGGGTATTTTCCGACCACATGTTTGTTGCGGACTACAAAAACGGGCAGTGGGTTGATCCGCGCATAGAACCCTTTGGGCGCTTTAGCATTCATCCGGCTGCGATGGCGCTGCACTATGGGCAGGCCATTTTCGAAGGCATGAAGGCCTCGAAAAGTTTTGATGGCAAACCATTGCTGTTCCGCCCGGAAGAACATGCCCGGCGCATCAACAATTCGGCACGGCGGCTTTGCATGCCGGAAATCCCCGAAGCGCTTTTCCTGGAAGCGCTTCACCTGCTCATCGGGCTGGACAGCGACTGGATTCCGCCCCAGGAGGGCAGTGCGTTGTACATCAGGCCATTCATGTTCGCCAATGATGAATTCATCGGCGTGAGGCCTTCGGAGAATTACCGGTTTTTCATTATCACCGGGCCCGTAGGCCCCTATTATCCCAAGCCGGTCAGCTTGCTGGTGGATCAGAAATACGCCCGTTGCGCCGTGCATGGCGGCACCGGGGAAGCCAAAGCCGCCGGCAATTACGCCGGTTCGCTGCTGCCTGCCAGGCTGGCCAACCAGAAGGGCTATGACCAGGTGATGTGGCTGGACTCCAACGAGTTCAAATACGTTCAGGAGGTCGGCACCATGAACATCTTTTTCGTCATCGACGGGAAAGTGGTTACGCCCATGCTGGACGGCGGCATTCTGCCGGGCATCACGCGCGACAGCATCCTGGCGATTTTCAGGGAAAGAGGCTTCCCGGTTGAAGAGCGCCTGATCTCCATCGATGAGGTTGCAGAGGCTTATAAGGCCGGAAAGCTCCAGGAGGTGTTCGGCACGGGCACTGCCGCCATCGTTTCCCACGTTTCCAAAATACTTTACGGCGAACTGCTCATGGAGTTGCCTCCGGTTGAAACGCGCAAATTCGGCGAGCTTGCCAAAACGCAGATCAACGGCATGCGCTCCGGCAGGATCGAGGACGCCCACGGATGGATCGTCCCGGTCAAAAGCCCGGCAACCGTAGACGCCTAGGGGCGGGTTCCCGGTACAAAAGCCGGCCAGCCAAGGAAAAAGGCTGCTCCTCCGGGGGCGGCCTTTTTCTTTGGCACATTTGCCGGGCCGCCGAAATAAAATGCCAAATAATATTTTAGAAAGTAAAAAAATAGAGCGACTTTAGCCTTTCCAAAAAATGGCGCCTATGTACCGCCCCGAGCGTATCTCGATCCCGCAACACCTGCGTTCCTCTTTTCGGCTGAAAAAGTTTTTTACGGCAACTGCCTTCCTGTTCCTCGCCCACCTGGCGCAGGCGCAGGAGGAGGATCCCGATTTCATGCGGAGCACCGGCAAAATCTATGTCGTGGTGGCTGTCATCGTAGCCATTTTCATTGGAATAGTGCTCTTTTTGATTTTCCTGGATCGTAAACTAGCCAAATTAGAGAACCAAATTAAAGAAAATGATTGAGCTCGAACCAAAGTCACAGACCTCTTTCTACGAGAGTGTAATCAGTTATTTTGACAAAGCCGCCAAACACACCGGGCTTCACCCGGGCCTTTTGGAACAGATCAAAGTCTGCAATGCCGTTTACCGGATGCATTTCCCGGTCAAGATCGGCAATGAGTACAGGGTGATCGAGGCTTACCGCGTACAACACAGCCACCACCGCACGCCGACCAAGGGAGGGATCCGTTTTTCCAACCACGTCAACCAGGAAGAAGTAATGGCCCTGGCTACCCTCATGACCTTCAAATGTGCGATTGTGGACGTGCCGTTCGGCGGCGCCAAGGGGGGGGTGAAAATCAACCCATGGGAATACACGCCTTCCCAGGTTGAAAAGATTACCCGCCGTTACACCTCCGAACTGGTCCGCCGGAATATGATCGGCCCCTCCGTCGACGTTCCGGCCCCCGATTACGGGACCGGTTCCCGGGAGATGGCCTGGATATACGACACTTACCGCACCTTCAACGGTGACGACATCGACGCCGCCGGCTGCGTGACCGGCAAACCGGTCACCCAGCACGGGATCCGGGGGCGGACGGAGGCCACCGGCCGCGGTGTTTATTATGGCATCCGCGAAGCCTGCAACAGCAGGGAAGATATGAAGGAACTCGGCCTGGAGCCCGGAATCGCTGGCAAGACCATGATCGTACAGGGCCTGGGCAATGTGGGTTCCTATACGTCTATGATCTCGCAGGACGAAGGGGACGTCAAAATCATAGGCGTGGCGGAAGTGGAAGGCGCCATCTACAAGGAGAGCGGGATCGACATCCACGACCTGCTCAGGTTCCGCAAGGAAACCGGCTCCATCCTGGGTTATCCCGGCGCCACGGTATTCGAAAAGAAAGACCGCCGCGCCGTGCTCGAAATGGAGTGCGACATCCTGGTTCCGGCCGCACTGGAGAACCAGATCACCATGGAGAATGCCCACAACATCAAAGCCAAAATCATCGCTGAAGCCGCCAACGGCCCGGTGACTTCCAAAGCGGAAGAAGTGCTTTTGAAGAAGGGTGTCATAATCATTCCCGACCTGTACCTCAATGCCGGCGGCGTTACGGTTTCCTATTTCGAATGGTTGAAAAACCTGTCGCACATGCGCTTCGGGCGCATGGAAAAGCGCTTTAACCAGCAGACCTACCAAAACCTGGTCGACCTGGTTGAACGCCTGACCGGCCACTCCATCGGGGAACGCGAGCGGGCCATGGTCGCCCGCGGCGCCGATGAAATCGACCTGGTCCGCTCAGGCCTGGAGGAAACCATGATCAGCTCCTACCACCAGATCAGAGAGATCATGAAGCGCAAGCGCAAAATTGAAGACCTGCGCACCGCAGCCTTTGTCAGCGCCATCAACAAGATAAGCAGCGACTACCTTTCGCTGGGTATTTTCCCCTGACGGATGGGGGGGGAGGTGGTGGAATATTGGCCCGACTCCGCCCTGCGGGCTACGCCGGGTAAAAATGCTGGAATGCTGGAGTAATGGAGCTGCACATAGCCCCGCTCCAACATTTTTGCCCGGCGGTGGGGCGGGCCATTGCTCTCATACAGGATTTTCCGGGGCGGCCGCGGCCGTGGAGCCAGCGAAACCCGCATTTCAGAATATTGTTGTAAATAATTCCGGATAAAGCGGGGGTTGAAAAATTTTGATGGGTTTGCTGCAACAAGCATTTGTATTTTATTCTTTTAGTCAATATCTTACAGCGTTTTTATTGAATAAAGCATAACGAAAAAAACAATGGCGGACAAGCTAGACAAAATCGACCTCAAGATCCTCAAAATCCTGCAGCAAAACAGCAAGATCACGAACCTGGATCTTTCCAAGCGCATCGGGCTTTCCCCGGCTCCGACGCTGGAAAGGGTCAAGAAACTGGAGAATTCCAATATCATAGAGAGCTATCACGCCAAGGTCAACCCCCAGTCCATCGGTTTGAATGTCAAGACCTTTGTGCTGGTTTCCCTGGCCTGGCAGAAGGAAAACGCCCTGAACCACTTCCTGGAAAAGATCAAGGAGATAGAGGAGATCACCGAGTGTTACATCATCACCGGTGAGGCGGACTTCCTGATCAAGATCGTCTGCAAGGACATACCGACCTATGAGCAGTTGTTATTCAAGACCTTGTCCCAGATCGACGAGATCGAGCGGCTGAAGACCCTGATGACCCTTTCCACGGTCAAGGACTCCAAGGTGCTTCCATATAAGTACGAATAAAGCCTTTGTTTATCCAGGCGTTTTGTGAACCTGTAGCCGCTGCGGGCCATTCTGCAGCGGCTATATCATTTCAGGATGCGGCCGAAAAAAAAATCCTTGCTTTGGCAATTCGGGAAAGAGGGTGGGGCAGGGGCCTCCTACCTTTTTGGAACGATGCACGTGCAGGATATGCGCGCCTTCGCTTTTCTGGAAAACGCCCAGGAGAAAATCCTGGAGTGCGGGCGGCTTGCGCTGGAATTCGACCTGGCCGCTGCTCCCGCCGCCCAGCTCGCTGCCCAGCTTCAACTGCCGGACGGGCTTGCGCTGGACTTTCTGTTTTCTGCAAAGGCGTTCGCCAAAATGCGCCGCATCTTCCTGAAGGCCGTCGGCCTGGATATTGCCCATTTCCGGCACGTGTCGCCCATCGTTCTGGCCAACCTGATCAATGAGCAGATGCTTTCCAGAGACATGCCCGTATCGCTCGATGAGCACCTGTGGCAGTTCGCCCGCCGGCATGAGCTTCCCGTCGTGGGCATAGAGGCCTATGAAGAGCAACTGGAGGTGTTGCGGCAGATTCCGCTCGAATATCAGTTGCACGCCCTCGCTTCGATGGCCCGCCACCTGGGGCGGCAGCGCCGGCAGATACTCCACATGGCCGCCACCTACGAAAGCGGCGACATTTTCAAACTGTACCGGGCTGCCAGGCGAAGCGCTTCCGGCCTGCGCGGGCTGCTTTTATACCGCCGCAACCAGGTGATGGCCCGCCGCATTGCCTTGCTTGCCTCCGAACACCCCACCTTCTGCGCCATCGGGGCCGGGCATCTGGCCGGCGGCAAAGGGGTGATCCGCCTGCTGAAACAACAGGGCTATAACTTGAGCCCGGCAGAGTGAGGGAGAAACACAGCCCATCTTGCCCGGCCGCAGCGGCTTGGCGCCGGGTACGGCCAAACTTTCCGGTATAAATCGTAAACCCCTTCGCTTTTGTGGTGTTTAGCCTCAGTCAGAAACAAAAGCGCATGAGGTTGTACTATCTTTTTATTCTTGTTTTTCTGGCGGCCCCCCTGCTAATGTGGGGGCAGGCGAAGTATTCGGTGAGCGGATACGTGAAGGATGCCGGCACTGGCGAAGACCTGGCCGGCGCCAACGTATGGGTTGAAAATGGCGGCGGGCAGGGAACGGTGTCGAATGCCTATGGGTTTTATTCCCTTTCCCTGCCCGCAGGCGACTACCTACTGTCCTTTTCCTATCTCGGATATACAACCAAAACCGCCAGCCTTTCTCTGAAAGCAGAAACCCGCCTGAATGTGGAGTTGGAAGAAGAAGTGGCAGCCCTCGCCGAAGTGGTGGTCACGGCCCGCGAAGCAGATGAAAATGTGAAGAGCACGGCCATGGGCTCCGTAGCCCTGCCTATGGCTCAGGTGCGGAAACTGCCTGCCCTGATGGGGGAGGTGGATGTGCTGAAAACCATGCAGATGCTTCCCGGCGTGCTCTCTGCCGGGGAAGGCAATGCCGGATTCTATGTCAGGGGCGGCGGGCCCGACCAGAACCTCGTTCTGCTGGATGAAGCCCTGGTGTATAACCCTGGCCACATGCTGGGCTTCTTTTCCGTATTCAATCCGGACGCCCTTCGCAACACCACCCTCATCAAGGGAGGCATGCCGGCAAACTACGGCGGGCGGCTTTCCTCCGTGGTGGATATACAGATGAAGGAGGGCAACAACCGGCAGTTCGGGCTGGAGGGAGGCCTGGGCGCCATTTCCTCCCGCCTGATGGCGGAAGGCCCCCTGGTTGAGGGGCGGTCTTCCTTTCTGGTTGCGGGCCGGCGCACCTACGCCCTCGACCTGGCCCAGCCTTTTCTGAAGGGGACTGCCTTCGAGGGCACCAATTACTATTTCTACGACCTCAACACCAAGCTGAACTACCGTTTCGGCGACCGCGACCGCCTGTACCTGAGTACTTACTTTGGCCGCGACGTGCTCAAATTCCGCGGCAACAGCCGCAATTTTTATTTCGACATGCCCTACGGCAACGCCACGGCCACCCTGCGCTGGAACCACCTTTTCAGCGACAAGCTGTTTTTAAACCTGTCGGCTATCTACAACGACTACGATTTCGGGTTTGAAGGCGGGCAGGGCGAATTCCGCGTCAATTTGTTTTCCGGCGTCCGCGACTGGAACGCCAAGGTGGATTTCGACTACTTTGCAGGGCCGGGGCACCAGTTGAAGTTTGGCGCCAATTATACTTACCACCGGCTCACGCCCAATGTGGCCACTGCTCAGAACGGCGAGCAGGAATTTTCCAACAACCTGCAATCGCGCTACGCCCATGAATCGGCGGTATATATCCTGGATGAATTCCGGGCCGGCGCCTGGGCCAGGTTCAATGCCGGGCTGCGGGTATCGGCCTTTACGCCCGTAGGGCCCTATACGTCCCCTGTTGATTCCACGGTTTACGGCCGTGGGGAGCCCGTAAAGGCCTTTCTGGGCTGGGAGCCCCGCCTGAGCGCCACCTTCCTGCTGTCGGCCAGGGCTTCCCTGAAGGCAGGCGTCAGTTTTTCCAACCAGTACCTGCACCTCGTCAGCAATTCGGCCAGTACGCTGCCCATCGATGCCTGGGCGCCCAGCTCGGAAATTGTGAAACCCCAGCTTGGCGTGCAATACGCCCTGGGTTACTTCCGCAATTTCGGGGGCAACGCCTATGAAACTTCCGTAGAAGTATATTACAAAAACCTGCGCAACCAGATCGATTACCGGGAAAACTACGTAGACAACGTGGCCAATGAGCTCGAATCGGAATTTGTTTTCGGCAGGGGGCAGGCCTACGGGCTGGAGTTATTCGTGAAAAAGAATGAAGGCCGGCTTAATGGTTGGGTGGGATATACCCTGTCGCGCACCGAGCGGCAGTTTCCAGACATCAATCAGGGCCGCGTTTTTCCCGCTATTTATGACCGGCGGCACGACCTCTCGGTAGTGGCCAATTATGCGCTGGGGGAAAAATGGGAGATCGGCGGCGCTTTCGTTTTTGGCTCCGGCAGCGCCTATACGCCGGTGGAGAGCCTGTATTTTATCGCCGGTTTTCCCGTGCAGGAATACGGCGCGCGCAACAGCGCGCGCCTGCCCGATTACCACCGGCTCGACCTTTCGGCCACCTATCGCCCTAAGCCCGCTTCCGAAAAGCGCTACCAGTCCAGCTGGGTGTTCTCCGTTTACAATGTTTACAGCCGGCAAAACCCATTTTTCATTTATTACGATTTCGAGTCCAACCCATCGGAGGGCACGAGCCGGGCTGCCGCATACCAGGTTTCCCTGTTTCCGGCCATCCCTTCCGTCACCTGGAACTTCAGTTGGAAGGGGAAAAGCCATGATTAAAATCACCCCATGCTTTTGACAAAAGTCAGTGCATGGGGCCCGCCTTTTTTTTAAATATCTCCAATTAACCTGTGCTTTAGTGGGTAAAACATAAATGGCAAAGGGGGCGCCGTCCGTAGGGGAGTGGCGTGGAGACAGGGGAGGCGTGGGGGCTTTAAAGGCGATTTTCTCATCCAAACCAAATTATCATGAGCACGGAAAAAACGAACTTGTGGGATGCCCAGCGCAGAATGATGGAGGAATGGCTGAGCATGTGGCAGGCCATGTACCGGCCGCCCGGGGGCCGGGAAGGGGGCGAATCTTCAGGTTCCGGAAAGAAAGGAGGCGGCAAGGCGCCAGGCGCTGTTGCCGAAGGGCAGGAGGCCATCCTGGAATTTTCCCGCCACTGGGCACAGACACAGGAGAAGATCGCCCGAAAGTGGTGGGACGCCATGCGGGAAGCCTCCTGGTTGCCGGCGCAGGAGGAAAGAAAAGCTGCGGGCCCCTCTGCCTCCCGGGGTGGCTTCTGGAAAAGCTGGATGTCGACCGTGGAAAATTTCTGGCCGGCGATGGGCGGGCCGGAAAAGCCCCTGGATAGCCGTTTGCTCCTGAATATGTATGCCGACTGGCTGTCGGCCTGGTATCAGATGTGGAGCACCGGCCTGAAGCGCCTGAGCGAGGACAACCCCCTGCTCAGCAGGTTCATTTCACCTGATGCTTTCCGGAATACCCTCGACAGCAGCCTCCGCCTGTTCCCGGCTGAGAACTGGAAGGCCGTGCTGGACGCGGGGCAGAGCCTGCTCGAACAAAATGTGGCCTTCTGGAATGACATCGACCTGCCGTTCGACGAAATGGCTGCATTCTGGGACCGCATGCTGACGCGCTTCACTCCACTGGAGGAGACGCAGTTGTTCACGCTGGGCGCTCAGATCAACCAGTACGTCGAAGCCCTTTTTAATCCGTTTTTCGCCATTTCCGGTTCGCCTCAGATGATCCAGATTGTGAAACAGGGGCGCATCGTGCAGTTCCACTATTTTTCCTTCCTCATCAAAAATGCGGAGTTGAGGGGCAAAGTGCTGGAAGCCAGCCTCGCCGTCTGGCCCGAAACCTTCAAAGGGCTGCTGGAAGAAATGGAAAAGGAGAAAACCATCAAACTCGACGGCGATTTTTACCGCCTATTCGTGGCGGGCCTGGAAGAGCGGGTCGGCAAGCTGATGAAATCGGAGGAATACACGAGGATACAGAATGAGCTGTCGGAAATCGGCGTGCGGCTCAAAGCCGCTCTCGACGACTGGTTCGAATTACTGCTCTCGGGCCTGCCTGTGCTGACCAGAAGCGATGAAGACGACATCGCGAAGGAGCTGGAGGCTCTGCGGGTCAAGGTGCGCAGGCTGAGCCAGGAGCAAAAGAAGGAACCCCGTGAAAAACTCGTGAAGCCGGAAACTGCAAACTGATGAGAGGCGGGCCTCAGCAGCCCTCCTCCTCTTGTGGCGCGGCTTTTGGCGCTTCTTTCTTCTGGGGTGTGATTTGTTTAGGAGCAGGTTTGGCCGCCACAGGCGCTGCCGGCGCCGTGGGGCGCGTAGCTTCTTCCGCCTCCTTATCCTCTTTGGTTGCAGCAGCCATGAGGGCTGCATAATCGTAAGCCGCTTTTTCCGGCGCGAGATAAGGGCGGGTGTCCATCTGCCAGGCGTACCCGCCTTCCAGCAGTTTTACATTCCGGTAGCCCAGCTGGCGCAGCAACATCCAGGGGCCATTGGCCTGGGCTTCGTCTTTTCCGTAGAGGATAAAGGTTGTGCTTTCGTTGGAGAAGAGCTTGAGGTTCTCTTTATCCAGGATATATGGCGTAGGAATATTGATGGCGCCTTCCAGTTTTCCAAGCACGTATTCCGACTCGGAGCGGAGGTCAATAAAGACGGTTCCCTCACCCCGCTTTTCCAGCAGTTGCCTGCCCTCCTCCGGCGATACTTTGCAGTCTCCTTTCCGGAGCGTTTCCAGTGTTTCCTCTACCGATAGCTGATAGGTGTCGGCGGTGGTGCGTTTGCACGACCAGGCTGAAAGGGCCAGCAAACAGGCGAGTATGGTGTAAGAAGCGGGGATATTTTTCATGCTTTACGGTTTTGATGATTTAGCAACCCTCTTCTTCCGGCGCGGCCGGTTTGGGTTCGGCTTTGGGCGTGGTTTCGATCCTTTTCCTTTTTTCTGCTTTAACGGGGGCGGGGGCCGGCTCAACGTAAGGCTCCGGTTCCAGTGCTTTGCTGGAGCCGATGAAATATTTGCGGGCGGCCAGCTGCAGTTGATAAAGTTCGATTTCCCTGGCCGATGCCGTTTCCGGGGGCGGAGAGGCCTTGATGATGCCTTCGGCCCAGGCTTTCAGCCCGCCCTTCAGGATGTAGGCGTTGTCGCAGCCCATGCGGCGCGCCAGCATCCAGGCCTGTTCCGCCTTGACGCTGCTGTTGGAGAAAAAGAGGATGGCGTAGCGTTCGCAATCCAGTTGGTTCCTGGATTCTTCTGATGCGAAGTGCTCCAGGGGTATATTGATGGCGTCCGGCAGGCTGAAGGCGTCGAACTCTTCGTGGGAGCGGACGTCAACCAGCAACAGGCTGGGGTCGTGGGCTATGAGCATGTGGGCGGCCTTCTCTATGCTGAAAAAGCGGTTTTCCTCCCCAAGGTTGGACAGTATTTTTTCCGGAGGCGCTCCCGTTTGCGGCCCTTCCGAACCATTGGAGCAGCCTGCCGAAAGCAGCAGAAAGAGGATGCCCGGTAACCAGAACGTTTTCATTTTTCAAAGCTTAATTGAATGATCGAATCCTGATATTTTTATCAATACAGGTAGCGCGTCATTTCTCCGGCCTCCACCATGATGATGCGGAAGGCCAGCCCGCCGATGAGGATGAGGATGGCCGGGATCGCAGCCGGGATTTTCCGGCCCCTAAGCTCCAGCCATTCCAGGAATGCCGGCAGGGCCAGCCCTGAAAATACGACCAAACCCCAGAATGGCAAAGTAAATTTGCCGCCCAGGAAAAGTTCGGCAGCCTCCAGTTGGACCGCCGGGCCGGCAAGGAAGCCCATGAAAAGGTGGACGATGAAGAACAACTCAATGGCAATGAGCAGGATGTCGATGCGGCTGAACAGTTTTCGTTCCTCCTTATGGCGCGACATCCAGAGGATCGTTGCGGCTCCGGTTGACAAGCCCGATACCAGGAACAAGGGCCCCAGCAGAGCGGTGTTCCATAGCGGGCGGGCATTGAATGCCGAGAGGAGGATGCCGGTGTAGATGCCCAGCACCACGGAGAGCAGGATCATCATCCAGGCCAGCAGTTTGCGGTGGCCCTGCACCCATTGTTCAAAGCGGTTCAGTATGCCCAGCTTCCAGTCCCAGGAGGGGATCAGTTCCCGCAGATAGGCCGCCGCCCAGATGAACGACAGGGGGGTAATGGCCATGAGCACCCAGGCGCCCCACGACATGGGGGATTCTATGCGCAGCGTCAGGTAAAGCCGCCAGAAATACCACTGGTGTTTCAGGTCGATGAACAGGAAGAACAGCCCGAATACCAGCGCGAAGGGCGCCACGAAGGTGGACCATTTTACCGCTGTGGGCAGTTCCTTCTCCTTGCCCAGGATTGTGTACAGAGAAGCGAAGAAGAGAATGCCCGCCGCCAGGCCTCCGAGGAAGAGATACACCGGAATGGGCCAGTGCCAGAGGTTGAGGTGCGGGTCGATGTGGGGAATATTCCTTCCGCTGATTATGATCTCCTCATTCATGATAGTGGTCAGTTTTGTTTGTTAAAAGAACCTCAGAGGAGGTAATACACCTGAGGTTTGGTTCCGGCCTCCGGCGCCAGTACTTTGTATTTCCGGGTTTTGAGCAACTTCGAGATGTCGCTGGAGGGGTCGTCCAGGTCACCGAAATACATGCATTTGGTGGGGCAGACGGCTACGCAGGCCGGCTGCAGGCCCTCGCGCACCCGATGGATGCAGAAGGTGCACTTGTCGACGTAACCGTCGGGGTGGGAATAGCGGGCGTCGTAGGGGCATGACTCGATGCATGCGCCGCAGCCGATGCACTTGCTGGCCTCCACGAGCACCACGCCGCCTTCCGCAATGTAGCTTGCTCCGGTGGGGCAGCAGCGCACGCAGGGGGCGTTGTCGCAGTGGTTGCAGCGCTCGGACCGCAGTTCCAGTTCCAGCTGGGGGTAGGCCCCGTAGACGGTTTCCGTCACCCAATCGCGGCAGTAGCCCGTCGGCACCTTGTTCTCGATCTGGCAGGCTACGACGCAGTCGCTGCAGCCGACGCATTTTTTCGTATCGATGGCCATGGCGTATCTCATGATTCGACGGCTTTTTCAGGTTTTTCCAATAAGAATGTCACGAAATTGCCCCGCATGCCGGTGCCCCCCATGATGGGGTCGGTCATTGGCCTGGTGATCATCTCGGCATCGCAGGCTCCCTTGCCGTAGGAGCGCGTGAGCTCCTTGCGGCTATGCCCGAAACCGTGCACCATATAAACCGAATCCCAGCGTATGCGTTCCGTTATGCGCACCTTGATGGGGAAGTTGCTCACGATGCCGTCCTGGTTTTTCAACCATATTTCCTGATCGTTTTCCAGCCCCCATATTTTGGCGACTTTCGGGTTGACCCAGAGTTTGTTTTCATCCATCAGGTCCGTCAGGTTCGGGTTGTTTGCGGTGCGGCTGAAGGTGTGCATGGGCGCCCTGCCGTAATTGAGGCGGTAGTAGTTTTTGGGCGGTTCCGGGTGCGCCACGTAATTGGGCAGGGGGTCGAAACCATATTTTTCGAATTCGGTGGCGTACAGCTCGATCTTGCCGGTGTTGGTGCCGAACTGGAAGGCTTCGCCTTCTTTGAGATAGAGCGGTGTTTTGCGCGGGATCATCTTCACCCCGGCCCGCTGCATTTCCTCCAGGGAGCTGCCCACCTGCCGAAGTTGCCAGTCGAGCACTTCGGTGTAATCCTTGTAGGCGAAATATTCGCTCAGGCCCAGTTTTTCACCCAGCTGTTTTGCAATCCACCAGGCGGGTTTGGAGTCACCGGTGGGTGCAATGGCCGGCATGCGCAGGGCCAGCGAAGGCTCGCGATAGGGAGAGGTGCGCACCTCATCGTACCGTTCCAGGTAGGTACATTCCGGGAGTACGATATCGGCGTAACCTGTTATTTCCATCGGCATGGTGTCGATCACGACGAGCAGGCCGAGCGATTGCATGGCCCGTTCGAGCTGGGCTTTGTCGGGGATTGCCAGCGGCAGGTTGGTGCCGGTGACGATCCAGCCTTTGATGCGGGCCTCTTTTTCGGGGGAAGCGATCGAAGCTTCGATGACGGTATTGGTCACGCCCATACTGGCCAGGGGATAGCGCCCGTCGAGAGTGTCCTTCCACGACCATTTGGGTTTAGGATATTCCGGGCTCGGGAATTCCGGAAGGCTGGCGCTTTCCGGAAAGTAGAAACCACCCCGGCGGCCCCAGCTTCCGAGCAGGGCATTGAGTATGGCGATAGCCCTGGAGCGCTGGCTGTCGTCGCCGTACCAGGTGACGTGGCGCCCGGGGTGCACAATAGTAGCCGGCGCGGCGCTGGCCATCAACCTGGCTGTTTCGCGGATGGCCTCGGGCCTGATCGTCGTGATGCCGTAGGCCCATTCCGGCGTCATCCTACGGACGTGCTGCTTCAGGCGGTCCAGTCCGTAAGTATAGCGCTCTACGTAGTCTTTGTCGTAGAGTTCCTCATAAATGATCACGTGTATCCAGGCCAGCAGCAGGGCAAGGTCGGTGGCCGGCTTGATGGGCAGCCAGTAACGCGATTTGCTGGCGGCCGTGGAATAGCGCGGGTCAACCGTGATGATGTCGGCGCCGTTGTCGATGGCGTCCGACATTTCCTGCACCTGCCCGTTGTGCATATTCTCGCCCAGGTGGGAACCGATCAGCACCAGGCAGCGCGTATCGCGGATGTCGGTGGGTTCCGGCGTGCCGACCGATGTGCCAAAGGTGGCGATCCAGCCGGCCTCCCGTGGCCCTCGGCATTGGGCGTAGGAGGGCGCAACCACGTTGGAGGAGCCGTACGCCTTAAGGAGATGGGTGAAATAATGCCCGGAAGAGCCGTGGTTGAACAGCGCCATGCTTTCCGGCCCGTGCGAGCCGGCTATGGCTTTCATTTTGTCGGCTACCATACCCAGGGCTTCATCCCAGGAGGCCTTTCGGAAGGCCTGCCGGCCGTTTTCTTCAACCCGGATCAGGGGCGTGGTGAGGCGGTCTTCGTCGTAGTACATGCCGATGCCGCCGGTGCCCCGTGGGCAGAGCCTGCCGCTGCAGTGGGGGTCATCGGCATGGCCTTCCACCTTTAACAGTTTTCCCTGTTCGTCCACATACGACCAGCCGGCGCATTTCCAGAAACACACCTCGCAGTAGGTCGGGTAACGGGCAAAAGCTGCAGTGGTAGCCAGTTCCGCGCCGGAGCCTTTCAGCAGGTTAAATGCGCCCGCCCCAAGGGTGGCGCCTCCGATGCCGAGCGCTGAAATTTTGATGAAATCTCTCCTTGTTGCCATGGGGAAGTAAATATGGTTAATCGCATAACTTCGCTTGCAAAGAAAGAAGAATAGCGGTTTTTCTTTAATGATGCCCGTCAGTGAAGAGGGTGATATATGTCAATGTGTTCATATTTTCAAGTGAGAAAAATATTGTTGGGAAGCAGGGGAAAAGCCGGAAAACCGTATTTTTTGCCAGCTTATCGGAACGCATGCAGGTAGTTGGGCGCATTTATTGTAACTCATACTGCTTCGGAAATACGGCGTCAATAGCATTTTTCCTGGGGCTAGGGTTATATTGTTATATTGTTTTTACCCGGCTGATCCGACAGGTATCGGGAGAGGACGGGATATTGTTCTGCAAAATGTGTCCAACTACTTAAATCAAAAAAAGCCTTTCATGTTTGACCTGTTGCGGCGCCGTCCCCGGCTGTTATTCCTGGTGCTCACGCTCCTGGCTGCCTTCCTGTGGTTTCTGCTGGCGGCCCTCCCCGGCGACTCGGTAATGCCCGGGCTGGACAGGCCGGCGGCATCCGTTCAGCAGGCGGAAGGGGAGAGCTGCCTGGGCTGCCACGGCGCCATGGCGGGGTTTGAGCCTGCTCACGACCCCCAGGCCATCGGTTGTTCGCCCTGCCATCTGGGGCAGGCCGGAGAATGGGGCAAAGAAGCGGCTCATGAAGGTATGGTGCTGACGCCCGGCAACCTGGCCGACGTCCACCAGACCTGCGGTACGGCCAACTGCCACAGCGATATCGCACAGCGGGTGGAAGGCTCCCTCATGGCTTCCATGTCGGGCGTCATCACCGTCAACCGTTTCGTCTTCGGGGAATCGGATGTCCTGTCTGCCCACGCCCACGTGCGGGATTTGCGGGAAGACAGCCCGGCGGACACCCATCTGCGCCAGTTGTGCGCTTCCTGCCATCTGGGCAACCAGAAGAAAACGCCGGGGCCGGTGACGGACCGGTCGAGGGGAGGCGGCTGCATAGCCTGCCACCTCGGCTACAGCCCGGAAGCCCTGGCGGCGCGGGATATTTATCACCAGGGAAAAAAAACCGAGGATCTTCGCATTCATCCTGCTATCAACCTGAAAGTGGGAAATGAGCACTGTTTCGGTTGCCACAGCCGTTCGGGCCGCATTTCCACCAACTACGAAGGCTGGCACGAGACCAAGCTCAGCCCCGAAGAGGTGGCCGGCAGAAAGGGTTTCCGCGTCCTGGGTGACCGGCGGGTGTTCGAATTCATCGCTGCAGATGTGCACCACCTCGGGGGGCTGGAGTGCATCGACTGCCACAGCGCAAGGGAAGTGATGGGCGACGGGCGGCAGTATTTCCACGAAGAAGAGCAGGTGAAGGTTCAATGCGGCGACTGCCACTTTTCAGGCCGCCCGCCTACAGCTCCATTCGACAGCCTGGATGTGGAGTCCAAAAAAATCCTGGGCCTGCGCCGGGAGCGCGATCTCGATGCACCCTTTGTCGTGGGCCGCTATTCCGGCGAAGCGATGATCAATGTCCGGCTGGACGAGCAGGGCGTTCCTTTTATGACGGGCAAAAATTCCGGCAAAAAACACCCTTTGAAAGCGCCTGCCGGGCTTTGCAGCCGTGGAAAGGGCCACGGCGCCCTCAGCTGCAGCGCCTGCCACACCGCCTGGGCGCCGCAGTGCGTCGGCTGCCACACGGCCTTTGAACCGGAAAACAGGGGGTACGACCTGCTGGCCAAAAAGGAGGTGAAGGGAAAGTGGCAGGAATACCTGGGCGAGTTCTTCCCCGAGGCGCCAAGCCTGGGCATCGTCGAGGAAATGGATCAGGACAGCCAGCTCGTCCGGCGCGTCAAAGCTTTTATTCCCGGCATGATCATGACGATAGACAAGAGCCATTTTCCGGGCCGGAGCCGCGATGAGGTGGAGGTGTTCCACCGCCTCTTTGCCCCCGTCGCGCCCCATACCACCAATGCCGGCGGGCGCAGTTGCCAATCCTGCCACAACAACCCCCTTGCCCTCGGCTACGGGCGGGGAAAGCTGGAATACCTTGTCGGGAAAGGGAAAGGCCGCTGGGTTTTCGAACCGGAATACGCCGATGCCGAACAGGACGGCCTGCCGCAGGATGCCTGGATAGGCTTCCTGCAATCTCCCCGGGGCGTTTCCACCACCCGCCCCAATGCCCGGCCCTTCTCCATTGCCGAACAAAAGCGCATCCTGACAGCCGGCGCCTGCCTGACGTGCCACAAAGACAACTCTTCCGTAATGCTGCAAAGCCTGGACGATTTCCAGGCCGCCATCAAAAGGAGGAGCAGGCAGTGCGTGCTGCCGGAGTTTTAACGCAGAGGCCGGGAGAAGAGAAAGTTTAATGGGAATGGCCTTCGCCCGGGCTTTCATCGCGCCAGCCTCCAAGGAAAAAGCCCTGCCGGCGCGGGGGGCGCCAACAGGACTTTTTGCCACAAACTTAATTATACTACATTTTTACCCTCACTATTGGACAACCGGGTTGGTTGCAACCCACTCGAGGTAAGCACCGTCATAAACCTTGATCCTGGGATAGCCCAGGATGTTTTTGAACGCGGTGTATGCAACCGTGGCGCGGACGCTGGTGCGGCAGTAGAAGATCAGTTCCTTGTCCGGAGTAAGCCCTTTGGCCTCGACGAGGGCTTTCATTTCCTCGGCAGGTTTGAAAGCGCCGTTTGCCGTCAGCAGGTCTTCAAAGTTGAGGTTGACGGCGCCGGGCAGGTGCCCTTCGCTTTTGGATACGCCATTGTACTCGTCGGCCGTGCGGTTGTCGACGATCACCACTTCAGGGCTTTCCAGTTTGGATTTCACTTCTTCCGTCGTAGCGAAAATCGTAGCGTCAACCGTTGGCGTGAAGGTTACGGGCTTGAGGGGCGTTACCTGGGCGGTCAGCGGCAGGCGCACTTTTTTCCAGGCTTCGAGGTCCTTGTGCAGCACCTTGACATCCTGGGCGCCGATGTATTTCAGTATCCAGTAAATCCGGGAAGAATATTTCTGCGTGCCGTCGTCATAGACCACAACCGGAGTGGTTTCGCTGATGCCGGCGGCGCCGAAGATGGCGGCCAGTTCTTCCGGGCTCAGGATCAGGCCTTCGATATCCCCTTTCTGGTACAGGTCGTTGTGGTTGATATTGATGGCCCCTTTGATGTGGTTGGCCTTGAAGTTGTCGGCCTTGTTGGCGTCAACGACAACGATGGCGGGGTTGGCTTTTGTCAGCTTGACAAATTCGTCAGCGGAGATGATATCTACCTGAGCCGTCAGGTTAAAGAAACTAACCAGGATCAGTATCAGAGAAAAGAATGAATATTTCATCGCGAATGAGTTTAATATTTAAGAATCGGGATTAGCTTTTAAAACACCACCTGCAGTTGCACCAGCAGGGCGTCGTTTTCAATTTCCGTCAGGCTGCCTTTTTCGGCTTTATACAGATAGTTGACCTGCATGCGCGTCCATTCGTTAAAGAAGTAGTTGGCCCCGAAGGTGATGATGGACTGTACTTCATCATCCGTTTCGCCCCAGAGCCCTTCGAAGACGTTGCCGTTCCACATGTCCGGGTTGTTGCCCTGGGGAACGAGGAATTCTTCGAGGCGGACGATGGGCTGGATGTTCCAGGGAGTGGTGTACATAGCCTGTACGAAGAAGCCGTCGCGGGTGAGAGAACCCTCATGGACTTCCACATCGCCGCCGCAGCCGCCGCCGGTGGTGTAGGAGCCGATGTCTTCGCCTTTGACGAATTCGCCCTGCAGCAGGAGGTTGTTGAACTTGAACTCGGCGTCGAAGCCCAGGCGTTTGCTGATGTCGTTTTTCTCCACGCCCGTGGCCTGGGGCAGGCGTTCGCCGCGGCGGTAGCTGGCGCCCAGGGTGATGAAGTCAAAGGGGTGGAAGGTCAGGCGCCCGACGAAATCCTTCATGTTGTCGGGGTCCCAGGTATTGATGCCCGAGCCGTTCATCAGAGCCAGGTTGTAACCGAAGAGGTTTTCCGTTTTGGAGCCGAGGATGCTGAGTTTGCCGGTGCCGCCGGAGACCATCAGGCCCATATCGCGGTACAGGGCGCCGAGTTCGGTGACTACCATGGCGCGGTTGATGGTGTGCAGCTTATGGCAGGGTGTGAGCGCTTCCAGGCCGAAGGGCGACTTGAACTGCCCCAGGGCCACTTTGGCGTAGGGTGCGAAGCGGTTGTAGGACAGGAAGGCGTCCAGCAGGAGCGGCGGTTGAAGGTTCTTTGCGCCGTTGAGCGTGGGGCTGAATTCGAATATGACGTAGTAGCTGAAATCGTAAGGGATAGAGCCGGCCACGCCGAGGCGGGCGCGGTTGAAGTAGAAGCTGGACTCATCCAGGCTTTTTCCGTTGAGGCCGTCGCCGAGGAATGAGTACTGATACTGGGGTTGAACGAATCCGATGACCTGCACCCCTTCTTCGGAGGTCGGTTCAATACATCCCTGCGCCGTAGTGAACTGGGGTAGCAGGAACAGTGAGGCCAGGATAACAAATAATGCCTTTTTCATGGCTGGCGGGTTTAAATGTAAATAATTGTGGTTGTGGCAGGGGTCCCGGGGGCCGGGCGGGCCTGGAGGCGCCGCCCCCCCCGGGTGCTCCTCAGTCATGAATTCAAGAAATTAGTTGGGGCCGTAGAAATTGCCGTTGGAGTCGTAGTAGCCGAAGTTGTTTTCGCTGCCGGAGCCGGCGCCTTTCCAGGCGCTCTTTTTGGCAGCCTCGTCATTGACCAGCTGGCTGTGCACGACGCCGTTGGCGCCGAACATCAGGCTCTTGGTATTGTAGCCCAGTACGTCCAGCCAGGCATTGGTTATGGCCGAGGTCTGGCCGGTGTAGCAGTAAGTGACGACGGTGGCAGTGGGGTCCAGGTATTTCAGGCCGGCCAGGTTCAGTTGTTCATCGAGGCGGTAGGCGTTGGCCACGTGCCCGAACTGTGCATAGTGAGCAAGGCTCCATTTGTTGTTGACGAAGAAATTGGCGGGGTTTTCGAGCAATTCCGTTTTGGTTACGCTCCAGGAGTTGTCCAGGGCTGCTCTTACCTGGGCTTCCAGGATGGCGGCGCCGTCTTTCTCGCCGGTGCTGATGACGGGCTCCCCGAACTCGTTGAGGGGCCTTTCATCATCGGTGTCCACCCAGTTGGGCGAGCTGAAATCGGCGGCATTGGCGTTCCACTTGCCGGCCAGGTTGGCGTGCCAGCCGCTCATGCCCCACTTCAGGGTGTAGGCCGTTTTGCCCATCAGGCGCAGCAGGCCGGTGGCGCGCCCGGCTGTCTGGCCGGTATAGCAAACCACCAGGATCGGCTTCGTGCCTGCTTTGTCGGCTTCTTCCAGCAGGTTGGCCATGGTGGTGTTGTTGGCTCCTTTAATGTGGCCGGCGCTGAAGTCTTCAGCCGAGCGAAGGTCTATGATATAATAATCGGGAACGGAATAGTCGCTGGTATTTACGTTGATGCCGCTGGCTGCCTTTACCCAGCCGTCGAGGACGTTGTTCAGGTCGAGGTTTTGCTGGGCCATGTAGGTGGTGAGCACCTCGAATTCCGATAAGGAGGGGTCGGCGGGGTCGTCCTTGCAACTAGTGAGTGCAAAAACAGGGATCATCAGGACAACTAAAAGTTTAATTAAGTTTTTCATGGCAAAAAAAGTTAGGTTTATGAATGGGGCCCGGCGAACGGCGCCTGGCCTGTTAGTTTTTAGTATGCAAATGGCGAAAGCTTGCTTCTCTTTCCTGCCCCGCCCCTCTTCCGGAGCGGCTTTAATCTAAAGTATGAAAGAATGTTCATTTATGAATTTGTCGGCAAATTATATTCTGGCAAAAACCAGGGGAATGACCTTTGTCAACCCAGGTTGTGATAATTGTCACTGGCGCCGCCTTGGAGTGTCCGGCGCCTTTGCAGTACGCGGAATAACAAACTGAATACTTGAAAAAAATTAATCGAAAAAAAATTAAATTTTACAACACAGGGAAAAGCTTGCTGCAAAAATCAGGTGCTCTACTCAGTGCATAGCCTTCCGGGCTGCCGGGCGCAGCGGAGTGTGGATAGCCGGGAGGGTGTGTGCGTGGAAAATACCCCGGCATGCAAAAAAAACAGGCTTGCCGATGGAAAAAGATTAACCCGGGGCAATCGCATTTAAAACAAGCCGGCAGCAGGGTTATGAACCCGGAACGCATCCTGTCCTGCCATGCCCGCAAAATAGTTGCGAAAAGGCCGGCAAATGGCAAGTCGCCTGACGACTTTGAGTCGTCTGGCGACTTAACCAGGGTTCCCGGCAGGATGCGCATGCCGGCATTTGATGCAAAAAAAGTTAAATGCGATTGCCCTGAAGATCAACCTCCCTGCCGGCAGTATTCCATCAATTTTTTCAGTTCCGGGTGATCCTGTTTGAGTTGGCGGGCTTTTTCCAGGACGTCGCGGGCGAACGGGCAACCGGCGTATTCCAGGATGGCTTTTGCCCGGGCGAGGTAATCGCCGAATTTCCGGTCGATTTCCGCCCTGGCCTGGTTGAGCTTGTACAGGGTAAACGGATCGGAGGAGAGCTGCCGGGCTTCCTCATAGCGCAGCAAAGCCCGGGCCAGGGTGCTGTCCTGCCGGGCGAGGCTATCGGCTTCGGCCATGATTTCGGCCAGGCGTTGGTACAACAACAGGCTGTCGCGCTGCATGTCCAGCGCGGGGCCGTCCGCGGCGAGCGCCCCGGCTTGTTCGAGTTGCAGGATAGAGGCGAAGTACCGGCCTTCCTGTTTGAGGGAAAAGGCCGTAGAAATATGAGTGAGAAAAGTTTCCTTTTGGGCCTGCCGGCGGGCATCCAGGGCTTGTTGGCGTTCGTTCCAGGCCCACAACCCAAGCAGGATGGCGACGGCTGCGCCGGCGCCGGCCAGAAGGAAGGCGAGCCGGCGCCGGCGGCTGCTTTTTTGTTCGCTTTTCAGCAATTTGCGGGCCTGAGAAACCTCCATGAACTGCCGTTCTTTTTCCGCTGTTTCCAAGCGCCTGGCATGGGCCCGGCTGTCCAGGATGAACTTTTCGGCCTGAGGGCTAAGCTGCAGTTGGGGGAGGAATTCTCCCAGGGGCTCCAGCTGCTGCCGGCTGAGGAGCTCGCCGCTGCGCTGGTAGTCCAGGAAATAATAATGCAGCCGTCGCCGGGCTTCATTGAGCCTGCGCTGTTCGTCGCTGCGGTGTGCATCGATGAGGGCGGCGAGGCTTTCGTGGGCCAGTTCGGCATACTGGCCGGAAAGGCGAATGAGCCGCCCCTGCTCCAGCAGGCTTAGGCAGGCGCTGAAGATGGCGGGGTTCAGCTCAGCCAGCGCCGGCTGCACGGGCTCCGTACCCCAGGCTGGCAACCCGCCGCTTTGCCCGGAGTAGTGCAGGGGCCTGCTGCTGCCTTCTTCACTGACAAAAAGGCCGAGCACTTCCCGGATGGTGTCCTTCGGAAGGCCGGGAAACCGGTGGTTCAGCCGGGCCTGCAGTTCGAGTTCCTGTTCCTGCAGAAAATTTTCCAAAGCCTGCCCTGGCGCTCCGAAACGCCCGATATCATCGGGGGAAAAGGCAAGCGGCGGCAGTTGCCCGGCCCACTCCGCAGGGCCATGTTTTTTTTGATAGTGGTATGCATAGAGCCGGCTTAAGTAAACCTGCAGGCCCGGCAAGCGGGCATGGGGCTTGCCGGCCAAGAGCCCGGGCAGGAACTGCTGCAGCCACTCTCCGGGCGAAGGCTCCAGCTTTATGTTAAAATGCCGGCAGGAAAGCCGGACGGCATCCTGCAGCCCGGCCTGGGCCATCGGCGCCAGGCGGAAGCGGAAGCGGGAAAGGGCCGGAAGGGCTTTTTCAAAGGGAAACAGGCGCCCGATGTATTCTTCCCGCATCACCAGCAGGATGTGGCAGCGCAGCCTGGCATCCAGAACCTGCCGGAGGGTTTCCTCCAGTTGCTTTTGCTCTTCCCAGGCGCCCAGGATGAAGAGGTCTTCGAACTGGTCGAAAATGAGGAGCAGGGGCTTTTTTTCGGCTGCCAGCGACCGGCGGATGGCATCGGCGGGCCGGGCTTCCTCCGGGGCGGCCTGCAACGCCAGCAGCAGCGCACGGTTGAAATCGCTGCCCCGGCGGATACAGGCCGTCTTCCAGCCGCGCTTTTCCAGCCGGGCGGCCAGCCCGCAGCGCGCCAGGCTCGTTTTGCCCGTTCCGGCCAGCCCGTACAGCAGGGCCAGGGGGGCTTTGATCATCATCTTGATCAGCTCTTCCGACTCCTGCTCCCTGCCGAAGAAATGCTTCTCGTCGGCCTGGGTGTAAGCATCCAGAAATTTGAACGGGCTTTGCATGGCTCAGGGGGTTTTCCGGTAACTTTCTTCCAGGATATCGAAGATCAGCCGGGGTATCACAAAGCGTTCGCCGAGATCCACCTGGCGGCCCCGGGGCAGGAAAGGCCCGTGCCGCATATCCTGCAGCGCCTGTTTCGGCAGCGGGCAGCGGATGATCTGCCTGTCGTTTCTGGCGAGGATGATCCACTGCCCGTCGGGGCTGAAGGCGGCGGGCAGGCTGCCGGGGCCGCTGGCCGGCGCACAGAGGCTGAGCCGCCCATTGCGTTCCCATATCCTGGTGCTTCCGTCTTCGTAGCTGGCCAATATCCAGTTTCCGTCGCTGGCCCATTGGATTTCCAGAAGCTTGCTGCCCTCGCCCGCCAGGCTCAGGAGTCGTTCCCCTTCCGGAGCCCACATTTGTATCGCCCCATTTTCCAGCCAGGAAATAAAGGGTATCTGTGCCGGGTGGAACAGCAGCCCGCTGGCAGGGGCGGCGGTTTCTGCTTTCATCAGCAGCTTGCCGTCGGTATTCCAGGCGAGCAGCCCATTGTCCAGTAGCCGGCAGGCGATGGCCTGGCCTTTGGGCAAAAATCGGGCTTCCTTAACCACATCGGCTGACGGCCCGAAAATCCGCAGAGGGCTGCCATCCAGCGCCCAAAGGCGGGCCGTGCTGTCCGCACCTGCCGTCAGCACCGAATGCCCGTCGGGTGAGAAGCAGGCGGAGTATAGGTAACCTCCTTGGGTATTTATTTCGGCAGAAAGGGCGCCGCCGGCAGTCCATATTCTGGCGGTGCGGTCGGAGGAGCGGGTGAGGATGTGGCTGCCGCCTGTTGAAAAAGCCCCTTCGTATATACTGCCCCGGTGGCCGGCCAGGATAGCCAGCAGCTGCCCGCCTGAGCTCCACAGCCGGGCTGTTTTATCGCGCGACCAGGTCAGTACCCGTCCGCTTCCTGGGGCGAAAACGGCGCCCAGCACTTCCTCCTGATGGCCGCTAAGGAGTAGGGGCTCCTCCTGCGCTTCCAGCTTCCGGAGCAGGGCCTGCCCGCCGGCGGAGATGCTGAGGGCGTAGCGCCCGTCGTCCGAGAGGGCGAGCGCCCGTACGGGGCCCGGCTGCCCGCCGGGCAACCGCCGGGAGGCGCCGTTGAAGCCCGCCATCCAGATGCTCCCGTCCTGCAGGGCCAGCAGCAGGCCTTCCCCGCCCGGCAGCACCCGGAAGTGGGAAAGCGGCGCCGGGCCCTCGAACAGGAGCTGGCTTTTCCGGTGGAATACGGCCAAACCGAAGGTGCTTTCCACTTCTTCCGGCAAAGCTATACCCGCCAGGGCATACAACTGTATGGCGAGGAAAGATAAATCGAGGGCATCCTGGTAATGGCCTGCCCTGGCCTCATGTGCAGCCAACAGGCCCAGGCGGCCGGCTTCTGAGGCGATGGCGGCCTGCCGGGCTTCCCCGGCGTAGGCCCTGGCTTCTTCGAGGGCCTGCTCGGCGGCCATCCGCAGCGAGTCGGCGCGTTGTTTTTCGGAAAGGGCGCTTTCCAGGCTGCGGGCCAGGCCGGCCACCCAGGCATCCTGCGCAAGGAGTATGAGGCTGTCCAGGCTGGGCTCCTCCCTGAAATCGAGGCAAAAGCGGGCAGCAATGAACTTGTTGATCGCTTCTTTATAATGGCTGCCTGCTGCGCCCTTTTGCCGCATGAGAGCGATGCCCTGCTCGACAAGGGGCTGGAAACACTGGCCGGGCAGCATGCCCGGAGCGGGTAAGGTGAGTAAAATGAAAAGCGTGTTTTTCAGGAAGTACGTCATCATCGGGTGTTTGTTAAAACCGCAGGGATAGCCCCAGGCCTTCCAGGCGGATATCCTGTTGCCGGAGCCCGCTTTCCTGTTGAGGAGCCGGTGGGCCCACCCGGCAGTATTTTCTGCGCAGTTGTTCGTGGCTCCGGTGTTTTTTCATCCGGATACTATACCAGGCCGCATCGATGCTCATGACGGCCAGCCCGGCCCAGGTGAGGGCGCTGCTGATCCGGGCTTCCTTTTTGGCCTGTTCGTAATAAGGCTCCGCTTCCGCAGGCGGGCGCCCGCCGGACCAGCGCTGCCGGTAGTCCTCGTAGTTTTTGTCCGCCGAAACCCGGTATGCCAGGCCTGCTCCCAGCATGCCCAGCCCGGCGCCGCCGAGGGCGATGTTTGGAGCCAGGCTTCCCGCAGGAAAAGCGCCCTCCTGCGAACAGTCGAGTTCCAGCCGAAGCAGGTTGCCCCGGAGCTCTGTGCTGATGAGGAGCCGGTAGCTTCGGTTGAAGTCAAGCCCCTTTTCAAGGGCATCGGGCCAGGCCCACCTCAGGTGGTTAAAGCCCCTGTCCACCCGCACGGCATCCCCCTTCCACGCCAGGGCGCCGTATTCGTCGATCAGCCCGATGGCGACTTCATAATAAAATCCGCTGCCGGTTTCCCTGGCGCTCAGGGGAGGCAACTGATAGCTCAGTACGAGGGCGGCGTCATCCAGCTCCAGCCATTGAATGCCGGCCAGGCCGGGGCCGTTTTCATTCGGCGCGGGGCGGGCCCAGTCGAGCTGGGGTATGCCTTCCCGGTTCCTGATGGCAAAGTGGATGGTGTCCTTATCAGATAACAGCAAGCGCTCCTGAGCCCGGAGCGCCGGTGGCAGCATGCTTGTTATGATCCATATTGAAAGCCAGATTTTCATAGCCCGCTTTTGCGTTTTTAATAATTGGTCAGCAGCCGTCGGCGCCAGGATTGGCGTCGGGCAGGGGGCCAAAACCGTCTACTCCTCCCGAGCAGTCGTCGCAGCCATCCGTATCAGCGTCCAGCCCGCAGCGGAAGGGGTTGGTGGGTTCGGGGTCGTTTTCGTCGATCACGCCATCATTGTCGTCGTCGGGGTCACAGGCATTGCCCAGCCCGTCGCCATCGGTATCCAGTTGGATCGGATTGGGGGTAATGCGGCAGTTATCCGCCGAATCGCAGATGCCATCTCCGTCGAGGTCGGGAATGTCATGGAGGGGGTCGGGAAAGCCGGAGCCGCTGCAGTCGTCACAGCCGTCGAGGTCTTCATCGCGGCCGCAGATGAATTTGTATTGAGGGGCGGGATCCTCGCTGTCGGGAACGCCGTCTCCGTCATCGTCCTCATCGCAGGAGTCCTTCAGCCCGTCGCCATCGGTGTCTTTGTTTTCGTATAGAAAGACGAGGGCATTGCTGTAGAGCATTTCTCCATCCTCCTGTTGAATGGCAGCTCTCAGGTAATAAGTTTGGCCGGATTCCAGTTCGCGGAGGGTATCGGAGAAAAAGAAAGGGTTGGGGTCGCCTCTGCTTATCAGGCGCGGGCCATTATCCGGCAGGGGCGGCAAAGCGCCGGGTTCGGTGGAGCAGGTGATGCCGTAGTTGCTGAAAGTTTCATTCAGCACCCGGTTGACGAATACGCCCTCTACTTCGGCCTGCCCGGCTTTGCACATCAGGCGCACCCCACGGACGGCCGCCATCGGGCTGACGTGCACCATGCTGCTTTCGCTGTACACCAGCCGTTCCTCCCCGGCGAGCAAATACCCGGCAAAGGCCCTGATGTAGTAAGCGCCTTCGGGCAGGGAATCCCAGAGCAGGGTTTTCCGGAACAGGGGCCTGTCGGGGTCGAGCCGGGGCCAGGCGAAAATGGCGCTGTGGTTTTCCAGGGTGGGTTCGGGCAGCGTGGGAGAAAGGACAAAGCCGTGTTGCCGGACTTCGCCGTTTTTCCATTCGCTGGCTTGGCCGTAGAGGACAATAGTGTCCACCTGCCCTTCGAGGGGCCCTGCCTTTTGCTCGATGTCGAGCGAAATCGATACAAATTCCAGGGCTCTGAACTGATCCTTCAGGCAGCCGGCCAGGCCAAAAGCGAGCAATAGCAGAAGAACAAACCGTCTTCTCATGTTTGTCTGTTTTGTATGCAGGCGAAGGGGCGGTGAGGGGCAGATATGTCACTAACCGGGGCAGAAGGGTATAAGAATTCAGCCTTTTCAGGGTAAAATACCGAAAAACGGAAAAATATTACCCGGCATTTTCCAAAATAGCGGTTTTCCGGCAGAAATCACAATGATCAATCTCATCTGCCGGCCATCCAGGCCAGGAGGGCGGGGTGTTTTTCCTCAAAACTATCGCCGGCTTCCGTTTTTTTCGTTTCGATAAAAGCTTCCAGCTGTTCCCTAAACGCCTGGAGGGAAGATATTTGCGTTCCCGGTTCCTGGAGCCATTGAGCAGCCAGTTCCGCCAGGGCGCCGGCCGCCGCCCGGTTTTCATAGCTGTGAAGCAGCCCCGGCCAGCCCAGCCCGGCATCCAGTACAGACAGATTGCCAGCCAGGGTGGGTTTCGGGCTTTCGGCAGCCCCGGCCCCGGCATCTTCTGCTTCTGCCTCCCGAAGCTCGCCTTCCTGGTTTTCCGGAACCAGTGCGCCGAATAACCCAGCCATAATTGTCTCGTACTCAGTTAGCTTTTTCTCAACATTTAAAAACATCAGCAAAGAAAAAAACTGTTGCCTGTCGAAAGGGCGTGCCCGGGCAAGCTGTTCCAGTGCTGGCCAGGCTTCTGCCGGCGGCGCCCCTGCGCCGGCCAGGCTTTCGGGGGCGAGGCGTTTGTTCTCCTCGCGGAGGAGGTTGAGGATGCGTTGTTCTTCTTCCGGGCTCATCGTCCAGAGTTGGTGGAAGGGAGGCTGTTCCCGGGGGTTCAGCACCTCGAAATCGTGGGGGTTGCCCTCGAACTCGGTGAAGAGGTGCAGCACCTCTATGGCGTCGGCCAGTTCCTGGTACCGCACAACAGGCATCAGTACGGCCAGCGGGTCGGGGGCCTTTGCTGACAGGTTGACCGGCTGGATTCCACCGGTGAACTGCCGCTGTTTGGCTTCCATGCTCAGGACGAGCGCCGCTTTTTCCTTTTTCTTTTTGGGCTGCACCATTTCCTCACAAAGCCAGAGCGCCTGGTAGGCGGCCGGCAGGAAATCGCTTTCGATGCGTTCGAAGCACTTCATGGCTTCTTCCAGCTCGCCGTTGTAGGCAAAGATCATCCCCGCGTAGTAGCAATCCTCATAATCCTCCGGCGGCAGGGCAGGGGAGGAGGGCTCCTTTTTCTTTTTCCAGAACTGCCAGCCGCTGTCCTGTTCCCGGGGCAGGAAGGCTGCGGCCCTTTCGCGCGCCGGGCGCAGGTATTCGGTGTCGGGCTCGTGGAAATCCCAGCAGGCCTGGAGCTGGTAGTAGGCCGCCAGCAGGCTGGGTTCGGGTTGAAGCGGCTGGCAGCGGTTCAGGTAACCCAGCGCGGTGGCGGGGTCGCCCATCATCAGGCTGGCCAGCCCGGCCCAGAGCAGCCATTGGGCTTCGGAAAGTTCTCCTGCCTGCCGGCGCAGGCTCAGTTCGTGCTGGCAGGCCAGCAGGGGCCCGGCGTCCTGCATGGTTTGGCGGATGTAGCCGCCCCAGTTTCCGTAATCGGCCATCGGCATATAAGCCTGGATGATGCGCCAGGAGAAGAAGGGATAGTTGGGCAACTGCGAGAAAAGGGCGAAGAGGTTGGCGGCGAAGCGCCCCTGCGAGAGAAATTCCAGGCGCTGGAAGCAGCGGATGCCTTCCTCGGGCCTGCCCAGCCTGTTGATGTACAGCCCGCCCAGGCTGTTCCAGGCTTCGGCCGATTCCCGGTTCAGGCGAATGGCCTGCTGCAGGGCTTCCAGGGCTTTGGGGTATTGTTCGAGCCGCTCCAGGGCAAGCCCCAGCCCATGCCAGGCCGGTGCGAAGGATTCATCCCAGGCGACGGCCTGCTCGAAAGCCTCGTAAGCCTCTTCGTGTTCACCGGCCCGCAGGCAGGCGTTGCCCAGCCCGTTCCAGGCACGGGCGTCTTCCTCATTTTCTTCGATGGCGGCTTCAAAGGCTTCTTTGGCTGCTTCGTAATTCCCTTGTTCGAAAAGGGCGGTGGCTTGTTCGAAATAGTCTGGCATGGGCAGTTGACAATTATCAGGGTTTGTGGTTGGCGGTTTTTTGGAGCCAGGCGTAAAATTATATGGTTTGGGCTTGTTTTGGAAGGCTTTTGGCGCAAAATGAAAGTTTCAGCAGCGGGCAAGTTATCCTGATGGAGAATTGTCGTAAAATTACATGCTCAATAACATTTTTGACCGGAAATATCTCAGCCCAATGGCATTTGAAACACGGCCTTCTCTCTCGCCCCGCAGGATTTTCGTCACCGGCAGCACCGGGCTGGTGGGGGCACACCTTCTGTCCAATCTGTTGGAGCGGGGGGTGCAGGTTCGGGCGTTGAAGCGGAAGAACAGCAATTTGGAAATCGTTCGCAAGATACTGGGTTATTACCATGCCGATCCTGAAGCGGCTTTCCGAAGGATCGAATGGTGCGAAGGGGATTTGCTGTCTCCCGAATTCATGGGGGAGGCGCTACGTGGAGTGGATCAGGTTTACCACTGTGCCGCGATGGTGTCTTTTGATCCGCGGAATCGGCAGCAACTGTTTTCGGCCAATGTAGATGGAACGGTAGCGATCGTGGGCGAAGCATTAAAAAGCGGCATCGAAAAGTTCTGTTTTGTCAGTTCGACGGCGGCGCTGGGCAAGCCCGCCGGTTTGGATGAAGCTTTTATTGATGAAACAACGCCCTGGGAAAACGACGATGGGCTGTCGGATTACGCCCTGAGCAAGTACCTGGCCGAACAGGAAGTATGGCGCGGTGTCCGGGAGGGTTTGAACGCCGTTATAGTGAACCCTCCGATAGTGATCGGCCCGGGAGACTGGAGCCGCAGCAGCTCGAAATTGTTCGGGGCGGCCTGGAAAGGCTTGAACTTTTATCCTGGCGGTACAAATGCATTTGTCGACGTCCGCGACGTCGTCAAGGCCTCCATTCAGCTGATGGACAGCCCGATCCACAGCGAACGCTTTATTGTAGCCGCCGAGAATTTGACGTATCAGCAACTTTTCAACCTCATTGCAGTCCACCTTGATAAACAGCAGCCCCGCCTGAGGGCCTCCAGGTGGATGGGGGAGATTGCCTGGCGCCTGGAGTGGTTAGCCAGCCGGCTGGCCGGAACGGAACCAAAGATTACCAGAGCAACAGTGGCGTCAGCCAGCAAGAAATACTTCTTCTCCAACGAAAAGATCAAACGGGAACTCGGTTATGTGTTCATTCCCATCGAACAGGCCGTGCAGGAAACCTGCCGCCGTTTCCTGGAGGAGCGTGGCGGGTAAACCTTAGGCCTATTTCTTCAGGAAACTCCGGTTTTTCTCCTGGGCCCATCTGACCATGCGGGCGGCCATATCCCGGGGTAAAAAACGATGGGCCTGGACCAGCAGCTTATTGATTGTTCCCGGAATGGCGATGGTTCTCCCGCGCTGCATGGCCCGGTAGCCGGTGAGGGCGACCTCTTCGGCAGAGGTGCTGATCCAGCGGTTGGCGGTTAACTCCGGGTCGCCAACGCCGACTGCGGCCTGGAAGCCCGTGGGGGTCAAGCCCGGGCATAGGACGGTGACCGTTACCCCCCTGCCTCTCACCTCGTTGGCGATGGCTTCGGAAAAAGCAAGCACATAAGCCTTGCTGGCGTTGTAAACGGCCGTCAGCGGCCCGGGCATGAAGCCGGCCAGTGAAGCGACGTTCAGAACCTTGCCATGGCCGCGTTCGGCCATCCCGGGGAGAAAAAGCTTGGTCAGATGCGTCAGGGTATGGATGTGCAGGTTGATCATCTGGCTTTCCTTTTCCCAGCTGGTATCCAGGAAAAAGCCCAGCGTTCCGAAACCGGCATTATTGATCAGGACATCCACCCGGCGCCCTTTCTCCAGCAATGTTTGCTGAATGCGTTCTGCAACGCCCTTTTCGGACAGGTCGGCCGTGATGGTTTCGACCTGAAGCCCGGGCCAGTTTTCCAGAAGCTGTTGTTTTGCCTCCATCAGTTGTTTTTCCCGGATGTCGACCAGGATGAGGTCGTGTTGGTCCTTTGCCAGCAAGCGGGCCAATTGAAACCCGATGCCGCCGGATGCGCCGGTGACCAGGGCCGTTTTTCGCTCCTGGTTGAACGGCAGGGGCTGGGTGGCGTACTGTTGAGGCGTGTTGGTTGTTTCCTTGTTATTCATGGTGTTTACTTGTTTGTGAGCCAATGCACGGTATTTTCCAGCGCCTGTTCAAAAGGGGTGATTTGATACCCCAGTTCATTTTTTGCCTTTTGGCTCGAAACAGCCCAGTCGTAATTATTCAACCGGGCCACCCATTGGGGGGTGATCAGGGGAGGGATGCCGAATCGGTTGGCCCGCCAGAGCATAAATTTCGAGAGCAGAAGGATGGCCTGGTGCGGCAGGGGAATCTGCCGGTATTTCCGCCCGGCCACCCGGGCGAGCGTTTCGAAGAAGTTGAAGTAGGAGACATTATGACCCCCGAGGATATACCGCTCCCGGTGGCGCCCTTTTTCCATAGCCAGCAGGTGGCCATTGACGACATCCCCGATATAGGCATAATTGCCGATGCGGTGGCCTTTGCCCGGGAGTATCCGGAATCGCCCCCGCAAATAGAGGTCGATCATACGGGTGACGCCATTGCTGATGCTCAACAGGCCCGGGCCAAAAACCCGGGTCGGATTGACAATGGCCACCTGCATAGGGCCGCTATCCCACTGCCGGATGAATTCTTCCGACTGCCACTTGGTGCGTTCGTATTCACTGAAGAAATCTACTTTTCTTTCCGTATCTTCGGCTACCTCCTGCCCGGTGGAAGGGCCGGTTACTCCGGCAGTAGAGGTGACAACCACCTTTTTTACGCCTTTCTCCCGGGCTATTTCCAGGAGGCGCCGGGTTGCCCTGAAGTTTAGCTTTTCAAAAATACCGGGGTCAGGCGCCCACATGGCCGCAAAAGCGGCCAAATGATAGACTTCATCACAATCCTGCATAGCAGTATGGAGCGCCTTTTCATCCAGCAGGTCTCCCTTCAGTAAACGAATATTATCACTCTGAGAGAAAGAGCCGGCTTTCCCTTCCGAGCGGTAAAGCGCTGTTACCTGATGCCCTTCTTTTAAGAGCCTTTTTGTGAGTTCACTTCCAATGAAGCCGGTGGCGCCGGTGACAAATATGCTTTTCATAACGAATTGGTTAAAAGGTGCCGGGAAACGTTCAGGCCTTTAACTGGATCTCCGGGTGCCTGTACAGGGTGATCCACTCCATGGATAGAGCGAGAACCACGTGTGTAAAAAAGGCCACCCAGATGCTGCCGGACTGATAGGTAGCCACGCAGAGTACAAGCCCCAGCGGTATGGAGCCGATTACCTCGGCCCTCCCCTTGGGGATGTGCACCAGGGCGTAAAGCGCAATATTGAACAGGGTAGCTTTCCAGAAACCGAGCACGGGCAGCGACGAAAAGAAGAGCACGCCCCGGAAAAGCCACTCATAGGCCAGCAGGTAGGCTATCCAGGCCAGGGCGCTGGTAAAAAGAGTTGGGATGCCCCATTCCTTATCGCGGATCTGAGGGTACACCTCGAGGGTTTTGCTCTTCGTGCTGGCCAAAAAATTAAATGGTATAAGCAGGCCCGCCAATCCCAGCGTCCAGTAACCTACGGCCGGATCCTGGATTTTTTGGAAGAAAGGGTGCCGGATGAGTTCGGATTTGAACAAAGAGGCGGCGATCAATGGCGGGCCCGCGAAGAGCAAAACACCGGCCAGGCGGCGCAGGTAAACGGCGCCGGCTGCCTGGGGATGGCCAAAACGCCGGCTTGCCCATTGGGCGTAGGAAGTGGAGTCTGTGATGCGGTAGTAAGCATAAAAACCGGCCAGGACACAGAAAACCGCCAGAAGGAATGCCTGCATGATTCAATTTTTGTGCAATTGGATTAGTTTTTCACCTGATGCCGGTTCGATATCGGCGGGCTTGCTGCTCTGTTGGGCGGGAACTTCTTTTTGGAAAACCCGGGCCAGCAGGAAAGACTGGATTACATTGGGGGTCAGCCGCATTAGCCAGTAACTCAGTTTGCAAAGCAAGCCGGGGATAATGGATCTTTTGCCACGCAGCATGCCGTCAACAGCATACCTGGCGGCAGCCTCCGGGCTGAGTGTCAATTGTCGTTGCAGCCAACCCTGCCTGCTGTTGCGGGCAGTTACGTCGCTATTGGTAAGCATGGCGCCGGGGTTCAGCACCGTAACCCGAACGGGGGAACCCCGCAGTTCCGATCGCAGGCAGTGGGAAAAGGCATTGACAAAGGCCTTGGAAGCCGGATAGACCGTTTTGAAGGGAATCGGCCCGAACGCGGCAAGGCTGCCAACATTCAGGATATGGGACCGCCGGTGTTTTTTCAACTCCGGGATCAGGAGGCAGGTGAGTAAGGACAAAACCCGGATATTGAGTTGTAAGATGTTGTCGATGTAGGCCGGGGCCGCGTTGTCGATGGGCATCGCGCTTCCGACGCCGGCATTATTGATGAGGATGTTCAGCGGAAAGTTTTGTTTTACCCACCGGGCAAGCCGGTAAGGTTCCTCAGGGTGCGTCAGGTCAGTTTCGTAACAGTGAACCTCCACATTGTGTTTTTTCTCCAATGCCTGGCCGAAGAGGTGCAGGCCTTCGTGAGGTAAAGAGGCCAGGATCAGGTTCTGGCCCCGGAGGGCGCATTCTTTGGCTATAGCTTTGCCAAGCCCGGCGCTGGCGCCTGTAATCAGGGTGTACTTTTTATCTCTGGCCTCCATTTTTATGTATGGGATTAAAGAAAGAGCAAACAAGCACAATGAGGAAGCAAATCCTCATTCAAACACCAAAACCAAAGCCGCAATATACGGAAATATTAACCCAAACCCGAGCCGGTTTCCCCCAGCACTGCCGGGCCGAGGTGAACCTGCGGCCGCCTTTTTGAATAGCGTGGCTAACCAACCCAAGGAACCATGAACACAAAAAGATCCATAACCGGCTCCCTGTCACGATATGAACCGGGATTTCCGGGCCTGGCGGCGGGCAAGGACCAATAAAGCTTTCACAAGGTTATTTTTGGGCGGAACTGCTGTGCACTATTCTCCTTTTTACCCTATATTTGCAATCCGATTGGAGATGTGCCAGAGTGGTTGATCGGGCCGCACTCGAAATGCGGTGTACCCGCGAGGGTACCGGGGGTTCGAATCCCTCCATCTCCGCGAAAATCAATTACAAACCCTTGTAAATCAGGCATTTGCAAGGGTTTTGTTTTTTAGTGTTGCTGTTTTAGGTGACGGTTTTACAAAAAAAAGGCCCCCATCGGGGGGCGGGAAAACGTACTCAGGGTTGAATGCACCAAAAATAAAAAAGCCCCGGCATTTCTGCCGAGGCGAAAACAGAATTCTATGAATAAGCTCTTTAACCGGCCAGTGGGTTATATGGCTCTTTAGAGGTGCTGACAAACCGTATTTTTACTTCTTCAAAGGCCTTAAATTCCTCTCCAAAAGTCCCGAACATCTGCAAACGAGGCTCAAATAGGTGTTTGAAATGGCCGAATTCGTGCGTGGTGGAATGTTGCAAACATTGGCGAAGCCAAGGACAAAAACGCTCAATGAAAGCGGGCGTGTAATGGCCTTGATAATGCTTGTTCAGGAAATTGATAATTCGCGTCTGCTGCTCAATATATTGATACATTTCCATGTGTTCCTTGCTATGGGCAACTAATGCCTCCTCTGCCCTGATCGCTTCTTTGTCCGCCTCTGCCACTGGGATGGGCTTAAATGCTTGTTTCGCGGCGCTCCAATACTTTGTAGGGTCTTCGCTTGGCTCCTCATTGTAGGCATCCCAGGCAGCAACCACGACGGCCACATCGTCAGGAACGCGGCCAAGGGCATACTTGGCGGCGGCCGGGTTAATCCCCATTTTGTCCCCCTCCAGGCGGAGCCAAATTTCAAAGGCCGCGGCTTCTATCTGGCTTTGCTTCTTTCCTTCGCCTAAAAACGGCTCCAGGTCTGCAAGTGTAGGCGCTTTTCGGAGGAGCTTTTCAACGGCTTTTTTGATGGCCTCCAAATTTTCAAAAATAAGGCGGCGGCGGGCCTCCAAAGCTTCAATTCTCTGAGTTGCCCTTTCTTCGTTTAGCTTGATTATCAATTCATTGGTCTTACTCATGACAAAAAATTATAATTTATTAATTAATGTAATACCAAATGCCGCCTTAAAAAGGCATACCTGTATTTTATTTATTTTTGTAATGCCCTGTTTTTCAATGCTTTAAAGACGGGCTTTTTCATTGGGCTTTTTTTGAACGCTTCCGGGTTCCGCCGCCGCCTGACACTATAATCAATTGATTAGTAATGATTTAGGGAAATATGCAGGGAGCTTTTCGGCTCCCTGCGTTCGCCTACTACAACACACGAACCAAGCAATGAAGAACAAAAGCCAGCCCCGAAGGGCCAGCATGAACGCGACTATTCAAATTGAATCCTACCCCCTGTTTTCCCGGCTTCTTTGAACCGGCGGTTAACCTTTTCAAATTCGGTTTCTCCCTCCTTTTCAAGGGCTGCCATAATCAGGTCGGTAAGGGTTTTACCCTGGGCCTCTGCCATTTTCTGGAGGTTCCCTTTTAGTTGTTCGCTTATGCGGATGGTAATAGAAGCTTCTTTCATGATATTCGAATTATTTGTTATGTGCAAGGTAACAGGGGGGGGCGTAAGACGAAAGGACAGCGTCTTACGTTCTGGTTTCCTGTTTGTTACGCTTCGACCAGGGCAACCAGGTGAGGAGCTGGGCGCTGATCTCCTCCGGGCTGGCCAGGTGCGGCGCTGCCCACCGGTGGCAACCAGGTGAGGAGCTGGGCGCTGGCCGATCGCCCTGGGCAACCAGGTCGGCAGTGATGGCCCCGGCGCTGATCTCCAGCCAGAAAGGAAGGCTCTGAGATTTGCGCGGACGGCGGCGGCGTTGGGCTGGAGGTGTGTAAATCAATGTGGCGGCGCTTTTATTTTCCATCAAACCAGGATAAAAGGTTACAGGGGGGGAGGCCCCAAAATTCCAAATTCAAATTTCCTGTAAAAACAGTGGGCAAAGTGGGCAAAGTGGGCAAAAGGCTTATAATTGCCTCATTTTCAAATATTTACCTTTGCCCACTCACTGGGCAACCCTTGCCCGCTTTGCCCACTGGGCAACACTGGGCAAAACAGGCTTTTGTAAATCATTGTATTTCAATGGTTTAAAATTTTAGTGGGCAACACTGGGCAAGGACTGGGCAAAGCTAAATTATTGATTAGTAAACACTTACTTTAAAAACACCATACTTTTGCCCACTACTATTAAAGAATTGGTTGCAAAAAATCTAAATCAAGGTCTTTGTGTTGGAATTTTAGGCATCTGGTTACCTTTTTTCTGCCTTCAGATTCCAATGTGGTACGGTGCGTTAATCGCCCTTTTCCATCCCCCCCCTGTGGCCTTTCAAAGTAAGGCTGCATAGTCAAATAGCTCTCCAGTGTCGTTTGATCTAAAGCATTGACGTTTTGCCTTTGCGCTTGCTCGTAATAGATCGGGAAAACGCGTTTCATATCAATGTATAGGCTTTCTCCATCAATGGCGTAATGGTTCTGCCTGAAAATGCTTTTCCCCTCCAGCGCATCAAAGATTTGCCAAAACTGATTTACTTCGTTGGTCTGGGCCATTTGGTCATGTTGCGCCCTTACCCGGTCTCTGAAAATCTGATAAGCTTCTTTATAGTCGAAAGGGAAATTTAGGAGGCCGGACAATGCCCGGAATGGAGCCAGTAGGGCCGCCACATTGGAACGGGTTCTTTCAGACATTTGGGCGGTCGTTTCATCTTGCCGTAGATGGCTAACAACCTTATCATATTGGCGGGAAAATTCCTTTGTTACCGCCTCCCGGTGCTGGAGTATCTCCAAAAGCACATTGCCCAGGCCGTCGGCTATCATATCCTCCAGCTCGCCAAATGCGGCCATTTCCTGATCGCTGAATTTTGTTTTCCCAAATGTGAGCATTATCACCCGGCTAAATAGGGCGTTCTCTTTGGTCGGCATTTCCTGCCCTCCCAGTATTACGGCGGAATTGACTGAAGTGGAATGTGTGCGATTGTCGTTGGTCGTTTGCGCTCTTTCATACCCAATGCAGTCGTAAATGTTCTTTAGCATCCCGATCAATTCCGGCCTGATCTTGTTTTTGTACTCCTCAAAGGCCACTAACCCATTTTTCACCTGGGCCAGCTTCCGGGCAAAGCCTTTCGGGCTGGAGGCGCTTTCTAAACCTATGGCGTCTGTAGATGTATAGCTTCCAAAAAGTCGCATCATAGCTAGCCTAAAAGTTGATTTCCCGGTTTGAGGAGGCCCGAAAAGAAAAAGTAAAGGAAAGCTTTTTGTATTTGAGGAAACTATATCTTGAAATGCCGCGGCAACAACAAAACAAATTCCAATCTTGGCATTATCGCCAAAGACCTTTACCAACTGGGCAGCCCACTCTTTGAAGGACATTTTACCGTTCTGAAATATGAATTTTCTTTCGTTGTGGTATTCCTGTTTTGCATCCTCGTTTACCAGGCTGAAGGCCGGCAAATAAAACCGTTGATCTCCGATTTTCACAATTCCGTATTCATTGGCCTGGTAAAAGCCCTTCCCGTCAAAAACCCCATTGGAGAAAGCATAGTGATTTGTTGCCGGTTGGTGGCCCAAAACGCTGATCTCCTCGGCTGCCTCCTCGTACTCATACAGGTATTCCTTTATGATACTAAACTGAGTGGTCGAAAAGGAGGGAACAAAGTTACCCTTCCCCTCAACGATGGCGGAAAACTCTTTGAGGCTGGTAAGGGCCTTTACTGGGCAGCAAATAACGACCTTTTCCCCTTTGACGTTGGTGATCTCCATTACTCGCTTCGGCTCTCTGCTATCGCGCAAAAGATACAGGGGGGTAATGGTAAAATTGGTCACGGCAACATTTCCCTTTTTCCCGGCTGGGCAGTAATAGCGGCCGCCTTTGATCTGCAATGAACTGTCGTAAGTCGGTTCAGGAAGTTCTTTCCCGGCCATTTCCAACGGGGGGAAAATCTTAATCCCGGCGTCGCCCAGGGCGGCCGGTGCTGGCTGGCTGGCTGCCTTTCCATCCTGGGCGGCGCGGCGGCTGGCAATGATCGATGGGGCGTCAAGGGTAACGCCATGTTGCTTGGCGTGTTCCAGGAAGGTGCCAATGGTCACGGCGCCGCGTTCCTTCGCCAATGCGCGGGTAAATTCGCGGTCGGTATCCTGGGCGCGGTAATCCCGGTGGAACTGGCTGACCAGGTGGGCCAGGTGGCGGCCGCCTTCCCCGTATTGGTGGGCCAGGGGTAACAGCACTTTCGTAAACCAGGTTTCAACGCCCTGGGTAAGATCAATGCCCCGTTCGGAGATTTGGCGGCAAATGTCGTTTACTTTCTCCTCCGTTGTGAACTCATGCACATATTTCCCATTCGCTGGGGGCGGCTGATCCCCCCCCCTGTGGCCTTTCTCCTCCTCTTTGGATTTCAAAGTATGTGCCGGTAGCAAATTTTCCGGCAGTTGCTCCCCTTCCGGCAGGCGGAAAATTTGGAAGGTGTCCGGCTGATAAACCAGGTTGGGCGGGGTGTAGGCAGGGAACCAAAGGCGCTCAATATCTCCGGTAACGGGGTCTATGTGTTCTCCGGCTTCCTCCTTTCCGTTTTTGATCGGCAGGGCGAATACTTCAGAAAAATGCTCACAAAGGGCCTGGTAAGCCTCTTCGCGGCGTTCCTGGGGAAATTCAGCCATAACCCATATTCTCCCCCCTCCTCCTAATGATTGCTGCATACGGGCTATAAATGGGCTTTTGGAGGCGTTTTCCAGGTTGAAAACGTGCGTATCTTCCCCGCCGCCGTCAATATCGAAGCCTAAGAGGCCGGAAGGCTCCTCCAGGTCGCCCCGGCTGGCCCACTTCCCAACGGAAAAAGCGGGGCAACGCTTGCGGCGTTCATCGCGGTAGGCTTCTTTTCCTTCCTTCCGCTTTATCTCCCTTAGTTCCTGGGTAAGCTTTGCCAGGGCTTCATTTTCCGGGTCGCTGCATCGCTGGAAAAACTCCCAGGCGTTGGCGTATTCTTCTGGCTCGGTGCCATTATTTACTTTGACACTTTGGAAAATGGAAAGGGTGGCCTGTTGGAAGGCTTCTTTTGCGCTTGCTATCTGTGGTTTGCTTATGGCGGGATTTTCGTATATCTTTGTCATACCTTAAGTTTTGAAAAAGCCCGCCGTCGGTTCCCAACTGGTAGCGGGCTTTTTTCATTTACTAATCTTTCCGGCTGTATCGTTCATAGCTTCGGAAGGCGTTTAAAACCTCCTCCCTGGTAAATCGCACTATATTGTTTACCGTCTGGCCTTTAATAATTCCTTGCTTCCTCAGGTTTTTAACGGTGCTAACGGAGACGCCCAAAAATTTAGCAACCTCTTTAAAGTTCATGAAGTGGGGCAGTTCCTCCCCCGTTTCCTCTTTGGCCATGGCGGCGGTAACGGCTTCGCTAATGAGGGCCTTCAGCTCCTCCAGTGGGACGGGAAAAAGAATGATTTTCCGATCTTCCATTATTGTGGATTTTCGAAATTAGGAAATGGGGGAAAGCCCCGGAAGTTGGTAAACCTCCAGGGGCTTAAATCACTTGTACGGTGGCCTGAATACTTACGCCCCGGCTTTTGAGGGCGTCCATTACGATGTTGTGGACGTATTCGGCGGTAGTTGTTCCGGCGGCCTGGGCCAATACCTCCAGGCGGCTTTTCACGCGTGAATTGATGCGAAATGTAACCGTGTTATCGCGTACAACTTTCAGGTCACGGGTTTCGGAATTGCTCATTGTTTACCTTTTTTGATTCTCTGCAAAGGAAACATATAAGGAGGGGCGGCGAAAGGACACAAAACCCGCCCTATTTGGCTCAAAAAGACGTGAAAACCCCGATTTTTCCGCACTTTTACAGGACAGGGGTATTTTGCGTAAATTATATGTTATGCCTTTGCTGGTAAGGGTTCAAGGCTCAAAGACAATTTCTGGTCATTTTTTTTAAACCTTCCCCGCTTTCCTCCCCTCCTCAAACATAAATTCAGCGTGGGCAGCTTCAAAGTAAACCCGTAGTTCTTCCACCTTAGCCATTGCCCCGTCAATATCCAATTGGCCAGACATTGCAGCCAGGGCGGCGGTAACGGTTGAAAGGGCTTTAAGAAAAGAGGCGGTTTCTATTGGGTCAGTGATGGCCTCCAGGCCTGCGGCTTTTTGCCTGCGGACGGTTTCGATATAGTTGTTCTTTATCATTTTACTTTGGGTTGTGGCCAGCCCTGGGGGGAAGGGCGGGCCGGTGAGTTACTTTTTACCTTTGTGGTAGGCTTTCGGGTCGAAGCTTTGCCCCCCGTGCTGGGCTGCGTGGTAGGCGTCTTTGCATTGCGTGGAACAATACTTCTGCCAGCTTACACGGGGTTGGTAAGCCTGCCCACAATGAAGGCAATTTTTGGAGTGGCTCCCGCTTGCGTTACTAACGGAACCGTTACTAACGGAATGGCTCCCCCCGCTTGCGTTACTAACGGAATGGCTGCTATTATTATCATCGGGCTTTTGAAAGCCTATTTGCCGCCTTTTCATTTGCGGGGAATAGTCGTAAAGCGTGGGCGGCTCTCCCGGCTCTGGAGGCTCTGGGGTTCCATCTGCCAGGCGGCGGATGAAGGCGCGGGCGTAGTAGTTCCATTTCTCGGAAGCCATGGCCATAAATTCCCCGGCAATGGATTGACTAAAATCGTACTGCGTGGGCAAAGCCTGGGTTTCCACCCCGGCCCCCTTCCGGTAAATTTCATCTAGGGCAATGACAACGATCAAAACAGCCAGGGCGAAAAGGGTAAACCAGCCAGCCCCCAGGCCCCAGGCGGCAACCTTTGCGGCGGCCTGGGCCTTTGCTTCATTGTTGGCCGTTTCCACTTCTTCCCGGCCTTGCGTCCGCCTTTGGTGGGCGGCTGCCAGCTCCTCCCCCTGGGCGGCCTGCAGGGCGGCCACTTGCCCGGCGGCGTCCGCTTCGATGGCTGCCATTTTTGCCCGGATGCGCTCCTTTGTGGTGGCGTAGCTGCGGCCCGTCCGTTGTTCCCTCCCTGTGTACTTCTCCAGCTTCAAGGCTTCCACCTTGACGGCGGCGGCGGCCTGGGTGTTGATCGCTTCCACCTGGGCGGCGTATCGGCTTTGAATAGATCCCGCTTCACTCAGGTAAAGGCTATCGGCCTGGGCAGGATCTCCCAGGGCTGGAGGAGGGGCAACGGTGGCCACTAATTCCCGGCTGCCTTTGAAGCTCAGAAAACCGGATGCGCCAATGAGCCCCAGGGCAACGGCAAAAATAAAGATGGTCATTGGCAAGTGAAGGCCGGCAAAACGGCGGTAAAGGATGGCCCGGGCGGAATAGGGCAGGAATTGCCTTAACCCCACTTCCAAAAACAGCGTTCCCAGGATGGCCACGGCCCAGGCGGCGGCGGCGGCGTACTCAGGAATGAAGTCTTTCAATGTGGCGTAGGCCAGGGCGAAAATAACGCCTATCTCGGTGGCGGCGCTAATGACCTGGGCAATATATCCCAGGCGGCGAAGGGTAGGCCCCAAATGGGCGTAGGATTGAAAAAACCCCTCGTCTTTCGGAAGTGAAAAAATGGTTTTCATACCTTTAGGAAAATTTTGTTGTTTCAAAATTCCCCCCTGGCTGATCGCTTGACGGCAGAGGCCAGGGGGTTTTCTTTTTCCGTCAGTCCATCGGGCGTTTAGGCCCCGGTGCCTTTTTCGTCAGTCGTTCCGGTAAAAAATTTGTGGTCTGAAAGCATTACGGCTACTTCCTCATTGCCCAGCTTCAAATAATCCATAAGGGCCTTTACGGAAGTGTGGCCGGAAAACTTGGCTATATCTATGGGGTTCATGCCCCGTTTGTATGCGTTGGTGCAAAAGCTACGGCGGCCGGTGTGGGTAGTTACCAATTCCCATTTGGCGTAAACCTTCCGGTCGTGGCGGCCTCCCTTATACTCGCTGATCGCCACTTTGTCAGTAATGCCCGCCATTTGGGCCAGCTCCTTCAATGCTTTATTGATCTTGACGTTGGGGGGAGGGGTCGGCGCCGTCTGCGAGTGCTTTTCTATGATCCGGCGTAGGGTAGGGTTGACCAGGGGAATGATGACTTTGGCTTTGGTCTTTTCCTGCACACAAACCCAACATTCAACCTCCTTTCCTTCGTGCTGGGCCATTTGGATATTCTCCGGGGTAAGTTTATGGTAATCGCTGTAACGCTGGCCCGTCAGGCAGCCGATCAAAAACCAATCCCTTGCCCGGTCGAGGGCTGAACCTGGGCTTAACTCCAGCTTGGCCAACGCCTCAATTTCCCGTTCGGCCAGGTAAATTTTGTCGCCTGAACGCTTCCTTACCCCAATGTTTGAAACAATTTCGGCCTGGCTCCTTTTACCGATCTTCCGAAGGAATGTTTTGATATTGGTAAAAACCTTGTGAATGTAACTATCGGTGAAGTTTTGAGCCTGAAGGAAGGAAAGAAAATCATCTTTGAAAGCCTCGTTTAGGTCGGGAAAGTCCAACGGCCTTTTCCTGTTATCGGAATAGGCTTGTAGCTGTTTCAGGGTATTGATATAAACCTGAAGGGAGCCTTTGGGGCTGCCCGTTGCCCGCCTGGTTTCAATGTACTTTTCAAAAGCGGCAAACAGGTTTTCCTTTTCTTCTTCCGGCTTCAGGCCCAGGCGGATAAGAAGGGCCTCTTTAAATTCATGCGGGGCAGGCATCCCCCCGGAAAGTTTGAACTCTAAAACGAGGGCTTTAGTAGTGGTTTCCCATTGATCGAAAAGGGCGTTTAAGGCGGCGTAGTGGGGAAAGCCTCTGTTTTCCCTTACTCTCCCTGCTTTCTTGTTCCAATACTTTTGTGGGACGGCTTCCCCGGTGGAAATGGTAATGCGCTTTTGCTTCCATCGGAAGTGCATAAGGATTAAAACCGGGTCGTCGGTGTTGTTTTTGACGTTGAATCGGGGCTTTTGTGCCATTGCTTCATTTCTTTTTTGATGCAAAGGCAAATATACAAAAGTTTATGTATTGGGTGACGTGTTTTTTAGGTATCAAAAACGCAATACAAATTGTTTTTCAATGTAATTCGCTGATAAACAGCAATTATTTAGCAAAATGCAGGGTAGAAAAAAATATATAAGGGCAAAAACCTAAATCCCTCCATCTCCGCGAAACTTTGGGCTGGGCCGCCATTTGGCGGCCTTTTCAATTAGAAAGGCGCGGAGCGCGTCCGCGACAACTTCCTGGACAAACTGGCCCGCTCGATGGAAATTATATGAGCTCGATGCCTTACATCTTTCCCGCCTCTGATAAATTCCCCGGTAGTAACTGTTTAGCCCTCTTTGCAGTATGGCCCAGGACGCGGGCCATTGGCGTCAGGGGGTTGTCCTCTTCCCCCCAGGCGCTACCATCCAAAAGTAGAGAGTTAGGGTAAAATTATCTAACTTTCAAAAAAGGATCGTGATGAAGCAAAGTAAATTCACGGAAACTCAACGGATGGCCATCCTGGCCAAACAAGATGCCG
>CAUJDW010000153.1 GCA_963169455.1 Bacteroidota bacterium | reverse complement strand
CTCGCGGATCCTCAAGCTTGGATAGCATAAGCTTCAGCGAATGCTCTTTATAAATGGGATCTTGTTTTTCCATCAAGGAAATTACCACTTTTTATGATTTTTGATCCGTATATTTGAAAATTCCATCATGCGTTAGCCCTGGGGGGAGGGGGAGACGAGGTGAGCCTGCGGCAACCCCAGTAACCTGGAAACCTGAAACATCCTAAGGCTCTGCCTACTGTACCGGCCGGCCCTCCAGGAAGCCCTCCACATTTCGCCGGATCCGCTCTTCGATATTGCCCGTTTCCGCTTTCCGGAAAGCCTGCCCGGTGATCCTTTCGTAGAGTTCGATATAGCGTTCGGAAACCTGCTCGACGAAGGCGTCGGGCATAATGGGCATGAGTTGGCCCTCCAGGCCCTGGAAGCCATGCGCCATCAGCCATTCGCGGACGAACTCCTTGCTGAGTTGCTTCTGGTGTTCGCCGCGGGCCTGGCGCTCTTCGTAGCCCTCTTTATAGAAATAACGGGAGCTGTCGGGAGTGTGTATCTCATCAATGAGGTATATCTGCCCGTCCTTTTTGCCGAACTCGTATTTGGTGTCCACCAGGATGAGCCCGCGTTCGGCGGCCATGTCCGTTCCACGCCGGAACAAAGCCCGGGTGTATTGTTCCAGGAGCAGGTAATCCTGTTCGCTCACCAGCCCCCGGGCGAGGATTTCTTCGCGGGAGATATCCTCGTCATGGCCTTCCTCGGCTTTGGTGGCCGGGGTGATGATGGGTTCGGGAAAGGGGTCGTTTTCCTTCATCCCCCCGGGCATAGGCACGCCGCTGATGAGCCTTCTGCCGGCCTTGTACTCCCGCCAGGCATGGCCCGCCAGGTAGCCGCGGATGACCATTTCCACCCGAAACGGCTCACAGGCGCGCCCGACGGCCACATTGGGGTCGGGGGTGGCCTCCAGCCAGTTGGGCGCTATGTCGCGCGTGGCGTTCAGGAAATAGGCCGCGATCTGGTTGAGCACCTGCCCCTTGTAGGGAATAGGGCGCGGCAACACATGGTCGAAGGCCGAAATGCGGTCGGAGGCCACCATGATGAGCTGGCCGCCAACGGTATATACATCGCGCACCTTTCCCCGGTAGAACTTCGCCTGGCCCGGAAAGTGGAAGTGCGTCTCCATGATGGCGTTCGGTAGTGCTGGCATTTTTGTCGGGGTTTTCGGGTATTTCGGGTATTTCGGGTTTGTCGGGTTTGTCGGGTTTATCGGGTATTTCGGGTTTGTCGGGTATATCGGGTTTGTCGGGAAAAACAAAGTGAGGGCTTTGTTGGCTTTTCCTGAACGCCCGGGGCGCGAAGAAAGCAGGGTGGGTTGGCCCCCGAAGGATTCAGGGGCCGCCATATCCCATTACTCTTTTTCCTGCTGTTCGTGTTCCCCCTGCTCACCGAGTTCGCCCCCGGCCTCGTTCAATGCCGGCGCCGCGCCGGCATCGCCTTGCCGTGTACTTTCTGAAAGGTTTTTGCCTTCCGACAAAGCCATGAACCACTCCACCAGCCGGGCGCGCTGTTCGTCGCTGAGGCGCGCTTCGGGATGGGCGGGCAGGTAGGATTTCAGCGGCATGGCCTGTTTCTTGACTTCTTCGTAACACTCTTCGGCCTTATGCGCCTGCTTCTTCTGGTCGTAGGTTCCCCAAACCGAAAAATTCAGGTGCTTCCGGCCGTCTTCGATGTGGTTGGCAATCCACCAGGAAACGGGAGCGATATTGGTGTACCAGGGATACTTCGTCTCGTGGGAATGGCAGTCATAACAGGCATCCTTCAACAACTGGGAGACATCGGCGGGCGCTGCCGCCAGAGCCATGAACTCCTGTTCAGATACAACGGGCGGATTGGTTTTGTCGATGCGGAAAAACTGGATGACGACAAAAACGGCCAGCAGGCCCAACAGAATGCGCTTGATGATCTTGGACATGTCTTTTGATTGTTTTTGAATGATGTTTCAGGTTGATATTCGAACCCAAGATAAATATTATTGCCGAGAATCCGGCGATCAATACAGCGATACATCGCCTCCTACCTCCTACCGCTGAGGAACTCCAGTTCCAGTTTCACCAGGTGGTAGCGGCGAAGGGCTTCCAGGTACTGGGTGCGGCTGCCGAGCGCCTGCTCGAGGTTGGTCAGGTAGTCCTGGTATTCGACGGCGCCCTGGGAATAAGCCCTTCGGGCGTCTTCGATTTGGTCGGCGGCAAAGGGCAGCAACTCCTGGCGAAGGTAATCGAGGGTGGCTTGTTCGCGCTGCAGGTTGGCGAGGAGGCTGCGCCTTTCGTTTTCAAGTTCCCTGCGTGCGGCGTCCAGCTCGGTTTTGCGCATTTCCACCTCGGCCTGCGCCCCTTCGATGCGCGACCGGATGGCCTTTTGGCCGAGCGGGACGTTGAGCCCCAACTGATAGCCGTAAAAAGGCGAATCGGCGTCCACCATCTGAAGCTGAGCGCCGGTGCGGATCTGAGGCAACAGTTGCGCCTGTTCTACAGGGATGCGGGTTTCCGCCAGCCTGGCCTGCTGCTGGTGGTACAGTAACAGGGGGTGCCCACCGTTGACAAACCAGTTGAAATAACCGGCAGGGGGAGGCAGCCGGCGCTCCGCAACATCGTAGAGGCTGTCGGAAAACATCCAGTTGTTGAAGGCGGCCAGGGCGATCTCGGCGCCCTGTTTGGCCTGCTGTTGTTTCAATGCCGCCGCCTTTTGTTTGCCCAGGGCGGAAACGACCGGGATCTTGCCGGTTTCTCCCAGGTCGAAACGCAGTTGCGCCAGTTCCACCAATTCTGTATAAAGCTCCAGTTCCTGGCGGGCCAGTTCCTGCTGTTCCCGGGCGTAAAGGGTTTCAAAATAGGCGCGCGCCACCTGCCTTTTCAGCTCCAGCTGGTCCAGCTCCAGTTGGGCATTCCCAAGCTGGGCCGCCTGACGGAACAGTTGCTCGCGGCGCTCCCTGCCCCCGGGCCAGTTGAAGTTCTGGGCAAAGCCTATGGCATGTATGCCTTTGGTTGATTGGATATCGACCTCATCGCCCGAGATAAAAATACCGGTGGGGGGTAAAACAGCAGCCGACTCCACAAGCGCCTGCTGCTGCTCGATGTACTGCCTGTCACGCACCAGCAGGGGGTAGTTGCGGGCCGCTACTGCAAATGCCTGCTCCAGAGTAAGAGGGGTAGCCTGCGCCCAAAGTAGGGAGGGCGCCGGAATTAAAACCCAAAGCAGAAACCGTAACCACCGGCCCGCCACCGGCCCTGACTTCCTTTGCGCTGTCGTTTGTTTCATGATTTACCTTTTCGTAAACCTGAAATATAAAGAGCTTTGCGCATGGGGAGGGCAATAGCAAGGGGAAATTTTGCCGGGAGGCAGAACCCATCTACCGGCTCTTCGGCTTACAACCCTGCCCCTGCCCTTTACCCTGGCAACAGCCGGCCTTCGCGCCGGCGCCCTGCCCATTCTGAGCCGCCGCCTGCTGGCAGCAGCCTTTGCCCTGGCCCCGGCCGGCGCCCTGCGTCCGGTTTTTAACATTGTCCGTATCAGCCATTATGGCGTCAAAATCCGCCTGCGGCAGAACGGCGGGTTGATAATCCACACCCTGTTTGGACAGGTTGCGGCTGAAAGCTCGCAGGTGGTTGGCGGAGGCATCCAGCAACTGGGTAAAAGTGTTTTGCACGGCAACCTTATCCGTCGCTGCAATGGCCGCGCTGAGGTCGCGGTAATTGGTTTCTTCCAGAAGGGCGCCCACCCGCAATGCCGCTTCCAGCGATTGGCTGCCCGAGGCGATGAATTCATCGTACATGGCCTGGAGTTCCTTATTCCGGAATTGGCCGGCTTTGTTCTTTTCAATGGCATTCGGCACTTTTACGCCCTGGCTTTGCGCCAGGCCCAGCACGCGCTCGAAATGCTTCCCTTCGGCTTCTGAAATATGGTTGAAAATGGCGGCGCCCCACTTCGCCTCAAAGGCGTCATACACATCGCGGGCCATTTTTTCTTCTTCGATCATGTAAAGAAGTGTCTTTTCATCCGCCGTAGTGAGTTCCTGGGCATTCATGCCCTGCACGATCAGCCAGCTCAATGCCAGCAATGCAAATAACAGTTTCTTCATGGTTGAGCACTTTTTGTTGTTTATTTTAAGCCTATTCCCGCCTAATGTAGGCCATGGGCCTTTCTGTTCTTCTAACACTCATCACTTTCCTTGGTGACTTTTGTCAGTTTGCCGGTTTTGGCCTGATGCTCAGGTAATCCAGGTAGTACAAAGCCCGCACCGACAGGCTGTTGGACTGGCCCGATTGCCAGACGTGGCGAAGGTTGTCGATGTAATTGGAGAAAATTTCCTGGCCATCCGTAAATATGGCATTTTTCCAGGCCACCGCCAGTTCGCTGCCGGGAGCGAAGTTCCAGCGAAAAACAGCATCAATGGTGAAGGCGTTGAAATTGACGTCCGCATTGTCGTGGTAACCATCGGTTGCAGCTACTCCGCCGTCTTCCTCAAGAATGAAATACCTGTCGTAGCGGGCGATCGACCAGTAGTGCCGAAGGCGGAATGAAAGCCCGGCCTTGTTGTCAAAGCTGTAACCTGCCCCCAGCGTGTTTTCGACGATCTGCTGGTTCCGTTCGCCAAAAAAGATCGTTTGCTCATCCTCCTCCTCGCCGACGTAGCCCACATCGTTGTGTACGTCGGCAAAAACCAGCCCCAGGTTCATCCAAAAGCGGCCGCTGAAGCGGTAGCGCGGAAAAAAATAGGCAAAGGCGGTGTGCTGATGGCTCCGCCCGTACAGGTCGAGCCCAGCGCCCACCTCATAAGCCCAGGCTTTGGCCCAGTCGGAGCGGTACGCCACTTCCGTCTGCAACTCAGGGGGGCGCGCAAATTTCCGGCCATCTACCCGAGGTTCGAAATAATCCATCATCCAGGCGGGCTTCCCTTCTATTTCCATTCCGATGTAGGCATTGTTTTTCAGGTCCATCTCGAACCACCATTCCGCGTTCCAGCTGACATAGCGCCGGGGGCGGTACTGGCTCTCATACGCTGCCGAAATGCCGGTGCGCAGGCTCTGGTAAATGCCTTTGGGTTCAAACAGGAAATAGCGCAGGTAGAGTTCTGTGTTGGCCTCGTTGTTGTTTTGTTGGAAGCCCAGGTCGTTAGGGTCATACGTATCGCTCAGAACGCCGTGTTCCAGCCCGTAGCGCCACTCGCCGCTCACCTTTCCGGCATCCATGTAGTAGCGATGCCCCAGCTCGGCCCCGGCGCCTCCATCCCAGATCGAGGACAGGGCGGCGCTGCCTTCAATGCCAAAGACATTGGCCTTGTTGCTGAGCCGGAACTGCGTGCCCGTCACATTGGCGATGTAATCCTCATCGGTGCGGTTGACGTTGGTATTGGCCAGGCTCACAAAGGCATTGTTGCCGATCGACCGGTCGAGCACCAGGATGTTGTAGTTGGTGAAGGCCTGGGACTGAAGCTGGCGCTGCTCGCCGGTCATGGTGTCCCGAAGGGTGGCGTAGCTGGGCAGAGTCATGCCGTTGAGCATCGCCAGGCTGAGCTTGT
>CAUJDW010000152.1 GCA_963169455.1 Bacteroidota bacterium | reverse complement strand
ATATCCGTTCAATCCCTTCGGGATTGGCAGGGAGCCCGGCGACGCCCACAGGCAGCAAACGGGGGCTGTTCAAAGTTTCAGCGGCCCTTTCGCGTAAGGCAAAGGAGGCTTCTCAGGGCTTTGCGCCCACTGAAGGCGGCGGCGAAGCTGCCGGGCTTCCCCCCTGGCTCCGGAACGCAAAACGGCGATATCCGGGATCGGGCCGGCTACCTTTGAAGAACGCTCCGGATAAGCCGCTCTTTTGTGACGCGAAAAGCCTGTTACAGGTTACAGGTTACAGGTTACAGGTTACAGGTTACAGGTTACAGGTTACAGGTTACAGGTTACAGGTTACAGGTTACAGGTTACAGGTTACAGGTTTGAGGTTCCCCTGACAACCAGGCTTTTACCGGGGTGTTAACACAGTTATTTGAAGGCGCCCTGCAAATGGAATACCGCCAGAATGATGCCCGGACGCATAAAGTGTTTATAAATAAAACCAAAGCGCCAAACCCCAGGCGCCAAACCCATGCCGACGATCCCGAAGGGATCAAACATCTATAGCAAAGCCGAAACCGCCAAACCCCTGCCAACGATCCCAACGGGATCGAACATCTATACCCGGAAAGTCACCCCGTCACCCAGTCACCCAGTCACCCGTCACCCAACCACCAGTCACAAAATGTACCACACTCTAAAAAGGCTACTGGATATTATTATAGCTACACTGGCTTTAATCATCCTCTCCCCCGTTTTCCTGCTCGTCATTCCCATCCTGCGGTTTACGGGAGAAGGCGAAGTCTGGTACCGGCAGAAGCGGGTGGGGTACAGGAACCGGCACTTCCACATCCTGAAGTTCGCCACCATGCTGAAGGACAGCCCCAAGCTGGGCACGGGCAGCCTCACCACGCGCAACGACCCGCGGGTGCTGCCGGTGGGGCGCTTCCTGCGCAAAACCAAGCTCAATGAATTACCCCAGGTACTCAATGTGCTGCGCGGCGATATGTCGCTGGTGGGCCCGCGGCCGCAGATGGAGGTGGATTTCCTGAAATTCCCCAAACCCGTTCAGGAACGCATCTACGACGCCCGCCCGGGCATCACCGGCATCGGCTCCATCGTTTTCCGCGACGAGGAGAAGCTGCTGACCGAATCCGGCATGGAGCCCCACGCTTTCTACGAACAGCACATCGCCCCCTACAAAGGCGCGCTGGAGCTCTGGTACCAGCAACACGCCAGCCTGCGCACCGACCTGCTGCTGCTCTTCCTGACGGGCTGGGTGGTCGTTTTCCCCGGCAGCCAGTTGCACTTCCGCCTCCTCAACGGGCTGCCGGAACGCCCGGAGTGGTTGTCAGTACGGCAGTAGGACAGTGCGGCAGTTGAAAAGGTGCACCGCAGCTTTTCATCCCGATGAGATCCAGTGGATCGAAACCGGGAAGGCGGTACGCAGGCTGAAGCCTGCGCCACATTAGGCGCCAGCTATAATCCCGGTAATCCTTAAATCCATTAAATCCCGATTCAGGCGCCGCCGGGAAGCCATCTCCCGGAAGAGCCCCGATTTCCCCTCCTTTGGAAGAGGTGAGCGGGAGACAAAGTCAACTATTATTAAAGCTGCCCTTTGATTTAACCCTACTATTACTTAAATTAGCCTTAAAAATAGTAGGCTTGGAAATAAAAAGAACATTATTTGAAGGCCTTGCCAGCCACTTAAGCGCCAAAGAGATTACCTTATTGGTAGGGCCTCGGCAGGCAGGCAAAACGACTTTACTGAGCGCTTTGCTCAGCCGGTTGGAGGGGGAAGGCTCCCGTTGCTTTTTCTTTAACCTGGACTACCAGCCGGATTTCCAGCTTTTTGAAAATCAGCAAAAGCTGGTGGAATACCTGGCCCTGGCAAGCGGGAGACAGCGGGCTTATGTATTCATTGATGAAATCCAGCGAAAGGAAAACGCCGGGCTGTTTCTCAAAGGCATTTACGACCTGGGCTTGCCCTACAAGTTCATCGTTTCCGGCTCAGGAAGCCTGGAGCTGAAGGAAAAGATACACGAATCCCTGGCCGGAAGGAAGCGAATATTCGAATTATCCACATTATCCTTTGAGGAATTTGCCGATTACAGGACCAGATATCAGTTCAGCGGAAAGTTATCCCAATTCCTGGCCCTGCATCCGGAAAAGGCGGAAACCCTGCTCCTGGAATATCTCAATTTCGGTGGCTATCCAAGGGTAGTGCTGGAGCAAAGCGCCCGGGAAAAAGTGCTGGTCCTCCAGGAGATTTATCAAAGTTACCTGGAAAAAGATATCCAGTTGCTGCTTCAGCTTGAAAAAAGCCAGGCCTTTGTTACCATGATGCGCCTGCTGGCCGTCCGGATCGGGCAACAACTGGATTATTCAGCCCTTTCCCGCGATGCCGGCCTTTCGTTTTCAACTTTAAAGAACTATTTGTGGTATGCGGAAAAAACTTTCGTGCTCAGCCTGATCACTCCTTTTTTTCGCAATAAGGAAAAAGAAATCGCCAAGGCGCCCCAAGCCTACTATCGCGACCTGGGCCTGCGCAATATCGCTTTGGAAACAGCCGGAAGGATATCCAGTTTGAAGGATACCGGTTTTCTGTTCCAGAATTTCGTCTATAGCCTGCTCCGGCAGAAACTTAGCGATACCTTACACTCCATTCACTATTGGAGAACCAAAGGGCAGGCGGAGGTCGACTTTGTCGTCGACAAAGCGCTTAACCAACTCCCTGTTGAAATAAAGGCCTCCCGTTTAAAACAACCGGAAGTATCCCGTTCCCTGCGGAGCTTTCTCATTAAATACCGGCCGCCGGAAGCCTGGGTCGTCAACCGGGCCTTGTCTGCATCAGTTATTATTGAAAATACCGAAGTGCGATTTATCCCCTGGCATCAGCTTCTGGCCAAAGAGGTGTAAACCAGAAACTGATAATGGGCCGGCAAAGGCTGGCCGTCCGACGATTTTGAGCCGTCGGACGACTTAACCCGGCTTCCCGCAGGATGCGCATGCCGGTAGTCGATGCAAAAAAAGTTAAATGCGAGATTGCCCCGGGCCGCCGGGAACAATCCGCTTCCTACCCCGTAAAAAACCTTACCTTTACCACCACCAACCCGGTAAACCATGAATACATCGAACATTTATGTCGCCATCATGGCCGGGGGCGTCGGTTCGCGCTTCTGGCCGGCCAGCCGGGCGGCGCGGCCCAAGCAGTTCCTGGACATCCTCGGCGTGGGCAAGTCGCTGTTGCAGCTCACCTTCGAGCGCTTTGAGAAGCTCTGCCCGGCCGGGCACATTTACATCGTCACCAACCAGCAGTACGCCGGGCTGGTGAAGGAGCAGCTGCCCGGCATTTCAGACAACCAGATACTGGCCGAGCCGTCGCGGAACAATACAGCGCCCTGCATCGCCTACACGGCCTTCAGGCTGCAGGCCCTCAACCCGGAGGCCAACATGGTGGTGGCGCCCAGCGACCACATCATCCTGCACGAAGAGGCCTTCCTCGACACCCTGCGGGCCGGGCTGGCCTTCACCGCTCAGCACGACGCCCTGCTCACCCTGGGCATTCAGCCTACCCGCCCCGATACGGGCTACGGATACATCAAATACGACAAATCCCCGCTTCAAGGGGATACTGGGGGGCTCCACAAGGTGCTCAGCTTCACCGAGAAGCCGCCTCTGGAAAAGGCCCGCGAATACTTGTCCAGCGGCGACTACCTCTGGAACGCCGGCATCTTCGCCTGGCGCGTGGAATCCGTGCTCAAGGCCTTCCGCGAGTACGCCGGCGACATCTACCGCATCCTCGCCGCCGGCCAGGAGCACTACAACAGCCCCTCGGAGCAGGCCTTCATCGGGCAGGCCTACCCAACTACGCCTTCCATCAGCGTCGACTACGCTATCATGGAAAAGGCGCCCAACGTATATACCATCCCCAGCAGCTTCGGCTGGTCGGACCTCGGCACCTGGGCCTCGCTGCACGCCGAAAGTACGCCCGGCAGCCACGGCAACGTGCTGCAGGGCGATAAGGTCAAACTCTACGACACCTACAACTGCCTGGTGCGCGCCCCCCAGGGCAAACTGCTCGTCATCGGCGGCCTGGACGACTTCATCATCGTGGACGAAGGCGACGCCCTGCTCATCTGGCCAAAAAGCCGCGAACAGGAGATCAAAAGGGTGACGGGGGAGATCGAGGAGGGGTTTCTCTGAGGTGGCAGGGAGGGGGGCTATATGGCTATATGGCTATATGGCTATATGGCTATATGGTTATATGGTTATATGGAGTAGCCCTCCTGGAAACGAAAACCACACCCCAACTGTTAAACCAGGCATAAAGCATTACTTATGGAAACCGTACTGGCATTGGTGGAACAATACCGCAGCCTGAACCTGTCGCAAGCCGTGGACTATGACAAGTTCAACCACTATGCCATTACGAAGCGCTGCAATTCGTCCTTTCCCAGGCAGAAAACAAGCGGAAGATCACTCCCGATTTCATTCGGCAAATCAATGCACTGGTTTTAAAAAATACAGGAAGCCTGTACAAAACCGTCTTTGGGGATGTCGGCAGTTCGCAGGGGCAGTACCGCCTGGGCAATGTGCGCGCCGGTAACCGGTATTTTGTGGATTACTATAAAGTGCCCGCCCTGGCCGAAACATTATGCGCCAGGCTGACGGAAGAACTGGAGAAAGCTGCCACGGTGGAGGCCCTTTCGGCTCCGCTCAACGGCCTGAGAAATAAGGATGTCAACCTGCCACCCCAAAAAGCAGCTTTTCATAAGCCCTCCCGATTTCGATCCACCGGATCTCGTCGGGATGAAAAGCTGCGGTGCACCTTTTCACATGCCCTTGCCCTATGCCCTATGCCTCAAAAACCCTACCTTGCAGCCGGCGCTATCGCAAGAGAAGCACAACGCATCGATGAGAAGACAACAAGCCCCACAGCGCATTGCGCTGGTAGCCAACTCCTCCTGGTACACGTACAATTTCCGGCTCGGCCTGCTGCGGCGGCTGAAGGAAGAAGGTTTTGAAGTGTATGTGCTGGCGCCCAAAGACCACTACAGCACGCGGCTCATTGCCGAGGGCTACCACTTCATCCACCTGCCCATCGGCATTTACAGCAAGAACCCCTTTTCCGAGCTGGCGATAATCCTTCAGCTCATCCGCATATACCGGCGTTACCGGTTTGCCCTGATTTTCCACTACACGGCCAAGCCCAACATATACGGCACGCTGGCGGCGGCCTGGTGCGGCATTCCCTCGGTGGCCATCACCACCGGGCTGGGGCTGCTGCGCGACAAAGGCAAGCGCCTGGCCCGCCTGGCCCTGATGGCCCTGTACCGCCTGGCCGCCCTGTTCACCCGCGAGCTGTGGTTCCTCAATCGCGACGACATGCAGCTCTTCCTCGGCAAAGGCGCCGTAAGCCCGGCAAAAGCCTTCCTGCTGCCCAGCGAAGGCGTGGACATCAACTGGTACCGCCCGCAGGAAGGGCGGCGGGCGGCGGCGGGGGAATCCAGCGCCCCCACCCGCTTCCTCTACGCCGGGCGCATCGTCTGGAGCAAAGGCATCCGCGAGTTTTACGAGGCGGCCCGCTATTTCCGGGCCCGCGGCGCCAACGTTCGCTTCGAAATGGTGGGCTTCATCGTGCCCGAACACCCCGACGGCGTGTCCTACGAGCTGGTGCAGGAATGGAAAGAACAGGGCATCATCGACTACCAGGGCGAAACCGAAGACATCCGGCCCTTCCTGGCTGAGGCGGATTGTGTGGTGCTGCCGTCTTTTCACGAAGGCATTTCAAGAATTCTTCTGGAAGCCGCCAGTATGGCCAGGCCGATCATCACCACAGACACTATGGGCTGCCGCGAGGTGGTGGAGCACGGCAGAAACGGGCTGCTATGCCCTCCCGGGGATTCTCGGGCCCTGATCAGCTCAATGGAATACTTTCTCGGATTAAGCCCCTCCAAACGCAGCCAGATGGGATTTGAAGGGCGAAAAAAAGCCGTTTTGGAGTTCGATGAGGGGATCGTGATCGGGTTTTATATGGAAGCGGTAAGGCGTCTTTTAAAATGGAAACAACGCTCAAAAAAGGTAATGCCCCACTAATAAGTGCGCCTTCAAAAAGGCCAAAATGCGTTCGCTGGCATGGCCGTCTCCAAAAGGGTTAGTTTCAATAATCCCAGTGCCTTCCTGGGAGAGAAGCATAACAACCGCATTAATGATCGCTTCCGGCTCAACCCCAACAACCTGTACGCACCGACTGGCCACCGCCTCAGGGCGCTCTGTTTGCTCTCTGAGTAAAATGACCCGTTTTCCAATACTTGGAGCCTCTTCCTGGATGCCTCCGCTATCGGTCAGAATGAGATGGCATTGTTTCATTGCATACAGGAAAGAGGGATAGGACAGCGGAGGCGATAGCAGCACGTCCTTGATGCCTGCCAACTCGCCATTAACGACATCGTGGACAGCCGGATTAGGATGAACTGGAAACAATATCTGTATTCCACCCATTTCCGCAATAACCTTGATTGCCCGGCATATCCCGGCCATTTTCTCTCCCTGGTTCTCCCGCCGATGAAGAGTGACAAGGATCAGCTTCCGTCCCGGCGCCAGAAACGATTGTAATTTTTCCCATTCTTCTTTCCCTTTTCCCATCTCCAGGTACCTCAACCCTATCTTCAATGCGTCAATCCCTGTATTACCTGTTACCAAAATGCGGCTGTAAGGTATTCCCTCCCGCAAAAGGTTCTGCCGGGCGCTTTCCGTCGGAGCAAAATGAAAGGAAGCCAGAGAACCGATTATCCTGCGATTCATCTCTTCCGGAAACGGATAGTAAAACTCATTAGTCCTCAGGCCTGCTTCTACATGCGCTACAGGAATCTGCGCAAAAAAGCCACAAAGTGCACCGGCAAATGCCGAAGTGGTATCCCCCTGGACAACAACACAGTCTGGGCGAAGCGCTTCAACCACCTTCCCCAACTGCTCAACAATACCCGCAAAAAGCCCTGACAGGCTCCGCGTTCCCCCCTGGCCGGGTTGTAGTGAAATGTCGGCTTTCTGTTCAAAAAACTCCAGGGCTTCCAACGCTAGCCCCCCATGCTGGCCGGTGTGGCAGGCCAGTATGTTGAAAAGGCCGGGTTCAGCGCGAAAGGCTTTGAGGAGCGGAGATAATTTAATAGCTTCCGGACGGGTGCCAATGATGAAAAGTATCTTTTTCACAACTTTTTCCAATGGATAAGGGTAACAAAAAAATACTCGCCTTTCTGTTATCCCGCTCGGGATGCGTTCCCTATGCCACCCAAATGATAAACCATTCCAGGGGGATAGAGATCAAGGTATATTCCTCTGCATTTTCTACCGAGACGCTGCCCAAAGATAGTTACCGGATACCGACTTACAGGAATAAAGTGGAATTTATCCTCAGTTCCTGCATCATTCTGCCGTGGCTGATAGCCCGGGTTTTGATGGATATCCGCAAGGGGTACAGCATTGCTTACTTCCCGGTTTTTCACCCCTGGAACCCTTTTTTGATTTTGGCTTTCCGGCTGAAGAAAGGAAAAAGCATTGTCACCATCCACGAAAGCGGTTTACATCTGGGAGAGCATCACTTCTGGGAGCAATGGCTGCTCGGCCTGAGCATGAGATGGGGAAACCAGCTCATATTCCTCAGCCAACATGAACGAGACACAGCCCTGAAGCAGATTAATTTTCGGGGTCGCAACCATGTGATTCCCCATGCTGTACTGCCGTTGCCCGGGCTGAAAGCTGCCGGGCGCATTCTGCCTGCCAGGCCAGCTTTGCTCTTTCTTGGCAGAATAGTTAAGTATAAGGGAATAGAGCTGCTACTTGAGGCTGTTTCCCGGCTTCCGGAGGATATTTTCAGCCACCTGACTATTGCCGGAGCGCCGAATTACCAGATAAAGGCCGGTTTCTCTTCCGAAAAGATCAGATGGGAGCTCGGCTGGCTGTCGGAGGAAAAGATGGCCAGGCTGTTAAATGAACACGATATTCTCGTGTTGCCCTACTTGGAAGCCAGCCAATCCGGGATACTAACCTTAGGAATTTCGGCGGGCATACCTATGGCCTGCACGCGGGTTGGAGCCCTCGTAGAGCAATTAGGGGAAGAAGAGGCCGTGTGGGCAAACCCTGAAGCCGAAAGCATTCTGGCTGCCCTCCTGGAACTTCTGCAAAATCCGAGCCTCTATGGGAAGCTTCACCAAAACCTGATTAAAAAAAGCAGGCAGGATAGCTGGGAAAAAAGCGCCCGGCAGTTAGAGTCCGTTATTATGATGATGTGAGCGCTTCGAGATAAGCACGGGCAATGGGTTCCAACTGATACGCACTGCCCAGTTGGTTCAGTAGTTCAGGCCTGACAACCCGGCCTTTGTTTTCGGCAAGGAAAGCAAGAAATTTTTCCGCCAGCACCCGCCGGGCCGGCGGGCCTGAGACCTTCAGTTCCAGAAAGCAGGGGTAGCCCTGGAAAAATTGCGTGAATGGATCATCCTGAACAAAGGAAAGGCTGATTATGGGTTTGCCGCTCATCAAATAGTCGGCGCTTTTGCTAGGCAGATGGTAATTGGTAAAATTCCCGATGTTCAATAAAAAATCGGACTCCTCCATAGCCCTTGCCACGGCTTCCCTCGGCACGAGGCCGTGGAAGTGAAACATGGAAAGAAGGCGGGGATTTTCCTGAAAAGCGCCAGCAAAGGGCCCCGTCAATTCCCCGTAAAAGTGAATGGACAAACGATTGGGCAGTGTGGGATCAATGTCCAGCATCTGTTCCAGAAGGCGAAGGAAAAAATCCGGCGTTCTGGTTCGGGTATAGAATGAGCCAAAATAAGCAAGGCGTACTTTTCTATACTGCTCCGCTTCAACTGGCAAGCCCGAGGGAAACGGCAAGTTAAACAGAGGGGGGATTATCCGGGTTTTTTCTGCGGCCCAGGGGAATAATTGAAGGTATCTTTCCCTCGCCTGCTGTACGGTCAATACGATACTATCAGCCTTCCGGAAAGCTTTATGCTCCGCCCAATGATTAAGCCGGCGGTAAAGGCCTGCATTATTCACGAAGAAGGCATCGGAAAAGCAAAACGGGTCTTCTATGTCCATCAGCCATCTCGATTCCGGCTGCATTTTTTTTAGTGAAAAGGCTATCCAGTGCGCGGTGAAAGGCAGGCCGACACTGCAGAGGGCATCAAAGCGGCAGGCCCTCAACAACTTCTTTGCAGAAGACAAACCTGACCAATACCACAGACAACTGCCATCCGGCCAGTAGACACGCCGCCAGGTCCAGTCTGCTATTTTCTCTGTCACCCTCCTGAACCACCCCTCCCTTCCTACCGGCAATCCGCCGGCCTCTCCCCTCCGCATCTCTTTGCCAAGAAAATTATATGCCCAGTCGAGCAGTGTAGCCGGCCCGCTTCGATGCACCTGCACACCTCTAATGGTATCCGAATCAGGCATGCCACTTCTGCGGGTGCAGAGAACGTGCACCTCATGCCCGTTTTCAACCCAGTGCTCTGCAATGGCCGACCAGCGATAAACGTTGGGGTTGGCCGCAGGGTGGTAATTCAGTATGACGAGTAAGATGCGCATGACCTGTTCAAAATAAGTAATTTATGGCCGCTTATACTATCCGTTATTAACTCCTGGCTACAGGCTTTAATGAATTCGGGAATGAAGGCGCCCTTTTCAACGACTACAAAATCGACCCGATTATCCCGGATATAGGATAATTGCAAACCCATAAGGCTGGTTTCCTTTTTTTCATTCCGATTGGCGTAACGAAAAAAAGGAGACATCATGATGGCGTTCAGCCGGTCAGGAAAAGGCAGCCCTGTTGTATCCACCGGCGCCATAATGTTATTGGCCCAGTATCCGCTTCCTGTTACTTTCAAAAAATTGCAGAAAGTGCACATCCTCGGGTCGGCGCGGTAAGTATCCAGATTATCCGGATTGGGGATGAATACGCCCAGTTTATTTTTTCCTTTCAACGCACTTTCAACAGCCTGAACAAAGGAGCCCGAAACGGCATTGTCGCGCTGCTGAAAACGGAACAATACCTGAAAAAACGGAATTGCGAGTAATAAAAAGGCAAGCCAGCGGAAGTATTGCCGCCGGAATGGCCCGATCCGGGTAAAGAGAGCCAAAAAGAGAAAAAGCATGCAAACAGAAGCCAGCGGATTGGCTACCAGATAAAAAAACTGGTTCACTTCAGCAGATGCCTGGTTGAAAACGGCTTTTGCCAGTAGGGCTGCACTCCACAGCCCGACACTCAAACTGATAAGCGCTCGTTCGGGCACAGCCAAAACAGCCCAACGGCGAAATGCCAAAATCAACAACCCCACCAATGCTGCTTCGAACAAAAGAAACCGCAGGGCGCCGCTCGCCAGACCCCGGAAAAAGCGCAAAAGATACGCTGTGCAGGACATTTCATCCGGGGTAACACCAGCTTTCAGGAGGCCGAAACTACCATAAAAAAAGAGTATAAAAAGCGGGCTCGCCAGAAGAATCAGATAAGGCTGCACCTTCGTGCAAAGGGGTCGGTTCCGCTCAAAATAGTACTGATAAACGAACAATAATGCACAGCCTCCCAGGACAGCGGGCAGATATAAAACATTAAAAAGGGGTATGCTTGCCAATACACGCATTGCCCCGGTTTCATGCCCGTTCAGCCACAACAGGAAAAAAGCGGCAAGCCCTGCCTGAAAAAAGAACACCTTGGGGGCAAGCACAGTGGTTACGTGCAAACCACTTATAGCCCCAGGCAGAGCGGGGAACCAGGTGTGAAAAAAGAGGAGCAGAAAAGCGCCAAAAAACGAGGGCCAATAACTGCGTTCTTTCACATAATGCCGGATCAAAGCCATGAATCCTGAAAACAGCGCCGCCCCAAGCAGAGGGATAAAAACGTAAACGTAATGCTCCAGAGGTTGGGCCGGCAACCCCCAGGCGGTTACAAAGGAGGTGAACCACAAGTCCCCGTAATGGTAAGGCATCAGCGATTGCCCGGGCACTGCGGCAGCCAGTTCATACCAGGGAGAAGGGGTTTCCATACCCGTAAACCTCAGGTACTCAGCAACAGTAGCGTAGATGCCAAAATCGACATCGGAAAGGTAAACCACTGTTTTGGAAAAAAAGCCGTTGCGAAACAATTGTACCAATACCAATGCAAAAAGAGCCGGCAAACCGGATAAAAAAATAAGGGCCTCATTCCGGAATTGTCCTTTGGATAGAGCCTCAGCCCGGCAACGACTGAGCAGCGCGCTCCCTGCCAGTAAAAGCACTCCCCAAAGAATAGTCCCCCCCTCCGAGCAGGCCAGGGCATAAATAACCGTGATTACAACTATTCCTGAAAATAATCGGGCGAAAAGGGCGAGGTATCGCTCCTGGCACGGGCAAGGTTTTAAAAAAAGAAGGGTAAGAACCCCTGCCAGATATACGGCCAGAAATTTTAGAAAAGCATCAGCAAACAAAAAGAGTACAGGATACATCGCTGGTTTTATCGGAATAAATATAGCTCAATTAACTTCTCGTTTATGCGCTATGCGGGCAACCCTCCTCCAGATATCCGGCTGAAACTTTCTCGCCAGAAACCAATAGAATAAGCCAAAAAACAATGTTCCCCACAACCAACTCCACGCCCCTGAATACCTGAACATCAAAAGAAAGGGAAAAAGGCTGCTAAGCAGTACGAGAGTTGCGGCCCGAAAAATCGGCAAAAAGTATTCTTTAACCCCCACTTTCACTTCACGGTTAAGCAGAAAAAAACAGGCCGGATTATTTAAAAGAACCGACGCAAGGAAAAAAAGCAGCACCACGCCCTCCAGGCCACGGTATGACCCCAGATAGATCAGGCCAATATACAGGCATAAAAAAAGGAGGTTCCAGTACAAAAGGCGCCTGATAGTCCCCCTTGCAACCAGTAAATTATCGAGCGGATGGCCGATGGACTGGAAAGCCGATGTCAGAGCCATAAAAGAAAAAACGGCAGCATGTGTTTTCCAGCCCGGCCCAAAAAAAACAGGAACGAGAAGATTTGCCAACAAAGCCAGAAAGCCATAAACGGGAAAAACCAAAGCCGCCATCATTTCCATGTTGGTCAGGTAAAGGCGTTTCAGGATTCGCGGCCGCTGGGCATATCTGGCCATCAGGGGCAGAGACAGGCGTTCCATGATCTCTCCCAGGACGGCCGGCGGCCGGCTTAGAATGCGGCGAAAGACTTCATATACCCCCAGCAGTTCAAAACCGAGTAACTTCCCGATCAATAGCACATCAATCTGGCTGATGGCCCACATGGAAAAACGCTCGCCAACGTGGGCAATCGAAAATTTCAAATGGGGCCGGATGGAGGACAGTTTCAGCTTCCGGGAAGGCCGGAACATACGCCACCCTCCGGCTACAAGCAGGAGGCTTTCGCAGCCTGCACGCACCAATACCTGCGCAGCCAAAGCAAAAACACCCCAGCCAAACCAGGCAAGCACCAGTGCAGACAGGCCACCGGCCAGCATAACCACTATCTCGGCGCGCGCAAGAAAGGCGAAATGCAAAGCCTTCAAATGCAGGGTTTTGTAAAAAGCAGACGCAGCCCCAAGTGCGACCCCCGGCAGCAGCCACCAGATAGTTTCCACCAGAAGTGGGGCCCTGTAATAATTTCCGATATACGGGGCCATCACCCCAAGGAATCCACAAGCTAAGAGGGCTAAAAGGACATTTGACCAGAAAATTGTTGACATTTGTAACTGATCGCCCTTTCGGAAAAACAGGGAATAGCTAAGGCCTGATTGTAATAACAACTGCGTCAACCCAGTGAAGGCATTGGCAATCGCAAATGTCGCAAAGGCAGAAGAGGGCAACAAATGAACCAAGAGGATCAGCACTGCCAGCTGCCCCGCATTAACGGCGCCTGCCGACAGGAAAGACCACCTTTCCCCCAAGGCAATATTATCCCTTAAACGCATTTAACTCCAATGGATTATTACTATGTTCGCCTGATGCTCTGCTCGGTATATGTTGCAAAATAAGGAAGCTTTTCGGGAACTCTGCCGGGAAACCTACATCCCGCTGTTTATGCAACCCTGGTGGTATGACCTGGTGTGCGGAGCTCATCATTGGGATGTCGCCATCCACCGAAATAAAAATGGCGAAATCATCGGCGCCTTCCCTTATTTTCTCTACCGGAAATTTGGGCTGGTTATTATCCGAATGCCAGAAGCCACGCCTTTTAACAATATTTGGATGAGGTATCCCGAAAGGATGAAGCTGCACAGCCGCTATTCCTTCGAACGGGAGGTGATAGGCCAGATAATTGGCCAAATACCACGTTTTGCATTCTTCCGCCAATATTTTTACTATGGTTTTGAAAACTGGCTGCCCTTTTACTGGAATGGGTTTAAACAAACACTCCACTACTCTTATGCCTTGCCGGATATCAGCGAACCCGAAGCCATCCTGCGCAATATGAAGGGAAATGCCCGAAGGAATATCCAGAAGGCAGCCCGCCAGCTTTCAGTGAGCCAGGAGGATAATCCGGCACTATTCTTCCGGCTGAACAGGGCTACCTTCAACCGACAGGGTTTACCAATACCCCATGGCTTCCATTTCTTTCTGCGCGTTCATACTGTACTCAAAGAAAGAGGCCAAGGATGTATGTTCTTTGCGCGGGATCAGCAGAACAGAGCCCATGCCGCCATTTACGTCGTCTGGGATGAACGCATGGCCAGTGTCCTCTTTACTGGCTCAGATCCGGAACTGCGCCGAAGCGGAGCCATTTACCTGCTGCATTGGCATGCGATAAACGAGCTTTCGAAAAAGGTCGATCATTATGACTTTGAGGGCGGCATGTTGCCCAATGTGGAACCGATGTATGCAGCCATGGGGGCAGTCCGCCACCCCATCCACATCATATACCGGTCCAGAAATCGCTTTTATGGATTCCTCAGCTGGCTGCTGGGCCGGCCTTATCATTGAAACACATGAAAAACGGGGAGATACTTTCACACGAAAACGCTTGCTTCATCAGGAAAACATGCCTGCCAACTTTGAACTGGCTCAGGCGCAGTATTGAAGTTAACCAGGGAAACGGTTCATCTGGCTTTTACAGCATTTTCTGGGGCTGGTCCCCACCCTACCCGGAAACTACTGGCTACCTCATTCCAACACTTTTTGACTTTGCCGCCGCCCTGGAATGGGCGGAATGGAGGGGCCTGGCGGAAAGCTGCGCACACTGGCTTTGCAACATTCAGCTGCCCAACGGGGCCTTTCCCCGGGGTTTCGGAAGTAAAGAACCCCTTGTTTTTGATACCGGAATGATCCTGTTTGGCCTTTCCCGAGCCTGGCGGGAAAGTAGTGATGAAAAATACCTGGAAGCGCTCCGAAAGGCCGCCACCTGGCTTGGGAAAAACCTCGGCCCCAAAGGGTGCTGGGTAGATTATGCCTATGTACCTGGCCACATTCCCGCCTACCACAGCCGGGTGATCTGGGCAATTCTGGAAGCTAACACTTACCTCCAGGAGATGGAGCTGGCAGGCAAGATGAACCAAGCGCTGATTTACCATACCGGATTTATCAATAAAAGCTTGGGAGTCAGAAATGCAGGGCTTTATCCCGGTGAAGCAGCCATGACACACACATTGGCCTATTACCTCAGGGGAATGTTGGAAAGCGCCGTTTTACTGAATGAGAAACGAATACAGGAAAAAATAACTGCCGTCGTTGATGCCATGATCAACCTGATAGCCGGAAAAGGCAGGCTGGCAGGTAGTTATGATGAAAACTGGCGCGGAAATTACAGCTTCCGCTGCATTACAGGGCAGGCGCAATTCAGCATACTGCTTGCCCGGCTGTATCAGGTTTCCGGGAATCCCTTATATCATCGGATATCCGCACAGCTCTTCGCGGAACTCCGAAGAGCGCCCTGCGCAATACCTTTCCCAGGCCTACAAGGAGGGATTCCCGGTTCGGCGCCCTTATGGGGCAAATACCAGGCTTTCCGATGGCTGAACTGGGCCGCCAAATTTTACCTCGATGCCGCCCTTATTCAATCGCAGGCCGCAGTTAAACCCGGACACATCCCGGGCTAAGGAATTCTCGCCGGTTTCGGTGATTAGGTGAAGACCGAAAGCCACTAAAACAACAAACTGGGTTTTGAATATAGCTTATGTTTTATTCCGGCACAACTGCTCACCTGAGAATGACGAGCTTGCCGATTTCATTTTTAAAAAAGCGCCCGGTGTCGTTATCAAATTTTTCAATGTCCGAACCATCTTCATTCCGCACGATGACGCGATAAAGATAGACGCCGTTGGCCAATCTGTCGCCATACTCGTCCGTACCATCCCAGGCATACTCGGTCTGATGTGTGCCGATTTTTAATGGTCCAAGATCGTTTATGGTCAACTCCCGGACGACACGCCCTGAAACGGTCATAATCCGAATCATAAAATCCACAGGAGGCTCTGAACCGGTAAGCGTATAGATGAAATATGTTGAATTCGAAAATGGATTTGGATAATTCAATACATTCGATATTCTAGATTCTGTTTCCACTTGGAAGGAAACCTTGTAGTCAAATTGCCCGGATTGATTTCCGCTTACATCCTGCCCCTGAACGAGTAGCGTATAAAGGCCGCTTTTTTCAAATTCAGGGCGGTACCTTACGCTCGCCCGGCTGCCAGGCCTTCCATCTTCAATAGAAAACAATAAGCCGGGAGCACTCATCGAAACAGGCCTGGCTTCCTGCTCATCAGGAAATTTGAGGAATATCTTCAAAGCGGATGTGTCTTCTATTTTAAGATAAGGATTCTCATCCATTATCCGGATTATTATCTCCGGTTTTGCGGACACCAATTCCCCGTCGAGAATGCGGTTGCCATCAAATGTGACATCCAATATTGGATTTATCATATCCTCACTGACCCAAAAGTTCAGAAGCCCCAGGTTGTTGAACCTGTTTATTTCCGGCAGGCCTGGCTTCGGGTTTATTTCTGTAAATAATTGTTGAGCCCGCCTCAACCCTGTGGTAGGCGCTTTAAAATGCAAATGTATCGTATCTCCTCCCGGAACGGGTGGATACCTCCTTGTATAGGCCTGCGAATTCAGGCTTTCGCTCCGGATTTCATACTTCACATAAAAACTGTCAATAGGCGTTGGGGTGAGGTTGACGGCTGCCACTTCAATTTCCAGAGGCTCACCTCTTTGCAGCGTATCAGCCTTAAAATTCAAAAAAGCGTTCGGCTGAAGTGCAAGGTCTGGCTGGCCTTCAAAAAGGACACGCCAATAATCCAGTTGGGGAGCAGTGCGGTTTGTCGTATCAGAAGAATTGTAATGCAGCCTCAAAAAAGGGTATTCCCCGGCATCAACCCAACTCAGCGTTGTATCCGGGTTCTTCATCCCTTCCCTGAGCAGTACTGCCACAGAATCAGTCCTGACTCCAAAAAGGTCAAAGGAAAAATCATCCCCTGCCTCCGTTTCCGATAATTTCCAATGAAGGCTTCCCCAACTTTCCGCAGGCCCGATGGGGGCTGTCCGAACCGAACCACTATACCAGATTCCATTGATGTTAAAAGCTTCTACAATGAACTCATCCAACTCCGCTATTTTCTCAAAAACCGGAAAATCCGAACTTCCTTTTTTGTAAAACAGAATGTAAGGTTTTGCACCGGATTCAGCAGCCTGCCTCAACAAAACAGCCCCTTCCTGTTCCAGTATCTGAAACAGGTTTACCCCCAATGAAATGGAGTCTTCAGCCCATTCTTCAGGTTCGTAGTTTACATTGTCATACTGAATGGTATAAAGCGCCACATAGTTGCCCGCCGGGATAGTATCTCTAAGGAAATTGATCAGTTTTTGCCGCCCTTCCGCTTCCCGGGTGCTGTAAACAAACGCACCATAATTGGTAGCCCAAGGGCTGAGCAAATGGCTCCCATAATAACCTGGCGGGTTATTCAGCCACTGGTCCCCAGTGAGAGAATCCAGAACACATACTGCGACGCCCCCTCTGACAGGGTTATCCCAGGGGATATAAATATAGGGGTCATTGTTGACCGCAATTTCAGGCCAGGTGCCGGGATACACGCCATTCCTAACCCTGACCGTTTTTACATTATCGAGATATTTGAACCGGCGGCTATCGGTTGAAAGCTCCATGTTCCTGAAAAAATTGTCACTTTTTTGAAAAAAATGGGATTGCCCCCAGCCTGGAGAGCTTCCCTCCAGAAACAGGAAAGAAGCGGCCTCCCAGTTATAAGCCAGGCCTGCAACACTATCTGTTGTCACTCTCCAGTAATAGACTGTACTATCAACCGGAACGAAACCTGGATTCCATTCCACAACACCGCCAACCTGAACGATTTCCGTGCTTCTTTTGAACGGGCTGTTGAATTCCGCTGAAGTATCAATCTCAAGCAGATACTTCTGTTCCGGAGCAAATGGATTGGCAGTAGATGCTTTAAGCGTTATCGAAGGATTACCGATGATGCCCTCATCTGGTGGATAAACCGGGCTTATTCCATTGGAAAAAACAAAAAATGGAAGCCCGATCCCCCCGTTTATTCCAACCAGCTCATTGTTCAGTTCCGCATCAGGAAGAGGCCCTTCCGCAATACCATCCTCCGCATCTAATTTCAGGTATAGTTTATTAAATCCAACCGCCCTTTTCCCATAAGTTGGCCACCTCAGGTGTATGCTGTCCCGATATGCCGGCGTTTTTACGCTGAGCCTGTCCTGAGCGATCTGTGCACCATCAGGAAATTCCCGGACAGCTTCTATTAATAGGCTATCCTGAATGGCTTTGCCAATATTTTTAATAAAAAGCGTAATATCAAAGCTATCCTGCTGGGCATTTATAACAGGCGGGTTAAATTCAACAGAGGTTCTTTCAAATAAAAAATCCGCAGCCGGATATGGTGTAATGGCCAATGAAGGATCGCCACTCAGTGTAAACTGCTGAACCAACGATTGGAGAAAAAAGCCGGGGTTCTGATCAAAATCCCGGATGCAATCTTTAAGAATGTCTCCAATCCCTTCCGCAAATGGCTCCTTACCAAGTTTATCATAAAAACTACGAACGAATATATTGAGTTCGTATATGGAGCCCAGATCAACGGTTGCCAGAAATGCGATTGCTCCTTTTCCCTCCTGAAATAAAAAATTCTCCCCTACAGTTTTTTGGTTGAGGTGTATATTTCCGGAATAGCAGCCCAGAGATAGTATGGCGGGATACCTCTGATAATTTTGATAGGCCGAAGGATCATCAATACTAAAATCGAATCCTTCCGTACCCGAATGCCCGAAAAAAGTAATCAGGGAAACTCCTTCATTCATGCGCCGCGTAATTTCTCCTGACTGAGACTGCTGTATTGGATCTGAACTCGTTTTACTGAATGAATAAATGTTCGCCCCAAATGAGGAGCTTTCCAGGATATTCTCCATCCCTTTGAGCGCATTTTTTATAACCTCCTGCTCTGCCGGGCTCCCTCCCCCGCCCAAATGCAGCACCTCCTTCTTCCACGCCCTGCTCTCTTCGTCCACCGCCCGGGCGTTTTCCCCGAAACCTTTGGCTTTTTCCAGATACATCCGCACGTCATCGCCGTCGGACGCCGCTATGCGGCCAGTGGGAATAACGGGCACATTGGACCCCGGCTTCGCCAGCAACAGGTTGTCGGAACCCGGATAGCCAAAGGTGGGCAGATAAAAAGTGCTGTTTTTCGGATCCGCCAAAGCGCTGGCCGTCCTGGTGGTGTTGAACGTCCTGCCTTTGCCGATCAGCAGCACATATCGGGGGTTGTCCCAGTTGCGCTTTATGTAGTGCCCGAAATTCCTGATGCCGATTGGGGTGCGCTGCACCCCGTAGGCAAACTGGTCGTATAACTGCCCAATTTCAACTACAATGGTGCTGTAGCCGCCGCCATCAGGGGTGGCCCGGTAATCGGCATATTCCTGCACCCGGTTGTTGCCCTGTCCGTCGTCGAACAGGCGCTCATTGGAAATGATAATAAATTCGGCCTGGGTTTCGGAATAATCTGTAAACGCCACGGGGGCCAGGTTGTCCACTTGCCGGATAGCCCTGGATACAACCAGATTGCGCTCACCGGCGGCAGCCGGCAGTTTTACTTTCCACAGGCCGCCCTCTTCCACGGGCCCCAGTCGCAGCTCGTTGGTAAGATCCAGCAAAACCGGAGGCTGGTTGCCGCTCAGGCCCGACAACTCGAGGTAGCGGGCGCCGGAGCCGGCGGGAAGCCCGAGTTGGAAAAAGGATGCATTGCCCAGGCTGAACTGCCGAGGATAGCGAAGCCGGGCGCCGGCAACGGCGTATCTGTCGTTGTTGTTTAAGCCATTGACCTTTATATTTACGGCCGTTCCCAGGGCGCCGGGCGCCATCGGAAAGTCAAATATGCGCATCTCGGAACCGGAATATTCTTCTTCTGCGCGAAGCTGGTCATTGATCCGCACCTGGAGGTGGTGCCCGGCAGTGTTGGCATTCGACAACATCCGCAAATGCAGGCTGCCCTCCGGGCCTGCAGCGTAAACGCCGGGGCTGTTGAAGTTAAAATCATGCGCTGAATTTGAACCCCGGGAAAAACCGTCGCCTTCGAATTCGGACAAGGAGATGGTTTCGCCGGCTACCCGATAGCCCTTCTTGTTGTGTTGATTACTAAACACCACCTCCGCCTCCCCCCAGAACCACTCCTCCTTCGCCGGCAGGTTCGCCAGCTCATTTTCCACCTGCTCATAGCGCAGTGTGGGTTCGCCCGGGCTTACCCAGGTGAGGAAATAGGCGCTGGTGTCGGTGAACAGGCTGTACCAGGGGTTGAGCATCTCATTGTCTGGGTCCTGGAAGAGGTGGCGGTCCAGTTCGGAGCGGTTCTTCCGGCCGTAGAACTCCAGGAAATCGCCCTCGGACAGCGTTTCATTGGTGCTGGTGTAGAGGGGCTGCTCCTGGCCCAGCCACCAGAGCTGGTATTGGCCGGCGGATAACTCCTCTACCGGAATGCCGGCGGCCGACAGCGCGGCGTAGGGGATGCGGTAGATGCCGTCGGCGGCTACCGCTATCTTGAAATAGGTTTGATCATACCGTATCCACTCGTTGCCATAGAGGCTGTCCGTACCGTTCCACATCTGGGCGCGGGAGAAAGAGAGCACGGAGATCAGCAGGTATGTAGTCAACGCCAGTCGCCTCATAGTACGGGATGCTTTAGTTCGGGATTATTAAAAACAAGGTGTAAAGTTAAACAACTCCGGCGCTTTTGTAAATAGGCCGGAATAGGGGAATATCGCGCCAATGACTAAATTTGCCACCCGGTTAACCCTGGAGCAGTTCCGGGTTTACTTCTCGAAGCAGAAGCTTCGGGCTATGGGCGCCACTCAACCATATAACTATGAAACCATTCCTGCTACTCCTGGCAACCTTCCTCGCCCTGCCGGCCCTGGCCCAGGACTTCAGCGCCTTCGAGAAGCGGCAGTTCCAGGCTGCCGACGGGGCCGTGCTGCCCTACCGCATCCTCTACCCCAAAAACTACAACCGCAGCCAGCGCTACCCCCTGGTGTTGTTCCTGCACGCCGCCGGCGAGCGGGGTACGGACAACGAGGCGCAGCTCACTTACGGGGCTTCCCTTTTTCTCGACTCCCTCAACCGGCGCAATTTCCCCGCCATCGTGGTTTTTCCGCAGTGCGCCCCGGATGAGTACTGGACCGAGCTGACGCCCGAGGGCAAAAGCTGGCGGATGCCTTTCAACGCCGAGCCTTCGCCGTCCCTGCAGCGCACCATAGCCCTGCTGGGCCGCCTCCAGCAGGGAGAAGGCGTTGACCCGCAGCGCATCTACCTGATGGGAATATCGATGGGCGGCTTTGCCGTTTATGACCTGCTGGCGCGCTTCCCGGACCGCTTTGCCGCCGCTGCGCCCATTGCCGGCGGAGGGCTGCCGCAACTGGCGCCGCTCTATGCCCCCAATACCAGCGTCTGGGCTTTCCACGGCGCCAAGGACGATGTCGTGCCGCCTGCTCTTTCCCGGCAGGCCTGCGAGGCTTTGCTCCGCCTGGGCGCCGACGTGAAATTTACCGAATACCCGAATGTAAAACACGAGAGCTGGCAGCCCGCCTTTTCCGAGGCCGGGCTGCTGCCCTGGATGTTCTCCAGGCGGTCAGCAGCCGACAGGCGGTACCAGCGCACCTGCTTCGGGCAGGCCAATAAAAACACCTATACTTACGCCACCAAAAACGGAGAATCGCTGGCCCTGGACGTGTACCGCCCGGCGGGAGATACGGCCCGCAACCGGGTAACTTTGCTGTACGTGCACGGCGGGGGCTTTTCCGGCGGGCGCCGCGACGACCCCTACCATGCGGCCTTTGCCGAACGGATGGCCCGCATGGGCTACGTCGTCGTTTCCATGTCGTACCGCCTGACGATGAAGGGAAAGTCATTCAGCTGCGACCAGCCCGCCGCCAACAAGATCAAAACCTTCCAGGCGGCGGTGGAAGATATCCGCGACGCTACCCTCTACCTGCTCAACAACCGCGGCAGGCTGGGCATCGACCCGAACAGGCTGGTGCTCGCCGGCAGCAGCGCCGGCGCCGAAGCCGTGCTGCACGCCGCCTACTGGCGCGACAACAACCTGCCGCCCACCAGCCCTAAACTGCCGGCGGAGTTCCGCTACGGCGGCGTCATCAGCATGGCCGGCGCCCTGGTGGACACCAGCCTCATCTCCCGCAGAAGGGCCATCCCCACCCTGCTCTTCCACGGCACCTGCGACCCCCTTATCCCTTTCACCGCCGCATCACACCACTACTGCCAGGAGACGGAGCCGGGCTACCTGCCACTTTACGGTGGCTACGCCATCGCCCAGCGCCTGCGCAGCATCGGCATGCCTTATTTCCTGCTCACGGCCTGCTACGGGCAACACGAATGGGCAGCCCTGCCCCTCTCCGATTTCGTGGACGAGATCAGCAACTTCCTCTACGAAGATGTTTTCCTGGGGAATTTTCGCCAGATACAGCTCCGCCACACCCAAAGCGGCAATTGCGAATTCGGAACCCTGCCCCCGGAATGCGAGCCGAGGCCTTAGAAGAAGCGGCCGAAGGGAGTCCCGTACCGCCGTAAGGAGGCCGGGTAAACCCTACCTCTCCTTCGGGTTCCTGTTGGGATAGCCCCCGAAAAAAGCGAGGTGACACCCCCTGCGGAGATGTCACCTCGTAGCGCCCGCCTGCTGTCGCAGCCGGGTAAGCACTGAATGCCGTAAGCCCGGCCTTAGTTGTGATACGCCTGGTTGTGCGCCAGCTGTCCGCCGCAAACCGCGCATGTGCCGGCGGAGCCGCTGCCGCCTGCGCAGCCTTTGGGGCAGGTGTAGTGGTACACGCCGGCGGCGTTCTGGGCAGGGGAAGTGGATTGCGGCGGCGTGATGGGTTGCGCTGCTGCCGGAGGAGCCTGGCCCGGCTGGAACATGGGCGCCGGCTGCTGGGTGGCAGGAGCGGCGGCGCCGGCCTGGTTGTGGAAAGCGGCATTGTGGATATACTCCGTACCGCATACCGGGCAGGAGCCGGCGGCATCGCCACCGCTGCCCTCACAGTTGTTGGGGCAGATGTAGTGCTTGACCGCGCCGGCTACAGCAGCGCCGGCATTGTTCAGGGGCTGTTGCGTAGCAGCCGGTGTCGTACCGGCAGGCTGCTGAGCGCCGGCAGCAGCGCCCTTGTCGTTGGAACAGGAAAGAATAAAAGCGGCTATGAGAGCCAGAATAATCGTGGATGTGAATTTCATGTTCGTATTTATTTTGAAAATTAGGGGCCAAGATAACGATTATTCCAGAATCTGTTCAATTTGTTGCAAGCCGCTCTCACTGAAAACCAGATTGTCCAGGCATTTCAGCGAGTCTGCCAGTTGCTCGGGGCGGCTGGCGCCGACCAGGACGGAGGTGATGCGCTCGTCGCGCAGGATCCAGGCCAGGGCCATCTGGGCCAGGCTTTGCCCGCGCTCCCGCGCCAGCGCGTCGAGCCGCCGGATTTGCTGGAGCCGGCCTTCGGTTAACTGGTTCTTTTTGAGGAAGCCGTGCGGCTTGGCGGCCCTGGAGTCCTCCGGAATGCCCTGGAGGTAGCGGTCCGTCAGCAGGCCCTGCTGGAGGGGGGAGAAGGGGATGCAGCCGACGCCCTCGCGATCCAGCAGATCGAGCAGCCCGCCTTCCACCCAGCGGTCGAACATGGAGTAATTGGGCTGGTGGATGAGGCAGGGCGTGCCCAACTCCCTCAATATCCGGATCGCTTCCTCGGCTTCTTCCTTTCGGTAATTGGAAATGCCCACGTACAGGGCCTTGCCCTGCCGCACGATCAGGTCGAGGGCGCTCATGGTTTCTTCCAGCGGCGTGTCGGGGTCGGGCCGGTGGTGGTAGAAGATATCGACGTAGTCCAGCCCCATCCGCTTCAGGCTCTGGCCGAGGCTGGATACGAGGTATTTTTTGGAGCCCCACTCGCCGTAGGGCCCTTCCCACATGTAATAGCCCGCTTTGGTGGAAATTACCAGCTGGTCGCGGTAGCCGCTGAAGTCCTCGCGCAGGATGCGCCCGAAGTTCTCCTCTGCCGAACCCGGCGGCGGGCCGTAGTTGTTGGCCAGGTCGAAATGGGTGATGCCGGCGTCGAAGGCGAGGTGGAGTATCTGCCGGCAGTTTTCCAGCACATCGACGTGCCCGAAGTTGTGCCACAGGCCGAGGGAAACGGCAGGGAGCCTGAGGCCGCTGCGGCCGCAGCGGCGGTACTGCATATCCTGATAGCGGCGGGGGTTTGGAAGGTAAGGCATATTTTTTGTCGTTTTGTTCAGGCCTCAGAGGCTACCAATTTAGCTTTTTTTCTTATTTTCCTCATCTAAACAAAGGCTTATGACAGCTTTAAAAATATCCGGGCTGGCAGCCCTGCTTTTTGCCTGCGCTGCCGTTTTCGCACAAAACAATACCGGCATGTTCAGCCAGAATACGGACGTAGGCGGCCCCGCCCTGCCCGGCGCCGCCCTTTATGATGCCGCAGCCCAATCCTACCTGCTCTCCGGCTCCGGCGCCAACATCTGGTTTGCAAAGGATGAATTCCAATTCCTCTGGAAACGCCTGAGGGGCGATTTCATCCTGCAGGCCCGCGGGCGCTTCATCGGGCAGGGCGTCGACCCGCACCGCAAGCTGGGCTGGATGGTGCGCAGCAGCCTCGCCGCCGATGCGCCCATGGCCTGCGCCGCCGTACACGGCGACGGGCTGGCCGCCCTGCAGTTTCGCAGAAAAAGCGGCGCAGACGCGGAGGAAGTGCGGTCTTCCGCCAACATGCCCGATGTGATCCAGCTGGAGCGAAAAGGGGACCGGTTCATCCTGTCGCTGGCCCGCTGGGGAGAACCATTCTCAGTGGTGGAAACGGACGGCCTGGCACTGGGCGATGAAGTTTACGCCGGGCTGTTCGTCTGCGCCCACAACCCGGAGGTGGTGGAACAGGCCGGCTTCGAAAACGTCCGCATCGTCCTGCCTGCCGGCGCGGATTTCGTCCCCTACCAGGATTTCCTCGGCAGCTACCTGGAAGTGATGGACGTGCAGAGCGGCCGGCGTGAGATTCGCTACACCGACCCCGGCTCCATACAGGCGCCCAACTGGACACTCGACGGCAAAGCCCTGATCTATAACAGCAACGGCCTGATCTACCGATTTGACCTGAACAAAGGGGCCCCAAAAGCTCTGGATACGGATTTTGTGAAACACAACAACAACGACCACGTCATCTCCTTCAACGGCAAACGCCTGGGGCTGAGCAGTTCCAGCGGCGAACCCGAATACGGTTCGCTGATCTACACCGTGCCTATCAAAGGAGGCAAGCCGAAGCGGGTGACCCCTGTCGGCCCATCTTACCTGCACGGCTGGTCGCCCGACGGCAAATACCTCATCTACACCGGGCTGCGCAACGGGCAGTACGACATCTACCGCATCCCCGCCAAAGGCGGCCCGGAAGTCCAGCTGACCAATACGCCCCGGCTGGATGACGGCTCGGAATACAGCCCCGACGGGAAGTACATCTATTTCAACTCCGCCCGCGCAGGCGCCATGCAGATCTGGCGCATGAAGGCCGACGGCAGCGATCCGGAAAGGCTCACCTTCAACGAGGACTACAACGACTGGTTCCCGCATGTCTCTCCCGACGGGAAATGGGTGGTTTTTCTTTCTTATGGCAAGGACGTAGCCCCGCAGGACCACCCCTTCTACAAACAGGTTTACCTGCGCCTCATGCCTGCCGATGGCGGCGAACCTAAAGTGATCGCCTACCTCTACGGGGGGCAGGGCACCATCAACACGCCATCCTGGTCTCCCGACGGAAAGCGGATCGCATTCGTGAGCAATACGGGCATGGAGTGAGCGCTGTATTCAGTTGGCAGTACGCCAGTTTGCAGCGCATCAGGAGATTGGGGTTTCAGGTTTTTTATCCGGGCGCCGGTTCCCTGCTATACCCCATGGGTACGGCTAAACTCTGCCTGGAAAATTGCCGGGCGCATCCGTAAAAGTTTGGCAAAGCCTTACTGTCAAAAAAGCATCTTTGCCCGGAATTCCGTATTTTTGAAACAAATGGCGCCTCATGTACAGCATACCCAAGGACAAACTGCATTTGATCTATCCCGAAACCGATGGAGAACCCATGGCCGAGAACACCCTCCAATTCGAATGGATCGTACTGATCAAACTGGGCCTGGAAGCCTGCTTTGCCGGCCGGTACGATGTCTTTGTGGCCGGCGACCTGTTCTGGTACCCGCAGGAAGGCCGGCCGGATATTCGCCTCGCGCCGGATGTCCTGGCCGTCATTGGGCGGCCCAAAGGGCATCGGGGCTCCTACATGCAATGGCTGGAAGATAATATCGCTCCACAGGTAGTATTCGAAATCCTTTCCCCCGGCAACCGCCAGGCAGAAATGGCCAGAAAATTTGAATTCTACCAGAAATACGGCGTGGAAGAATACTACATCTATGACCCGGAAAAGAACGCCCTGGAAGGTTTTCTGCGCCAGGGCGGGCAACTTGCCCCCATCCCCGAAATCCGCCGGTGGATCAGCCCTCTTCTGGGAATCCGCTTCGAGTGGTCTCCGGAAACCCTGAAACTGTTTCAACCCGACGGAGAGCCTTTCCTTTCCTACCTGGAATTAGTGGATTTCAATAAAGAAGCGGTGCAGAAGCTCAATAATCAAAGGGAATTGCTGTACGAGGAAATAAAGAAGACACAGCAGGCGCAACGGGAAGCCGTCAAAGAGAAACAACGGGCAGAGGAGGAGAAACAACGGGCGGACAGCGCCGAACAACGCGCCCGCCAGTTGGCGGAAAAGCTCCGCCAACTGGGGATAGACCCGGAGGGTATCTGAACTTCAGCCCACCGTCGATTGGGCCTCTCAATGTTTTGAGGCTGCTCAAAAACTGCTTCGACAGCGCCGGCACGCCAGTTGGCAGTTTTCCGGCATTCCAGCATTTTTACCCGACAAAGCCGTCGGGCGCCATCGCAACAGGCAATAGCGCCCGATGGCGGCGGCGAGTTGGTATTCCAATATTCCAACACTCCAGCATTTGACCCGGCGCAGGGCGCAGCCGGGCCAATATTCCCCTGCCGGGCCTCAGCCTCTCAGGGCCGCCCTGTCTTTACCCAGCGAAGCACCGCGCTTCCCGTGCTTGTGCGCACCGTTACGAAATAGAGCCCTTCCGGCAGATCCGGCAGCATCCGGCGGTTGGGGCCCGGGGCGCCGTAGAATTCAATGGGCCCGCCCACCAACTGGCCGGCCGGGCCGCTGATGCGGGCTTCCACGCTTTGCGGATAGTCCAGCTCCACCTCAAGCCAGCATTCGGCAGAAGAAGGGTTGGGGAACAGCCGGGCCGCGGCGCCGGCATCAGGAGCGGATGTGGCCACTATATCCCGCACGACGATCTGGTAGTCTTCCATCTGTCCGCGGTTGATGGGGCCGCAGGGGAAGGGCGGCGCATAGTAGGTGGGCTCGGAAGCCACCCGCAAGCGCAGAGGGGTGTCGCGCAGGGCGTTGACGGGAATGGTGATGAAACCCTGGTGGGTGATATAGGCCTGGCTGCTGAATATCAGCTCATTGTTGCTGAAACTGCCATTGCCGTTGAGGTCGGCCCATACCCGAACGTATTCATCAGCCTGGCTGCCTGTCGTCACCTCAATGGGGTACTGGCTGCCCGCCATCAGGGTGGCGCCGGGCAGGCAGGACAGGTCCTGATAGCCTTCCGAAGCATTGCCGCTGGCGTAGTCGATCCCGGCAAGCTTCACCCGGAAGATGCCCGCCTCGCAGCAGTAGTCCTGGGTTTGCGGGCTGCAGTTGGCCGCCACGGGGCCATCAAAGGGGTCGAGGAAAATTTCCTGGCTGGCCGTATCGCATCCGAAATCGTTGCATCCTACCAGGGTAGCCGTGTAAGCACCGTCATCCGAATACGTGTGCACCGGGTTGGCGGCAAAGGAGTCGAAGCCGTCGCCGAACGTCCAGTACCAGGAATTCAGCCCGTTGATCGTTTCTTCCGAAAAAGTAACCACGCCGCTGCAGGGGGCCGCTTCGTAGCTGATGCTGATGCAGGGCCTGAAAGCGGCTTCCACTTCAATGGGAATGATCAGGGGGTTATTCTGGGGGTCGTTGGTGTTGAGGCGGAGCTGCCCGGAATACAGCCCGCCGGGCAGGCCCTCGCCGTTGAATTCCAGCGTCAGGCTCCGGCTGCCGCCGGTGAGCAGCGTTCCGCTCTGCGCTTCGATGCTCAGCCCGGGCGGCAGGGGGTTGGCTATCCAGTGGAAGATGTTGGTGAGTAAGTCAAAGTTTTGCGAAGTGGCATAGTCGAGGGAGGCGCCCCAGTACACGACATTGCCCATACCGACAGGCAGGTAGCCCAGATAGAGCTGGTTGTTGTACTCGGCCAGCCGAACCAGCCCGCCGATATCGATGTCGGCGAAGTAAGTATAGTCGGCCGTCCGGAACTGCCTGCCGAAGCCCTCGAAGGCCGCATGGGCGGGAATGTTTACGGCCACCTCGACATCGAAATAGGAATTGGTGATGAATGGCGGCAGCATGCCCAGCAACTGGCTTACAGGGTTGGTGTTATACCACCCCATCACCAGCACCTGCCCTCCTTCCTGAAGGAAGGCCTGGATGAGGGGCCGGAAATTGCCGAAAGCAGGGTCCGAAAAAACATCAAAGGGCGGCAGAACCAGGGTATTGGCCCAGGCCAGGGAATCGGCCAGGGCTGCGGGATCACTGCCGTTGTATTCGCGGATTTCCAGGTTGGCGAGCCCGGACTGCATCAGGTTGCGCAGGTTGTTCCACTTCCAGTAGTTGGCGCCGGTGGTGAGCCCCAGCACGCGTTTGGGCGCCTGCGCACCGCCTGCCTGGAAATTCAACTGCCCCTGTCCGGTATTGCTCAGGGTTACCGTCTGTGAAAAATGATCTTCGCAGGACATGTCGGCCGAGAGGCTGGCGGGGCTGACGGAAGACACCGGCGCCGCTACGGCCAGCCCGCTTAGCTGGACGCTGATGAGCCCGCCGTCCGTTTCGATGGCCAGGACGGCGTTAAACGAACCTGGCTCCTGGGGGCTGAAAACGGCTTTGAGCACAAGCTCCTGCCATGGAAGCACCACATCGGTGTGGGGCAGCAAATAGAAATTGGGGTTGCCTGTGCCCTCCGACAAAATGTGCAGGGTGTCGCAGCCGGTGTTGCGCAGTACAAACTGCCGCAGCACCTGGGCATACTGCTGCGTTATGCCGAACACCAGAGCCGTGGTTTCTGTTTCCGCCTGGGGTTCCCCATCCACCTGCAACTGAAAGGGAACCGTGGCCTCCGGCTGAAGGGGGTCGTTGCTTTGAAGGATTACCTGCCCGCTGTAAGTGCCGGCAGGAAGAAAAGCAGTAATTACTCCCAGGCTGAGCGCGCCGGAGCCGCCAACCGCCACCTGGCCCGATCCGGGCGCCACCGACAAGCGGCGGCGGCTGCCGCACCAGTTCAGGGCATTGCCCAGAAGCTGGGCGGTGACAGCGTCATAACTATAGAAGTTAAAACCCAGGTAAATGATACGGGCCTGCCCCTGGCGGCGGAATCCGAGGAGGGAGTTTCCATTCTGCTCGCACAAGCTGACGTAATCCGGGCCGGTGAAGCGGTGCCCACCGCAAAAGGTGGGGGCGAAATACTGATCAGGTATCCCCGCCGTGAGGGGGTGGTTATCTGTGAAATCGAGGATAAAATAGGAATACTGCTGGGTGTAATATCCCTCTGCCGACAGCAGCCCGGTGGCTTCGAGCCAGCTGTTGTAATAGCTGGCCGCCAGGAAGATCACGGAACCTCCCCGCGCGGCGAAGGCCTGGACTGCGGGGGCCAGGGCCTGGGATGCCCAGATATCCTGGTAGCTGTCCGGCAGGATGAGGATGTCGGCATCGGCCAGGTCCGCATCCAGCCCGGCAGCATCCTCGGCCATGGAGATGAGGAGGCTGTGCGCCGCACCGCTGACGGGCAGGGCCGCCAGCAAACCGTTGAGAGGGTCGAAGTTCGCATTGCGGGCGTAAACGACTACCCGGGGAATGTAATCCAACGCGGCATCGGCCTGGTAGATCAGAGGCCCCTGCCCGTCATTGGTAAGGTTCACGGCGGCAAAAGCGGTATCACCGCAGGCAACGGTAAGTTCCAGGCTGGAGGGGTCAATGCTCAGTGCGGGCGGCCCCTGCACTTCGATGGCGACGCCCGCCGTGTCGCTCAGGCCGTGACAATTCACCACAACCAACTGCGCCGTGTAATCGCCTGGCTGGTTATAGGCGTGGACGGGGTTCTGCAGGCTGGAAAAGGAGCCGTCGCCAAAATCCCACGACCAGGAAACGGGGAAATTGGTGGCGGAGGCCGAAAACTGGACGGGCTCCTGCAGGGCCGGGGCGGGGTTGGAGGCGGAGGCGCTGGCTACTATCGGTTCCGGCGGCGCCAGTTCGCTGGCCCATTCCAGCCGGAAGCCCTGGCTAATAACCGAGCCGTCGGTTTGCCATTGAAGGAACAAAGTTCCGCTGGCGCTGGTGTAGGTAAGCCCGGAATAATAACCGGACAGGGTAGCCAGAAGAGGCGCATGCTCGTTCGGCCCATCGTAGATAAACAGGCGGTCGCAGCAGGATTCGGTGTCGAAATAGTCGATAAACAGCGATATCGACACTGCACAGCCCGGATTGATCAGCAGGGAGCAGAACTCGCCGTTGTTGTAATACCCCTCAGGGCCGCCAAAGTCGTACAGCACCCCATCGGGCGACAAGCTGACGGCATTGCCGTCCGCGCACAGGTTCAGGGAATCAGGCGCCTGGCCTATAGCCGGTACGAGTGAGGCGGCCATGAGGCCCGCCCACAAAGTCAGAAGTAAAGATTTACGCATATAATCCAGATGGTTTTGAACGCCAGTCACGGCGTGGCTCCCTATGCCACGCCCGGGTTCAGCCACTCCCTGGCTTACCCGGGCCAAATGTATTTGTTGCATGAAAATTTCAGCTAAAGATCATCTGAAAGCGGCAATAATGCCAGAATTTAACAAGGGCCGGGCACTTTTTTTGCTTCCGCCATGGCTTCATTTCCGAATTGCCACCCGGTTCGCAGCCACAGCAGAGCCTGACGATTGCCGCATTGTTTGCCAAAAGCTCCGGTTTTTCCCCGCTTTGGACATTTCGGAAAAACTTTGGCTTTAGTTTTTTCGCAACTATTCAGGACCCCTTTAACGGCAATCCGGAGCGCGGGCCTGTGGCCCGCGACGCAGGCAGAGACACAACAAAGACTCTTTGATAGCCATTTCGCGGGCCGCAGGCCCGCATTCCATCAAATAGCGGCTTTTTCCCTAACTTTATTACCAGAAAAGCACCCGACAGCTATGCCCATCGAATTCACCACCCAGCTCGACAATTTCAACTCCAGCCTCTGGGGCTATCACATTCCCGTGCCGGAGCCCGTTGCCCGGCTTTTTACCGGCGAGGGCGACAGGCGGGTAGTGTGCCGGCTGAACGATGCCGTGGAATTCCAGTGCGCGCTCATGCCAAAAGGGGACGGGGGCTATTTCATCAACATCAACAAAAAGCTGCGCGACAAACTTGGCTTAAAGCTGGGAAGCCAGGTGCAGGCCAGCCTGCGAAAGGACGAAAGCGAGTACGGCCTGCCTATGCCCGAAGAGTTGCGCGAACTGTTGAATCAGGATGAAGAAGGCGATCAGCTCTTTCATGCCCTCACTCCGGGAAAACAGCGCAGCTTGTTGTATATTGCCGGTTCCCCCAAAACCTCCGACACCCGGCTGCGCCGAGCCATCGCAATCGTCGAACATCTCAAAACCAACGGCGGCAAACTGAACTTCCGGCAGCTGAATGAAGATATGAAAAGACAGTAAACCAGTGCTGTCTCCAGGAAAGGGGAAGTCGAGTTTCTCGGGGAAATCGGGGTATATCGAGTTTCTCGGGGAAATCGGGGTAATCGAGTACCTCGGGGAAATCGGGTAAGTCGAGTATCTCGGGGCGGTCGGGGCAGTCGAGTATCTCGGGGTAGTCGGGGTAGTCGAGTATCTCGGGGAAATCGAGTGTCTCTGGGCAGTCGGGTTTCTCGGGGAAATCGGGGTAGTCGAGTATCTCAGGGCAGTCGGGGTAATCGAGTACCTCGGGGCGGTCGGGGGTAGTCGAGTACCTCGGGGCGGTCGGGGTAGTCGAGTATCTCGGGGAAATCGGGGTAGTCGAGTATCTCGGGGAAATCGAGTATCTCGGGCATATCGAGTATCTCGGGGAAATCGGGGAAATCGAGTATCTCGGGGCAGTCGAGTTTCTCGGGGAAATCGGGGAAGTCGAGTATCTCGGGGTATTCGGGGTATTCGAGTATCTCGGGGAAATCGAGTATCTCGGGGAAATCGAGTGTCTCGGGGAAATCGGGGTGGATGGGATTCAATCAATTTTTCACCTTAAAACCTAAACTCATGACAAGTAATTATGAATCCTTGGATATTTACAAGATTGCACTGGAGCTGTTCATCAAGACGCACCCATTTTCACTGAAGCTGCCTAAGTTCGAGCTTTACGAACTCGGAAGCCAGCTACGGCGTGCGGCGGACTCGATCAACTCGAACATAGTGGAAGGATACGGCAGGCGGCGCTATAAAAACGATTACATCAAGTTTCTCGTCTATGCCCATTCCAGTAACGACGAAACAGTAAATTGCCTGAAAAAAATTGCCATGTTATACCCTAACCTCCAAGATGAAGCCTCCCAACTCATGGAAAATTATAACCTGCTCGGAGGCAAAATCAACAATTTCATCTGGTTCGTCACTAATAACAAATAATCAATAATCACCTCACCACCACCCCCGATGGCCCCGATGACCTCGATGACCTCGAAAAACCCGAAAAACCCGAAAATCCCGAAAAACCCGAATTCCTCGATTGCCTCAGAATCTTGATTGCCTAAATGACCCCGACAAACTCGATGAACCCGAAAATCCCGAAAAACCCGAAAAACCCGAATTCCTCGATTGCCCCAGAATCTTGATTGCCTAAATGACCCCGATGGCCCCGACAAACTCGATGAACCCGATGAACCCGATGAACCCGAAAAACCCGAAAATCCCGAAAAACCCGAAAAACCCGAATTCCTCGATTGCCTCAGAATCTTGATTGCCTAAATGACCCCGACAAACTCGATGAACCCGATGAACCCGAAAAACCCGAAAAACCCGAAAATCCCGAAAATCCCGAAAATCCCGAATTCCTCGATTGCCTCAGAATCTTGATTGCCTAAATGACCCCGATGGCCTCGACAAACTCGATGAACCCGACAAACTCGATGAACCCGAAAAACCCGAAAAACCCGATGATCTCGATGACCTCGAAAAACCCGAAAATCCCGAAAAACCCGAAAAAAACCCGGCCTATGCTCCGCATCCTCCTCTACGCCTACCTGCTGCTCAGCCTGCTCACCCTCTGGGGAGAACACCGGCAGAGCGAATTCCTCATTTTCGCGACCAAGCCCTTGTTGCTCAGCCTGCTTTCCCTGTGGTTTTACCTGCGGCTGCGCCCGATGGAGGAGCGCTTTCCGCGTTTCGTCCTGGCGGGGCTGATCTTTTCCATTGGGGGCGACACCTTGCTCATGCTGGTGGAAAACGGGCCGAAGGGCGAGCAGTTTTTCCTGCTGGGGCTGGGCAGCTTTTTGCTAGCGCAGTTGAGTTACCTGCTGGGTTTTGCCAGCTATCCCGGCGCTAAAGGAGGGGATATGGTGAAGGCGCCCTGGCGGGTTGGGCCTTTCGCTCTCTTTCTGGCCGGCATCATCATCGTGCTCTGGCCGGGCATTCCGGGGGCTATGAAAGCGCCGGTGGCGGTGTACGCCTGTGCGATTGTGGGCATGGCCATAGCGGCATTCAACCTGCGGCCCATGCTGGCCAGGGGCGTATTCCAGGGGCTTATGGCCGGCGTACTGTTCTTTATCCTCTCCGACAGCCTCATCGCGCTGAACAAGTTCCGGAGCGGCGCCATAACCATCCCCTACCCCCGGCTGCTGATCATGAGCACTTACCTGCTGGCGCAATACCTGATAGCCCGGAATGCCGTGCGAGCCTGGCGGGCGGCCAGGGCTCCATCAGTGGTTTCTTCAGGAGATGGAGCACTGTAAATAATTATTTTCTCCGGGAGGATTACATATTTTTATTTTTATTCTTAAATTTGAGCAGATTATATCAACTTATTTTAGTCCCCCTGGTATTTTCAGCAACGTATCCCCCCTTAATTACTTATATCGGCCGGAGGCTTTTCAAGGCTGCTAGTGCAGTGGGCAGTAATCAGTACTATGTTGGTGCTGATTTTCAATGAATTGCCCTAAAAGCCCGCCCTGTCAATTTGCTCCGGCCGCACTAGTGGACGCCGCCAGAAAATTATGAATTTAGATTATCTTTATTTCAAAAAATGGCCCGCAAAAAGCACCCCCTGGCCCTCAAAGAGGAAGAAATACAACAACTGCGCCAGATGCTAAGCAGCGGGCGCTATCCAAG
>CAUJDW010000151.1 GCA_963169455.1 Bacteroidota bacterium | reverse complement strand
GTTATATTGTTATATTGTTATATTGTTATATTGTTATATTGTTATATTGTTATATTGTTATATTGTTATATTGTTATATTGTTATATTGTTATATTGTTATATTGTTATATTGTTGAGGGTTATGCGGTTGTTTATGATATTCCAGGGGGTAGGTTGAGCGGAGCCGAAACGGCACGTCCCGGAGTTGTTTCAGAATCGAGGTAATCCTAAAATCCTGAGAATCCCGGTTTACAGCGCAGCCAAGCCGGGATAAAGGCAAAGCCCCTTGCATCCTTCCCATCCCGGTCACTTCCTGTCCTCATCATAATACCCATGCCCCTGGCCGTGGCCGTGGCCATATCCGTAACCGTAGCCATAGCCGTAACCGTAACCATAGCCATAACCCCGGCCGGCTTTTATGCCGTTGAAGACGATGGCCGGGTGCTGGATGCGGCCTTCCTGGAACTGGTTGTCGAGATATTGGAGGAAAGCCTTTTTGGTCTGGTTGAAGCGCACGACGAAGAGGGTTCGGTGGGCGAAGCGGTTGAGCAGCAGGGCGTCGCTGACCAGCCCCAGGGGTGGGGAGTCGAGGATGATGTAGTCGAACTGTTGCCCGAGGGTGTCCATCAGGCTTTGCATGCGGGCGGTTTGGATCAGCTCGGCGGGGTTGGGCGGAATGGGGCCCGAGGGGATGAAGCTGAGGTTGGGGTGCAGGGGCGTGGGGTGCACGATGCCGGCTGCTTCGGCTTCGCCGATGAGGTACTGGCTCAGGCCGGGCTTGGCGCCGCTCATATTGAGGTAGCGGTGCAGTTTGGGTTTGCGCAGGTCGAGCCCGACGATGAGGGTGCGGTGGTTGCTCAGGGCGAGGCTCATGCCCAGGTTGAGGGTGATAAAGCTCTTGCCTTCGCCGCTGATGCCCGAGGTGATGAGCACGGTCTGGCAGCCGTTGCCGTTGCGGGCGAACTGCAGGTTGGTGCGCAGCAGGCGGAACATTTCGGCGATGGCCGAGCGGCTGCCCTGGGTGACGACGACCTGTTTGCCGGCTTTGCTGAAGCCGATGTTGCCGAAGAGCGGGATGCTGGTCGTGCTGCGGATGTCCTCTTCGGTGTGCACGGTGTCGCGCAGCAGTTCCTTGATGGCGACGAAGCCGGCGGGCAACATGAGCCCGAGCAGCAGCCCGGCCAGGCGGATGAGGTTTTCCTGGGGCTCTACGGGTTTGCTTGTGGGCCTGGCGTTGTCGATCAGGCGCGAGTTGGGCACCGCCACGGCAAGCGACAGGGCGGTTTCCTCGCGTTTTTCCAGCAGGTAGAGGTAGAGGTTCTCCTTGATGCGGGCCTGGCGCACGATCTCCAGCAGTTCCCTCTCCTTGCGGGGGATGGTGCTGGCCTGGCTGCGGAAGCTGCCCAGGCGTTCGCGCAGCAGGCTGGCCGAGGCGGCCTGGGTGCGCGCCAGGTCCGCCACGGCGGCCAGCAGGTTGCCTTCCAGGGCGAGGATTTCCTGTTCGAGGGTGCGCAGCAGGGGGTTGTCGCGGCCGGCGGTGCGGAGCTGGCGCTCGCGGGCCAGCACCCTTTCGTTATAAGCCCCGATCAATTCGTTCAGCCCGCCGGCGTCGAGGGTGAGGTTGGCGGGAATGAGGGCGTACTGGCCGCGGTTGGCCCTGAGGAATTCGGCCAGGTAGCGGGTGATGCTCTGCTGCACTTCCATCTCGCTAAGCTGCTGGCTGGCCCCGCTGATCTCCTCCAGCAGGCGCCCGGCGCTTTCATCGCTGGCGATGGCGATGTCGTTCTGCCGCTTGTAGTCTTCCACGCCCTTTTCCACCGTTTCCAGCTCGCCGGTGAGCAGGGCGAGCCGTTCGTTGATGAAGTCGAGGGTGTTGCGCCCGACGCGGTTTTTGTCGTCGATGGCGGCTTCGTTGTACACGTCCACCAGGGTGTTGAGGATGTCAGCGGCGCGTTCGGCCACTTCGTCGCGCATGCTCAGTTCCAGCACGCTCGACCATTCGCCTACCACTTTGATGTTGAGTTTGCCGGCGAAGCCCTGGGCCACGTCGCCCACATCGCGGAAGCTGAACTGCAGGGGGGTGAGGAATTTGGCTTCGGGCCTGCGGCTGAAGAGGAAGGCGCCTTTATTTTTCAGCGTCACGGGCGCTCCGAAGGCGTAAACGGTGCTGCTGTCGCCGTCGGCCAGGCGGAAGCGCTGCTCATCAAGGGGCTGGATGAGAATCCTGCCGCGGTAGGCGTGGGCCAGGGAGTCGAGGCGCTCCACGCCGACGGGGCTGCGGTGGTACTGCACCGAGTTGCGCACCCGCCCGATAGCGGTGGTGGTGACGTCGAGCCCCAGCCGCCGCACGGCTTCTTCCATGAGGGTGCGGGATTTCAGGATGGGAATCTCGTTCTGGATGTTCTTATTGGCGCCGCTCAGGCCGAGTTCCTGAAGCAACATCTGTTCGGATGCCACCTCGCCGGAGGTCGCCGGGTCTTTGATGAGCAGGGTGCTCTTCACCTGATACTGGGGGATGGCGTAGCGCAGGTAGAGCCAGGCGCCGAAGCCGCCCAGCGCCAGTCCAAGCAGGTAGAGCCACCAGTAGCGGAAGATGTATTTGTAAAAAAAACCGCGCAGGTCGAAGGGCTTGTCCTCGAGCAGCAGGCCGAGTTCTTCAATTCCGGGTGTGGTTTTGTTCAAGTTGCTGAGATTAATTTTGGAACATGCAAATATGAATGCCGGCGGCCGGCAAAAGTTCTACCGCTGCCTCGTCAGGATGATGATCAGGTTCAGCATCACCGTGCCGGCAGATATCCAGGGCAGCACTTTGGCGGCCTGGTCGGAAACGGCGCCGGTTTTTTGTTTGAGGGGCTCCACGTAGATGACGTCGTTGGGCCGCAGGTAGAAGTAGGGATTCTGGAAGACGCTGCGGTCGTGGAGGTTGATGCGCCCGTAAGAGCGCCGGCCGTTCTGTTCGCGCACGACGAGGATGTTGGTGCGGTTGCCGTAGTTGGTCAGGTCACCGGCCATGCCGAGGGCTTCGAGTATGGTGATCTTTTCCTCGGGAAGCGTAAAGGTGGTCGGCGTTTTCACCTCGCCCAGCACCGTGAAGCGGAACTGGGTGAAGCGGATGGTGACGATGGGCTCGCGCAGGTAGGGCGCCAGCCGCAGCCGCAGGCTGTCGCGCGCCTCGGGAATAGTGAGCCCGCCCACGTGAAAGGCGCCGATGACGGGCAGCTCGATAAAGCCCTCGCCGTCCACCAGGTAGTTGGCGGCCGTGGCTGCGCCGCCCTCGTTGGCGGTGTTGAGGGGCGCCAGGTTGAATGGCGCCGCCAGCTCTACGTCCAGCGCATGCACGTTGATGAACAGGGCGTCGTCGGGCTGTATGCGCAGCGGCGGCGGCTCGGGCGCCTCCTGCGGCTGCGCCGGAAATTCAGGCCCTTCATTGAAGTTGACCAGCTCCTGGTGGGAAACGCAGGAACTGAGCAGCGCAAGGGCTGAAAGGAACAGAAAGCGGAGCATGTATGGTGGTTTTGGGTTGATTGTCATGCAGGGTGTGGCGCCGGGCCTGGTTTCTGGGTTTTACCCGGCTCGCAGAGACGGAAGGAACCAGGAACATCAGAGTTCAAAAGGATGCCTGCCCGGCTCCAGTTCGGCCAGGGGGTGGTGGGGCCCATGCAGCCCTTCCGGTTTTTTGTGCCGGATAACGTGCACCAGTTCGATGGCCGGGCGGGCTTCTGCGAGGGGGAAGCCCTGGCCGTTCAGGATGGCCTGATAGCTTCTGGTGTGCAGCTCGTCGAAGCCGCCGCTGAATTCGAATTCCTCCCCGCCGACCTTCAGGGAGCGGTAGGTTCGGGCGCCCTTGGCCTTCAGTTCGGCGGGCAGGGTTTCTGCGTTGATGCTGAGGAACCAGCGGGCCCGGGCTCTTTCCAATTCCAGGTAGCCGGCAGCCCGGTCGTGGGTGTGGAGGTGGACGATGTTCTCCCGCACTTCCCCGAACACCCACTGCAGCATATCGAAGAAATGAACCCCGATATTGGTGGCGATGCCGCCCGATTTGGCGAGGTCGCCTTTCCAGCTGGTGTAGTACCAGTGCCCCCGGGCAGTAATATAGGTGAGTTCGACATCGAACACTGCGCCGGGGGGCGCCTGGCGGACTTTCTCCCGCAGGGCGATCACGCTGGGGTGGAGCCGCAGTTGGAGGATATTGTAAACCTCGCGCCCGGTTTCCCGGCATTTTTCCTCCAGGGCGTCCACGTTCCAGGGGTTGAGCACGAGGGGTTTTTCGCAAATCACGTCGGCGCCCTGCCGCAGCCCGAAGCGGACGTGGGAGTCGTGCAGGTAGTTGGGCGAGCAGACGCTGACGTAGTCGATCTGGGTTCCCGCCCTCCTGAGCTTCTCGATGTGCCGGTCGAAGCGCTCGAACTCGACGAAGAAGTCGGCTTCGGGGAAATAGCTGTCGATGACGCCTACCGAGTCGTTTTTATCGATGGCCGCCACCAGCCTGTTGCCGGTTTCCCTGATGGCTTTCATGTGGCGCGGCGCCACAAAGCCCGCCGCGCCGATGAGAGCGAAGTTTTTGGGCATTTTTGTGTGTTCCTGGGTTTGGTTTTGTGTAGGCCTGTCCCTTACCTTGGGGGAGTTTCCCCACCCATCCTTATTTTCTATTTTCCCTTTCCCATTCTTCCACCCAGGCATTCAAAGTAGCGGATACTTCTCCCATGTGATTGAGGATTTCCCAGTTGGAAAAACGAAGGGCTGTAAATCCTGCATCTTCGAGTTTTTTCTGCCTGGCTGCGTCATAAGCAATTACAGCGTCCAGTTCGTGGATAATCCCATCAACTTCAATTGTAAGCATCAGTTACCCTTCCGCCCCCGTCTCTTTCAGAGCCGTGCAAGCTGCGGGCGCCTCCCGGGGGGAGGATAGGGGTTAGCCCAGCTCGCTGTTTTTGAACTCTACTTTCCGGACGGCTTTGGCGATGGCCGGGTCTTCCAGGGCGGCGCGCAGGAAGCCGGCGTGCTGCTGGTGGTGGAGGTCGGTGCCCAGGAAATCGATGAGCCCTTCGCGGAGGAGGTGGAAGGCGTTTTCCCGGACGTGTTTGCCGTAGTACCCGGCCAGGGAGAGGATGTTGAGCTGGAATTCGCAGCCCCGTTCCTTCAGGCCGTGGTATTTATGGAAGCTATCCCGAAGGAAGAGGTAGCGCTCGGGATGGGCCAGCAGGGGGAGATAACCCTTGGCCTGCAGGCGAAAGAGATACTCTTCCAGGTTGGGCGGGGCGGAGATGAAGGACATCTCCACCAGCACCCGGCGGCCGGGCAGGGTGAGCAGCTCGGCATTGTCCAGCTTTTCCCCGAACAGCTCGTCGAGCATGTATTCGGCGGCGGTGTGCAGCGATACGGTGACATCGGGCTCGGCGCCGAGGGCATCGCGCACGGCCTGGTACTGGTTCAGGATGGTTTCGGGCTTGTTCGGATAAAGCTCGCCCATCACGTGCGGGGTGGTGATGAGTTTGCGGAAGCCCATCTGCTGCAGCTCGCGGATGAGGGCCAGGCTGTCGGCCATGCTCTTCGCCCCATCGTCGATGCCGGGCAGGAGATGGGAGTGCAGGTCAACGCCGAGAAAGCTGTAGTCCTTAAGCCGGGTTCTTTTTGGGAAGAGGTTGAACATATTTAACTGCCGCTAAAGCACGAAGGGATCAAAATCCAGCCAAAGTTTTTTCCGCCGGAGCTTCCTCAAATCCCGTAATACCCCCTGTACCATTCCACAAACTTCCCGATCCCCTCCTTCACCGGCGTGGCTGGTTTGTAGCCCAGTTCTTCCATCAGGCCCGAGACGTCGGCGGAGGTGGCGGGCACGTCGCCGGGCTGAATGGGGAGCAGTTCCCTTTTTGCCTTTATGCCCAGTTCGTCTTCGATGGCGGCGATGAAGTCCGTTAGTTTCACGGGGTTCTGGTTGCCGATGTTGAAGATGCGGTAGGGGGCGGGAGAGGAGGCCGGGTCGGGCTTCATGCCGCTCCAGTTGGGGTTGCCTTTCGGCGGATTAGCGATCACCCGCACGACGCCTTCGACGATGTCGTCGATGTAGGTAAAATCGCGCACCATGTCGCCGTAGTTGAACACTTTGATCGGCTCGCCTTTGAGGATGGCCTCGGTGAAGAGGAAGAGGGCCATGTCGGGCCGGCCCCAGGGGCCGTAAACGGTGAAGAAGCGCAGCCCGGTGGTGGGTATGCCGAAGAGGTGGCTGTAGGTGTGGGCCATCAGTTCGTTGCTCTTCTTGGATGCGGCATAGAGGCTCACGGGGTGGTCGACGTTGTCGTGGGTGGACAGGGGCATCTTTTCGTTCAGGCCATAGACGCTGGAGCTGCTGGCGTAGGCCAGGTGCGCTACGCTATGTTGCCGGCAGCATTCCAGCAGGTTGACGAAGCCCACGATGTTGCTCTCCACGTAGGCCTGGGGGTTGATGAGGCTGTAGCGCACCCCGGCCTGGGCGGCCAGGTTGACTACCACTTCGAACTTTTCGCGCGCGAAGAGTGCCTCCAGCCCGGCTTTGTCTTCCAGCCCGAGCTGAATGAAGCGGTAGTTGGGGTGTTCAACGCTCTGCGCCATGGCCCCGTAGGCTATGCCTTCCCGCCGGATGCCGGCCCGGGCCAGCCTGCCGTACTTGATGGCGGGGTCGTAGTAATCGTTGATCACGTCCAGGCCTACGACATCATCGCCCCCGGCGATCAGCCGGTTGGCGAGGTGGAAGCCGATGAAGCCGGCAGCGCCGGTGATGAGGGTGCGTGGCATGGTGTTGCTTGGAGGCCCACACCCAAGACTGAAGTCGTGGGTGTGGGGGGGCTACCGGAGGAGCCGGGTTTTAAAGTATTCGTAGGTTTTTTTGAGGCCTTCGCGGCGGGGCACCTGGGGTTCCCAGCCGAGTATTTCGCGGGCTTTGGTGATGTCGGGCTGGCGCACCTTGGGGTCGTCGGTGGGCAGCTCGCGGTAGGAGACGTAGGCGGCGGGGTTGCCCACCAGGGCGATGATCTCCTCGGCGAACTCGCGGATGCTGATCTCATCGGGGTTGCCGATGTTGACCGGCAGGTGGTAATCGCTCAGCAGCAGGCGGTAGATGCCTTCCACGAGGTCGTCGACGTAGCAGAAGGAGCGGGTCTGGGAGCCGTCGCCGAAAACGGTGAGCCCCTGCCCGCGGATGGCCTGGGCGAAGAATGCCGGCAGGGCGCGCCCGTCGTCCACCCGCATGCGTGGGCCGTAGGTGTTGAAAATGCGCACGATGCGGGTTTCCACATTGTGGAAGTTGTGGTAGGCCATGGTGATGGCTTCCAGGAAGCGCTTGGCCTCGTCGTACACCCCGCGCGGCCCCACGGGGTTGACGTTGCCCCAGTAGTCCTCGGTTTGTGGGTGCACGAGCGGGTCGCCGTACACTTCTGAGGTGGAAGCAACCAGGATGCGGGCGTTTTTGGCCTTGGCCAGCCCCAGCAGGTTGTGCGTGCCCAGGGCCCCGACCTTGAGGGTCTGGATCGGCATTTTCAAATAGTCGATGGGGCTGGCCGGCGAGGCGAAGTGCAGGATGTAGTCCAGCTCGCCCGGGACGTGCACGAACTTGGTCACATCGTGGTGGTAATACTCGAAGTTTTTGAGCGGGAACAGGTGCTCGATGTTGGCCAGGTCGCCCGTCAGCAGGTTGTCCATCGCAATGACGTGGTGCCCCTCTCTGATGAACCTGTCGCACAGATGGGAGCCGAGGAAGCCGGCGGCGCCGGTGATAAGGACGCGTTTCATGTTTTTGTTTTGGCCCACGACGGAGTCATGGGGTTGGTGAGGGAGGCCTGTGCGCCCACGACTGAAGTCGTGGGGTAGGGGGGAGGCCTGAGCACCCACGACTGAAGTCGTGGGGTAGGGGGGGCTGAGCACCCACGACTGAAGTCGTGGGGTACTAGGGCTGGGGTTGAACGATGGTGCGGCCGATGCTTTCGTAGTGGAAGCCTTTTTCCTGCATTTCCCGGAGGTCGTAGATATTGCGGCCGTCGAAGATGATGGGTTGGTTGAGCAGTTCGCGCATGACCTTGAAGCTGGGGCTGCGGAATACGTGCCACTCGGTGACGATGGCCAGGGCGTCGGCGCCGATGAGGGCCTCGTACTGGTCGTTGGCCAGTTCGATGCGGTTGCCGTAGAGGGCGCGCACGTTGGCCATGGCCTCGGGGTCGAAGGCGCGGATGCGGGCGCCTGCGTCCAGCAGTTGCCCGATGATGGACAGCGCGGGGGCCTCGCGGATGTCGTCGGTATTGGGCTTGAAGGCCAGCCCCCAGAGGGCGATGGTCTTCCCGCTGAGGTTGCCGCCGAAATGGCGGATGATCTTATCGGCCAGCACCTCTTTCTGGCGGCTGTTGACGTTCATGACCGAATTGAGGATGCGGAAGTCGTAGCCGTGCTCCTGTGCGGTTTTGGCCAGGGCCTGGACGTCTTTGGGAAAGCAGCTGCCGCCGTAGCCCACGCCGGGGAAGAGGAAGCGTTTGCCGATGCGCGAATCGGAGCCCATGCCCAGGCGCACCATATCCACATCGGCGCCGACGAGCTCGCAGAGGTTCGCGATCTCGTTCATAAAAGAGATGCGGGTGGCCAGATAGGAGTTGGAGGCGTACTTGGTCATCTCCGCCGAGCGCTCGTCCATGAAATAGATGGGGTTGCCCTGGCGCACGAAGGGTTCGTACAGGCGGTGCATCAGGTCGCGGGCGCGCTGGGAGCGGACGCCCACTACGACCCGGTCGGGCTTCATAAAGTCTTCCACAGCCACCCCTTCGCGCAGGAACTCGGGGTTGGACACCACGTCGAACAGGCTTTCGTCCAGCTTTTCCGCCAGAATGGCGTGCACCTTTTCGGCAGTGCCTACGGGCACCGTGCTCTTGTCCACCACCACCGTGTACTGCGCGATGAGCCCCGACAGTTCCCGGGCGACGCCCATCACGTACGACAGGTCGGCGGAGCCGTCTTCCCCCGGAGGGGTGGGCAGGGCCAGGAAAATGATCTCCGCGTCTTTGACGCCTTCGGCCAGGGAGGTGGTAAAGAGCAGGCGCCCCTGTCGGGCGTTGCGCTCGAAGAGCACTTCCAGCCCGGGTTCGAAAATGGGCACCTCACCCGCTTTGAGTTTTTGCACCTTGGCCTCGTCAATGTCCACACACACGACCCTGTTGCCCGTTTCCGCGAAACAGGTTCCGGTGACCAGGCCTACGTAGCCGGTGCCTATGACAGCTATGTTCATTTACTGTGTTTTTTAAATTATGGGAAAGCGATATTTTTTAGAAGCCGGAAGCCGGAAGCCGGAAGGCGCCTTCTCATTTCCACAAGGCTTCGCCTCAGATAAGTCGCAGAGGGCTTATCTCCCGAGAAGAGGATCTTTTTAAAAATGCCTTCATGGAGGCTCAAAGCCAGCGCCATTTCCGGAGTGAAAGCAGGAAACCGGCCGGCAATACTACAAATACTTCCCGAACTCACCAACCCCTTGCCGGCCGGCGGCCGCCCGGGCGGAAGCCGGGCGGATGCGGCGCAGCAGGGCGGGGTCGACCTGCATGTGCAGGGAGTAGCCCAGGTTGTCCAGTTCTATTACAAAGTTCTTGTCGCTGCGTTGTTCCAGGAGTATGCCCTTCAGGCCGGTGAGCTGCCCGGCGATGATCTCCACCTCGTCGCCGCGATGGAACTGGCTGGGCTCCGCCAGCAGTTCGATGCCTTCGCCCACAACCCGCCGCATGATGTTGATCTCGGCTTCCGGGATGGCGATGAGGTTGCGCCGGAAGCGGACGAACTGCACCACGTCGGGGGTTTCCAGCACCGGCACGTATTCCTTGCGGGTGATCTTCGCAAAAGTATAACAACTGATCAGCGGCAGCTCTACCTTTTTCACCTTGCGCGTGTAGCGGCGGGTGAGCCGCTGCAGCGGCAGGTAGCACTCGACGCCTTTCTCGCGCAGGCGCTCGGCCACCACTTTTTCCCGCTTGTAGCGGGTATAAACCGCAAACCAGCGGGCTTCCCGCGGGTGGAGGTGATCCTCGTACTCCTGCTCTTTCTGTTTTGCCTGTTGGGGGGCCGTTTTCATCCTGTTCAGCTTTTACAGACGCCAGTAGGTAATGTTGTTGTCATCCGGTTTCTGGTACAGCGCCTTGATATCCATCACGATGGGGTCGCCGTTGGTAATGGACCGGAAGTAGTCCCAGTCCAGGGCTTTGTAGTGCTGGTGGTTGACGGCGATGATTACCGCGTCGTAGCCGTCGGAAATGCGGTCCACCAGGGTCAGGTTGTATTCTCTGGCCACTTCGTTGGGCGAGGCCAGGGGGTCGGTCAGGTGTACGTTGACGGAGTATTGCATCAGTTCGCGCACCAGTTCGGCGACCTTGGAGTTGCGGATGTCGGCCACGTTCTCCTTGAAAGTGACGCCCATGACCAGCACTTTGGCGTGGCTGGGGTTTTTGCCTTTCTGGATGAGCATCTGCACCAGGCGTTTGGCGATGAAGCCGGGCATGCCGTCGTTGATGCGCCGCCCGCTGAGGATGACCTGGGGGTCGTAGCCGAGTTTCATGGCCTTGTGGGTCAGGTAATAGGGGTCGACCCCGATGCAGTGCCCGCCGACCAGGCCCGGGCTGAAGCGCAGGAAGTTCCACTTGGTGGCCGCGGCTTCCAGCACCTCCTGCGTGTCGATGCCCATGCGGTCGAAAATGATGGCCAGTTCGTTGACGAAGGAGATGTTGAGGTCGCGCTGCGTGTTTTCGATAACCTTGGCGGCTTCCGCCACCTTGATCGAAGAGGCCCGGTAGATGCCGGCGGTAATAACGGAGTCATAAACCCGGGCTATTTCCTCCAGCGCCTCGCCGTCGCTGCCCGACACGATTTTCAGGATCTTGTCCACGGTGTGCTCCTTGTCGCCGGGGTTGATGCGCTCCGGAGAGTAGCCGAGCTTGAAGCCGGCGCCCAATTTGAGCCCCGATTCCTTTTCGAGTATGGGCAGGCAATCCTCCTCGGTGCAGCCCGGGTAAACGGTGGACTCGTACACCACGTAATCGCCTTTTTTCAGGTATTTGCCTACCGTGGCCGAAGAGGCGTACAGGGGGCGGAGGTTGGGCACCTTGTGCTCATCGACCGGCGTGGGTACGGCCACGATGTGGAAATGGGCGTTTTTCAACTCCTCTGCATTGGCCGTGAAATGGATATCACGGCCTTCAAAGGTGCTGCTGTCCAGCTCGAAAGAGGGGTCTATGCCCTGTTTCATCATCTCCACCCGCTCGGTATTGATGTCGAAACCGATGACGCTGAATTTTTTTGCAAATTCCAGCGCCAGCGGCAGCCCCACATACCCCAGCCCGATGACGGAGATCTTTTTGTGCTTGTTTTTGAGGTCCTGATACATTTTTTTGTCTTGTAGGTCTTGTAAGTCTTGCCCCGGGGAAACTTCCGAAGTTTAGCCCATTCATCCAATAGAGAGACGGCTATTCCCCCCTCACCCGTTCCACCCGGCCATCTTTCAGCCGGTACATGTCCCCGCTTTCGGGGCAGGTTGCGGCGCCGTTTTCGTCGAAGGCGAGGCGGTGGCCGTATTCGCTCATCCAGCCCGTCTGGCGAGCGGGGTTGCCGACGACGAGGGCGTAGGGCGGTACGTCGCGGGTCACTACGGCGCCGGCTCCAACGAAGGCAAAGGCCCCGATATTGTGCCCGCAGACGATGGTGGCGTTGGCGCCGATGGTGGCGCCTTTGCCGACCAGGGTGTGCAGGTAAACGCCACGGCGGTTGACGGCGCTGCGGGGGTTGATGACGTTGGTGAACACCATCGACGGGCCCAGGAATACATCGTCTTCGCAGGTGACGCCTTCGTATATGCTGACGTTGTTCTGCACCTTGACGTTGCGGCCCAGCACCACGCCGGAGGCGATGAAGACGTTCTGGCCGAGGTTGCAGCCTTCGCCCAGCCTGGCGCCGCTCATGATGTGGCTGAAATGCCAGACCTTGCAGCCGGCGCCGATCTCGGCGCCCTCATCGGCCAGGGCGGTCTCATGGATGAAATAGGGCTTGCTCATTTCGGCCGGGATTTAAAAAATGCCTTTACCGCGTCGGTGATGTATTGCAGCGCGCTTTCCTCCATCTCCGTGTGGATGGGCAGGGAAAGCACGGAACGGCAAAGATAATCGGTAACGGGCAGTTTGTCGAAACTATTGGCCATGGCGTTTATATAGGCTTTCTGTTCGTACAGGGGCACGGGGTAGTAGATCATGGTCGGGACGCCGCGTTCCTGCAGGTAGGCCTGGAGGGCGTCGCGCTGCCCGTCTTTGACGATGAGGGTGTACTGGTGGAAGACGTGGGTGGAGCGCGGATGGCGCACCGGTGTCTGCACCTGTTCCAGCCCGGCGAAGGCCTGGTCGTAGTAGCCGGCCGCGGCGCGGCGGGCGGCGGCGTAATCGTCGAGGTGGCGCAGCTTGATGTCCAGAATGGCCGCCTGGATGGAATCGAGGCGCGAGTTGACGCCGATCAGGTCGTGGTAGTAGCGCTTCACCTGGCCGTGGTTGGCGATCATGTGCAGGCGGGGCCCCAGTTCGTCGTCGTTGGTGTACATGGCGCCGCCGTCGCCGTAGGCGCCCAGGTTTTTGGAGGGGTAGAAGGACGTGCAGCCGATATGCCCGATAGCGCCCGTTTTCCGGCGCTGCCCGTCGGAGAAGGTGTAGTCTGCGCCGATGGCCTGGGCGTTGTCTTCCACTACCCAGAGCTTGTGCCGGCGGGCCACCTCCATGATGGGCTCCATGTCGCAGCTCTGGCCGAAAAGGTTGACCGGGACCACCGCTTTTGTCCGGGGCGTGATGGCCTGCTCGATGATCTCCGCCGTCACGTTGAAGGTGTCGGGGTCGACGTCCACCATGAGGGGCCGCAGGTGCAGCAGGGCGATCACTTCGGCGGTAGCCACGTAAGTGAAGGCCGGCACGATGACTTCGTCGCCCGGCTCCAGCCCCAGGGCCATGAGGGCGATCTGCAGGGCGTCGGTGCCGTTGGCGCAGGGGATGACGTGTTTGACCCCCAGGTATCGCTCCATGTTGGCCTGGAACTCCCGGACCTTCGGCCCGTTGATGAAAGCCGTCGAGCGAATGACATCGAGCACCGCCGCGTCAATCTCCGCCTGAATTTTCTCATACTGGCCCTTTAGGTCGACCATCTGCAGGTTGTGGGTTGCTTTTTCCATTTTTTGGTTTTATGTCTTATATGTCTCGTTTGTCTCGCAGGCCTTGCCCTGGAGAAACTTCCAAGAGTTTAGCCAGGCCAGCCATTCAAAACCGCGCTATTGCCTTGTCCGCCACCGTTTCGCCGATGGCCAGGGAGGCTGTGGCGGCCGGTGAAGGCGCATTGCAGACGTTGATGACGCGGTCCCGTTCGAGGAACAGGAATTCGTCGATCAGGTTGCCGGCCTTGTCGCAGGCCATGGCGCGGACGCCGGCGTTTCCGCGGTGCAGGCTGCCGGCGTCAATTTCCGGGACCAGGCGTTGCAGCGCTTTGACGAAGGCGGCCTTGGAGTAGGAGCGGTAGAACTCGTCCAGCCCGTCGCGCCAGTAGCGTTTGGCAATGGCCCGGAAGCCCGGGAAGCTCAGGGTTTCAAGCAGTTCGGCCAGGTTGATGTCCCAGCGGCTGTAGCCTTCCCGTTTGAAGGCCAGCACGGCGTTGGGGCCCGCTTCCACGCCGCCCCCGATCATGCGGGTGAAGTGCACCCCGAGAAAGGGGAAGCTGGGGTTGGGCGTTGGGTAAACCAGGTTGTTAACCAGGTATTGTTTTTCGGGTATCAGGCCGTAGTATTCCCCGCGGAAAGGGAGAATCTTTATCTCGGTTTCCGGCATCGTCATCCGGGTTATTTTGTCGGAATACAAACCGGCGCAGTTGATCACCAGTTCGCTGTGCACCTCGGCCTGGGCGGTATGCACGACGGCGCCCTGCCGCGTGATCGAGATGTCGAGCACCGGGGCGCCGAACAGGGCCCGGCCGTTGCGCTCCTGCACCAGTTCCAGGTATTTGGCGGCCACCTCGCTGTAGCTGATGATGCCTGCCTGGGGAACCAGGATGGCGCGCAGGGCCTGCACATGGGGCTCCAGCTCGCGCAGCTCGCCGGGTTCTATGATGCGGATGCCCTCCAGGCCGTTGGCCTGCCCGCGGCGGTATATCTCGTCCAGTTGCGGCAGTTCGCTTTCGCGGGTGGCCACGATGAGCTTGCCGCAGATCTCGTGCCGGATGCCATGGCGCCTGGCGAAGCCGAGCAGGTATTGATACCCTTTGCGGCAGTTGACGGCCTTGGAGCCTCCCGGCTTGTAGTAAATGCCGGAATGAATGACCCCGCTGTTGTGCCCCGTCTGATGCCTGGCCGCACCATCTTCCTTATCGATTATAACTATTTTCAAGTCCGGGCGCCGCTCGGAAATCTGGAATGCCGTTGCAAGTCCCACGATGCCGGCGCCGATTATGGTGATGTCGTATTTCATGTATTCACTGGCGGTTTAGCCAACAGGCCGAAACACGGCCCCGTTCAGGGTTCCCTGGCCCACAGCAGCAGGGGCCGCGGTTCGAAGCTGGACAAGTCCAGCCGGCCGGTTTCATCGTTGTTGTATATGAGATAGCGTATCTTTCGGTTTATCAGCCCCTCAGCCTTTTCGATAAGCTGAATGAGATAATTTCGGTCGATATCACCGACGAAAAGCAGGTCTATGATATGGCTGTCGATGCCGCGGGAGAATTCGCCGACCAGGAAAACGCGTTCGACTTTTCCCAGGCGCTCGACCACGTCTTCGACGATGCGGTCCAGCCCGATATGCTTGAGCAGGATGCTGTGTATTTCCCGGAAGAGGGGGTGCTGGGTGTTGGCCCGGAAGATCTTTTTGTTGCCGAACATCTCGGCGGTGAGCATGCCGGCCTGTTCCAGCCGGTTGAGCTCCACCCTGATGGCGTTGGAGGACTCCCCGAACTCGGCTTCCAGGCTGCGCAGGTAAGCCGTGGCGTGGCTGTTAAGAAAAAACTTCATCAACAGCTTGACGCGCGTCTTGGATGATATGAGCGTTTCGATCATGTTGGGCAATACTAAACCGTAGCGCGCTTCCCCCCTTGCATGGGCGGGGGCCCACAGGGCTCCAAAGCGGCGGGATTTCTCAGGGAGGACTTCAGGGGAAAGATTTTTGAGCAATTTTTTTGCTCAATATCTGTGTTCTTTCGGTGCAATTTTAGCAAATATCCGGGAGAAAACAAGGTGCAGAGGGGAGAAAATGTTTGGGAAAACTTCGGATAAGGCGCTGTATCCGCACGGGGCTTGTGCTCCGGCAGGAAAATTTGTCCTGGGCCTGTTCGGCTTCGTTGGGGCGGGGTGGCGCTTTCCTCTTTTTATCAATAATGTTCGATCCCGTTGGGATCGCTGGCGGGGGGGGGCGGTTTCGGCTTTGCTATAGATGTTCGATCCCGTTGGGATCGTTGGCAGGGGTGTGGCGTCTGGGGCTTTGCTATAGATGTTTGATCCCGTTGGGATCGTTGGCAGGGGTGTGGCGGTTTCGGCTTTGTTATAGATGTTTGATCCCGTTGGGATCGTTGGCATGGGTGTGGCGGTTTCGGCTTTGCTATAGATGTTCGATCCCGTTGGGATCGTTGGCATGGGTGTGGCTCCTGGGGTGTGGCGGTTTGGTTTTGTTTATAAACATTTGATGGGTCCGGCATCATTCTGGCGGTATTCCATTTGCAGGGTACCTTCAAATAACTGTGTCGACACCCCGGTAAAAGCCTGGTTATCAGGGGAACCTCAAACCTGAGGCCTGGAACTTTGAACAGCCCCCATTTGCAGCCTTTGGGCGTCGTCGGGCTCCATGCCGATCCCGAAGGGATTGAACGGGTATAGCTGCCGGGGCTTCCCCCCTGGCTCCGGAGCGCAAAACGGCGATATCCGGGATTGGGCCGGCTAAAGCGGCGCTGAACACCCTTTTCCCTAACGGCAGGAGAAGGCGCTGAACCCCTGGCGCCCGGCAAACCCCAAGGGCGAAGGTGCGCCTTGCAGGATGCGGCCACAAGGGCAATGCCCCCACTTCAAAAATGGGTAGTAACCATTGGGCTGGTTCCCGGCGCCAGGTTACTTTTCCTGAGCATACTGCACAGCGCCCGGGAAAAGGGTAAACCCGAACCCCGGTGGCATTGGCCTGCACGCTGCTGACGAAGCAGTAAGCGTATCCGCGCCGCATTGGCTGGGCCGGTGTATTGGTAGGGATGGAATCGTTGTAACGATTCCATCCCTACTGAAGGTTTTTTTTCGGGGCGAAGCAACCAGAAAAGCGCCCGACAGACCACAAGGGAACGCTTCCGGCTCCTCCCGGCTACCTTTGAAGAGCGCTCCGTTTTGTAACGCGAAAAGCCCGCTGGAACTTTGAACAGCCCCCATTTGCAGCCTTTGGGCGTCGTCGGGCTCCATGCCGATCCCGAAGGGATTGAACGGGTATAGCCAGGGCGAAAGCAATAATTCCTCCGATGCCGGCGGCATCGCACTAATCTATCCATTCAAACAAATATTTCTCATCGTATTCCACTGCGAATTTTTTGAGGAACCTGATGTATTCCTCCTTGAACGTCCTTTTTTTATGGTGTTCCTTTTGGTTATGGATATAATTTGCAACTGCTCCCAATTGGGAATGGTTGTAGGAAAAAGCGCCAAACCCTTCCTGCCAGTTGAAATGGAAATTGGAAAGGCCGTTCTCCTTAATGAAACTGTTACTGGATTTTTTCACTTCTCTTACCAGGTCTGAGAGACAACAATTTGGCCGCATCCCAATTAAAAAGTGGATGTGGTCTGGCATGCCATTGATGGCAATCATTTTTTGTCCTTTGTTTTTTATGATGCCTGTAATGTACCGGTATAGTTGTTCTTCCCAATCTGGTTGGATGAGGCTTTGCCTGCCTTTGACGGCAAAAACTACATGAATGTATATTTGAGAATAGGTTGACATTGGCTTTGTTTTTTGAATGGCTCTTTTTGTGCTGTGGAAGAAAATTTATCCTGGCTTGTTCTGCCTCGTTGGGCGCAGAAGCGCCTTCCACAATTTCATCAACAAATGTTCGATCCCGTTGGGATCGTTGGCAGGGGTATGGCTCCTGGGGCCTTGCTATAGATGTTCGATCCCGTTGGGATCGTTGGCAGGGGTATGGCTCCTGGGGCTTTGCTATAGATGTTCGATCCCGTTGGGATCGCTGGCATGGGTGTGGCTCCTGGGGCTTTGTTATAGATGTGTGATCCCGTTGGGATCGCTGGCATGGGTGTGGCGGTTTCGGCTTTGTTATAGATGTTCGATCCCGTTGGGATCGTTGGCAGGGGTGTGGCGCCTGGGGCTTTGCTATAGATGTTTGATCCCTTCGGGATCTTTGGCAAGGGTGTGGCGCCTGGGGCTTTGCTATAGGTGTTCGATCCCGTTGGGATCGTTGGCAGGGGTGTGGCGAATTCGGCTTTGCTAGAGATGTTCGATACAGTTGGGATCGTTGGCAG
>CAUJDW010000150.1 GCA_963169455.1 Bacteroidota bacterium | reverse complement strand
GAGTGCAACGAGTGGGCGGGCGGAAGTCGGAAGGTTTACCCGAACACGAGTGCAACGAGTGGGCGGGCGGAAGTCGGAAGGTTTACCCGAACACGAGTGCAACGAGTGGGCGGGCGGAAGGCGGAAGGTTTACCCGAACACGAGTGCAACGAGTGGGCGGGCGGAAGGCGGAAGGCGGAAGGCGGAAGTCGGAAGGTTTACCCGAACTCGAGTGCAACGAGTGGGCGGGCGGAAGGTGGAAGGTTTACCCGAACACGAGTGCAACGAGTGGGCGGGCGGAAGGCGGGGGAATAGCCTTTGGAGGGGCTTTGCCTGCGCCGAGGGCCGCAGGCCCGCGCTCCGGATTGCCGCAATGGAGCCCCGAATAGTAACAACAGGCTTTTATTTCCCGGGGTAGGCTCTTACCTGCCGCAAATAGGCCGAAGGCGTGAGGCCCGTTTTCTTTTTGAAGACGGCGTTGAAGGTCGCCTTGGAGTTGAAGCCCGATTCATAAGCCAGGGCCAGTATGGTCAGGTGGCTGTTGGCGGGGTCCTGGATGAGGCGCTGGAATTCGGCGATGCGGTAATCATTGACGAAATCGTAGAAATTTTTGCCCAGGTGGCTGTTGAGGGTTTCCGAGACGTACTGCCGGTTGGCCTGGAGCCTGTCGCAGAGGCCCTGCAGGGTGAGCTCGCTGTCGAGGTAGAGCTTTTCTTTTTCCATCAGCCCTTCGAGCCTTTCAGCCAGGGCCTCGCGCATGGCGGGGCTGAGGCCCGTTGCGGCGGTAGGCGCAGCGCTATCGGCAAAAGCGGGCGCCGCTTCGCCATGGGCCGTCATTTCCACTATTTCCCCCTCAGGTATGCCAGAAAACAGCTCGGGCTGGGCCAGGGCCCGGTAGGCCATCCAGTAAATGATGGCCACTATGCCCAGGAAGTGCCAGGGGTAAAAGGCCCCGAAGAAAGGCCAATGGAATTTCCGGGCATAAAAAACGAGGATGGAAAAAAGCACGATGCCGAAAGAGATGCAGAGGAAATGCCCCATCCAGTCCATGCGCACCTTGCTGAGGTCGGAATAAAAATCCCGGATATGGCGCAGGTGCTTCCGGTACAACAGGAGGCACAAGCCGAAAAAAACGATGTGGAGGAAATTGACCACCTGGTTTACCAGCCCGAAGTCGTCTTCCACGGAGCGGGCATAGTCGTCGAGGTAGGCGCGTTTGGCCTGCGCCGATTCCAGGAAATACGGCAGTTCCAGGAAAAAAACGCCCAGGAATGGCAGGAAATACAGCAGTTCAGGCCACCGGAAAGCAGGCGCCAGGCGGGTCATCCGCCCCAGGAACAAGAGCACCAGCGGACCGTACAGCGCCGGCATCACCCAGGTGATATGGCTGAGATGGGGATATTTCATCATAAAAGCCCGCTCGTCGAAACCAACCAGCACCAGGTGGAATGAAAGCAAAACCAGCAGCGCAGCCAGTATGCGGTTAGCTGCCCGGTTGCCCTGGCGGGTGGCCAGCAGCAGAGCCAGTACCAGGCCCTGAAACGCTCCTGCCAGGAGGATCAGCTTCAGGAAGGAAATTTCCATGGCGTTTGTTTTAAAACATATCCGGGGGCGGCCCCGGCGGCAAAGATGGCTGTTTTCCGTCTATGCCCGGCAGCTGTTCATCTTAAAAATTAAGAATTCCTCCTTTAAGCCGCCATTTTCGGTAAGCTTTTTCGTTAGAGCGTTACCATCTCCGGTTTTTCCGTCAAATGACTAATTTCACGTTTAAAATAACCACCCGGCAATGAGTCATATCAAGCGTTTCCTCCTCCTGTGCTCCGGCGCCGACCAGGATATCCTCAAGTCCTGCCCCACAGATGAGAACAAATACGCCGGCATCGGCGGCACGGTGCTGTTTACGGGCATCCTGGCCTTCTTTTCCGCCGCTTACGCCATCTACACCGTCTTCGACAACTACTTTTTTGCTGTGGCCTTCGGGCTGGTATGGGGCCTGATGATCTTCAACCTGGACCGCTACATCGTGTCCAGCATGAAAAGCCGGGGCTCCTTCTGGCGCGACTTCGTGGTGGCCTTCCCCCGCCTCATCCTGGCCGTGCTGCTGGCGCTGGTCATTTCCAAGCCCCTGGAGCTGAAGATATTCCAGAAAGAGATCGACGCCGAGCTGATCAGCATGGAGCAGGAGGTGTACAAGGAACAGGAAACCAAACTCAAGAGCCGCTTCAGCGATCAGGCGGAGGCCTACCAGAAGGAACTGGCGGCCCTGCAGTCAGAACTGGACGCCCTGGCGGCCAAGCGCGACACCCTCAACCTGATGGCCATTCAGGAGGCCGACGGCACGGGGGGCAGCGGCAAGAAAAACCTCGGCCCCATCTACCGCATCAAAAAAGCCAAGGCCGACGAGGCGCAGGCGGAACTCGACGCAGGCAAGGAGCGCATCCTGCCCCTCATCGCCGAAAAACAGGCGTCCATCCGGCAGACGGACAGCCTGATGCTGGCGGAGATCGCCTCCCTGGAGCGCAGCGCCTTCGGCGGCATGGCCGCGCGCATGGAAGCCCTGCACCGCCTGGGGGAAGACAGCAAAGCCATATTTTTTGCCAATATCTTCATCATCCTGCTGTTCATCGCCATCGAAACGGCGCCCATCTTCGTCAAGCTCATCTCTCCGAGAAGCCCCTACGACTTCCTGCTCCACCAGCATGAACACGTCTTCGAAATGGACAACCTCGAAAAGGTCACCCTGCTGCGAAACGCCACCCAAAACATGGTGGAATTCGACACCGCCACCGGCGTTTACCGCACCCGCAAGGAAATCGAAGTGGAAAAGGAACTGACCGACGCCTACCTGGAACGCAAAAAGGAAGCGCTCAAAAACAAACCGCTCGACTGGCTGCTGCCTTTCGTAAAAGGAAAGGTTTGACCCCCGGGGCATGCGGCAGGCCAGGAACCTGAGGGGGAGGCTGGGAGGCCAGGTGAACTTCGGATAAACCCCTGTCGGCATGTCCGGCGCAATGGATGGCTGCCCGGCAAATAGTAAACCGCCGGCGCCAGAGACTGGCTTGTTCTTCCGCATCGGGACACCGTCCCTCGCGAACGAGAAGTGGGAAAGAGCAGGGAAATCCAGAGCACTTTCCAGACGTCCAAAGCCCAAACCGGCGTGCCGACATTCCCGGATGAGGGCCAAAGGCCCTCATCCGGGATAAAAAGCAGCAGAGCACCTGTTCAGCTGCCAACTGACATACTGGCAAGCCGCTCTACCTCACCCTCACCCTTACGCCTTCCGAATGGCTCGTAAACTCCGGAGCGTACATGCACTGAATGCTGGATATGCCGTTGGAGAAATCCCCTTTATGCACGACGCGCAGCGGGTACTCGAACACGTAGGTGCCTTTCGGCAGGTAGTGGAAGAAGAAGTGGGTTGCCGCATCGCGGGTGCTTTCGTAGTAGCCCAGCCCGCCCTGCCATTTGTACTGGCTGAAGACGTTGATGGGCTCCAGGCCGCTGGCCCGCATGTCCTTCATGTGCACGTATTCCATATCCCGGTCCACGCGCAGTTCGATCCGCACCGTGAGCTTGTCGCCCGGCTGAAGTGGGTTCCCGTCTGAAATGGCCGCCAGCTCGGGGCCTTTGTCGCCGATCACTTCTTTGTACAACTGCCGCACCATGGTGAGGGGCGTCTCCCGGAATATCTCCACCTTATCCAGGTCTTCGAAGTACTGCCAGTATGCAGCGCCCCAGGCGATGCCTTTGTTGGGGTTGGACACTTTCACTTTTGCGAAGCCCTCCCCTACCTGGCCGCCCGTCCAGCTTGTTTTAAAATAGCCGGCGCCGGCCTCTGCAGCGGCGGCGGCCTCTTTCAGTTGAGGCTGATAGGCGTCCTTGCTCAGGCCAGGGAAGCTCACCTGTGCCAGCTCGGTTCCCTCCAGCCAGTTGTCGCCGTAGCGCAGCAGGGCATAGACGGCATTGGCCGTGGCTTTGGTCGTTTTCCAGTGGTTGGTTTGCTTGTTCTTCAGCAGCCATATTTTGAGCTGTTCCACTGCCTGATCGTCCTTTGCGACCTGAGCGAACACTTCGATCATCATGGCGTGCGTTTCGATGGGGGCTTCGTACCAGAAATAACCCGTGTTGTATTTCCAGTACATGCCCAACTCTTCATTATAAAGCGCCCGCTCGCGCAGGGATTTGACGATGCGCCCCGCGGTTTCTTCGTTATCCGTTTTTTGCATCACCACGGCCAGCATAGCCTGTTCGTACAAGCCCTTCTGCAGCCAGTATTTTTTGCCCTGCCCCAGGAAGTAATCCCAGGCCTCTTTGGCCTTGCCTTCCACGGGCAGTTCCGGGAACAGGCTGCGGGCGTAGAGGTAGTGGATGGCGATGTTGGAGAGGTGGTCCTTGTCCAGCTCATCTTTTTCGGCTTTGGCCCGGCGCAGGATATCTTCGTAATACTCCGCCATCTCGCGGTCGACGAAGCCGGCGGCCCGGGTGCTGATGTTCCATACCCGGGAGCCCGGTTGCACGTCCTGGACGCCCAGGGCCCGCAGGTGGCCCATGCCTTCGAGGATATACTGGGTGATGTACCAGCTCTCCCTGCCGCCCGGGAACCAGGGGAAGCCGCCGGAGGCCTGTTGCATTTCTTCCAGCTGGGCCAGGGCTTTGTCCTGTTCGTAACTCATGTTGTTGAGGTCGAATAGCAGCCCGATGCGCTGGCGTTGTTCGGTTTCACTCTGCGCCTGCCGCACCCAGGGCGTTTCCTCCAGCAGTACGGCTTTCAGTTCCTGGTTCTTTTCCAGTTCGCTCACCAGGGCTTCCGGTTCCAGGCTTTGCCAGCGTTCGAACACCCGTTTGATGGCGGGGCTGGAATTGGCCACAGAGGAAGCCAGGGTATTGGCGTAGTAGCGGCTGAAAACCTGCTCGCTGCACTCGTAGGGGAATTCCATCAGGTATGGCAGCGCTTTCACGGCGTACCAGGCCGGGTTGGAAGTCATCTCCAGGGTAAAATGGTGGTGTTGCAGCGTAGTGGACTTTTTAGCCTTATCCATGGCTGCGAAGCTGAAAGTTTTGGTTTCCCCCCCTTTCAGCGGCATGGGCATGCTTTCCGTCACCAGCGTTCGGTTGGTCAGCACCGGCAGGGCGCTTTCCTCGCCGTCGGAGAAGTTGCCGGCTTTGGCCACGACGCGGTGGGTAACGGCCATCACCTTGCCCGTGGGTATCTTCAGTTTCCAGGCCAGGCGGGCCGACTGGCCGGCGCCGGCTTCGAAAGTTACGGTATTCTCCGTATTGCCCAGCAGGGCGTCGATGGGCTGCATGCTGAGGGCGTCGAACAGCAGGAGTTGAGCGCTGCCGGCCAGGCTTTTCTCTGTCAGGTTGCTCACCTTGGCGGTAAATTCGATCTCATCGCCTTCGCGCAGGAAGCGCGGCGGGTTGGGCAGCACCATCAGCTCCTTCTGGGTGACGGTTTGGTTCTGGCTCACTGCGTACTGCAAGTCGCGGGTATGCGCCAGGGCCAGGAATTTCCAGCGGGTGAGCGCTTCGTTCATGGTGAAGCGGATTACCACATTGCCTTCCTCATCGGTGCGCAGTTCGGGGAAGAAGAAGACGGTTTCTTTGAGGTTGGTGCGCACCGGCGGTGCGGGGGCCTCTGCCGCCTGTTGCCCGGCTGCGGAATCCTGAGCGGGCGCAGGAGGCGGAGGCGGAGCCGCTGCCGACTTGAGGGCGCCGGCTTCTTCGGGCGAAGCTTTGGTCGCCAAATCCATGGCCATGGCAGGGGCCTCCATGGCCTGGGCGCGCATCAGCACCCTGCCATCGCCGTATCCGGCGGCGCTGTAGAAATTGAAGTTAAACCAGTTGAGGTATCGGTAGCTGCGCTGCGGCCCTCCTTCCGGGTAGGGGTAGTAGTAATAATACCCGAACAGCGAAGTGGAGCCGAAATGCCCGGGCTGCCAGGCCCTGACGGGATAGTGGTAGGGGAAGGGGCTGAAGCTCCAGTCGTTGGGCCGGAAGGCATCCAGCGAGGCGTCGTACAGGGTGGCTGCCATTTCGGCGGCCACCTTTTCGTTGCCCGGCCCGCTCACTTTGAGTTGCCAGGCCTCCTCCTGGCCGGGGCTGAGTTTGTCGCGGAAGGTGCTGTATTCGATCTTCAGCTCCTTCTCGCTCCAGGGCACGTTGATGTATTTCGTCCAGGTGAAAGCCCGGTTGAACTTCACGAAACTCAGGTGGGCGAAGACGTTGCCCTTGTCGGCATCCGTCACTTTGTGGGCCGCTTTGTTCCAGGTTTTCACCTGCATCCAGTTCCGGCTCACGTTCTCCTGGAGGCGCTCCAGCTCGCTGAGCACATACAACTCATTGGCGGAAGTGGCCAGCAGGATCACCGCTTCGTCACCAACCTGATAGGGGCCGTCCTTTTGCTGTTTTTCCCAGGCGAGCGTGCCCTCTGGCAGGAGTTGCTGCCCGGCGTCATAGACTGTGAAGAATTTTTTCACTTCAATGGCATTGCCCTTATCGTCCTGCGTCGCCAGCGTCAGGGCGTAGTGGCCTACCGGCCAGCCGGAAGGGTTGACGAAGAGGGTGTCGTTTTCCGGCGTCCGGAAGGGCTGGCTGAGCAGTTGCTCCGCCTGCGGCCATGCGGCCGTTTCGTCCTGGTTGGAATAGGCGTAGTGCTGGAAGGTGCGCTCGAAATCCGCCTGCTGCATCAGGAAGCGGTCGGGCTTGTTCCAGTATCGCTCGACGTAGATGCGCTGGGGCGCCTGCAGGCGGTGGACGGTAAGCACGCCTTCGGCAGGCTGCGCTGCGCCGTCCAGGTTCTGGGTGATAATGCGGACGGGCGCCAGCCCCTCGTCCCTGCCAATGCTCTCCGGGATCATCACGTCCGCTTTCAGCCCGAGGTAAGCCAGGTTAATGCTTTTCTCCGCCGAATGGGTTTCGCCGGTGATGTCGGCCACATCGACATAGACGGTGAAAACGAATTCCGGTTTGTCGGCTTTGTCAACCGACAGGTCGGGCAAAGCTTTGAAGCTGATGTCGAATTTGCCTTCGCTGTCCGTTTTCAGGCTGCCGCTGGCGATCTCCTGGCTTTCCCCGAAGCCGGGGTACACGGGCCTGTCGAAGCGCCACCAGGGCCACCAGGGGAAGCGCACTTCCCGCACCACCCGATAGGACACATCGGCCCCATCGACGGCGCTGCCTGCGAAGGCCAGGGCCTGGCCGCTCACCGTCACCGTGTCATTCAGCGCAGGGCTGCCGGCCAGGGGCGCCATGGTGATCTCGAATTTGGGGCGCTTGTATTCTTCCACCGAAAAAAAGTGGCTGTTGTTGCCGGCACTGGAGTGCAGGCGCATCTGCCCCGTCAGCCCGCCTTTGGGCGCCGTGAAATTCCCGTTGGCGGTTCCGAATTCATTGGTGCGAAGCTCCAGTTTGGATACCTCCTGCCCGTTGGCGTCGTAGAAGGTGGCCTCGAAGGGGTGGCGGGCCAGGATGGAAGGAACCCCGTGCTCATCATTTTCCAGCACGATGGCCTTGAAGAAGACCGTCTGCCCGGGGCGGTAAATGGCGCGGTCGAGGAAAAAGTGGGTGATGACATCCTTCCGGGGGCCGGTGCTGCGCGTGTAGTTGGAATAGCCGTCTTCGAAGAAGAGCACATCCCCGCCTTTGGAAAAGCGCACCTGGAAGTAGGTGTTTTCCTTCACATCGGGGTAGAGGAAACCGTCCTTATCGCTTTGCGACTGCCCGATCTTCACCCTTTCCGACTGCTGGGTGCGGCGGTTGTACTGGTTGGTGAAAAACTCCGCCAGCACGCCTTCCTGCGGAGCGCCCGTTTCGCGGTGCAGCAGCAGGAATTCGGTGGTATTATTCTTCGTGCGGCGGCTGAAGTAACTCAGGTTGGAGAAAAGGGTGTACAGGTAGCCCCCGCTTTGCTGGGAGTAGGTGAATTTTTCCGAATCCGCCAGCAAAATGGCGTAGAAGCCCATGGGAAGAGCATCAATGGCCAGTTCGGCGCTGTGTTCGCGCAGGTCGCCGTCATCGGGCAGGTTCACTTTCCAGGAGCGCAGGGCCTTTTTCTGAGCCAGCAGTGTGAAAACCTCCTCTGCCGGGCGGTTGCGCAGTTCCGAGTATTCCTGTTCTGTAAGCTGGACGGCCCGCAGGTAGGCCTGAGTGAGGTTGCGGTAATTGGCCAACCCCAGGGCCGGCTGGCCCGGGATGTTCACTTCTTCCACGGTGAGGCTCAGCCTGCGCTGCAGCAGCTGGCTGCGCAGCGCCTTGCACTGCCCCGCCCCGTAACTCTCCGGAAACTGTTCGATGGCCTTGTCGCAAAGCTCCAGGGATTCTTTCAGTTTCCACTTGTTCTTTTCCGGGAATCTGGCGTCCCAGTTCCCCCCCTGATCGGCGTAGAGCTGGGCGATGTGATACCACACCTCGGCCACGATTGGCTGCCCGCTGTATCGGCGCTCCAGCATTTGCAGGGCCGACAGGTAGAGGGAGTCCTTGTGGGATAAAACCGAGTTGCTGCGAACGAAGCTGAGGCGCTTCAGGTCGGCGTCGAGCAGTGCGGCGGGTTTGTCATCGGCCAGGCGACGGGAAAGCAGCGACTGGAAGAGCTGCAGGGCTTTGAGTTTGTAGGAAGCCGTATCCCGGGTGTCGAACTTCAGTTGGATGAACTCATCAGCAGGGCCGAAGGGCTGTTCACCGTCAATCTGGAAGCGGTAAGCTGGTTGGGACAGGTAGGATTGTTCGTTGGAAAAATGGTCGATGGCGCGGTGGGCCAGGAAGTCGAACAGCGTAGGCCGCAGTTCGTCCGTATTGCCCAGCCCTTCGACTGTGATGGCGGCAAATTCCGCAATGGGAATATCGAAAGTGCGCGTGTCCTGGACGGAGCGCAGGTAGTAGCGGGAGGCGGCGCCCAGTAACTGATCCAGGCTCCAGGTGTTGAGGTCGTCGGGCAGGGAGCCGGACACATTGGTGCGCCCGGAAAAACGCCAGTAGTTCTGGTTGGCGAAGTTCTGGTACATTTCCCCGAGGAGAGAATAAAGCACGGGCTGCACCGGGAATTCCGAGGTTTTGGCCTCTTCCTCCATCCGCAGGATCGTTTTGGACGGGCCGTATTCCTCGATCTGGCTTTGGTACTTATTGCGGTAGATGATGGTTTTCACCAGCTGGGCATGTTCCCCGTCCTTTTTCGCCCGGCTGTAGAGCGCCTCCACCTTTTCGAGGGCGGAGCGCGGCAGGCCCTGGTTTTCCAGGGAATCGATCACTTTCCATTCTGCCTTATAGGGGTCATTCTGTGGCATGGAGGGCTCGGTTTTGGTTCGTTGAAAAGCCTGGAGCGGGGTCAAGGCTGCCAGGAGCATCAGGAGGGAGAAAAAGAAAATGCGATTGGCCATGGTTGGTTTTTTTCGGTTAATAGTGGAGCCAGTCACGGGGTGACTTGCCTAGATTTGGCGTGGATCAGTCACCCCGTGACTTTTCCGCTCTTATTACGATGTAATATCGGGGGCAATTACACAAACGGGCATCTATTTTTTAACAAATCTTTGGATATCCACTTCACCATCCAAGGTAACATTTTTCACCAGATGATCAGCTAAATGGCTGGCCCAGTAGGGCCCGAGCGAAGCCCCTTTGGCGCCCAGTCCATTGAACAGGGCCAGTTGGGGAAATTCCGGGTGCCGCCCCAGGAAAGGGCGCCGGCCTCTGACTGTGGGGCGGATGGCGGCGCGGTGGGCCACTACTTCAAAGGGGATTTTCAACACTTGTTCCAGATGGCTGCGCAGGTAGGAAGCGCCGGCTTCGGTAGGGCGCCCGTCTTCCGGGCCTTTGACGTAGTTGGAGCCCACCCAGTACAGGCCGTTTTCCAGGGGCACGATGAACACCTCCTGCTTGAGTATTTTTTCAAAGCCTGCGCCCGGAATGCGGACGATCAGCACCTCCCCCTTGTCGCCCTGGAAGGGGAGGTAGTTGAAAAACGGGTTCTCCCTGGCCCAGGGGCCCTCGCAGAAAACGGCGGTTTCAGCTTTTATGCCCGGGTAAACCACACCTCCCTTCACCATTTCCAGTTGAGTGTAATCAAAAGTTTCTTCCCGGTAGGCCCCTTTCTGCTCCAGGTATTGCCGGTAGGCCTCCACCAGCAGCCCGACGTCCACCCGGGCGCTGTGGCGCACTTCGCCATAGCTGTAGGCCTGTTTTATCTTACCGGCATAAGCCCCCGGTTCCGCCCTGTCGAGGATGTAGTGCTGGTAGCCCGGTTCACCGCTGCGGGCCAGCCATGCGTTTTCCTCCCCGGGGCCGGCCAGGGCCCGGAGGATGTTGCGCTCATAGTAGAGGGAGATGCCGAGCTTTTGCTCCAGTTCCCGGTAGGTGTTGCGGGCAAAAGGAATGAGGCTGTCCACCCGCCAGGATTTGACGAAGCGCCGCCCGGTGATGGGGTTGATGAGCCCCGCCGCCACGCGGGAGGCCGCGCCTTCGTCCTGCCGCCCGATAACGAAAACGCTTTTTCCCGCTTTTTCGAGGAAGTGGGCCAGCAGCGTTCCGGCCAGGCCCTGGCCGATGAGGAGGTAGTGGGGGGGCATGTTTGTTATATTGTTATATTGTTATATTGTTATATTGTTATATTGTTATATTGTTATATTGTTATATTGTTATATTGTTATATTGTTATATTGTTATATTGTTATATTGTTATATTGTTATATTGTT